>NZ_JBYTAP010000006.1:0-319978 GCF_058788335.1 Rhodococcus sp. FW305-130 | reverse complement strand
GGGTGGTTGTGACTCCCCCCCCCCCCCCCCCCCTTCGTTATTTGATCGACTGCCGCGTGGTCAGTTTCCGATCTTCGCCACCTCGGTGATGTTCGCGAGGCGAACCTGCCCCTTGGAAACGAGTCGGCCGTTCTCGTCGGTGATGCGAACTTCCCAGAGTTGCTGGGTGCGTCCGCGATGAATCGGGGTGGCTTCAGCGGTGAGAGTGCCCTCCCGCGTTGCGCGCAGGAAGTCGGTGTTGTTGTTGACTCCGACTACGTGTCCTCGCTCGCCCAGCCACACGGTGCCGCCGACGCTGGCGAGAGACTCCACCACCGAGCAGTACACACCCCCGTGCTGTATCCCGGCGGGCTGGTGCAGCGTGGGCTTGACCGTCCATTGCGCCCTCACACGGTCTGGGCTCAGTTCGGTGTATTCCAGGCCGATGGTGGCGTCGAAGCCCGTCCCGAGCCGTTTCATCATCTCTGCGGTCTCAGCAGTGTCGACCATGCCATCTCCATCTGTGATTCTCTGGCGCCGGTGTGGCTGCCACTCCCTACCTGATTACACGAGAGGTAACTCGAGCTTGGAATCAGGTCTGGAAAAAGAACCGGCGGGTTTCCCATCATTCGATGGGAAACCCGCCGTGGGAAGGACCGGGAGTCTCTGCAGCCCTCAGGACTCCGGCGCGGTCCGGCAGTTTCGTCACTCTCGCGTCGTGTAGCTCTCTGCGAGGTCTTCCACAATCATAGGCAAGGCTGACCTAATTTAGCAAGCCCTTCGTCGAACTGGTTCCAACGAGGGCGTAGCGAGACCTTGCGGCGCGCACGAACCGGCAGCCCGGCGGCCACAAAGGCGTCCAGCAGTCCCTGCCCTCGACGCTGAGCGGCCGATTCGCCCTCACCGGCCAAGATGGGGACGTAGGCCGCTGCACCCAGGATCGACTCCCCTACCAGGCCCCAGAATCTGAACTGGTCGACGGGCGCACACCTGGCGACGGCGTCATAGATCGCTCGGAGTGAAGTCAGGCAACGGTGCGCGGTCCAGACAAGGAGCGCTTCTTCACATGGCATGTCGACGACACCGTCACTGCCGGACTCCCGTCCGTTGGGCGCAACGCGCAGCGTTTCGTCGACCACGCCGGCCCAGTCGATTCCGCCGTCGCTGTCCATGTGGATGAACAGGTTCTCGAGCCCCGGGTCCCATGCGGACCCCTCGGAGACGATCGACGCGGCCACCCTGCCGACCACGGCATGAATAAGTGACGTTGCAACCTGGATCGCCGCAGCTTCGGCGCTGTCGAGATCTTGAAGTGAACGGGCGAACATCTGATGCACCCGATCCCCGCACAGGCCCTCGCTCAGTTGCCACCAACGCCGTTTACCTTCGCCCGCCATGGCGGCAACCGCGTAGACGCGCGGATAGTCAGGGTTGAGTGCTCGTAGGCGAACGCTGGTGCGGCTCAATGCGTTCGACCGGAGTTCGAATTCACGAACATCCGCATGCTGGGTGGTCAAGGTGATGGTCACCGTGCACTCCAATCGGCCGAAGTTGTCTTGTGGTTCTTAATGTAGGTTAGCCTCACCATAATTCAAGAGTAAAGAACTGTGACGCTGGGCACCGCATATTCACAGGAACGTCCCCCGCAGGAAGCGCACCCGCATAGGGTTCCGTAACCTAAGATGCGAATTCCCTGCGCACCAAGACCAGGAGCTCGAACCGCCAGTGACGATGATCAAATCTCTCGGGAACGGACATCCCCGAGGACCCAGCGAGACGTACGGACGGCGCATCGTGCCGCGCGGCCCCGCTCCTGTCCGAATGCGTGTCCTGGCTGGACTTTTCGACGCGGCGGTGTTCCTACTTCCGTTGATCGTCGGCTGGTACATCGTCCAGTCGCTCCGTGACGACAACGGTGGCGGCGAGGCCGATCGAGCAGTCTTCGGCGGGACAGCAATAGCCATCGCCGTCGGTCTCCTTGTGTGGAACCTCGGATTCCGTGAGGGGGCAACCGGTCGGACCTCGGGGAAGGGATGGGTTGGCCTGGTCACGCGTGACGCGACCACCAAACAGCCCATCGGTGTCCGCCGGGCTCTGCGCAGACCGTTCGACCGAAGCGGCATCGAGGTGGTCCGAGAAAGCACGGCCCGCGACGAGGGCTTCGAAGAACTCGCACGCGACAACAGCGTCGGTGCAACTCGCCGGCGCCGCCTGATCGGACTCGCGGTCCTCACCGTGCTGCTCGCGCTTGTGATGCTCGCGAGTATCGCGGTGGGCGCTCGTCCATTGACCTTCGCCGAGATCTTCCACGCGCTCTTCAATTCGGACGGAACTCAAACGGACATCATCGTGCGGACGTTGCGCGCCCCACGAACGATTTTGGGTCTTGTTGTCGGAATTGCACTCGGTATCGCCGGTGCCTTGATTCAGGGACACACGCGCAACCCGTTGGCGGATGCCGGTCTACTCGGCCTCAACGCAGGCGCGGCGTTCTTCGTGGTCATGGCGATCTACCTCTTCGGCTTTACGGCGCCGAGTCAGTACCTCTGGTTCGCGTTCGCAGGATCCTTCGTCGCCAGCATCGTCGTTTTCGGCTTGTCTTCCATCGGAAACGGCGGCGCAAGTCCTCTGAGTCTGGCTCTGGCGGGCGCAGCCGTCGCGTTCTTCCTGCAAGCCATGACCAACGCCGTGATAATCCTCGACCAGACGAGCCTGGACGCCTACCGTTTCTGGGTTGTCGGGTCGGTGTCCGGTCGCGGGTTCGATGTCCTCTGGCAGGTCCTGCCTTTCCTGATACTCGGATTGGTCATCGCCTTGGCAAGTACGCCGGGGCTCAACGTCCTCAGCTTGGGTGAAGACGTCGCAAAAGCCTTGGGAACGAACATCGCGTTCAGTCGCACACTCGGCATCGTCGCGATCACCCTGCTGACCGGCGCCGCCACCGCGGCGTGTGGTCCGATCGCGTTCATCGGTTTGGTGGTCCCTCACGTAGCCCGGGCCATCACCGGACCCGACTACCGCTGGCTGGTCCCGTACGCGGGCTTACTCGGCGCGGTCATGTTGATCACCGCGGACATCATCGGCCGCGTGGTCGTGCGCCCTGGTGAGTTGCAGGTCGGCATCATCTTGGCCCTGTTCGGCGCTCCGTTCTTCATCGCTCTCGTACGCCGCAGGAAGTTGGCAAGTCTGTGACGCTCAAGCAGGAACTCCGGGTACTCCCCCGGACCGTCCCCTCACGTAAGTCGATCCGCCTCGGTGGATTCTCGCTCGTCTACCGCCCACTCGCGGTGTCGGTGAGCATTGCCCTCGCAGTTGCGCTGTTCCTTCTGCTTTGCATCAACATCGGGCGAGGCGACTATCCGATCTCGATCCCCGATGTCATTTCGGTCCTGCTCGGCAATGGCAGCAAGACACAGAACCTGATCGTCTTCGACCTTCGACTTCCTCGGTCGCTCACCGCGCTCTTCATCGGTATGGCACTCGGCATTGCCGGTGCGGTCACCCAGACGATTGCGCGCAATGCCCTCGCCAGCCCCGACATCCTCGGAATCACGGCTGGATCGAGTGCCGCCGCAGTGGCACTCATCGTACTCGGCGGGGGTGGCTCGTTCGTGGGACTGCTTGCCACACTGGGGATTCCGTTGGCTGCGCTCTGCGGCGGCCTACTGACAGCAGTGGTGATCTACGCCTTGGCGTGGCGCAAGGGCGTCGAGGGGTTCCGCCTCATCCTGATCGGTATCGGCATCAACGCCATGCTGGTGGCAGCGACGGGATGGCTCCTCATCTCGGCGGACATCAACGACGCTTCTCGCGCACAGGTGTGGCTCAACGGTTCACTCAACGGTGCCACCTGGAATCAGATGTGGCCGGTCGCAATCGCCGTCGCAGTAGTCGGCGGCTACGCGGTGATCGCATCGTTCACCATGGGAGCACTGCGGTTGGGCGACGACAACGCAACCTCACTCGGTGTTCGCTTGCAATCATCACAGGCCAAGTTGTTGCTTTCCGCCGTGGCACTGGCCGCCATCGCGACCGCAGCAGCAGGTCCGGTCGGCTTTGTCGCCCTGGCTGCGCCACAGGTCGCCATGCGTCTGGTGCGCTCCGCCGGCCCGCCCATCGTGGCTTCCGCGCTGACCGGTGCTGTACTGGTGGTAGGCAGCGACGTCATCGCTCGAACAATTCTGCCTGTGGAACTCCCCGTCGGAATCGTGACTTCCGCACTGGGCGGCCCGTTCCTGCTCTACCTGTTGGTTCGTAACAATCGGAAGGTCACAGCATGACCACCATCGCCCAGTCCACCGATGCTCCTTCGCGTCTCGTCGCGCAGAATCTGACGCTCGGGTACGGGGATCGCATCATCGTCGACGGACTCGATCTCGAGATCCCCACCGGCGTGATCACGACGGTCATCGGACCCAACGGTTGCGGCAAGTCGACGCTCTTGCGCGCGCTCGGTCGTCTGCTCAAGCCAAAGGGTGGATCGGTCATCCTCGACGGCAAGGCGATCAGTTCGATGAAGACCAAGGAAGTCGCGCGGGTGCTCGGAATGCTCCCCCAGACTCCTGTTGCGCCGGAAGGGCTCACCGTCGCCGATTTGGTCTCACGTGGGCGCCACCCGCACCAGTCGTGGATCAGGCAGTGGTCCGCGGACGACGAGGGCGAGGTCGCCGAAGCACTAGAGCTGACCGGTGTCTCGGATCTCGCCGATCGGCCCGTCGATCAATTGTCCGGCGGTCAGCGTCAGCGAGCCTGGATCTCGATGGCTCTCGCCCAGGGAACCGACATCCTGCTTCTCGACGAACCGACTACCTATCTGGACCTCGCGCACTCGATGGAAGTCCTCGACCTGGTGGATCAACTCCACGAGGAAATGGGGCGCACCGTGGTGATGGTTCTGCACGACCTCAATCTCGCGGTCAGATACAGCGATCATCTGATCGTGATGCGCGACGGCGCCGTCGTCGCTTCTGGTGTCCCCAAGGACATCATTTCCGCGGAACTTCTGCTCGAGGTGTTCGGTCTCGAAGCCGCGGTCATCGACGATCCCGTCTCGGATCGGCCGCTGATCGTTCCGATCGGAACCCGGCACGTGTTCGGCGCCGTCGGCGGGCCGGCAAAGCCTGCGTGACGATCGCGAATCAGCGACCCAGAATCGTCCGAACGAGTTTGAATCCCTGACCGATCGTCACGGTCGGCAGGTATGCCCGTCCGACCGCGTTGCCGATGCTCGGCAACGCGGCTGGATCGGCGAATGTCATGTGCATCGGCACGTACCGCGGCTGGAACTTCGATTTGAAGGCCAGCAGCGATCGAAATCCGTACACCGGTTCAAGGGTGCGACCGAGTAGGTCGAGCACGCTGTCCATCATCGCCGAGAAAGTCGTGGCCTCCGGTTCGTTCGCATTCCTCTCGGAGTCAGCGGCGATTGTTGCCAGCGGTGCACCGGACAGACTGAGGAACTCGACGCCCTCCTCCTCCAATTTCAGTGCAGCGGAAGCGATGAGGAACTCCATCGCGGGACGGAACCCTTCGGAGCGTCGCCTCATGAAGTCGAGTGTCCACCCGACGACTTTGCCGTCGCGGTACACCGGTAGCCACGACGTGACACCGTGCACGGTGCGATCCTCGTCGACCGCGATCAGGCACCGCACTTGTTCGTCCTCGACCTCGTCGAGTCCACCGAGGGTGAATCCCATCTCGGGCATCCCCTTGTCCGCTACCCACTCCTCCGAGATGGCGACTATCTGATCCTTGATCGCGAGAGGTGCATGAGGGAAGGAAATCCACTCGGCGGTGATACCTGACTTCTTCGCCCGGTTCAGTGCTGTGCGCACGTCCTGGAACCGCTTTCCTGTGAACGCGACTTGTCCCAGGTCGAGCACGGTTTCTTCGGCGACCTGTAGACCGCTCCAGCCCATCGAATCGGTGATGGTTCGGGCGTCGTCGGTCACGGAATAGAAGCAGGGAATCCAACCGTTCGACGACGCGAACTCGGCGAACCCCTCGATCGCCGCGCGCATGCGATCTGGAGGACCGACCGGATCACCGGTGGTGAGAGCAACGCCGGCGATGACGCGATACGCGACGTAACTCGAACCGTCCGCGCTGAACCAGTAAGTGTTCCCCTTCCACGTCGTCATCCACGACAACGGACTGCCGGTACCGGCGATCAACATGGATCGCGCTCGTTCGGCGGCTTTGGGATCGGCGGTCTTGACCGGCTTGAGGAAACTCACGAATACCAACACGGCGGCAACGCCCCAGAACACGACGCCGGTCCACTCGAAGAGCAACGTCGACTCGATGTCCACGGGAAGCAGGCGCGGGTCGATCAACTGCAGGTACACCGGCGGTACAAGGCGCTGTGGGAAGTCCGCGAGCAGCAACGTGACCGTGGGCTCGCGGTCGAACCCGTGCCTGGCGAGCATTCCGCCGCCGACGTAGATCACGGCGAGGACCGCGAGCAAGGTCACGATCGCAGCACCGAGACGTCGATACGTCTTGGCCGGGGCCGCGACGTCGAAGTATCGACGTGTGGCGATCAGCAGGATCAGCACGAAGAGCGGTGTCAGGAACGGCACCAGCGTTCGATACACGTTCGGATCGCTGATTCCGTAGAACAAGCTGTCACTGTCGACTGCGTCGACGAACCTGATGACGAAGTTCCCGATCGAGAGGACGAGTAAGACGACCTGAGCACAGACAGTCGCAATCCAGGCGAATCTGCGGCCACGACGGAGCCCATCGCTCAACACCAGCACAAAAATCGACGGCATCAACGAGAGCAGAGTCGGCCCGATCCCCGAGAGTCTCAGCTCGAGGAGGCCGCGTCGGCAGTCCGGATCCGACGCGGATTCGGCGCACAGCTCACGTACTTCTGCGACGGTCCAGGGAACACCACGGAAGAGATCGCGGAGTACGGCGAGTGGGCCAACCGCCTGTGGGGACAGCGCGGCGATCATCGGGCCGATCGCACTTGCCGCGACGACGATGGCGACCAGGACACGGCCCTCTCGCTGTGTCCCGGCGATGCGTTCACCGCGAGCCGATCGTCCGACGATCCACTGTCCGATCACCAAACCCACCACAGCGGCAAAAAATCGGATGACATCTTGCAGCTGACCACTGAACAAGGCCAAGGTGATGGTCAAAGCCAGGGTTCCGACGCGGATGCGGCGACGCCACAATGTCCCCATGTTCGAGCTGGCGGCCATCGCGGCGCCGACAATCCACGCGCTCGCGCCGACAGCGGAGCCGACATGGAGGCGGAACCCCCAATTGGAGTCGAACACTTTCACGAAGGATGCCCAGCCGAGCCCGAGCAGAACTCCCAAGATTTGAGTGCTTGCGCCGGCGATCGCCAGCTTGATCGTTCCCATCCGCCGTTCGAGGGGTGCAGCGACCGCAATCAGGAGCACGCTCGCGCCGATGTACCCGAGCAGGTTTCCTGCCCACAGCGCGGAGCTCAGTGGAATCCAGACATGTCCGTGCTGGATCGAGCCCATTCCCGCACCGATCGTGTGCTCGAGATCGCGGGACGGTCCGTGAACGATGCTGCCGGTTACGGCGCCCAGTATCCACATGGTGAGAAGTAGGACGACCGTCAAGGGTGCGTCGCGAATGCCGAAACGGATGATGCCGGCAGCTTTCTGCGTGACTACCCGCGCCCGTGATGTCGATTCTTCGGTGCCCGGCGAACTGTCGATCGTCATCTACGTGCGGCTACTTTCTGCGGATCGACTGTTGGCTTGCAATTATCGGGCATCGTCATTGTCGGGACTTTGGTCGTCTCACACCACCGTAACCGTCACGCAGATCACTATGGCCAATACCACACCCCCACCGAGGCGGTTACTACTACCAGTAGTACGTATTTCGTCGTGGAAGTCCGTAGAATCGAAGAATGGCAGGTCTAGGTGAACTCGAACGCGCGGTGATGGATCATTTGTGGTCCACATCGGAACCGCAAACTGTGCGACAGGTGCATGAAGCACTCGCGACACATCGCGAATTGGCGTACACGACGGTAATGACCGTTCTGCAGCGCCTGGCGAAGAAGCATCTGGTGATTCAGCAGCGTGACGATCGCGCCCATCGCTATCTTCCCGTCAACAAGCGCGAAGAACTGGTCGCGAGCCTGATGGTCGACGCTCTGGCCCAGGCTCCGGAGTCCGGCGGTCGCGCTGCGGCACTCGTCCACTTCGTGGGACAGGTCAATGCTGACGAAGCCGATGCTCTCCGCGAAGCGCTCGCTGCCCTCGAGGTGCGCGAGTCCGCGAAAAAGGCTGCGCAGCCCGGAATTTCTAGGCCGAACTGATTTCGTCGTGCATGATGTGTAGGACATGAACGCCACTACTGCACTGGTTTTCGGACTGCTTGCCTTGTTGCTGGCCGGTCCGGTTCCCGCACTCCTGAGCCGCTCCACGTGGCCTTACCGCGCTCCACGCGCGGCGTTGGTTCTGTGGCAAGCCGTCGCAATTGCTGCGGTGCTGTCGGCATTCAGCTCGGGCCTGGCCATTGCCAGCCAGCTGCTCGTTCCCGGCGCTGACGGTAGGCCGACGACGGCCCCGACCGCCGAAATCGATGCACTCGGGCTCCCGCTGTGGATTCTGTACGTGGTTGTTTTTGCCCTGACGCTTCTGATCGGCGCGAAGCTGATCTTCTCGATAATCCAGGTCGCTGTGAGAACCCGACGTCGCCGTGCACGTCACCGCGTGTTGGTGGACCTTCTCGACGACTGCGCCATGCCCGCGTCGGTGGAACGCACACCCGATCTGCGGGTGCTGGACGTGGACGAACCGATCGCATACTGCCTGCCAGGTCTGCGCCAACGCGTGGTACTCAGTCAAGGCACTCTGCAGAACCTCGATCATGCCGAGGTCAAAGCAATCCTGACGCACGAGCGTTCGCACCTGCGAGCTCGTCACGATCTGGTCCTCGAGGCTTTCACGGCCGTCAACCACGCGTTCCCCCGTTTCGTCCGTAGTAAGTCGGCTCTGGGATCGGTACAACTGCTGGTGGAGTTGCTCGCCGACGATTCAGCTGTGCGGGCTACCGGTCCCACCCCTCTCGCGCGGGCACTTGTCGCGTGTGCCGGATCGACGGCACCCCGCGGAGCGATGGCAGCGGGCGGCCCGTCGACGCTCATCCGAGTGCAGCGCCTCTCGGCCGACGATGCAGATCCCCGCATCGCAGTTTTTGCGTATCTCGGGGCGGTCGCGATTCTCGTGGTTCCCACGGTTGCGGTGGCTGTGCCCTGGCTCACCGAACTTCGACTGCTTTTCAACGCATACTGAGTCTTGACCTGCGCAACCCCGTGTAGTAGTGCAGGTCACAGGCGGGGCCACCTGACTTCGGTGTCCCCGGTGGCGTAGAGTGGACCACGGCCACCATCGTGGTCCGTCAACATATAACGGCACACAGCCCAATTCCCCGCAGTATGCGTTCGGATTGCCAGGTGACATGTGCCCTGGCTCGTCCCTTTGCGAACTGTGTCGTGTATTTCAGCATGGCTTCTTCCGCTCCGCGACGTGCCCGTAGTCCGGAGAGGTTTCCGCGTGACCAACGCTGTCCAAATGTCGTCTTCCGAGAACATCGAAGACCCCACCGTCAACACCCCCGCTGCCGAAGAAGCAGTCGCCACCGAGCCGGGTATCACCTTCGCCGAGATCGGCCTGCCCGAGCAGCTTGTTGCCGCATTGGCGCGCAACTCCATCACCGTCCCGTCCCCCATCCAGGCGCAGTCCATCCCGGACGCGCTCGCCGGAACCAACGTTCTCGGCCGCGCACAGACCGGATCGGGTAAGACCCTCGCCTTCGGCCTGCCGATGCTGACCCGCCTCTCACGCCACGAAGATCGCCCGGCCGCCAAGCGTCCCCGCGCACTCGTGCTCGTCCCCACCCGTGAGCTTGCTTTCCAGGTGGTCGACTCCCTCAACTCCTACGCCGGCGCACTCGGACTCACGGTTCGTCCCGCTGTCGGTGGAACGCCGTTCGCCAAGCAGGTCGATCAGCTTCGCCGCGGCGTAGACGTCCTCGTCGCAACGCCGGGTCGCCTGGGCGATCACCTGCGTCAGGGCACCTGCATCCTCGACTCGGTGGAAATCACCGCACTCGACGAAGCCGATCAGATGGCGGACATGGGCTTCCTGCCCGAGGTTCGCTCGATCCTCGGCGAGACCCCCGCAGACGGACAGCGTCTGCTGTTCTCGGCAACCCTCGACCGTGAGGTCCAGTCGCTGGTTCGTCAGTTCCTGGCCAACCATGTCACCCACTCCACCGAAGACGGCCGCGCGAGCGTCGACACGATGGAGCACTACGTCCTCCTCGTCGATCGTGGGCAGAAGGATTCCGTCCTCGCCGAGATCGGTGCCCGCGACGGACGCACCATCATGTTCGCCCGCACCAAGCTCGGTTGCGAGGGAATCACCGATCGCCTCCGCGCCGTCGGCATCGCTGCCGAGTCGCTTCACGGCGGCAAGGCACAGAACCAGCGCACCCGCGTCCTCGAGCGTTTCAAGAACGGCCGCACCCCGGTCCTCGTCGCAACGGACGTTGCAGCGCGCGGTATCCACGTCGACGGCATCGACCTCGTCGTTCACGTCGATCCCCCGGCCGACCACAAGGACTACCTGCACCGCGCTGGTCGTACCGCTCGCGCCGGCGAGAAGGGCACCGTTGTCGCCATCGTGCTGCCCAACCAGAAGCGTCAGTTCAAGCGTCTGACCGGAATGGCCGGCGTCAATGCCGCAGCCGTTGCCGTCACCCCGGGTTCTGCTGAACTTGCTCGCATCACCGGCGCCAAGAAGCCGACCGGAGAACCCTTGCGCGAGAGCTCTTCTCGTGGCGAGCGTTCCTTCGGTGATCGTGGCGGAAGCCGTGGCGGCTACCAGGGCAACCGCTCTTCGGGCGGCTACCAGGGCAACCGCTCTTCCGGTGGCTACCAGGGCAACCGTGACGGCGAGAGCCGCGGCGGATACCAGGGTGATCGCTCCAGCGGTGGTTACCAGGGCAACCGCGACAGCCGCCCCTCGACCGGATACCAGGGAAACCGCTCTTCGGGTGGCTACCAGGGAAGCCGTGACGGCGAGAGCCGCGGTGGTTACCAGGGCAACCGCTCTTCCGGTGGATACCAGGGTGATCGCTCCAGCGGTGGTTACCAGGGCAACCGTGACAGCCGTCCGTCCTACGGAGACCGCGACAGCCGCCCGTCGACGGGTTACCAGGGAAACCGCTCTTCGGGCGGATACCAGGGAAGCCGTGACGGCGAGAGCCGCGGTGGTTACCAGGGCAACCGCTCTTCCGGTGGTGGATACCAGGGCAACCGCGACAACAACCGCTCGTACGGCGATCGCGACAGCCGCCCCTCGACCGGATATCAGGGCAACCGCTCTTCCGGTGGATACCAGGGCAACCGCGACGGCGGCGACAACCGTGCAGCCTCGACCAGCGGTGGCGGCTTCCGCAGCCGCACCGACCGTCGTAGCTATGACGGATTCGACGGCCCGAAGCGCGAACAGCGGTAATACCTGCGCTGAGCTGCGGCTCGACAACTGAACACTGAGAACCTTCCGGCTGTGCCGGAAGCTGTATCGAGACGGATGCAGGTCACTGCAATTAAAGTGATCTGCATCCGTGTTTTGTATGCACGGTCTGATGTTCACGCGCGTCGCGGCCGCACCGTTTTCGGCTGCGCACAGCGCAGGATTTCACAGCCGCGGACCGAGAGGGAAAGCTGTAAGTATGTCAACCACTAGCACCGAATCACCCCGAGCTCAGATCGGCGTCACCGGCCTGGCCGTCATGGGTTCGAATATTGCCCGCAATTTCGCCCGCCACGGTCACACAGTTGCCCTGCACAACCGCAGCATCGCGAAGACCGATGCCCTGATCGCCGAGCATGGTTCCGAGGGCGATTTCGTGCGCACCGAGACCGTCGAGGAGTTTGTTGCCGCACTGCAGAAGCCGCGACGCGTCCTGATCATGGTCAAGGCCGGCGCCCCGACCGACGCCGTGATCGAAGAGCTCGCGAACGCCATGGAGCCCGGCGACATCATCATCGACGGTGGCAACTCGCTCTACACCGACACGATCCGTCGTGAAGCAGCGATCCGCGCCCGCGGTCTGCACTTCGTCGGCGCTGGTATCTCCGGTGGCGAAGAAGGCGCACTCAACGGTCCGTCGATCATGCCCGGCGGCCCGAAGGAGTCCTACGAGGCTCTCGGCCCGCTTCTCGAGTCCATCTCCGCTCACGTCGACGGCACCCCGTGCTGCACGCACATCGGCCCCGACGGCAGCGGTCACTTCGTCAAGATGGTGCACAACGGCATCGAGTACGCCGACATGCAGCTCATCGGCGAGGCGTACAACCTCTTCCGCGACGCACTCGGTTACGACGCCGGTCAGGTCGCAGACGTCTTCACCGAGTGGAACAAGGGCACGCTCGAGTCCTACTTGATCGAGATCACCGCCGAGGTGCTCCGCCAGGTCGACGCCGAGACGGGCAAGCCGTTGGTCGACGTCATCGTCGACGCTGCCGAGCAGAAGGGCACGGGCCGCTGGACGGTCAAGTCCGCTCTGGATCTGGGCGTGCCGGTCACCGGTATCGCCGAGGCCGTTTTCGCTCGCGCACTGTCCGGTAGCCGCAATCAGCGCGCCGCAGCTCAGGCGCAGGGTCTGGCCGCCGGCTCTCTCGGCGACAAGCCTGCTGACGCCGAGCAGTTCGCCGCCGACATCCAGGCCGCGCTGTACGCGTCGAAGATCGTGGCGTACGCGCAGGGCTTCGATCAGATCGCTGCCGGCAGCGCCGAGTACGACTGGAACCTCAAGCCTGCCGACCTGGCGACGATCTGGCGCGGTGGCTGCATCATCCGTGCGCAGTTCCTCAACCGCATCAAGGACGCGTTCGACGCGGATCCGAGCCTGCCGAGCTTGATCCTGGCGCCGTACTTCCGCGAGGCCATCGAGGCAGGCATCGACAGCTGGCGCCGCGTGGTCGCCACCGCGACGATGCTCGGCATTCCGGTACCGGCGTTCGCGTCTTCGCTCTCGTACTACGACGGTCTCCGCGCGGAGCGTCTGCCGGCCGCCCTGACTCAGGGTCAGCGCGACTTCTTCGGCGCGCACACCTACGAGCGCATCGACAAGCCGGGCAAGTTCCACACACTGTGGAGCGGTGACCGCAGCGAAATCGAGGCCTGATTCACAGCGGGTATCGGTAGATGCGGTCATCTGCGTCTACCGATACCCGGTAGCCTGGACAAATGCAGGAATCGACGATCGACTCGCCCACCTCGACCGAAGGGCGTTCGTTCGTCGACCTCGGAATCCCCGCCGTGATGGTGCACGCGTTGCGCCGTAGCGGCATCGATGCCCCCTTCCCCATTCAGTCGGCAACCATCCCCGATGTTCTTGCCGGCCGGGATGTCCTCGGGCGCGGCGCGACGGGTTCCGGAAAGACTCTGGCCTTCGGGCTTCCGATGCTGGTGCGCCTCAAGGGCGGGGCGAGCAAGCGGAATCGTCCGCGCGGTTTGGTGCTCGCTCCCACCCGTGAGCTGGCGATCCAGATCCACAAGGCACTCGACGACGCTGCTACCGAGATCGGTTTGCGTGTGGCAAATGCGGTCGGTGGCGTTCCGATCAAGCGTCAGGCCGACATCCTTGCCCGCGGCGTCGATCTGCTGATCGCGACCCCAGGGCGCCTACTCGACCTACTCGAGCAGAAGTCGGTGATTCTCGACGACGTCGTGATCACGACCATCGACGAAGCCGACCACATGGCAGACATGGGTTTCATCGACGAGGTTGCGAAGATTCTCGACACGACACCGAAAGACGGTCAGCGCCTTCTCTTCTCGGCAACACTCGACGGCAAGGTCGACGATCTGGTCGCGGGTTACCTGCGCAATCCGGCGTCGCACTCGACTGCTCCCCCGGTTGCCACGGTCTCGACCATGGAGCATCACCTGCTCTTCGTCGACCGCGACGACAAGAGATCCGTTGTCGCACATATCGCTTCACGGGCGGGACGGACCATCATGTTCGTCAAGACCAAGCACGGAGTGGATCGTCTTGCGCAGCAACTGCATTTGATCGGTGTCTCGGCCGGCGCCCTGCACGGCGGCAAGACGCAGAACAACCGGACCAAGACCCTCGCGTCGTTCTCCGACGGGACAACACCGGTTTTGGTCGCCACCGATGTCGCCGCGCGCGGAATCCATGTCGACGACGTGACGCTCGTCGTTCACGTCGATCCCCCGGCGGAGGCGAAGGACTACCTGCACCGGGCCGGCCGGACGGCACGCGCCGGGGAATCAGGCGTCGTCGTCACCATCGTCACCGACGAAGAACGTGATTCGGTCGAGAAGTTGACCAAGCAGGCAGGTATCAAGGTTCACGGCGTGCGGGTCCGCCCCGACGATCTGGAGCTCACGCGCATCACCGGCGCGATGGAGCCGACGGGAATACCGGTCGAAGCTCCCGATACGACGGTCGCCGTCAAGCACACCGCCAAGCGCGGCCGTCAGGAACACGACACTGCAGGCCGGACCGCTGCCGGAGGCCGGATGAAGAAGGACGGCGACAAGCGCGCCGCTTCCTCGCGGCGCGTCACCGATCCGAAGAGTGTGAAGAAGATCCGTGCGGACGGCACTCCCGTCCCGACCCGTTCGGAGCGACTGGCGTCCAAGGGCTTGACCCCGCGTCGCGGCGCACCCGGCGCAGGAAAGCCGTCTGCCGGAAATCGGGCGGGCAAGCGCGCACACTGAGGGAATGGGTGATCTTCCACTGATCTCTGTTCTCTGCGCACTCGTCGCCGCGCTTCTCTTCGCGTGTGCCTCCGTCGCTCAGCAGCGCGCCGCGTCTGCGGTTCCGGAGGGCGAGGCGTTGGTGGCGTCGTTGATTCGCAGTCCTCGGTGGTGGGCCGGGCTGATCGGTGACGGCGGCGGTTACGTCATGCAGGCCGTTGCACTGTCGTTGGGTTCGGTGTTGGTGGTGCAGCCGCTGATCGTGACCTCGCTGCTGTTCGCGCTGCCACTTTCGGCCAGGTTCTCGGGAATTCGCATCACCCGTTCTGCGTGGTCATTGGCGATCATGCTCGCGATTTCCTTGGCGATCTTCCTCGTCGTCGGCGATCCCACCGAGGGAGACAGCAACGCTCCGTGGTCGGATTGGGCTGTGCCACTGACGATCACGGTCGCAGTGGCCGTGGTCGCAACTATCGGCGGCTTGTCCAAACTCGACGGTGGCTGGCGCGCTCTGCTTCTCGGCTCTGCGGCCGGAATCTTCTACGGCGTGGCCGTCGCATTCACCAAGTACGTCACCGACCTACTCGGACATGGCGTCGTCGGGGTGATTTCGGCATGGCAGACGTGGGCGCTGATCGCCTCGGGCGCAATCGGGGTCTACCTCCAACAGCGCGCTTTCCAGGTCGGGCCCCTGTCGGCGTCGCTACCTGCCCTGACGATCGGCGAGCCGATCGCGGCCATCTTCCTGGGGATGACGGTTCTCGACGAACGCCTCCGCGTCGACGGTCCCGGAATTGCTCTCATCGGGTGCGCCGTCGCCGTCATGATCATGACCACGATCGCCCTCTCCCGCTCACAAGCACGCGATACCGAGGGCGCTACGGCGGAATCGACGGTAGGCTCGTGAAACGTGCAGTTCCTCGAAGGGCAACGCCCCCCATACGACCTGACCTACGACGACGTCTTCCTCGTCCCTAACCGGACCGAGGTCACCTCTCGGTTCGACGTCGATCTCAATTCTTCCGACGGATCCGGAACGACCATTCCCGTCGTCGTCGCCAATATGACCGCAGTCGCCGGCCGCCGCATGGCGGAGACTGTCGCCCGCCGCGGCGGACTGGTCATCATTCCGCAGGACGTCCCCACCGAAGCGGTCGCCGAGACCGTGGCGTTCGTCAAGAGCCGCCACCTCGTCGCTGATACGCCGGTCACGCTGAGTCCGGACGACGCCGTCTCAGATGCGCTGGCGCTGCTACCCAAGCGTGCACACGGCGCAGTCGTGGTGGTCGAGGACGGCAAGCCTCTCGGTGTCGTCACCGAGGCTGCCTGCGCGGATGTCGATCGGTTCACTCGCCTACGTACCGTCGCGATCACCGACTTCGTCACCGCCCCGGTCACCGCCACACCGCGTGAGGTCTTCGAACTGCTCGAAACCAAGCACGATCCGTTGGCCGTCATCGTCAACGAGGACGGAACCCTCGCCGGCGTCCTCACCCGCACCGGCGCGATTCGTGCCGGCATCTACGACCCCGCAGTCGATGAGCGCGGCGCACTCCGGGTCGCCGCAGCGGTCGGTGTGAACGGTGACGTGGGCGCCAAGGCCAAGGCACTCGTCGACGCCGGTGCCGACGTGGTCGTCGTGGACACGGCTCACGGTCACCAGCAGAGAATGATCGATGCGCTCACCACCCTCAAGGCGCTCGACCTCGGCGTCCCGTTGGTTGCAGGCAACGTGGTGTCCGCACAGGGAACCCGTGATCTGATCGCCGCAGGCGCGGACATCGTCAAGGTCGGCGTCGGGCCCGGAGCCATGTGCACGACTCGCATGATGACCGGCGTCGGACGCCCGCAGTTCTCGGCCGTCGCGGAATGTGCTGCAGCAGCACGCGAGCTCGGCAAGCACGTCTGGGCCGACGGCGGCGTTCGCCACCCTCGCGACGTTGCACTCGCCCTCGCGGCGGGCGCGTCGAACGTCATGATCGGCTCGTGGTTCGCCGGCACGTACGAGTCCCCCGGCGATCTCAAAGTCGATCAGGCGGGCAACGCGTACAAGGAGAGCTTCGGTATGGCCTCCAAGCGCGCTGTTGCCGCTCGCACAGCCACCGAAACGGCTTTCGATCGCGCCCGTAAGGGATTGTTCGAGGAAGGCATCTCCAGTTCGCGGATGCGTCTCGATCCCGAGCGCCCCGGAGTCGAGGACCTGATCGATCAGATTTGTTCCGGCGTACGCAGTACCTGCACGTACGCGGGTGCGCGCTCACTCGAGGAGCTGCACGAGAAGGCAGTTCTGGGAGTGCAGTCCGCCGCCGGATTCGCCGAAGGACGGCCGCTTCCGTCGGGTTGGTGAACCACGTTTTATGACAGTCGGCGGGTGCTCGGGTCCCTACTCCCGGGCACCCGCCGGTATCATTGGATCCGTAAACAGGAAACAAAACTCGGTCGGGTGCCCATCGGCGACCCGACCGAGCCCGCTACAGCCGAGAAATACTCGGCTCCGACGAGAGGAACCCGGTGCCCGAGGCACCCACACACTTACCCGGCGCTACACCCGTCGTTTTATCCGAGGAATCGTCTGATTCCGCTGGTTCGGAGGGCTCCTCTAGCGAGCCGGGAGACAAACCCGGCGGCCCCCGTGCACACCTCAGGTGGCGATGACACATGGACATCGTTTTCACCATTCTCAGCCTGGTCGGCTTCATCGCGCTGACTGCAGGCACCGCCCTCTTCGTGGCGGCCGAATTCTCACTGACCGCGCTCGAACGCAGCACCGTCGACGAAGCTGCTCGTGGCGGCGACCGACGCTCGCGGCAGGTTCAACACGCGCACAAGACTCTCTCGTTCCAGCTCTCCGGCGCTCAGCTGGGCATCACGATCACAACCCTGATCACCGGTTACCTGGCCGAGCCCGTTCTGGCACGGTTCATCACACCGGTCACGAAGGCCGTCGGGCTCAGCGAATCCGCTGCCTCGACAACGTCTTTGATCCTGGCGCTCGTGATTGCGACCTCGTTCTCCATGATCTTCGGTGAGCTCGTACCGAAGAACCTCGCAATCTCCAAGCCGATGCCCACCGCCCGCGCGACTGCGGGCCTGCAAGCGGGCTTCTCGCTGATCTTCCGGTGGGCCATCAACGGCCTCAACGGAACCGCCAACTGGATCGTGCGACGCCTGGGCATCGAACCCGCGGAAGAATTGCGCTCGGCGCGATCACCGCAGGAACTCGGGTCCCTCGTGCGGACGTCCGCGCAGCGCGGGTCCATCGACAAGGGCACGGCGATGCTCGTCGACCGTTCGCTGCAGTTCGGTGACCGCACCGCAGAAGAGCTGATGACTCCGCGAGTGAAGATCGAATCGCTGGAACTCTCGGACACCGTCGCAGACCTGATCGTGACGGCGTCGCGAACTGGCTACTCGCGCTTCCCCGTCGTTCGCGGCGATCTCGACGACACGGTCGGCGTCGTACACATCAAGCACGCGTTCACCGTTCCGGCCGAGCGCAGGCGCACGACGCGCGTCGACAGTCTGGCTCAACGTGTTCCCGTCGTGCCGTCGAGCCTGGACGGAGACACCGTCATGGAGCGGATCCGCTCCGACGGCATGCAGGTCGCTCTTGTCGTCGACGAATACGGCGGAACAGCCGGCATCGTCACGATGGAAGACCTCATCGAGGAAATCGTCGGTGATGTGCGCGACGAACACGACGAACCCGAACTCGACGTACAGCGCGTCGGCGACGGATGGTCGTGCTCCGGCCTGTTGCGCATCGACGAGGTCACGTCGGCAACCGGATACACCGCGCCCGAAGGCGACTACGACACGCTCGGCGGTCTGGTGCTCACCGAACTGGGCCGAATCCCCGACGAGGGTGACGAAGTGGAATTGCCCGACGTCGACTCGTCCGGTGATTCCCGCGGAAAGTGGATCGCCCGAGTGACCAGTATGGACGGCCGTCGTATCGACCGAGTGACCATCACGCCGGTCCCGGCACATGTCGAACCCGAATCCGCAGACGACGACACGAAGGAGTCCGACGATGAATAACCTCTTCGGTGTACTCCTCACCGTCGTGCTGCTCGCCGGTAACGCATTCTTCGTCGGTGCGGAGTTCGCGCTGATCTCCGCACGACGCGACCGCCTCGAGGCACTTGTCGCGCAGGGTAAGAAGCGGGCACTCACGGTCATCAAGGCCGGTGAGAACCTCTCGCTGATGCTTGCGGCAGCTCAGCTGGGCATCACGATCTGCTCGATCCTCCTCGGTAAGGTCGCCGAACCTGCCATCGCGCATCTCCTCGAGGTGCCGATGGAAGCCGTCGGCCTTCCCGACGGATTGCTGCACCCGATTTCGTTTGCGATCGCGCTCTCGCTGGTCGTCGTGCTGCATATCCTCCTCGGCGAAATGGTGCCCAAGAACATCGCGTTGGCGGGCCCCGAGAAGACGGCCATGCTGCTCGTTCCCGTGCATCTGGCGTTCATCAAGATCGCTCGGCCGATCATCGCGTTCTACAACTTGTGCGCCAACGGAGTGCTCAAGCTCCTGCGCGTCGAGCCCAAGGACGAACTCGACGTCACTGTCTCGGCGGTGGAGTTGTCCGCGATGATCGGTGAATCGCGGTCCGAGGGTCTGATCGACGCCGAAGAACACCGGCGCTTGAAGCAGGCACTCGAATCGACAGATCGCACCGTCTCCGAAGTCCTGATCACTCTCGACAAGGTGCGGACCATTCCCCTCACGCCGTCGGGAACAACACTGGGTGAGATCGAGCGTGCGGTCATCGAGACCGGATACTCGCGTTACCCGGTCCGAGCGAGCGACGGATCGCTGGCCGGGTACGTGCACCTCAAGGATGTTCTCGACGAGGTGCTCGACGAAGCTGCCGGGCCGGACACCGTCGTTCCGACGTCGGATATCCGCCCGTTGCCCATCGTTCCGCTCAGCACGCCGCTGGCCGAAGCGTTGGCCGGCCTTCGTCGGGCCAGCTCGCACCTCGGCGCAGTCACGGACGCCGACGGAGTGGTGATCGGTATCGTCGCGCTCGAGGATCTGCTCGAGGAGTACGTCGGAACGGTTCGCGACGGCACGCACCGCGGCACGGATGCTGTTCCCGGACAAAGAAACAGCTGATCGATGACACGTTCGGTGCATTCACTCGCACTCGCACAGAGCGAGTGGACGGCTCGGCGGGCACTTCACCTCGAGGAGGTGGAAAAGCTCGTCGAGCCGCACCGAGCGCGTCGTAGCGCCGGTATCTCTCACCCGGTGCACGACTTCCTCTTCACGTACTACAACTTCAAGCCCGCGCAACTGCGCCGCTGGCACCCCGGGTACGGAGTCGCACTCGAGAACGCCGGCGAATACGCAGCCTTCTCCGGCTACCGCGTCGACGAATCGGGTACCGCGACGGTCGAGGCCGCCGTGCTGGAGCGTCGGCGTCACACAGTCGAATTCGTGTGGAATCTGTTGAATCAGACGTCTGCGCGGCCCGCTGTGCTGGGCTGTTTCGGCCTCCACGAATGGGCGATGGTCTATCGCGGCGGCGAGGACGCGATCCGTCACCAGTCAGTGCCGCTGCGGCTCGGGTTCGCCGGTACCGACGCGGTCGTCGAATCCCTGCCACTCAAATGCACGCACTACGACGCGTTCCGGTTCTTCACACCGGACGCGGCCCCCAAGAACTCGCTCCCGCTTGCACGCGAAACTCAGATCGATCACGAACAGCCGGGCTGCCTGCACGCGGGTATGGATCTGTACAAGTGGAGCTTCAAGTTGTTGCCACTCGTGGATTCCGATCTGGTGATGCGGTGCTTCGAACACGCGCTCCTGGCCCGTGAACTCGACATGCGCGCGAGCCCATACGACCTCGCCGAGTACGGGTACTCCCCCATTCGTATCGAAACTCCCGCGGGCCGCGCCGAATACGTGCGTCAGCAACAACAGTTGGCGGATCGTGCTGCGCCGCTCCGCGATACGCTGGCAGAGAAGTGCCGGGAGCTTCTCGGCCACTGAACTGCCGAAAGGCGCCACATGGATCACGGGTACGGGTTCTATCTCGACGAATACCAACGTGACGTCGGGGTGCACACCGACGACCGACGCGGCCACATCGAATGCCCGGACTCGGCGGGCTTCCTTGCGGCGCACTTGCCGGTGTTCGACCTCGCTGCAGGCTCAGTCGCGGCCTTCGCCTCGGCAATTCATCGGTCAACCAGCCGGGGCGACGGACACTGGACCCTCGATCCCGAGCGCATCGCCGCGTCCTTCTCGAGCGATCGACTGTTCCGGATCGGCGGCGAACCGATCAACGGATTCTCCGAATACTCGGGGTTCTTTGCCGCCCGCGACGGTTGGGTCCGCACGCACGGCAACTATCCACACCATCGCGACCGCCTGCTCGCCATCCTCGAACTCGACCATGGATCACCTAAAGATGCAGTGGCGCAACGGATATCCGAACTCAGCGCCATCGAGATCGAGCAGCAGGCCGCCGGGATCGGCGCCATCGCGGTCCGTGTTCGTACCGAGACCGAGTGGCGCCTGAGTGAGCAGTGCGCAGCTGCGAGGTCTGAGCCTCTGGTATCCATCCGAGTACGCGACGAGGGAAAACCCCGCACGCATCCGACGCGCCCACGTGTTCTCGACCTGACCCGGGTCATCGCCGGCCCGGTCGCGACCCGTGCCCTCGCGCTGGTCGGCGCTGACGTTCTGCGGATCGACCCTCCGGCGATCCCCGAGATCGGATGGCAGCACCTCGACAGTGGCCAGGGCAAGCGGTCGGCGCTTCTCGACCTGAAGTCCTCGGCGGAAGCGGCAGCATTCCGCGAACTCCTCGACACCGCAGACGTACTGGTCACCGGCTACCGTCCGGGCGCACTCGAAGCACTCATCGGGCAGGATCTTCCCGCCCACCTGATTCACGGGCGCGTCAGCGCGTGGGGATGGGAAGGTCCGTGGGCGAATCGCCGCGGCTTCGACAGCATCGTGCAGGCCGCATCCGGTATCTCGTTCCTCGAGGGCGGCGAGAAACCGGGCGCACTTCCAGCGCAGGCCCTCGACCACTCGACCGGATACTTCTTGGCAGCTGGGATCCTCGACGCGTTGATGCTGCGCTCGCAGGACGGCCGTGGCCGCGATGTCGACGTGTCATTGGCCAGCACCGGCGCCCGTCTTCTCGACGCACCCGGCCGAACCGTCCATCCCGGTCTACCGACCGCTCCCGGCCTGAATGTTGTTGTCAACCATGCCGACGTGACCACCGCACGACCCGCGCTGGCAGAGTTCGAGGACTACCCCGAACCAGCCCATCCGTGGGGATCGGATCGCGCGGAGTGGGCACACTGAGGGACCGGCACATTCAGGGCAAGATGGACCTGTGAAGTCACATACCTACACACTCGACCTTCAGTGGACGGGCGATCTGGGAACCGGAACGTCCAGCACGCAGGGATATTCGCGCAATCATGCAATATCCGCGGTCGGAAAGCCGGAACTTCTCGGCAGCTCCGATCCCTCGTTCCGCGGTGACGCGCAGCGATGGAACCCCGAGGAACTGCTCGTTGCCTCCCTCGCCCAATGCCACATGCTCTGGTACCTCGGTCTGGCAGCTGCCGCTGGGGTCGTCGTTCTCGACTACAGCGATCAGCCGGTCGGCAGCATGATCGAGGAATCCGATGGCGGCGGCCAGTTCATCGAAGTGACGTTGAATCCGACGGTATTGGTCGCGGAGGCGTCGATGGTCGAGAAGGCCGAGGAGCTTCACGGCCCCGCACACACGAAGTGCTTCATCGCTCGGTCGGTCAACTTCCCTGTCCTGCATTCACCGACGATCCTGGTGGCCACCGATGAGTGATACGCACAAGCTCATCGTCGACGTCGACACCGGCATCGACGACTCGTTGGCGCTTCTCTATCTCCTTGCCAGCCCCGAAGCCGAGATTCTGGGGATTGCGAGCACCGCCGGCAACGTTCCGGTGGAACAGGTCGCGGCCAACAACTTGAACTGGCTTGCGCTCTGCGGCGCCCCGGACATCGAGGTTGCACTCGGCGCCCGCGAGCCACTGGTCATCCCGTTGCGCACCACCGAGGAGACTCACGGTCCGCAAGGGATCGGCCATGCCGTCCTCCCCGATTCGGGTCGCAAGCGCTCGGTCCGAACGGCCACCGACCTCTGGGTGGATCTCGTGCGTGAGTACCCCGGACAACTCACCGGATTGGTGACGGGGCCGCTCACCAACCTTGCGCTGGCGATCAGACGTGAACCCGATCTGCCGTCTCTGCTGAAGCGGCTGGTCGTGATGGGTGGGTCGTTCAACTATCCGGGCAACACGACGCCGACCGCGGAGTGGAACGTCTCGGTGGATCCGCACGCCGCCAAGGAGGTGTTCGACGCGTTCTCCGTCGTACCCGCGCACCGGCGCCCGATCATCTGCGGCCTCAACGTCACCGAATCCATCGAGATGTTCCCCGAACATGTGCGTCGGCTCGCCGAAGCTGCCGGGAGCACTCCGGAAGAGATCATCTCGCCTGACGACGGCCCCGACGTCCGCAGTTCCGCGTCCAACAGCGTGATCAGGCATATGTCCGACGCGATCCGGTTCTACATGGAATTCCATCGTGAATACGACCAGGGCTTTCTTGCTCACATGCATGATCCCTTTGCTGCTGCCGTCGCGCTCGATCCGAGCTTGGCGACACTGAAGCCGGCAACGGTAGATGTCGAAACCGAGAGTCCACTGCTGATCGGAACGACGGTCGCGGACTGGGTCGGGCACTGGAAGCGTGAGCCCAACGCGGATATCGCGGTCAGCACCGATCCGGCGGAATTCTTCGATCGACTTGTCCACCGAGTGGGAAATTACGCCCGCGTCGTGGGTTGACCGAGCCGGGCACCGGCTATGCTCGCATGGACAGAACACCAACGAACGAGAACAAAGGACCTGACGTGCAGATTTCCAGCCACGATGCCTCCCCGGCATTTGCGCTCGGATTGATGGCGTTCTGGCCCACTCGTCGTAGCGCATGCTTCGATCAGGCGTGTTGCTGAGCGGCGATTCTCGCTGCCTGCACCCCTGACTTTGTCGCTTCTTCGCTCGGAGTCTGTCTTCTCATGTTCAACCTTCTTTTGTTCACCCTTGTCGGCGTCGGCGCCCAGCTCGTCGACGGCGCCCTCGGTATGGCCTTCGGTGTCACCGCAACCACTCTGTTGATGATCGGTGGCCTCGGTCCGGCTCAGGCCAGCGCCGCTGTTCACCTGGCCGAGGTCGGCACCACCCTCGCTTCGGGTGTGTCGCATTGGAAGTTCAAGAACATCGACTGGAAGCTCGTCGCCAAGCTCGGTGTGCCCGGCGCAGTCGGTGCATTCATCGGCGCAACCGTGCTATCGGGTCTGTCCACCGAAGCGGCAGTCCCCATCACGGCGACGATCCTGCTGGCCATCGGTATCTATGTGGCACTTCGCTTCTCGGTCCGCCCACCGGCCGTCGCGGACGCTCGCACCACCCCGCACACTGCACGTTTCCTGTCCCCACTCGGCCTGTTCGGTGGTTTCATCGATGCATCCGGCGGTGGTGGTTGGGGTCCGATCACCACCAGCACGCTGCTCTCGCGGGGCAAGACCGCGCCGCGCACCGTGATCGGCTCGGTCAGCGCCTCGGAGTTTCTGGTCGCGTCAGCCGCGTCGCTGGGATTCCTTGTCGGATTGGGTCGTGAGTCAGCTGGAAACCTCCTTGTTGTCGCCGGTCTCGCGCTCGGCGGTGTCATCGCTGCCCCGTTCGCGGCGTGGCTGGTCAGCCGCGTACCTGCCACCTTGCTCGGCACGGCGGTGGGCGGCGTCATCGTGTTGACCAACGCACAGAAGCTGTTCAAATCCTTCGACATCACCGGGGCGGTCACAGTGGCCGGCTACCTGGCCATTCTCGGCGCGTGGGCAGCGTTGCTGTTCTACGCGTGGAAGCGGTCCACGCTCACCCCAGCCGAGGCAGAAGGCGATTTCACGGGAGTCGAACTCGCTGTCGAGAACGAACTCACCGAGCCTGCGGTCAAACGCGAACGATAACTCGTCACAGAAGAAATCCCGGGTATCCGCGCTCGGATACCCGGGATTTTGTTTTTTCGCCCTAGTTGCTTCCGTCGAACGCGTCGAGAATTCGCCCCGCCGCCAACGCTGCTGTCAGCGAACCGTCACGCACGCTCTGCTCGACGTCGGCCCGGATCGCACGCACCCGATCGTTGCTCGAGAGCCTGCGTAGCAGCTGATCGTTGACCATCGTCCAGGTCCAATCGACCTGTTGCTTGCGACGCTTCTCCTCGAACTGTCCTGCTTCGGTGAGCACCTCACGGTGTTTGGTGACAGTTCCCCAGAACTCGTCCAGCCCGACACCTTCGAGGCCGCTCATCGTGATGACGGGCGGCTTCCAGATGGCGTCGTGCGGGTAGATCAGGCGAAGCGCTCCGGCCAATTCGCGGGCAGCACCCTTTGCCTCGCGCTCATGCTTTCCATCGGCCTTGTTGACCGCCACCAGATCTGCGAGCTCGAGGACACCCTTCTTGATGCCCTGGAGCTGATCACCGGTACGAGCGAGGGTCAGGAACGTAAAGCAGTCCACCATGTTGGCAACAGTGACTTCGGACTGGCCGACACCCACCGTCTCCACCAGGATGACGTCGAAACCGGCAGCTTCGAGAAGCACGATGGTCTCGCGGGTTGCCTTGGCAACACCACCGAGCGTGCCGGACGTCGGTGACGGCCGGATGTACGCATTCGGTTCGACGGTGAGCCGAGCCATGCGTGTCTTGTCGCCGAGAATCGAGCCGCCGGTGCGGGTGGACGACGGATCGACCGCCAACACCGCAACCCGATGTCCCTTGCCCAGCAAGTACATTCCGAGCGCGTCGATGAAGGTCGACTTGCCGACGCCGGGAACGCCGGTGATGCCGATCCGGTGCGCTCCTCCGGCCTCGGGCAGCAACTTCAGTAGAAGCTGCTGCGCAAGGGCCCGGTGGTCGTCGCGAGTGGACTCGACGAGGGTGATCGCCCGAGCGAGGCCGGCACGCTGATTCCCGCGTACCGCCTCGGCGAGGGAATCAATGTCGATGGGCTGACGTGCCATCTTCAGTGACCCCCTTCTCAGCTGTGGTCGTGACCCAGTTGGGCGGAGAGCTTCTGCAACAATCCGCTGGCAGCGTCGGCGATGACGGTTCCGGGCGGGAAGATGGCAGCAGCGCCGGCCTCGTAGAGTTCGTCGAAGTCACCGGGCGGAATGACGCCGCCGACGACGATCATGATGTCGGGACGACCGGCCGCAGCCAAAGCCTCCCGCAGCGCCGGCACCAAGGTCAGGTGACCGGCTGCCAACGACGACACACCGACTACGTGGACGTCGTTGTCGGCCGCCTGATTGGCGACCTCTTCGGGGGTCTGGAACAGCGGTCCGACGTCGACGTCGAATCCGATGTCCGCGAAGGCCGTGGAGATGACCTTCTGGCCACGGTCGTGACCGTCCTGGCCCATCTTCGCGACGAGGATGCGGGGACGACGTCCCTCGTCCTCGGCGAACTTCTCGACCAGTTCCATCGCCTTGCTGATGTTGCTCACCGTTCCTGCCTCGTCGCGGTACACACCACTGATGGTGCGGATCTCGGCCTGGTGGCGTCCGTACACCTTTTCGAGGGCGTCGGAAATCTCGCCGACCGTAGCCATCGCACGGGCGGCGACAACTGCGAGGGCGAGGAGGTTGTTCTCCATGCCGCCTTCGGTGGATGCGGCAGCGCGGGTGAGGTTCGCGAGTGCGGCCTCGACGGCTTCCGGATCACGTTCTGCGCGAAGGTGAACCAGCTTCTCGAGCTGTTCCTTGCGGACCTTGGAGTTCTCGACCTTGAGAACTTCGATGGTGTCGACCTCGTCGGGAACGTACTTGTTGACGCCGACGAGCGGCTGCCGACCGGAGTCGATGCGTGCCTGGGTGCGGGCGGCAGCTTCCTCGATGCGCAGCTTCGGGATGCCTTCGTTGATGGCCTGAGCCATTCCGCCGGCTTCCTCGACCTCTTCGATGTGCTTACGAGCCCGGTTGGCGAGTTCGTTGGTGAGCCACTCGACGTAGTACGAGCCGCCCCACGGGTCGATGGGACGCACGGTGCCGGATTCCTGCTGCAGCAGCAACTGGGTGTTACGGGCGATGCGGGCGGAGAAGTCCGTCGGCAGTGCGATGGCCTCGTCGAGTGCGTTGGTGTGCAGCGACTGAGTGTGGCCCTGCGTGGCAGCCATGGCCTCGACGCAGGTGCGCGGCACGTTGTTGAAGACGTCCTGCGCGGTCAGGGACCAGCCGGAGGTCTGCGAGTGGGTACGCAGCGAGAGCGACTTCGCGCTCTTGGGGTCGAACTTGGCGACAAGCTCGGCCCACAGGAGGCGCCCGGCGCGGAGCTTGGCGACCTCCATGAAGAAGTTCATGCCGATGGCCCAGAAGAAGGACAGGCGCGGTGCGAACTTGTCGATGTCCATACCGGCGTCGAGGCCGGCGCGGATGTACTCGACGCCGTCGGCGAGGGTGTACGCCAGTTCCAGATCGGCCGTCGCTCCGGCTTCCTGGATGTGGTAGCCCGAGATGGAGATGGAGTTGTACTTCGGCATTTCCGCGCTGGAGTACGCGAAGATGTCCGAGATGATCCGCATCGAGGGCTTGGGCGGATAGATGTAGGTGTTACGAACCATGAACTCTTTGAGGATGTCGTTCTGGATCGTTCCGGCCAGCTTGTCCGGGGTGACGCCTTGCTCGCCTGCCGCAGCGACGTACAGCGCGAGAATCGGCAGCACGGCGCCGTTCATCGTCATCGAGACCGACACCTGCGAGAGGTCGATTCCGTCGAAGAGCTGACGCATGTCGAGGATGGAATCGATTGCGACACCGGCCATTCCGACGTCACCCGCAACGCGAGGGTGATCGGAGTCGTAGCCGCGGTGTGTGGCGAGGTCGAAGGCGACCGAGAGGCCCTTCTGACCGGCCGCGAGGTTACGACGGTAGAACGCATTCGACTCCGCGGCAGTGGAGAATCCGGCGTACTGGCGAATGGTCCACGGCTGGTTCACGTACATGGTCGGGTACGGACCACGCAGGAACGGCGCTGCGCCCGGGAAGCTGTCGAGCGGGTAACCGGACTCGGCGGCGGCCGTGCGGTCCGCACCGGTGTACACCGGCTTGACGTCGATGCCTTCCGGGGTGGACCAGACAACCTGCTCGGCGGCGTAGTTGTTGGCGTTTGCGCCCTCTTCGATGAGCGCCTGTGCCTGCTCAACCGACGGCGGTGTGGGTGCCGGAGACTGCGGGTCCTCGAGTGGGACCTCGGCGAAACTGCCGATCACGTGCTTGACCTCTCGTGTCGTCACTTGGAGCTTCCCGTCTCGATGAAGTCGAGCAGTTCGGTCAGAGCCGACACTGCGTCGATGCGGGCTGTGAGGAATCCGTCCGGGCGAGAATCGCCGGTCGCGTCGGCGACTGCCTTTTCCGGTCCTGCGAGCAGCACCTTGGTGATGCCGGCAGCGCGAAGTTCGGCGACGGCCGCTGCGGCGCTCTCGCCGTAGCGCTTGTCCGTGCCGCACAGCACCGCGACGGTGGCACCGGAAGCCTTGACGGCTGCGGAGATGGCTTCTGCGCCTACCTCGAGGGGGCCGGGGTTGACTGCGTCGATACCACCCGAAGCGAGCAGGTTGGACGCAAACGTGGTGCGCACGTTGTGTTCTGCAACCGAGCCCAGCGGCGCGAGAAGCGCAGTGGGACGGGCGCCGCCGGCGGCGAGGAACGCGTCCGAACGGTCACGAAGCGCTTCGAATGCAGCTGCGTAGCGGGCGACGGACTGGCCGGGCTCGACGGCTTCGGCGGACAGCGGCGTTTCGCCGAGGTTCGGGAACTCGTTGACACCGGTGACCGTGGTCTTACGGTGTGCGATGTCGGAGTCGCGCTTGGCCTTCGTGGCAGCGATACGACCGGAGACGATTCCCGCTTCGAGTGCCGCCAGATATCCGCCGGCTGCTTCGATTTCCTGGAAGAACTCCCACGCGGTGGCGGCGATCTGCTGCGTCAGGTCCTCGACGTACCAGGAGCCCGCCGACGGATCGAGCACGCGGCCCAGGTGCGACTCTTCGAGGAGAAGCAACTGCGTGTTGCGCGCGATGCGCGAGGAGAAGGACTTGCTGACACCAAGGGTGCCGTCGGCCAGGGCGACGTCGAACGGAAGAACAGTCACTGCATCTGCTCCGCCGACGCCGGCGCCGAATGCGGCGAGGGTCGTGCGCAGCATGTTCACCCAGGGATCACGCTGAGCCATCATCGCGGCGGAGGTGACTGCGTGCTGCGGCGCTCCACCGAAGTCGGAAGCTCCACAGACCTGAGCGATGCGGGCCCACACGAGACGTGCGGCGCGGAACTTCGCGATGGTCTGGAACTGATCGTCGGTTGCCGAGTAGCGGAAAGCCAACTGCGACAACGCAGCACCGATGGTCAGACCGCTCTCTGCGGTGAGTGCGCGGAGGTATTCGAGTCCGGCGGCAATCGCGGCTCCGAGTTCCTCGGCGTCGCCGGCACCCGCGTTGTGGAAGGCCGTGCCGTCGACGGTGATCGCGTGCACGGTTTCCGCGCGAGCTGCAGCGAGGGCGGCCAACTCGACGGCGCCTGCAAATTCGACGTCGGCTGCGCCGGAGAACGAACTGGTCAGCGGCGCTGCACCGAGGTGGACTCGGATACTGCTGCGATCACTGACGCCGTCGCCGGCTTCGCCGCGAGCATCGAGGAGAGAGAAGAGTGCGCGGGCTGCATCGTTCACCTCGGCGCCTGCGTCGAGCGTGAGCGGTGCGAGGTCGAGAAGAACGCCCTCGAGCGCAGCGGCGAGGTCGGTGACCGGAACGCCGTCGGCGCCCACCTTCAACCAGAGTGCGCTGACTCCGTTTTCGAGGGCGTCCAGGATGGCGCGATTTGTCTCGGCCGCCGAAGCGGTTCCGAATGCAGCGGAAACCAACCAACCGGCATTGACATCACGGTGAGCGTCGACGCCACGCACGTACGGAAACGTGCCCGGCAAGCTCTGCTCGGGACGCTCGTCGCGTGGGCTGTAGAGCGGTGCGACAGTGACACCGTCGTAGGTGACGGTTTCGAGCAGTTTCTGTGGCTCGGGGCCCAGCTCTGCCGCATCGACTCTGCGGGACTTGGCGAGCACACCGGCTACGGAGCGCTGCCACTCCGCGTACGCCTGCTCGACAGCCTCGGCTTCTGAAGCTAATGACACTGTGTCCGCTCCCTCTCATTTTTTGCGTGAGCGCTTTACCGATAATCGGATTTGTTCGTTAGTTCTGTGATGCTAACCCGCGGTTGAGCCCAGATATCGTGAGGATCACGTCATGTTCTTCACAGGGCTGTTCGCGGCCACTTTCCGACCGGTCAGACGACGTGCAGATTCGGTCGTTCGTGCACGTGTGACCGGCCCTTACCTAGCGATTGTTCAGCATGTTTACGGGTTACCCGCGAGTTCGTTTCACTGGCCGGGACTACAGGTGAAGGCCACTCCGAAAGCCTAGTGGTTTTCGTCACAGCGCCGTTTCATTGTCGCCTGGAGCACGTCGCTTTCCCGCCCCCGTGGCAATGTTCGACTCACGATTGCGGGTCGGCAGTCGGCCCGGTTCACCGTTCGCAGGTAGCCTTGTGACCTGTGATGGGACGCCTGCTGGACCGAAGATTGATCGCAATAGTCCTGGTAGTGCTCGCTTTGTTCCTCGCAGCCCTCCTCGCCCCACATCCCACGGTGTCCCAGGTGCGAGAGTGGGCGGACTCGGTTGGCCCGGCGTTTCCCCTCGTGTTCTTCCTGGTTCATTCGATAGTCACCGTCGCGCCGTTCCCGCGCACCGTCTTCACCCTCAGTGCGGGGGTTCTTTTCGGCTCGGTGACCGGCATCGCTCTTACCGTGGCGGCAACGACTGTGAGCGCCGTTCTGGCCCTCTACCTGGTCCGCGCCATCGGCCGTGACGTCGTGTGGCAACGGATTTCGAGTCCGACGATCCGGCGGGTGGACGAGCGGATCGAAAAGCGGGGGTGGCTGGCCGTCGGCTCTCTGCGCTTGATCGCGTTTGTCCCCTTCTCGGTGGTGAACTACTGCTGCGGCATTTCGTCGATCCGGATCGTGCCCTACATCCTTGCCACCGTCGTCGGCATCTTGCCCGGCACTGTTGGGATTGTCGTTCTGGGCGATGCGCTCTCCGGCGAAGCCGATCCTCGTCTCCTGATTCTGTCCGGGATCTGCATTGCGATCGGCATCGCCGGTCTGGTGTTCGACGCTCGCCGTCAGCCTTCACCGGGCGAAACCATCGTTGACAACGGTCAACCTCAAGAGGTTGATTTGATTGAGTCAACTCAAAACGATTGACTATTGAAAGTCAACTATCTAGCATTGACTAATGTTCGTACTGACAGTGGATCAGCGAGGTAGCCGACGCGATGTCGACCGCGTCGGGGACATCATCGACGACATGGCCGATCGCAGGCTCCTGCGGCCGTTCGAGCGCACTGCGGGCGACGAGATTCAAGCGGTGACCGACGATCCGGCGCTACTCGTCCTCGTCGCACTCGAGCTGATTCGGCGCGAGCACTGGAGTGTCGGGATCGGGATCGGTCCCGTCGAGCAGCCTCTCCCACGGCAGACCCGGGCCGGACGCGGACCGGCATTCGAAGCTGCTCGGATCGCCGTCGAGCGAGCCAAGCGAGCTCCGGCCAGAATTGCCGTCGAACAGGCGCCGGCCGATAGCTCACGCGACGAACTCGCCGCCGATGTCGATGCCGCGTTCACCTTGCTCGGAACGATTGTCACGAGACAGACGAAGGACGGACGCGAAGCCATCGCTCTGATGGACAGCGGACTCACTCAGGTCAGCGCGGCGGCCCACCTCGGAATCACCAAACAGGCCATGTCCAAGCGACTCCTGACAGCCGGGTGGCACGCAGAACTCGCGGGGCGCAGACTCGCAGAACGACTTTTGGTCAGACTCCAGCCCTAGACTGCTCACGCTCGCACCGGTACAAACTCGTCGACACAGCAGGGGGCTCGAATACATGGTCGTTCTGGCGTTGATCGCGCTCGCCGTCGCCGCCGCGGCACCAGCAGTTGCAGCGGCACTGGGACCGCTCAGTCGTGGTCGACTGGAAGTCCCCGAATGGGCGTCGTCCGTGGTGGCTCTTCCGGCGCTGGGTGTTGCCGCACTGGCATCGACCCGAACGACCCCGGTCACCGGTTTCGCTCTCGGGGCGACGCTTGTCCTGTGCGTACTTGCCGCCGCCACGGCCGGTGCACCGTTGGTACTTGCCACCTTCAAGATCGCTCGTCGCCAACCGGACGGGAGCCCGGCACCGGACGCCGGACCTCTTCGCGGCGGACGTGTGATCGGCATCCTCGAACGGCTCGCGGTGGCGGCGTCGATTCTCGCAACCTGGCCGGAGGGGATCGCGATCGTCTTGGCAGTCAAGGGGCTCGCACGGTACCCGGAACTTCGCGAACCTCACGCGTCCGAGCAGTTCATCATGGGAACTTTCGTCAGTGTCCTCTGGGCGATCGCTGTATGCGGAACGGGACGGGCACTCATCACGTAGGTGACGAGTGCCCGTCCCGATTACTACGAGAGGAGCCTACCGGCGCTGGCCGCCCTCCGGCGGCTGATCCTGGTAGGGGTACTTCTGCTGGAACTCTTCGCGTTCGGACGGCAGCGGTAGCTGACCGGGCCAAGGATTTTCACTCTGCTGCGGCAGCGCGGGATCTACGAATCCGGGCTGCTCGGGCGCACTTTCACGGAGGTGCCTGACCGCAGCTGCCGGATCTTCGACGGGAGTACGTGCAGCAACTTCAGCGGCGCGGACTGCTTCTGCGATAGCCGGATCGGATTTCGTTTCGAACCACTCCGCCACCTCAGCTGAATCGTCCTCAGGGTTGGGAAGATTCTCTTCGGCGGCCGGCGGCTCGTAACGGAAGACACCGTCCTGCCCCTGCGCGCCAAGCGTTTTCGCAAATCCCTTCAGTGCGTCACCGAAGTCGCTGGGCACGAGCCACACCTTGTTCGCATCGCCTTGCGCCATCTGCGGCAACGTCTGAAGATACTGGTATGCAAGCAATTCCGGAGTCGGCTTACCGGACTTGATAGCAGCAAAGACCTTCTCGATGGCCTTGGCCTCGCCTTGGGCCTGCAAGTACTTGGCCGCGCGGTCACCTTGAGCCCGAAGAATCTGGGACTGACGCTCACCCTCGGCGTTGAGGATCGAGGCCTGCTTGTTGCCCTCGGCGGAAAGAATCTGGCTCTGCTTGGCACCCTCGGCTGTCTTGATAGCGGATTCGCGGTGGCCTTCAGCCGTCAGAATCATCGCGCGCTTCTCGCGGTCCGCCTTCATCTGCTTTTCCATCGACTCCTGGATGGAGGGCGGAGGATCGATGCTCTTGAGTTCGACGCGGGCCACTCGCAGGCCCCAGCGACCGGTCGCCTCGTCGAGGACACCTCGAAGCTGACCGTTGATGGAATCACGCGAGGTCAGCGTCTCTTCGAGGGTCATTCCGCCGACGACGTTTCGCAGCGTCGTGGTTGTCAACTGCTCGACGGCAGCGATGTAGTTGCTGATCTCGTACACCGCAGCTTGCGGATTGGTGACCTGGAAGTACACCACCGTGTCGATGGACAGTGTCAGGTTGTCCTGGGTGATCACCGGTTGCGGTGGGAAGGAGACCACCCGCTCACGAAGATCCACCTTGGCGCGCACACGATCGGCGAACGGGATCAAGAATGTGAGCTGACCGGACACCGTCTTCGAATACCTACCGAGCCGCTCGATCACCGCGGCTTCTGCCTGCGGTACCAGTGCTACCGACTTCGCGACCACCAAGATCACGAATAGCACCAACACACCGAGCACTATGAGTGCTGCCATTAAGGTCCCCTCCAGACGACTGCTGTTGCGCCGTTGATTTCCATCACCGTCACCTTGGTGCCCGGCGGGTACACCTCGGTGGTGTCGTACGGCCTGGCAGTCCACACCTCGCCGTTCAACTTGACCTGCCCGGAATGCTCGCCCACTTCTTCCAGAACCAGAGCGTGTTTACCTTCGAGTGCCTGAATTCCGGTCGGGGTCGGTGGCGGACTACCGAAGCGACGCAACATGATCGGTCGCACACCCAGGACGAGGGCGGCGGAGAACACTCCGAACATGACGGCGTCGACCCACACCGGGAAGTCGGTGACAGCACTGACACCGGCAGTAGCGAGCGCCCCACCGGCGAGCATCAGCAGGAAGAAATCCCCCACCAGCGCTTCGGCCCCGGCGAGCACCAGTGCTCCGATCAGCCAAATAAGTGCAGCCACAACACCATCTAACCAGAATGTGTGACCCAGGCCGCCGCTACGTCAGTTCGGCTCGGTAACGAAATCGACAAGTTGTTCGACGGCACCGATCAAGGGAGCTTCCAGATCGCGGAAGCTCTCGACCGAGTTGTAGACCCGCCGCCAGCCCTCCTGAGGTGTCCCCCAGCCCAGTTCGCGGCAGATTCCCGTCTTCCAATCCTCGCCGCGTGGAATCTTCGGCCAGGAGGCGATTCCGACAGATTTGGGACGAACGGCCTCCCACACGTCGATGTACGGATGTCCGGTCACCAACACGTTCGGGCCGAGGCCCTGAGTCAGTTGGGTTTCCTTGGAACCGGTGACCAGGTGGTCGACGAGGACACCGACACGGCGGCCGGGGCCCGGCCCGAATTCGGCAAGCCGCTCCCCCAGATTGTCGAGCCCTTCGAGATGTTCGACGACAACACCTTCGACGCGAAGGTCATGGCCCCACACCCGCTCGACGAGGGCAGCATCGTGTACTCCCTCCACCCAGATCCGGCTGGGCAGTGCCGTGCGTGCACGTAAGCCTTCGACTCGGGTCGAACCCGAAGCCGATCGTGCGGGTTTGGTGGACGCGGGCTTGGGGGCCGGGCGAACGAGGGTGACCGGTGAGCCGTCGATGAGGAAGGCCGCCTCGCGCATCGCGAACAACCGCGTCCGGGAACGCCCGTCCTCGAGTCGCACGAAATCGCCGTCGTACGTGCGCTCGAAACCGACTACCGCACCGCAGAATCCTGTCGCCGCATCCTCGACGACAAGATCACGTTCGGCCGCCACTTCAGGCGTCACGCGCTTCTGTTTGCGGGTATGACCCGCAAAAATGTCACCGTATCCGTTGCCACCGCTCACGCCGGATCACGCTAGGTCACAACGCCGGGGCCGCGCATGTCGCCACGCCGAACTAAACTTCACGGTCATGAGTTCTCCCAGCGCAACCCTCACCGTGTGGGCAGCGTCATGGCTCGCCGGCGACGCAGCGCCGGACGACGTCATCGACGCCCTTGCCGCGTGGGCGCCGATGCACCTGATCGGCGCCGCCGATGCGGAAACCGCGGTCCGCCACGATCTCGAGTGGCCGGGAGTCACGGCTTCGGGTGTGTCCACCCTGTTGAGAATCGCACGCTCGGAGGCCGCTGAAGTCCGCCTCGTCCTTCCTACGGCCGGCGATGTACGTGGCCTGCCCACTGGCACCGAGTTCGCACGCGCTGCGATCGCAACGGGTGAAGGGATACAGATCGGCGCCGTCGGCAAGCCGGGAGTCGGCCTCGTGCCGTCGAAGGAAGGTCCGGACGTCTTGCGGTGGACGGTTTTCTCCATTCCCACTGTGGCGGGCAGCGCCGAATCGATCGGACTCCGTGAAGCCGAATACGAACTGCGCCAGGCTGTTCGGGACGCAGCGGAGGTGCTCGGCGGGCTTCCGACCGTAGCCACCGGAATGCCTGGGGGCGACGCTCGTACGCTGGTCGCCGAAGCGCTGCAGGCCCAGTCCGGGTACCGCTGGCCGTCGACACTGTCACCTCGGCACCTACAGGTGATCGACACCGCCGACAACGTGGCAGCCATTCTTACGGTCGCTGCGTCGGTCTCGACCAATCAGGCCCCGAGCGTGTCCACTGCGCAGAGGCGTGACGACCTGCTGCGACGACTGTGGGACGTCGTTCGCACTGCCCGTGTCGCGTCGGCGAACAGCGTGTCGATCAGAGCTTGAGCACGAAGTTCCGGCGTTTCTCGGCAAACCCGTTGCGGTCACCGAACATGTCGATCTTCATCTCTTCGAGCTCACGCTCCTCGTAGGGCTCCACCGGATCACGTTCCAGTCGAAGACGTTTGCGCTCCAGCATCGATTCCATCCGATCTCCTTCGAGCAAGTCGGTGGCGACCTCGTGCAACCACGCCTGGAACAGATCCGGCCGCCTGGGGCCGATCGCGTCGACAAGTCCGATGTCCAAGGCTCGACGGATACCGATCGCACTGCACTCGGCCAGCAGGCTGCGGGCCTGCTCCTCGCCGACCCGAGCCGGAAGTGTGTACGTGTGCAGTTCCGAGCCGAACAGGCCCATCGTGGCGTAATGAGGATTGAGAACCACACCGTCCCTGGCCACGACTACGTCGGCTCCAAGCGGGAGCATGACCCCGCCGGCACCGGCGTTGCCTGTGAATGCCGCCACCACAACCTGTTCCGTACAGGTGACGATCGCTTTCGCGATCTCGTTGATGGCTTTGATGTTGGCCCACGCTTCTCCGGCTTGATCAGACGCGGCCTCGATGACGTTGAGGTGGATACCGTTGCTGAATCTGTCGTAGTCACCCGTCAGGACAAGGATCTTGGTGTCCTGCGCGATCGCCCAGCGGAGCCTGGCGGCCAGTCGGGTGCATTGCTTCGTACTCATCGCACCGTTGTAGAAGCGGAACGAGAGATATCCGATTTCGCCGTCGCGGTGATAGTCGGTCTCGGGGTAACGACTCTCCCAGACCTGTGGAACGAACACGTCCGGACGTACGACCGCGGTCGACGGAAGTTTGACATTGCCGGCGCCGACGAGCCGCGCATGTCCGATCCATACGGAGCCCGCACCGGTGGCGACACGTATCGCCTGGTGGAAGTACTCGACGATGGTGCCGGGCGCTGCATCGACGTGGGTATCGGGGTGAGCGTCGTAGACGTAGACCCGGTCGAGCCCCAACTGAACGGCGACGCCGGGAAACCCGTCGGCGGCGTTGACGGCGCGGACGATGCTCGACGCGTCTTCCTCCCAGCTGAAAACGCGATCGGCCTGTTTCATGCTGGGCCTCGATCGGGCCGATGCCACGGGCCGCGCAACTCGGTCCGATGGGATCGCCTGGAAGTCAGGAGTACGGAAATGTTCGACGACCTCCGTAATGCACTCCATCGCCGCGTCGGTGACTGCCTCGTTGTATACCGAAGATTTGGTTGCACCGCTCTGGAGTTCGAATGTCCGCCACGCCCACAACGCTCCGGCATCGAGTTCCTCGGCGGCCTGCAACGCGGTCACTCCCCAGATCGGTTCGCCATCCGTTATCGCCCAGTCCAGCGACGACGGTCCGCGATCACCGGGCGGGCCGGGATGGATGATGATCGTTGTCCACCGCTGCCAAATAGATTCCGGTACATAGGCTTTCAGAAACGGGCAGATGATGAGATCAAAATCTCCCGCAGACGTCGCGGCCAGCGCTGCGTCCGCGTCGGCGACGACGGCGGTGCGGACTTGGTGCCCCGCCTCGCGAAGAACAAGACCAGCCCGCTGCGAGAGACCATTGTCGGAGGTGACGAGAAGAAGCACGCTCAACGGTGGCGCGGAAGCCGCGCGTGGGCGTGAGCGCCGGAACAGCGCCGCCGTCGCCGCTCGCAGACGGCCCCTGCCCGGTGCAGCTTCGCGTAGCTTCGTCGTTGCTCCAGCGCTGGAAATAGCCACAGAAGTCGTGAGTGCGGCCGATTTGGGCATCGGTCTAACTTCGGGGGTCGAAACCATGGATTCCTGCTCGCATGCTCGGGTATCTGCAGCGCAGACCAAACTCCCCCCAGAGCAGGGCCGACGCACCGATAGATTGATTGAGGTATTTAGGGACTTTATACCTACCGTCGGTTTGTTTCAATAGCTATTTTCAGGCAAACCGCTTGATCGGTCAACCCGCAGTCTTGTGATTGATCGCAATATGGCGGTCGATGCGAATATGTTCGTCCAACGTCGGGTAGCGCAAACCGGTGTCCTGGCTGTACCCCTGACGGCGCAACCAATCCAGGACATCGCCCCAGAACCAGATCCCCCCGGCGACCGAGTTGTACGGAATCGGGAAGGGAGTGGCCGCCTGCCGGACCCCTCGCACCCATTGTCCGACAGCCTGCCTCGTCACTCCCGCACGGTCGGCAATGTCCTGACGTGACACCAAATCGGGATGTGTCCGCTGGGGACGCACGCCTGCAGCCACCAACTGGTCGACCACGGTGATAGCCGTCGTCGCCGCTCGCATACCTTCCGAGGTGAGCGTCAGCAACTGCAGTCCGCGCCGGTCCTCGACCCTTCCGCCCAAGCTCTCTTCGATCGCCTGCTCTTGCGAGACTGTCAGCATCTGAACGATGAATGTGAATTCGTAACGGTGATAGAGGTCTTCGGCCACGCAATGAACATAGCCGTAAGCTGCACTGTTTCCACATGGACACACCCGGATCCCGCCCTCGCACGCACAATGGGCAGATGATCGACGTGGACGACAGTCAGTTCGAGGACATGGTCAAGCGGGCGCTCGACAGTCTGCCCCCGAAGTTGGGAGCGGAGATGGCCAACGTCGCGGTGACCGTACAACTCGAAGGTGGACGACCGGGGCTGCTCGGGTTGTATCAGGGCATCCCACTGACCAAGAGAACCACCACGTACGCCGGCGTCCTCCCCGACCGCATCACGATCTACCGCAGGGCCATCTGTGCGATCTGCAGCACCGAAGACGAGGTGATCGAGCAAGTTCGTCGAACCGTGATCCACGAAATCGGCCACCACTTCGGGATCGGAGATCCCCGGTTGCGTGAACTCGGATGGTGACAACCGACTCATCTACAAGTCGGAAATCAGCTAGAGGTTGATAATCGGCGAATTGTCATGTCAGCTGTACCAAACCCGCAACAATTGAACACTTACAGGAGTTCGCATGGTCAATTTGATCCAGATCGCCCCGAAGAATGCCCCGACGTTTGCGATGAGCCGACAGAAGGCCGCCGAACTGCTGGGCATCTCGGTCGACAGCGTTGCGTTTCTCCTCAAGTCTCGCTATCTCCCGGATCTGGACGCCGGCCGGTTGATCTCGATGGCCAACCAACCCTGGTTGTACTCGGACGGCGACTTTCCCGTGCTACAGCAAGGTGCATCCGAACTTGCGCCTAAGAAGATGCTCCCCGCCCGTAAGTACATCGGCGAGAGCGCAATTCACTCCGACGCCGAATGCGTGGAAGCCAACCAGGGGCAGTGGGCGGGATTCAACGTCGACCATGTGCTCGGCGCCCGCTTCCTGCCTGTGACGCTGCGCAAGTTTCCGGTGTCGGTGCTGCAGATCCACGACGTCAACGACGACGACGAAGAACGAGTGTCATTTGTAGCGACCCTCGCCGGGCGAGTCCGCGAACTGGGGGCGCCCAAGCTCAACTTCATCGACCCGTCACTGAGCCCCGAGGATCGACAGATCGTCGAGACGCTCCTCACCTCACGCAGCACGTCCACCGTTCCGGGACCCTGCGGAAAGCTGAAGCAGCCGAACTCCTGAGCGTCGGAAAGCTTCCGTCAGCGGGGGCGCTGAACGGCGGCGCAGCAGTTCACCGCACACGAGAGACCGTTGGTGGTCGAGCCGAGCAGCGGCTCGACCCCCAATCGCAGTGGCTGCTCGGCGTCGGCCAGTTCCCGAACGAGCGTGGGCACCAGCTGCGCAAAACGCTGATCGCGGCCGGGTGTCGCGGCGCGCACGAAATCCATACCGAGTTCGGCCGCCTTGTCCTTGGCCTCGGTGTCCAGGTCCCACACCACTTCGAGGTGATCGGAGACGAAACCGACAGGACACACGATCACGGCGCGAACGTCCTTGGCGGACAGCGTATCCAGGTGATCACAGATGTCGGGGTCGAGCCACGGAACCTGCGGCGGGCCTGATCGCGACTGCCACACCAGATCAAAATCTTCGACGCCGACGGCCTCGGCAACCAACTTCGCAGCCTCGGCAACCTGTCGGCTGTAGAGGTTTCCGCCCTCTGCCGGCGGCCCTGCATTGCGGTCTGCGGCACTCGGGACCGAATGCGCCGTGAACACCAGGCGCGCGGTATCGCGAGTCGCTTCGGGCAACTCTGCGCGGGCCGCGCGCACACCGTCGGCGAACGCGCCGACGACGAGCGGATGGTCGTAGTACTGACGAAGTTTTGTCAGCGTCGGTGCGCCGTCACCGACGGCTTCACGGGCACGGACGATGTCCTCGTGGTACTGCCGACATCCCGAGTAACCGCCCCACGCCGACGTGGCGAACACGGCGGCATTGCGGACACCGTCCTCGCGCATCTTGGCGACGGTGTCTTCGACCATCGGGTGCCAGTTGCGGTTGCCGAAGTACACGGGCAGGTCCACGCCGGCTGCTGCCAACTCACCTTCGACCCGTTCGATCAGGTCTCGGTTGAGCGCGTTGATGGGCGAAACTCCACCGAAATGCATGTAGTGCTCGACAACGGCGTCGAGCCGCTCCGGTGGCACTCCCCTACCGCGCGTGACGTTTTCGAGGAACGGCCGTACGTCTGCGGGTTTTTCGGGACCGCCGAACGACAAAACGAGAAGAGCATCGAACTGCATGTCCATACTTGCGGTCATGAGTTCAATCTTGCGTGATGCCGTTCGGCGGGGGTCACCCGGGTACTCACCTGTGTAGTAGAAGGGGTGCTACTAGCCGACCATCGCGTGGAAGCCGCCGTCGACGTAGATGATCGACGCGGTCGTGCCGGGCAACCAATCCGAGAGAACGGTGCAGACCGTTTTGGCGACCGGCTCGCGATCGTCGACGTCCCAGCCGATGGGCGCAGCACCGTCCCATGCGGTGTTCAGCTTGTCCAACTCCGCGCCCGGACCGGTGCTGTCACCGGCAATGGCCTTGGCGGCCAGGGTCTTGATCGGGCCGGAGGACACCAGGTTCGAGCGGATGCCGCGGACGCCGACCTCTTTGGCCACGTACCGATTGACGGCCTCGAGGGTTGCCTTGGAGACACCCATCCAGTTGTAGAAGGGCATTGCGCGTGCCGGATCGAAGTCCATTCCGACGATGGACGCGTTGTCGTTGAGCACCGGCAGCAAGGCCTTGGCCAGTGCGCTGTACGAGTATGCGGACACCTCGAGTGCGACCGCCACGTCTTCCCACGGCGCGTCCATGAACGGGCTTCCCAGGCAGGAGCGGGGAGCGAAGCCGATCGAGTGGACCACGCCGTCGATACCCTCGGGAGCCAGCTCGCGCACACGCTCGGCGAGAGATGCGAGATCCTCCGAGCTCTGGACGTTGAGCGAGATTGCCGGCGGCACGGGCTGCGGCAGTCGCTGGGCGATGCGATCGATGAGGCGCAGACGATCGAATCCGGTGATCAGCACCTTCGCGCCCTGCTCCTGCGCGACCTTGGCCACGTGGAACGCGATCGACGAATCGGTGATGATGCCGGTGACAAGAATGGTCTTACCCTCGAGCAAACCGCCCATGAGATGTCCTCCTGATTTCAGACGTACGAGAAAGGTGTGTGTGCGAAAAGCGGGTCAGTGCCCCATGCCGAGTCCGCCGTCGACGGGGATGACTGCACCCGAGACGTATGCCGAATCGTCGGAGGCGAGGAAACTGACAACTGCTGCAACATCTTCCGGCTTTCCGGTCCGCTGCAACGGGATGAACTCGGTGGCCTTGTCCTTCACGTCGTCACCCAGTGCTGCCGTCATGTCGGTCTCGATGAAACCCGGTGCGACGACGTTGGCGGTGATCGAACGCGAGCCGAGTTCCCTTGTCAGGGAACGAGCGATACCGACGATGCCTGCCTTGGACGCGGCGTAGTTGACCTGGCCGGCTTGTCCCGCCAGACCCACCACCGAACCGAGGAAGATGAAGCGTCCGAAACGCGCGCGCAGCATCGACCGGGTCGCACGCTTCGAGAGGCGGAACGTACCGGTGAGGTTCGCGTCGACGACGCTCGTGAACTGCTCTTCGCTCATTCGCATGATCAGTGTGTCGTCGGTGACGCCGGCATTGGCGACGATGACCTCGACCGGCCCCTGGTGCGCTTCGACCTCTTTGAATGCACGGTCGATCGACTCGGTGTCGGTGACGTCGCAAACGACGCCGAACAACCCTTCGGGGACACCGGAACCGCGATGAGTGACGGCTACCTTGTGGCCGTCTGCGGCGAGCCGCTGAGCGACGGCCAAGCCGATTCCGCGGTTACCGCCGGTGACGAGCACCGAGCGCGGTGTGGTGACGGTCCGTTCGGAAACCACTGTCGTGGGAGGGGTAGACATGGCGATCAACCTATCAATTCTCTGCGGGCCGCGTACCAGCGGTATTTGGACAATTCGGAACTGCTCTCGATCAGGGCAGACGCTGCCTGCGTACCAGGGCAATCGTCAGACCAGCGGTCGCGAACACGACGCCGAGGACCAACCACGGTCGACTCGCATCGCCTCGTGTCGTCTCGAAACCGATCTGCTCTTCGAGCGTGTCGTACACCTGGCGCAGTTCTTCGAGGCTCGATGCCGTGAAGAAACTTCCGCCGGACAGGTTGGCGATCTCCTTCAGCGACGCATCGTCGACCGGGACGGGGATTCGGTCTCCTTCGATCTCGACTCGCCCGTATGTCGTTCCGAAGGAAATGGTCGAGATCGGAACGCCCTTGTCCTTGGCCTGACGGGCAGCGGTGAATCCGCCCCTCGGATCGTCCGAGTTCTCGGGAACGGTCTGCTTACCGTCGGACAGCAACACGATGCGCGCCGGTGGCGCCTGATCGCTGCCGCCGAGAACAGCCGACAGCGTGTCGATCGACTGCAACGAGGTGAAGATCGCCTCGCCCGTCGCCGTTCGCTCACTGAGCTTGAGGTTGTCGATGGCGACCTTCGTCGCGTCACGATTCGTGGTGGGCGACACCAGAACCGAAGCGGTTCCGGCAAATGCGACCAACCCGAGGTTGATGCCGGGAGTCAGACCGTCGGCGAACGACTTGGCAGCTTCCTGCGCTGCTGCCAATCGCGTCGGCTCGACGTCGGTGGCCTGCATCGACAGCGACACGTCGATCACGAGGATCACCGTGGCACGGTTTCGCGGGACCTTCTTGTCTGCCGTCGGACCGGCAAGGGCGACGGTGAAGAACACCAATGCGACGACCATCAGAATCGCCGGAATATGACGCCACCGCCCGGGCCGCGAAGGCGCGACCTTCTCCAACAGTGCGAAGTTCGTGAACCGAAGTGTGTGCTTGGCTCGCTGCTTCTGCACGAGTACGTAACCGACCACCAACGCGGCGATGACAGCGAGGAACAGCAGCCACCACGGTGCGGTGAATTGAGAAAGACTCACGAACGAACGCCCCCAGTTCCGGCGCCGGCACCATAACTGTGTCGGCGTGCCGAGATGAATCTCACGACGTCGGCGATCCAGTCCCGATCGGTGTGCAGGGACATGAGCGGTGCGCCGCAACGACGTAGAGCTTGCCTGACCTCGACGCGGTGCTCGGCGGCGACTCTGGCGAAGTCGGCGCGCAGTTGCGGCGTCGTGGTGAATTCTCTGGTCCGGCCGGACTCGGGATCGTGGAGCACAACGTCGCCGACGTCCGGAAGTTCGAGGTCGCGCGGATCTACCACCTCGACGCCGAGCACGTCGTGACGTCCCGAAATGGCGCGCAGCGAGCGTTCCCAGTCGATCGGCCCGAGGAAGTCGCTGATGACGACCGCGAGTCCGCGCCGACGCTGTGGCCGTCTGAGCGCTTCGATCGCGCCGACCAGATCACCGCGTACCCCGTCCGGAGCGTGCGGAGTCGTCGCGATCTTGCGGAGCATCGCCTGTGCGTGAATGCGCCCACCGCGGGCCGGAATTCGAGTTGTCTGGGCGCCCGTCGAGATGATGGCGCCGACGCGGTTACCGCCCGAACTGGTCAGGTGAGTGATCGCCGCGGCTGCGGCGACAACCAGGTCGCGCTTCTCGCATCCGGCGGTCCCGAAGTCGAGACTTGCAGACAGGTCGATGACAAGCCACGTTTCGAGCTCACGATCCGCGACCGACTGGCGCACGTGTGGGTGCGTCGTCCGTGCAGTCACGGACCAATCCATCTGCCGCACGTCGTCGCCCGGCTGATACTCGCGGGCGTCACCCGGTTCGGAACCCGGGCCGGGAATCAGGCCGAGGTGATCGCCGTGCAGCACACCGTCGAGGCGACGACGAACCGTCAGCTCGAGGGTGCGCAGCGCAGCGGTGAGTTTGGGATCGCTGAGCTCGCCGGATCGGAACGACGGCGGAGAACCGGTGGATCCGGCGGGTGTCGCCTGGCCACCGTCGCGGCCTTCGGTCACTGCGGGCGACTCATCGTCTCAGCGGTCGCGATCGGCGCGCCGTTTCCCTGTGGATTGACTGTGCCCTGTGGATTCGCGGTGCCCTGTGCGTTGAACTGAGGTGCCTGCGGTGCGCCCTGCTGAGGCGGACCGGGAACGGTAGGAACAGGCCGCGCGGCGATCTGCGGCAGTCCGACGGTCTGCAGCACCCGGGCGATGACCGCGTCGGGAGTCACCTCGTCGGCCATGGCGTCGTAGGAGAGAACGAGGCGGTGGCGCAACACGTCCGGGATCACCTCGATGACGTCTTGCGGCACGACGTAGTCGCGGCCGCGGACGAGAGCGAGAGCCCGCGACGCGGCGATGATGCCGAGCGTCGCGCGGGGTGAGGCGCCGTACGCGATCCAGCCCGCGACGTCCTCGAGTCCGATCTCACGCGGCGTACGCGTAGCGGCGATGACCCGGACAACGTAGTCGACGAGCGCGTGGTGGACGAAGACGTTGCTGGCGACGCGTTGGAGCCTGACCAACTCCTCCGGACCGAGGATCTGGTGCGGTTCCGGGGCTGCCACGCCCATCCGGTAGACGATTTCGCGCTCTTCCTCCACTGTCGGGTAGTCGACGAGGATCTTGAACAGGAAGCGGTCGCGCTGCGCCTCGGGGAGCGGATAGACACCCTCGTTCTCGATGGGGTTCTGTGTCGCCATCACCAGGAACGGGTCGGGCATGTGGTAGCGCTTGCCGCCGATCGAGACGTGGCGTTCTGCCATCACCTCGAGGAGCGCGGACTGCACCTTGGCCGGGGCACGGTTGATCTCGTCGGCCAACACGAAGTTGGCGACGACGGGTCCGAGTTCGGTGTCGAACTCCTCGCGGCCCTGACGGTAGATGCGCGTGCCGATGAGGTCGGTTGGCACCAGGTCGGGGGTGAACTGGACCCGGGAGAACGAACCGCCGACGACCTTCGCGAAAGTCTCGACGGCCAGCGTCTTGGCGACACCGGGTACGCCTTCGAGGAGGACGTGCCCCTTGGCGAGAAGTCCGACGAGAATGCGCTCGACAAGCCGGTCCTGCCCGACGATGACTCGCTTGACCTCGTAGATCGCTCGTTCCAAGGTCTGAACGTCGGCTGCCAGGGAAGGTGCTGCTCCGTCCGCACTTCCGCTCGCCTTGCTTACGTCGACCGTTCCGACCGAATCTTCACGTGAGGTCACCAAGAATCCATCGCTTTCACCTAGAAAAGTACCGACAGTAACGTGTTCCCCGTCAACTATTCCAGGTAGTTGCGCTCGATGCCGTAACACCACGTCGGGAACTTGATAGTTCCCTGACAATGCGGGTGTCAGCGGCATTTCCTCTGACGGTCAGGACACCAGTCGGACGGCGTACGGCGTCATTCCGCCCCAGCGAACCGGGGAGACCATGACACTCGAACCGGATTGTGGTGCCTCGAGCATCTGCCCGTTACCGAGGTAGAGCGCCACGTGCTGGCTGGCGTTGGGGCCGTAGAAGATCATGTCGCCGCGTTTCATCTCCGAAGACGGAACCTGCGTGCCCGCGGTGTACTGATAGCCGGTGTAGTGCGGCAGCGAGATTCCGATGCCGGCGAAGGCGTAGATCATCAAGCCCGAGCAGTCGAACCCGACTTTGTTGAAGTCGCCGTAACTGTCGGCGACGCCGCCGTCACGGATGCCTCGCGTCGGACCGTTTTCGTCGCCTCCGCCCCAGGCGTACTGCACGCCGAGCTGAGACATTCCGCGGTCGATGACGGATTCGATTGCAGCGCTTCCGGTAACGGAAGGCTTCGGCGTGCTGGGCTTCGGCGTCGTCGGCTTGGGGGTGGTGGGCTTGGGCGTCGTGACCGTTTCCTCTTCGGTGCCGGTCTCTTCGTCCGTGCCTGTTTCCTCGTCGGTCCCGGTTTCCTCGTCAGTCCAGGTGTCGTCGTCGTCCGGGATGACGGTCGGAGTCGGGTCTTCCACAGCGGTGTGCGGACGCTGAGCCGCTGCCAGTGCTGCAGCTCGATCCTTGGCGGCCTGGTCGGCAGCTGCGCGGGCGGCAGCCTGTGCGGCAGCTTCCTTGGCGGCAGCTTCGAGAGCCTTCTGATGAGCTTCCTCGGCGCGACGCTGCTCGTCCCACGTCGCATACGCCTGGCGTTGGCCCTGCAAACCTGCGACTGCATTGCGGGCGGCGTCGAGCTGAGCCTGAGCGGAGTTCCGCTCGGCTTCGATCGCGGCCTTCTTGGCAACCTGCTGATCGAGAGCGTTGCGCGCGATCTGAATCGCCTGCTCGGCCAGATCCTTCAGTTGTGCCGCGACCTCGGCGGCGGCGTCGGCCTGCTGCTTTGCCTGGCGGGTCGCGGAGTCCTTGTTCGCCTGCTCGGTACGTGCTCGTTGGAGACCGTCAAGCACTGCGCTCTGCGTATTGGCGAGCAGTTTGAGGACCTGCGCGCGGTCGAGGACGTCGCCCGGGCCCTTGGCGTCGAGGAACGACGAGATGGACGCGGTGTTGGTGCCCTTGACGTAGCTCGAGCGTGCGTACTTGTCGAAGTCCGTCTGAGCGACCTCGATCTGCGCCGACGCGTCCTTAAGAGCTTGTTTGGTGACGCCGACGGCCTGCGCTGCGGTGTCTGCGGCGCCGCGAGCGTTCTGCAGATCCACGAGCGTCTTGTTGACGTCTTCACGCTTGATCGCAACTTCGTTGTCGAGTGCCGACAACTGTTCGTTGGCCGATGCGACTTGATTGATGAGCGCGCTGACGGTGCCGACGCTCGACGAGACCTGCGAATCGGCCGCAGCGATGTCCGAGTCACTCGGATTCGGCGGCGGCGGTGGTACGGCCGAGGACATGGCGGGCGTACCGACGATCAGGGACCCGACAACGCCGAATCCGATGACCAGTTGCGCCAGGCGCATCGACTTACGGGAAGGACCACGACGGGACTCGCCGCCACGTGTTACTTGCCTCACAAATAACTCTCCCTCGCGTGTAACGCCACGGCCCGCTGGGTCGCCGATCCGTGCGGGGAGGGAATGCGCAGACCAAGCTCCGGTCGCCCACAGCCCGAGAGCTGCTCGTCGACCTGGACGTGCCGTACGAACGCCACCGTCGACACCTCGAGAACAAGGCAACCGACAAGTACGCGTCGAACAACATCAGCCTGTCTGCGACACTTCTTCCCCAAAAAGTGCCAGTTGTACCGTACGACACTCAAGCGTTCTTTGGAAACTTTAGCCACAAATAACACAAACGGTATTTGAGCTGGTCGAATGGCATGCAGGTACCAAAAAGGGCAGGTACTCACCGCAAACAGCGGTGAGTACCTGTTTTCGACGAGTTACTGAAAATCTCGCAAAAGGACCAAGGTCAGACGGAATCGGCCCGGTGGTCGGAAGATGTCGCCGTTTCTGAAGTCGAAGCGATATGTCTGGTTTGCGCGTTTTCCGGCTCTCGCCGCCACTTGACGGCAAAGGTAATTCCTGCAATAACCGCAACCAGTGCGATGACAAGGACCGTGTAAAGCGTCCACGGCGGACCCGGCGCCACGATCTCGTGCGAGAAGCGGTCCGCGGTCACGCTCGCGCTTTCTCCGAAAGATCGGTCCTGCGCGGTTTCGAGCTGCACGCGACTGATCGAGTCGCTGTAGCTACCCATCCAGTCTGGGCTCAGAACGAGAACCGTGCCGCCTTCGGTTTTGCCGACCGTCGTGGCCAGGTCGCGAAGATCGGACGGCCGGCCCGGATTTGCGTCGACCACCACGACGCTCAAGTCGACACCACGTTCACGGGCGTCGGTCACCACCGCAGTCAGCCCCACAACATCGGACTCCGGGGCGGAGACGCCGTCCGTCGAAAGGTCCGCGAGCACGTCGTCGAGATCGACATCCGACGGAACAGCGACGTGCAACGGGGACTTCACGTACACAGGCGCAAAAGCGTGATTGGTAGGAGCAGACATCTCTCATCCGGGTGCTGTTCGGATTCCGTCCACCGCTGAGATGCGGGGAGTTCTTCCGAGGTCGTTTTTCGGCGGCCGACCCGCGACGGGCCTGCATGCAGCCTACTTCAGGTCGACTGCCACCAGGCGTCACACGCAACCGCCGCGCGTGCCGCCCGAGCGGTAACTGTGGGTGTGGTCACCCAGCCAAGCCTGCGTTGCGCAGGCCCGCAGTCTGCATGAAGATTGTTTCGGTCAACTTGCCCTGAATTCTCACAGGACAAGCGTACTGTTAGACTTGGACCAAGAGGTACCACCGGTCAGGACAGGTTCTACTGCAGCTCCGATGTTCGGACAGTTCTCACGCGAACTGTGCGATTGGCGTGAGCTACGGAGGGTCTTCCCGGCCGAAGTACCTCGCTTCAGCTGCCGACACAGCCCCGTCGGTAGCGACCCTCATAGACGAGTGGAGCAGACGTGAGCACCAGTATCGATTCATTCGGAGCCAAGGGAACCCTCGAGGTCGGTGAGAACTCTTACGAGATCTTCCGCCTCTCGGCCGTCCCCGGCACCGAGAAATTGCCCTATTCCTTGAAGGTTCTCGCCGAGAACCTTCTCCGCACCGAAGACGGTGCCAACATCACCGCGGATCACATCCGCGCGATCGCGAGCTGGGATCCCTCAGCCGAGCCGAGCATCGAAATCCAGTTCACGCCTGCCCGCGTGATCATGCAGGACTTCACCGGCGTTCCTTGCATCGTCGACCTCGCCACCATGCGTGAGGCCGTCACCACCCTCGGCGGCGACCCGAACAAGGTCAACCCGCTCTCCCCCGCCGACATGGTCATCGACCACTCGGTCATCCTCGACGTCTTCGGCCAGGCCGACGCACTCGAGCGCAACGTCGACCTCGAATACGAGCGCAACGGCGAGCGTTACCAGTTCCTCCGTTGGGGCCAGGGCGCATTCGACGACTTCAAGGTCGTCCCCCCGGGAATGGGCATCGTTCACCAGGTCAACATCGAATACCTGGCGCCCACCGTCATGTCCCGTAACGGACAGGCATACCCCGACACCTGTGTCGGCACCGACTCGCACACCACGATGGTCAACGGCCTCGGCGTGCTCGGCTGGGGCGTCGGCGGCATCGAGGCCGAGGCAGCAATGCTCGGCCAGCCCGTCTCCATGCTGATCCCCCGCGTTGTCGGCTTCAAGCTCTCCGGTGAGATCAAGCCCGGCGTCACCGCAACCGACGTCGTGCTCACCGCCACCGAGATGCTCCGTAAGCACGGCGTCGTCGGCAAGTTCGTCGAGTTCTACGGCAACGGTGTTGCCGAGGTTCCGCTCGCGAACCGCGCAACGCTGGGCAACATGAGCCCCGAATTCGGTTCCACCGCAGCGATCTTCCCGATCGACGCCGAGACCATCGAGTACCTGCGCCTCACCGGCCGCAGCGACGAGCAGCTCGCTCTCGTCGAGGCGTACGCCAAGGAACAGGGCCTGTGGCACAACCCCGACAAGGAACCCGTCTTCTCGGAGTACATCGAGCTGGATCTGGGAACCGTTGTTCCCTCGATCGCCGGCCCGAAGCGCCCGCAGGACCGAATCCTGTTGTCGGAGTCCAAGACTGCGTTCCGCAAGGACATCCACAACTACGTGGAAGAGAACTACCCGACCGAGCACACCCAGCTCGACGAGGCCGTCGAAGAGTCCTTCCCGGCTTCCGATCCCGCGGTTCTGTCGTTTGCCGACGACGGAGCGGTCGACGTTCTCTCTGCTGCCAACGGTGCAGAAGGCCGTCCGAGCAAGCCGGTCGTCGTCAAGTCAGACGCCGGTGAGTTCGTTCTCGACCACGGCGCCGTCGTTGTTGCAGGTATCACCTCCTGCACCAACACGTCCAACCCGTCGGTCATGCTCGGTGCTGCACTGCTCGCACGCAACGCCGTCGAAAAGGGCCTCGCCACCAAGCCGTGGGTCAAGACCAACATGGCTCCCGGTTCGCAGGTCGTCACCGATTACTACGAGAAGGCCGGCCTGTGGCCGTACCTCGAGAAGCTCGGTTACTACCTCGGCGGTTACGGCTGCACCACGTGCATCGGTAACACCGGACCCCTGCCCGAGGCAGTCTCGAAGGCCATCAACGACAACGACCTCTCGGTCACCGCGGTGCTCTCGGGTAACCGTAACTTCGAGGGACGTATCTCCCCCGACGTCAAGATGAACTACCTGGCTTCCCCGCCGCTCGTGATTGCATACGGCCTCGCCGGAACCATGGACTTCGACTTCGAGACCGATTCGCTCGGTAACGACACCGACGGAAACCCCGTCTACCTCAAGGACATCTGGCCGTCCACGCAGGAAATCGAAGAGACGATCAAGTCCTCGATCGACCAGGACATGTTCCGCAAGTCGTACGCAACCATCTTTGCGGGCGACAGCCGCTGGCAGAACCTCGAAACCCCGAAGGGTGACACCTTCGAGTGGGACGTGAACTCCACCTACGTGCGGAAGCCACCTTACTTCGACGGCATGACGATGGATCCGGCTCCGGTCAAGGACATCAAGGGCGCTCGCGTCCTCGCACTGCTCGGCGACTCGGTCACCACCGACCACATCAGCCCGGCAGGTCCGATCAAGGTCGGTACCCCCGCTGCGCAGTACCTCGACTCCCACGGCGTCGAGCGTGCGGATTACAACTCGCTCGGCTCGCGTCGCGGTAACCACGAGGTCATGATTCGCGGAACGTTCGCGAACATCCGTCTGCGCAACCAGCTCCTCGACGACGTCTCCGGTGGTTACACCCGCGACTTCACGCAGGAAGGCGCACCGCAGGCATTCATCTACGACGCGTCGCAGAACTACCAGGCAGCCGGCATCCCGCTGGTCGTCCTGGGCGGCAAGGAGTACGGCTCCGGATCCTCGCGTGACTGGGCAGCCAAGGGCACCAGCCTGCTCGGCGTCAAGGCCGTCATCACCGAGTCGTTCGAGCGCATCCACCGCTCCAACCTCATCGGCATGGGCGTTGTCCCGCTGCAGTTCCCGGTCGGCGAGTCCGCAGGTTCGCTCAAGCTCGACGGCACCGAGACCTTCGACATCGAAGGCGTCGAGAAGCTCAACGAGGGCGTCACCCCGAAGACCATGAAGGTCACGGCAACGCGCGAGAACGGCGAGAAGGTCGTGTTCGACGCAGTCGTACGCATCGATACCCCCGGCGAAGCGGATTACTACCGCAACGGTGGCATCCTGCAGTACGTGCTTCGCAACATGATCCGGGGCTAGTCAACCGAGCCCTGCTCTAACCCACGTGGCGGACTCAGCGAGGTGCTGAGTCCGCCACGTGCGTTCAGAGCACAAAGAAAGCGCGAGACGAGGACAACAACGTGCCCAAGGTCAGTGAAGACCATCTCGCGGCACGGCGCAGTCAGATCCTTGACGGCGCCCGCCGCTGCTTTGCGGAATACGGCTACGACGGCGCCACAGTTCGCCGTCTCGAAGAAGTCACCGGTTTGTCCCGAGGAGCGATCTTTCATCACTTCAAGGACAAGGACGGCCTGTTCCTCGCTCTCGCAAGCGAGGATGCGAGCCGGATGGCAGATGTCGTCGCCGAAGAGGGCCTTGTCCAGGTCATGCGGGACATGCTCGCGCAGCCCGATCAATTCGATTGGCTGGGAACGCGACTGGAGATAGCGCGTCGACTGCGCAACGACGCCGACTTCCGCGAGAAGTGGTCACAGCGCTCCGTAGAACTGACGGAAGCGACCAGTGCGCGCCTCGCCAGACAGAAATCGGCCGGTCGGCTCCGTGACGACGTTCCCACCGAAATTCTGATCGGATACCTGGATCTGGTGATGGACGGCCTGGTCGCGAGAATCGCCTCCGGCCACGGCGTCGACAACCTGTCAGCTGTTCTCGATCTGGTCGAGGAATCGGTGCGGCGGCGAGATTGAGGGGCTTCGCCCCTGTGAGTGGTTGAGGAGTGCGGGGACTCCCTAACCACTCACAGGGGGTTAGGCGAGCTGGATCAGCTCGAGGTATTCCTGCGACCAGTGGTCCTCGTTGCCGTCGGGCAGGAGGATGACCCGCTCGGGGTTGAGTGCCTCGGCAGCGCCCGGATCGTGGGTGACCAGGACGACGGCACCGGTGTAGCTGCGGAGCGCGTCGAGCACCTGCTCGCGTGAGATCGGGTCCAGGTTGTTGGTGGGCTCGTCGAGAAGCAGAACGTTGGCAGCGGACGACACCAGACCGGCCAGAGCCAGACGCGTCTTTTCACCACCCGAGAGCGTTCCGGCCGGCTGTTCGAGCTGTGGGCCGGTGAACATGAAGGCACCGAGCAGAGAACGCAGTTCCTGCTCCCCCGTATCCGGCGCAGCGTGGCGGATGTTCTCCCACACGGACGCGTCGTCGTCGAGGGTGTCGTGCTCCTGAGCGAAGTAGCCGACCTTGAGTCCGTGGCCGGCGATCAGCTCACCCGCGTCCGCCTTCTCCGCGCCCGCGAGGATGCGGAGCAGCGTGGTCTTACCTGCACCGTTGAGTCCGAGGATAACCACACGAGACCCACGATCGATCGCGAGATCGACACCGGTGAAGATCTCGAGCGAGCCGTACACCTTGGTGAGGTTCTTGCCCATCAGCGGAGTCTTGCCACAAGCGGCGGGCTCGGGGAAACGAATCCGCGCAACCTTGTCCGAGACACGTTCGGCATCGAGGTTCGCCATCAACTTGTCGGCTCGCTTGGCCATGTTCTGAGCCGCGACCGCCTTGGTTGCCTTTGCACCCATCTTCGCTGCCTGAATCCGCAGCGCACCGGCCTTCTTCTCGGCGTTCGCGCGCTCGCGGCGACGACGCTGCTCGTCAGTGGCACGAGCGTCGAGGTACTTCTTCCAGTTCATGTTGTAGACGTCGGCCTCACCGCGGACGGCATCGAGGAACCACACACGGTTGACGACGTCGTTGAGCAGGTCGACGTCGTGACTGATGACCACCAGTCCGCCCTCGTGGTTCTGGAGGAAACCACGCAGCCAGGTGATGGAGTCGGCGTCGAGGTGGTTGGTGGGCTCGTCGAGCAGCAGAGTCGTGTCCGAGCGGGCACCGCTGCCGTCGGAGGCGGCAAAGAGGATTCGCGCCAATTCGACACGACGACGCTGACCGCCGGACAGCGTGCTGAGCGGCTGCCCGAGAATACGGTCTTCGAGGCCGAGGCTGCTGGTGATACGTGCGGCTTCGCTCTCGGCTTCGTAGCCGCCGAGGGCCGAGAATCGATCCTCGAGCTGGCCGTACTTCTTGACCGCGCGGTCCTGAGATTCCTGATCGAGCACCTCGCCCATCAGGATCTGCTGCTTCTCCATCTCGCGGAGCATCGTGTCGAGGCCGCGGGCAGAGAGAACCCGGTCCTTGGCGAGGATGCTCAGGTCGCCCTCTTTGGGGTCCTGCGGGAGGTATCCGAGTTCACCGGTGCGTACGACGCTTCCCGCATATGCCTCACCTTCACCGGCGAGGATGCGCAGAGTGGTCGTCTTTCCGGCACCGTTACGTCCGACGAGTCCGATCCGGTCGCCCGGCTGGATGCGCAGCGAAGGCCCGGGAGCTGTGAGAAGGGTGCGGACACCGGCACGAACTTCGAGGTCAGTGGCGGTAATCAAGCAAACTCCTCAGGAAAAACGACGAATACGGGTAAACAATGCCTGACTACAGACACAAGAACTATCGATTTTACCGTGACCTGACGGTCGTTCCGACCAGGAGCGTGTGAGTCCGCTAACGTTCGGGACATGACTAGCGAAAACAGCACTCGTCCTCGCGACCTCGAAGGCCGCGCCGCCATCGTCACCGGCGCAAGTCGCGGAATCGGCAAAGCTGTCGCCGCCGAACTCCTCGCTCGCGGCGCCGACGTCTTGATCACAGCCCGCAAGCCGGAGCCCCTCGAGGCCGCTGCATCCGAACTGTCCGATCTGGGGCACGGCGGCAAGGTCGTCGCATTCGCGGGCAACGCAGCCGATGCCGAGGCCCGATCCGGTGCCGTCGACCGCGCCGTCGCCGAGTTCGGTTCGCTCGACATTCTGGTCAACAACACCGGAATCAATCCCGTCTTCGGTTCGCTCATGGAGGCGGACCTCGACGCCGTGCGCAAGATCTTCGACGTGAACGTGGTTGCCGCCCTCGGCTACGTCCAACAAGCACATCGGGCGTGGATGGGCGAACACGGTGGAGCCGTCGTGAACCTGGCAAGTGTGGCCGGGATCCGGTCGACGGGCGTCATCGCGGCGTACGGCGCGTCGAAGGCTGCGCTCATCCGGTTGACGGAAGAACTGGCCTGGCAACTGGGACCGAAGATTCGTGTGAATGCCGTAGCACCCGGGATCGTCAAGACGCAGTTCGCGGCAGCACTGGTCGCTGCCGGCGAGGACAAGGCGTCGGCGGGCTACCCGATGAAGCGGCTCGGCACCCCCGAGGACGTTGCCGGCTTGGTCGGCTTCCTCGTCTCCGACGCGGCGGCATGGATCACCGGCGAAACGGTCCGGGTCGACGGCGGTCTGCTCGCAACGGGATCGATGTAGTGCGCCGATCATGAGCACACTCGACTCCTCCGCCGACGTGGTGATCGTGGGCGGAGGGCCGGCGGGGCGGGCACTCGCGACGCGCTGTATCGCCCGGCAACTCACCGTTGTCGTTGTCGATCCGCATCCTCATCGGGTGTGGACGCCGACGTACTCGGCGTGGGCAGACGAGCTGCCGTCGTGGCTGCCGGACGAGGTGATCGCGAGCCGAATCGAACGCCCGAGCGTGTGGATCAGCGGGCAGAAAACGCTTGATCGCATTTATTGCGTATTGAATACATCTTTACTGCAATCATTTCTCTCCGACACATCCACAGAGTTCAGAGGCTTACGCGCTCAAACACTGTCCACCACCACCGTCGTGTGCGTGGACGGATCGCAGCTGACGGGATCCGTCGTCGTCGACGCCCGAGGCACCGATCTGGCAGTGACAACCGCGCAGCAGACGGCCTTCGGAATGATCGTGGACCGAGCTCTGGCCGACCCGATTCTGGGCGGCAGCGAGGCCTGGTTCATGGACTGGCGAACAGACAACGGCACCTCCGACGCCGACACTCCGTCGTTTCTCTACGCGGTCCCGCTCGACGACGAGCGAGTCCTCCTCGAGGAGACCTGCCTCGTCGGCCGGCCGGCGTTGGGGTTGCGCGAACTCGAAACACGTCTGCGCACCCGACTTCACAATCGGGGCTGCGAAGTCCCCGACGACGCGCCGATCGAGCGAGTCCGTTTTGCAGTCGAAGGCCCGAAGGACTCGTCCCCGGACGCTGTCCTCCGGTTCGGCGGGCGAGGCGGTCTGATGCATCCGGGAACCGGATACAGCGTTGCCTCCTCACTCGCCGAGGCCGACACTGTCGCGAAAGCAATCGCCGACGGTGAGGATCCGAACGCGGCACTCTGGCCTCGCTCGGCCAAGGCGGTATCCGCTCTCCGCCGCGTTGGTCTGAACGCACTTCTCACCCTCGACTCGGGCGAAGTCACCACATTCTTCGACAAGTTCTTCGATCTACCGGTCGAGGCTCAGCGGTCATACCTTTCCGATCGGCGGGACGCGGCCGCGACGGCGAAGGTGATGGCAACACTGTTCCGATCGTCACCGTGGCACGTGAGAAAGACGTTGATGCGCGCGCCGTTTTTCCGGTGACTAGATCCGCACCGACTACTGCGCTGCCATCGAGCCGGCGATCATCGGCCAGGAGTTGTGGAGGTCGTCCTGCCAGTAACCCCACGAGTGGGTTCCGCTCGGCTTGAAGTCGAAGGTCGCGGGGATGCCCAGTGCGTTCAGTCGGTCCGCCAATCCGTGTGTGCACCCGTTGACCGCGGATTCGATGATGCCGCCGACGATGATCTGATTCAGGAGTGCTCCGGGGTTTCCGTTCACATCGGGCGCCTGAAGGTTGTCGTGCGGACCTGGCAGCCCGGATCCGGTGGAGACGTACAGTTCGGTCCCCCGCAACTTCTCCGCGTTCACGACGGGATCGTTCTCGCGCCATCCCGGACCGTCGAACGGTCCCCACATGTTTGTCGGATCAGCGCCACCCCGCGCACCGACCACCAGTCGCACGTAGTCCTGACCCGGCTGGGTGGAAGTCTCCGCGCACCCGCTGTAGGCCCCGACACTCCGATACAGCCCTGGGGCTGAGATCGCGAGATTGAGTACCGAGGTCGCGGTCATCGAGATCGCCGCGATGGAGTTGACCCCGTTGGTACCGAACTGCGCATCGATGACTGGCGGCAGTTCACGCGTGAGGAACGTCTGCCACTTGTTGCGTCCGAGTACGGGATCGTCCTTCTGCCAGTCGGTGTAGTAGCTGAACGCTCCTTCCAGCGGCGTCACGACGTTGACGTTCTTGTCGGCAAAGAAGTCCAGGACATCGGTCCGTCCTTCCCACGTTGCACTGTCCTCGCCACCACCGGCGCCGTTGAGCAGATACAACGTGGGCCGTGGGGCGCTCGTGTCGGCGGGGAGGATCACCTCGAGTGGAATGTCGCGGCCCATCGCATCGGAGTGGACGCTGATGGTTACGGTGCGTGCCGGATCTGCGTTCGCGGGCCAAGGCGCAAACAGCAGTGGAACCAGTGAAATTGCCAGCGCTGCTGCTACGCGTCGACGGTAGGTTCGGATACTCATCGGAGTATGCCCCCAGGTGTGCGAGTCGGATTCTCGGAGCGGATACCCGCTCGCCGCGCCTCGAACCGGCCCACCCGGACGCAACGGTTCGGGATCAACCGTGAGCGTTTGCCTCGCGCAATCGGCTGGGGGCGACCATCATGGGAGGCATGCGCTCGATTTGGAAAGGCTCGATAGCCTTCGGTCTGGTCAACGTTCCGGTCAAGGTGTACTCGGCGACCGAGGACCACGACATCCGATTTCACCAGGTCCATGCAAAAGACGGTGGCCGCATCAAGTACAACCGTGTGTGTTCCGAGTGCGGAAACACGGTTCAGTTCGCGGACATCGACAAGGCGTACGACTCGGAAGACGGATCGCGCGTCATCTTGAGCGACGAGGACTTCAACAAACTCCCGGCCGCGGAGAAGCACGAGATTCCGGTGCTGGAATTCGTGCCGAACGATCAGATCGATCCGATCTTGTTCGAGAAGAGTTACTTCCTCGAACCCGATTCGGCGTCGCCGAAGGCGTACGTCCTGCTTTCGACTGTGCTCACCGAGAGTGATCGAACGGCACTGGTGCATTTCACTCTGCGACAGAAGACGCGCCTGGCCGCGATGCGCGCTCGCGACGGCGTCCTCGTGATCCAGACGTTGCTGTGGCCCGACGAAGTTCGCGCAGCAGAGTTCCCTTCACTCGACGACGTGGAGAAGCCGAAGGCCAAGGAACTGAAGATGGCGCAGACGCTCGTCGAGAGCATGGCGGGCGATTTCGATCCGACCGAGTTCACCGACGACTACCAGCTCCAACTGCGGCAGTTGCTCGACGAGATGATCGAGAACGGCGGCAAGAAGGTCATCCCCGCCGCCGAGGTCGACCAGGAGGGCACCGATGCAGAGGTGGTCGACCTCGTTGCCGCACTGCAGCGCAGTGTGGACGAAGCGAAGTCGAACGCCTCCAAGGCCGGCTCGTCGAAGTCGACGACGCCGAGGAAGAAACGAGCCTGAGGTCAGCCGCGCACGTCTTGGATCTCGATAAGAGCGTCCAACTCGGCGTCGACGTCCGGGGCCGCGTGACGACCCGTTCCGACCGCCAGGTTGATCACGGGCCCGATCGCCTCCAGACCTGCCTCGGCGAACATTTCGGCGTGTGACGTGGGCACCGGACGGTCGATGATCACCCCGGACACGAACGGTCGCCACGCCGACGCCGTGCGCAGCGGGTCGAAGGTGTCGGTCTGTGCCGAGAAGAACAGCAGATCGCCCACGAACTTGCCCGGGCGGTACCGCTGGGCAAGCTCCGCGCCTGCGGAGTATTCCTCGAACAGTCGCTCGATCCGATCGCTCGAGACCAAAGGGTGATCGCCGATGGACTCATGCAAGAGCGCTTCGGCGTCCTCCGGTGTCAGATCACGCTCGTCGGCGTCCGGGACCGAGATCCCCAACCCGCCGATCAGTTCGGCGAGAGAAGGCTGCGCGCCCGCCATCGTCGGGTCTTCGAGAACGAAGCTGTCGAGCAGAATCAGGTCGGCGACGCTCTCACCCGCTGCTTGCAACTGCACCGCCGCCGCGTGAGCGATCAATCCCCCGATCGACCACCCCAGCAGGTGATACGGACCGTGCGGCTGAACTCCGCGAATTTCCTCGACGTACCGCGCCGCGAAATCCTCGATCAGCTCCGCCCGGAATTCGGGGTCCGTCAGAATCGGCGACTGCAGGCCGTAGAGCGGCCGGCTGGAATCGACGTACCGATCGAGTGCCCCGTAGCACCAGGCCAATCCGATGGCCGGATGGATGCAGAACAGTGGCTCGGCGCGGCCTTCCGGGCGTAGTGGCAGGACTACTGCAAGTGCGGAGGTATCCGCGTCACTTGTCACAACTGTTGCCTCGAGTTCGAAGAGTCTGCGCGCCAATGCCTCCGGCGTCGGGTCGGAGAATATCCACGCGACGGGGACGGTCATGCTGGTGCGTTCCTTGATGGCAGCGACCAAACGCGTTGCCATGAGCGAGTTTCCGCCGAGTTCGAAGAAGCTCGAATCGGCGTACGTGTCTGCGTCGGCGAGATCGAGTACCTCCGCGAAAGCAGCGCAGATCGCAATCTCGTCGCTGCCTTCCGGACTGCGTCCACTCGGCGCCTCCCAGAGGGGCGCAGGCAGAGCTGCGCGATCCAGCTTGCCCGCCGGTGTGGTCGGGACTGCACCGATCGTGACAAAAGCGGACGGGATCATGTGCGCAGGCAGGGATGTGCCTGCGTGGCGTCGTAGTGCGGTGACGTCGACGTCCCCGTGTGCCGGGACGACGTACGCGACGATCCGAGCGTCGACGCCGTCGCCGACGACCACGCTCACAGCCGAATGCACGGACGCCTCCGACGCCAGCACCGCGTCGATTTCACCGAGTTCGATCCGGAACCCTCGGACCTTGACCTGGTGGTCCGCGCGTCCGAGATAGACAAGCGACCGTGCGCGATCCTCACGCACAAGATCCCCGGTGCGGTACATCCGAGAGCCTTCGGGTCCGTGCGGGTCGGCGACGAACCGCGCTGCCGTGAGCGCGGGGTTGCCGAGGTACCCGCGGGCGAGACCGTCGCCGCTGACGTAGAGCTCACCGACGACCTGTCCGGGGACCGAGTGCAGTCGGGAATCGAGAACCATCGCATCCACACCGCGGATCGGACCGCCGATCGTCACAGACTCCCCCGCGACGAGTGAATCGCTGATGGTGACTGCGACGGTGGCCTCGGTCGGGCCGTACGCGTTGAACATTCGGCGCCTCGGCGCCCACCGAGATACGAGGTCGGCGGTGCAGGCGTCGCCACCGACAACGACGGCCTCGAGATGGTCGAGACCGGCGGGATCGACAGTCGCCAGGGCGGCCGGAGTCACGAATGCATGGGTGATCGCCTGCTCGTCGAGCAGTTCGTGCAATTCGACACCGCCGAGAACCGTCGGAGGCGCAATCACCATCGTTGCGCCGGCGCCGAATGCCAGAAGGAGCTCGAGAACCGACGCGTCGAAGCTCGTCGAGGCGAAGCTCAGAGCGCGAGAGTGCGCGGTGACGCCGAAACGTTCCCGCTGTTCGTCGGCAAACGCGGCCAATCCCGCGTGAGTGACCAATACGCCCTTGGGTTTTCCGGTCGAGCCCGAGGTGTAGATCAGGTAAGCCGGGTTGTCGAACTCGAGTGGCGCGTCCGGCAGTGTCTCGGAATGGGCTGCCTCGATTTCGGTGGTGAATTCGACCGCGTCGAGCTCGATCCACGACGTGGCGCCCGGAAGGCCGGCCACATACTCGCCCCTGGTGATACCGAGTACCGCCCCACTGTCGGTGAGCATGTGCTCGATCCGCTCGGCGGGGTACGCCGGGTCCACGGGAAGAAACACTCCGCCGGCTTTCGCTACGGCCCAGAGCGCGATCACATAGTCGGCCGACCTCGGAAGCGCGAGTGCCACAATCATTTCCGGCGCAATCCCGCGAGCGATCAACGCAAACGCCATTGCGTCGGAGCGTCGGTCGAGTTCGCCGTACGTGAGCGTGGCGGAAGCCGCGACGTCGACGATTGCCGGAGCATGCGGATCGGCCGCGCTGCGAAGCAGCAACTCCGGCAAGGTCAAAGCATCGCCGGCCGGACGTCCGGGCAACGCACGCAGGCCACGTCCCGCAAGATCCACGTCACCGACGACGGCGGAGGGCTGGGCAGTCAGTGTCTCGATGACCGTTTCCAGCATCACCGCAAACGACTCCGCCGTATCGGTGTCGAAGAGGTCCTTCGCGTAGGTGAGGGAGGCCTCGTAGCCGCCGCCTTCCTCCGCGGTCTGTTCGACAACGGTGAACTGCAGGTCGTACTTGGCGATGTCCGGTGTGATCTCGTGGGCACGAACGGCAAGTCCAGGCAGGTCCCACGTCGTCGGGTGGGCGCCGTGGAACGAGATCATCGTCTGGAACACCGGATGACGGTCGGTGGTCCGGGTCGGCGCCACAACGTCCACGACCTGCTCGAACGGAATGTCCGCGTGGGCGAAGGCGTCGAGATCGACGGAGCGGACAGTACGCAGAACGTCGACGAACGTCGACCCGGGATCGACCGTCGTGCGCAGTCCGACCGTGCCCACGAACATTCCCACGAGGTCGTCGAGAACTCGGTGTCCTCGCCCGGCGACCGGAGATCCGATCACGATGTCCGTGCTTCGACTCAGCCTGGACAGCAGCACGGCATAGGCAGCGTGCAACACCATGAACGGCGTCGCCGCATTCGAGCCGGCGACCGCCTCGACCGCGATCCGGGTGTGCGCCGGAAGCGACACCGCGGTGTGGCCGCCGCTCAACGACTGGGTGAGCGGGCGCGCTCGATCGCACGGAAGGTCGATCAGCTCAGGTGCTCCCCGCAACGTCTCCCGCCAGTACGACGCCTGTGCCCCGAGCACGCTCTCGGATTCGTTCACAGAGCCCAGCGCTTCCCGCTGCCAGATGGCGAAGTCCGCGTAGTGCACCTCGAGCGGAGTGAACTCGGGAGCGCGTCCCGAACTTCTCGCGACGTAGGCGGTGAGCACGTCCTTCATCAACGGCGCGATCGACCATCCGTCCGCCGCGATGTGGTGGATCACGATGACAAGCGTGTGGTGCTGCGGCGTCGACTCGAGCAGGAGCGCGCGAACGGGAGATTGGGTCGTGATGTCGAATCCACGCGACGCGAATTCTCTGGCGAGCTCTGCCGGTTCACGGGTGTCCACATTTCCGTACTCGAGCGAGGTGAATGCATCCTGGATCACCTGGTGTGGGCCGGTGTCGGAGTCGGGGAACACCGTGCGCAGGATTTCGTGCCTTTCAATCACGTCGAGGACCGCAGCTTCGAGGGCTGGGACGTCGAGTGCACCGTCGAGGGAGATCGCGGCAGGGACGTTGTACGCGGGTGAGCCGGGATCCATCTGGTTGAGGAACCAGATGCGGGCCTGCGCGTAGGACAGCGGAATTTGCTCGGGGCGGTCGACGGCGGTGATCGGTGGTAGCGCCTTCGGCCCGGCGGATGTGTCGAGTACGGTGGCAAGTTCCCGAATTTCGGGGTGCTCGAACAGCATTCGGACAGGTACCTGCCTGCCCAACGATTCGCCCAGTCGCTGGGCCAGTCTGGTGGCGAGCAGTGAGTTGCCGCCGAGTTCGAAGAAACTGTCCGACGCACTGATCTGTTCGATACCCAGTAGTTCTGCCACGACGCCGGCAACCTGGAGTTCGGTCGCGGTGGTCAGCGGCTCGACACTCCGCTCGGACGAACGCAGTGTCGGCGCCGGCAGCGCCGATCGGTCGAGTTTCCCGACGGGGGTCAGCGGAACGTGCTCGATCGGGGTGATCGCCGACGGCACCATGAAGGCGGGCAGTGAGCGGCGCGCATGGTTCAGCAGTTCGTCCATCTCGACCGCATCGGCGCCGAGTACTACGTACGACGCCAACATCGTCTCACCGGAAGCTGCGTCGATGCCCACGGTGACCGCGAACTCGACGCCGGGGTAATCGCTGAGGACGGAGTCGATCTCGCCCAGTTCGATGCGGAATCCGCGTACTTTCACCTGGTGATCAGAGCGTCCGACGTATTCGATCGTCTCGAGCGGCGTCCACCGAACGAGGTCACCGGTCCGGTACATGCGGGCGCCGGCCGGGCCGAACGGCGCTGCCACGAATCGCGTCGCCGTCAACGCGGGTTGGTCGAGGTAGCCGCGGGCAAGTCCGAGGCCGGCGATGTAGAGCTCACCGGTGACCCCGACGGGTACCGGCTGAGCCGAGCCGTCGAGAATTACCGCGGACACGCCCCGGACGGGTCCACCGATGGTCACGGTCTCCCCCACCGTCAGGGCATCGCTGATGCACACCATGACCGTGGTTTCCGTCGGCCCGTAACCGTTGAACAACCGGCGACCCGGTGCCCACTTGCGGACCAGTTCGGGTGAACAGGCCTCGCCGCCGACAACGATCGACTGCAAGACGTCCAGCCCGGTGGGATCGACCGAGGCCAGCGCTGCCGGCGTGATGAACGCGTGGCTCACCTGGTGATCGGTGATCAGTTTTGCGAGGTCCTCGCCGCCGTACACATCGGGAGATGCGATCACCATCGTCGCGCCCTCACCGACGGCGAGCAGCAGTTCGAGGATGGATGCGTCGAAGCTCGGTGAGGAGAAGTGCAGCGTCCTCGACTGCGCCGAGATGCCGTAGCGCGCCGTCTGCTCGGCGGCCAATGCGCTCAGGCCACGGTGAGTGACGCTGACACCCTTGGGCTTTCCCGTCGATCCGGAGGTGTAGATGATGTAGGCGAGGTTGTCGATTCGGATCGGCGCGGCAGGAACCGGCTGCCAGACACCGTCGCCGTGGATGTCGTCCATCGTCATCCACGGAACCGGACGGGGCAGTGATTCGATCACCGCTTCCGTTGTCACTCCGCGAGTGGCTCCGGAGTCGGTGAGCATGTGCAAAATGCGATCGGCTGGGTATCGCGGATCGACCGGAACGAACGCGGCGCCGGTCAAGGAAACGCCCCACAACGCGACGATCGAGTCGATCGAACGCGGAATCGCTATCGCCACAATGTCTTCGGCGCCGATACCTTCCATGGTCAAACGGCGGGCAAGCGCCGATGCACGGGAGAAGAGATCTCGGTAGAGCACGGTGGTGTCACCAGATCGAAGGGCCACCGAATCGCCTGAACGGGTGGCGGTCCGCGTCAATATTTCGGCCAAGGTGCGCGAACTGGTCCACGCCGGACCTCGTACCGGCATCAGCGACGCACGCTCGAGGGTGCTGAGGAATTCCATGTCGTCGATCGCGGTGTCCGGGTCTGCGGCGACGGCGCGGGCCACCGACTGCACACGTGCGGCGATCGTTTCCGCGGTGGAAATGTCGAAGAGCGCTTCGGCAAACCTGAGCGACCCGGTGATCTCCGCGTTCTCGGAATCGCCTGCCAGCAGGGTGAACTCGAGGTCGAACTTAGCGACGGACGGTTCGAGCGCTTGCGCCTCGAGATGGGCGTCGTGGACGGTTACCTGCGGCGAGACCACATTCTGGTGGTACGACAGCATGACCTGAAACAGCGGGTGTCGCGTAGTTGACCGGTCGAGATCGAGGGCGTCGACCAGCACCTCGAATGGCAACTCGGGGTGCGCGAAGGCGGCAAGGTCGCGTTCACGGACGACCTCGAGCAGGGAGGTGAACGACGCTCGGTGATCGACCGGTGTGCGAAGCGGTAGCGAATTGACGAACATCCCGATCAGGGAATCCAGTTCGGGTCGGCCGCGGCCTGCCACCGGAGTACCGACCACCACGTCGTCGGTAGCACCGAGACGCGCCAGAACAACCGTCAAGATCGCGTGTACGACCATGAATTGCGTCGTGCCACTGCGCCTTGCCAAGGCGGCGAGCCGCTCCCCGGTCGCCGCGTCGATGACGATCGGCACCGATCCGACGGCGGTCGTGGTGACAAATCCGCGTGGGCGATCCACCGGTAGCAGTACCTCGTCCGGGGCACCGGCCATGGCAGCGGTCCAGAAGGTCAGCTCGCGGGCAACCAGAGACTCCTGGTCGTCGATCTGCCCGAGCGAGTCTTGCTGCCACACCGCGTAGTCGGCGTACTGCACGTCGAGCGGTGTGAAAACCGGGGCGTCTCCGACGACGCGTGCGGAGTACGCCGCGACGAAATCTGTCGCGAAGGGAGTCAGGGACCAGCCGTCGAAGGCGATGTGATGGATGACGACGACCAGTACGTGAGCGAAAGTGTCCTCGCGCACCAGCATGGCCCGAATCGGCAGATCCGAACCGAGATCGAACCCACGCGCCGCGAACTCCGTCGTCGCGGATTCGATACCTTCGGATCCGCGGTAGCGCTCGACGGAGAACTGCACGTCGGAAATTGCTCGGATGACCTGACTCGGGCCGTCGGCGCTGTCGACGTAGATCGTTCGAAGCACCTCATGGCGTGCAATGACGTCCGCAAGCGCCTCCTCGAGTGCATCGCCGTGGATGTCTCCGGTGATCCGGATCGCGAACGGAATGTTGTAGACCGCGGACTGCGGGTCGAAGCGATTGACGAACCACAGCCGCTGTTGCGCAGCGGAGAGCGGTAGTCGGTCCGGGCGAGCACCGGCGCTCAGGGCAGGTCGATCGTCTGATTCTTCGGCGCTCGCCGCCAGACGTGCAGCGAGCGCTTCGACGGTCGGCGCTTCGAAGATCGAGCGCACGTCCACGGCGAGTCCCGTCGCTGCGCTCAACCGCGCGGACACCTGCGTCGCGACGAGGGAGTTGCCCCCGAGATCGAAGAAACTGTCTCCGGCCCGGACCTCGGGTACGTCGAGCAGTGAAGCGAACACGTCGGCGACGGTGCGTTCGAGCCCGGCCTCGGGTTCACGACCCGTACCGAGGACTTCGCGCGGTATCGGCGTCGGCAATGCTCTCCGATCGAGTTTGCCGACCGGAGTCAACGGAATCGCGTCGATCGGGGTGATCGACGACGGAATCATGTACGACGGCAGCGTGTCGGCGAGTGCAGCAAAGAGCGACTCGATATCAGCGTCGCCGCTGAGCAACACGTACGACGCCAGAGTGGTGCCTGCGGCGGATTCGACGGGAATCGTCGTGGCGAAGTGAACGAGAGGGGAATCCATCAGAGCAGCGTCGATCTCGCCGAGTTCGATGCGGAACCCGCGGATCTTGAGCTGATGATCGCTGCGGCCCACGTAGCGAAGGGTCAGGTCCTTGGTCCAACGGACCAGGTCACCGGTTCGGTACATCCGCGCACCGGACGTCGAGTACGGATGCGCGACAAAACGATCCGACGTCAGCGCGGGACGAAGGTGGTAACCACGTGCAAGCCCCGGCCCACCGATGTACAGCTCGCCGACGCCGCCGATCGGGACCGGTTGCAGCCGAGCGTCGAGCACCACGGCGTCGATTCCGCGGATGGGACCGCCGATGGTGATCGGATCGCCCGGTGAGAGTGGGTCACTGATGGCAACCATGACAGTGGTTTCGGTCGGACCGTATCCGTTGTGCAGTCTGCGCCCGTTGCCCCAGCTCGAGACCAATTCCGGGGTGCACACGTCGCCGCCGACGACTACGCATTCCAGTGCCGTCACGCCCGCCGGATCGACGGTCGCCAGAGCAGCCGGAGTGATGAAGGCATGAGTGACCTCGCGGCTTCGGAGGAACTCGCTCAACGCCTCCCCTCCGTAGATGTCGGGAGGGGCGATCACCATCGTCGCGCCGGTCGAACCGGCGAGCAGTAGCTCGAGTACGGCGCCGTCGAAGCTCGGTGACGCAAAATGCAGAGTTCGCGACCCGGCGGTGATCCGGTACCGATCCTGTTGTTCGCGAGCGAGATTGGCCAAACCTGCGTGAGTGACGACGGTGCCCTTCGGCACTCCGGTCGAGCCGGAGGTGTAGATGACGTACGCAGCCGACGCCGCAGTGATCGACGCTGTTCTGTCAGCGTCGTCGATGGCAGCGTCGTCGATGGCAGCGTCGGAGTAGGCGGCACATTCTGCAACCGTGTCCGCGTCGCCGAGGTCGATCCAGACTGCGACGTTCCCGCGGGTTGCCGGACCGGCCGCAACCTCGGCGGACCGAATTCCGATCCGCACACCCGAATCCTGGAGCATGTGCGCAACTCGATCTGCGGGGTAACGGGGATCGACCGGGACGAAAACACCGCCGGCTTTGGTGACCGACCAGACTGCGAGCACAGAGTCGACCGATCGGGCGACGGCCAGTGCGACCGGTGTCTCGGGGCCGACGCCCAGGTCCATGAGGTATCGAGCGATCCGATTCGATCGACGCTCCAGCTCCCCGTACGAGAGTGAGCGCTCGGAGTCTTCGAGGGCGATCGCGTCGGGATACGTCCTCGCGGTAGCCCCGAGGATCTGCGCCAGCGTCGATTCGCCGACCGAAGCCACGCCGCGCCGCGGCAATATCGCGGCACTCTCCCGGGATCCGAGTACACGAAGATCACCAACCGGTGCAGTCGGTTCCGACACTGCCGATTCCACGAGGGTCACGAAGTTTCGCGCCAACGCTTCGACCGTCGCGTTGTCGAACAGGTCGGTGGAATAGGTGAACGTGGCATCGATTCCAGCTGCGGCCCCGGACTCGTGACGTTCGGTGACGGTGAGCTCGAGGTCGAACTTGGTCAGCCCCGTCTCGACTGCCCGCGCCGTCATCGACACCCCGGCCAGTTCGGCTGTGTGAGCCGTGGTTATCCGAGAGGTGATGGCAGCTTGAAAGACCGGATGGTGCGCAGGCGAGCGGTCGAGTTCGAGCGCGTCCACGACGACGTCGAAAGGCACGTCCGCATTGTCGAAGGCATCCACGTCGACGGCCCTGACCTGCGACAGGTGTGCGGCGAACGTCGCGTCCCGATCGACGACGGTCCGCAAGGCCAGAGTGTTGACGAACATGCCGACGAGCAGATCGAGAGATCTGTCCCCTCGTCCTGCCACCGGTGTTCCGATGACGATGTCGTCCGTCCCGCTGTACCTGGCCAGAAGCAGGGCGAAGCACGCGTGCAGGGCGATGAACGGCGTGGCGTCGTGATCGCCGGCAAGTACAACGAGCTTCTGATGAGTGGAAGCGCCAATTCTGATGTCGACTCCGGCCCCGCGCATGGTCGGGTCGAGTGGGCGCGGACGGTCCGTCGGCAGGTGGAGTTGCTCGGGCGCTCCCGCCAGCTGCTGCTTCCAGAACGCGATCTGTGAGTGGGCAAGCGAATCGGTGGATGCCACGTCGCCTAGGTGTTCTCGGTGCCAGAGCGTGTAGTCGGCGTACTGCACCGGAAGGGGCGCCCACTGCGGGCTGTTGCCGCCGACGCGGGCGGCGTAAGCGCCGGTGAGATCAGCAGCCAACGGCGCGAGCGACCAGCCGTCGGCCACCATGTGGTGCAGAACTACGACGAGGACTGCTTGCTCGTCATCGCCGTCCTTGCCATCGCCTTCCTCATCGTCGGCGACAGTGATCAGCAGGTAGCGGACCGGGCGTTCGCGGACCAGATCGAAACCCGCCGAGGAGAATTCGAAGATCACACTTTCGAGATTCTCGCGTTCCACTTCGATCGACTCGAGCCCCGCGATACCCTCGCCCAGGCCCAGAACCTTCTGCGTTGCGTTGTCCCCGATTTGAGGAAACACGGTGCGTAGTGACTCGTGACGTGTCACGACGTCCACGATCGCGGCACTCAGTGCGTCGGGATCGACGGCGCCGCGCAACGACACCGCCAACGGAATGTTGTATGCACCTGATTCCGGTGCGACGCGGTTCAGGAACCACAGTCGCTGCTGCGCGGGAGCGAGAGGCAGTACCGTCGGCCGGGCCACGACCTGGATACCGTCGGCGTCCGGGGTCTGGGCGGCACGCTCGATCGTCGCCGCGATCCCGGACACCGTGGGATGGTCGAAAAGCGCACGCAGTGGCATACGAACTCCGGTGGCTTCGGTCAAGCGCGCCACAGCCGTCGTCGCTACCAGCGAGTTTCCGCCCAAATGAAAGAAATTGTCGTCGAGCCCGAGCGGTCCACTACCCAGGATGTCAGCCAGAACCGCGGCTACCTTGCCCTCGGTCGGAGTCGTCGGGGGCCGGAAGACCTTGGTGGAGGCGAGGATCGGCGACGGCAGCGCACGCCGGTCGAGTTTTCCGTTGGTGGTCAACGGAATCGAATCGATGACCATGAAGGCATCGGGAACCATGTAGGTCGGGAGGGCTTCGGCGGCGTGCGCGCGAAGGGCTTCGGCGTCCACGGCGTCCGAAGCGGTCACATAGGTCACGAGAGCGCCGCCGGCCGGCGTCGGAGCCACGACGGTCACGGCGTCGTCGATTCCCGGCGCGCCGAGGATGACGGAATCGATTTCGCCGAGTTCGATCCGGAATCCGCGGATCTTGACCTGCGCGTCGCCGCGTCCGAGGTACTCGAGCTGTCCAGGCGCAATCCATCGTGCGAGGTCACCGGACCGGTACAACCGCCGGCCGCCCGCGTTGAATGGATCGGCAACGAACCGGCCCGCGGTGAGGTCTGGTCGGCCCAGATAGCCACGGGCGAGTTGACCGCCGGCGACATAGATCTCCCCCGCAATCCCCACCGGGACCGGGGAGAGATGCTCGTCGAGCAGGTACACACGAAGTCCGTCGATCGCGTCACCGATCCGGCTGCCGGTAACCGCACTCGCGCTCGCCCGGTCGAGTTCGAGATGGGTGACATGCACCGTCGTCTCGGTTATGCCGTACATGTTGACGAGTGCGGGCCCGGATTCCGTGTGATCGTCGTAGCCCGCGTGATTGTCGTACCAGCGCCCGAGGCGACGAAGATCCAAGGCTTCGCCACCGAAGATCACGTACCGGAGCCGGGTCGCCGAATCGGCCCGAAGGTCGGCTTCGATGTACTGGTAGAAGGCCGAGGGCGTCTGATTGAGCACGGTGACGCCTTCTGCGGCGACGAGCGTGCGGAAGGCATCGGGGTCGCGTGAGACTTCGTGATCGACCAGAACCAGCGTTCCACCGTGGAGCAGCGCGCCCCACAGTTCCCACACCGAGAAGTCGAAGGCGAACGAGTGGAACATCGTCCACACGTCGTTGCCGTCGAATCCGAATTCGACCTGCGTGTTCTCGAACAATCGCACCACGGTGGCGTGGGTAACCGAGACGCCCTTGGGTCGGCCCGTCGACCCCGAGGTGTAGATCACGTACGCCAGATTGTCGGCTCCGTGCCCGCGCGGGCACTCATCGGTTTCCAGACCCTCACCGGAGTACTCGTCGGAGTCGACCCCGACGACCACCACGTCAGAGTTCGGGAAGGCGGAGTTCGGGAAAGTGGAGTTCGGGAAAGTGGAATCGGAGATGACGCACACCGGTTGCGCATCCTCGACCACGTATGCCAAACGCTCGGCGGGGTGCGCACGATCGAGTGGGAGGTATCCGCCGCCGGCCTTCACTACCGCGACAGCGGCAACGATCATGTCCACGGATTTCGGCAGCATGATTCCGACCAACGACTCGGATTGCACGCCATGCTCGACGAGCTTGCGCGCCAACTGATTCGATCGTCGATCGAGTTCGCGGTACGACACGCGCTCGCTACCTGCGACAACGGCGATCGCTTCCGGGGTCGCCCGAATGCGATCGGAAAGGATGTCGGAGAGCGTTCGGACCGGGGTAATCGGCAGAACGGGCGGCACCAGCGCCTGGCGCGCGTCCGGGCGGAGTAGATCCACTGAGCCGAGCGCCGAGTGCGGAGCACCGACCATCGCGGTCAAGATTCGTAGATAACGGTCGGCGAGGTCCTCGGCTTGCTCCTTCGTGCCGAGCCAATCCAGAACACCGGAGATCGGCTGATCGAATTCGGCATGCTCACCAGTCGGAATCGCCAGGGAGACAAACAGTTCGGGCACGGTGGCCAGATCCGATCCGATAGGCGCACCGACCATGAGCCCCGGAAATCTCGGGTGAGCATCCAGCGGCTCCTCGAAGCAGACCATCGCCCGGAACAACGGGCCCGTCTCCACCCAGCGGCCGTCACCGAGTGCGGCGGTCACCGAAGACAGAAGAATGTCTGCGTGTTCGAAAGCTTCGATTGCGACGGTGTCCACCGCACCGACCAGGTCGTTGAGCGTCATGGTGTTCGACACCGTCGAGCGAAGCACCAACTGGTTGGCGAACATCGAGACGAAATCGTCCGGGTTCGAGGCGCCGTACCCGCGGACCGAGACGCCGATCGACACCTCGTCAGCCGAACCGACGCGGCGCAGCAGTCCGGCCATCGCAGACTGGAACAGCACGAACAGACTCGTGTTCATCGTCGTCGCCATCGTCTCGAGGCGGCGGCAGAGGTCTGCCTCGATCTCGAGGGGCGTGGACGTCCGACCGGATCCGGCGACGACCGGCAAACCCAGATCCTCGGCGGGGTTCGACAATGTCGAAGACCAGTACTCGACGTTGCGGGCGTGTTGAACTTCGGCGATCCACTTCCCCGCGGCGTCCGGGTCGATGTCCATCAATCGAGTTCCCGATTCCGCAGCACAGAACAATTCGAGGAATTCGAGGAAACGTCGGTGGTGACGCGTGATGTCCTCGTTGGTGTAGAGGTCTGGATTCGCGGCGAAGTCGATCTGGATCTCTTCGGCTGCGGAAGTCTGATAGACGTTGACCGAGAGGTCTTCGATCGGTCCGGTCGAGATCACGTTCAGTTCGCCGTGCGCGTCCCCGAGAGTGATTCCCGAGTGGAACAGCATGAGGTTGATCAACGGCCCGTGGAAGCCGCGTCCGTCGGCGATGCTGTGATCACCGGCGTTGAGGTCGCGTCGTAGGTCCTCGTGGCGGTACTTCTGATGACGCAGTGCGCCGGTGAGTTCGATCTTCACCTCGTGCAGCAAGTCTCCCACCGCGAAGTGCGGATCGACACTCGCACGTATCGGGACGACGTTCGACATCATTCCGCCGGACCGGCGAGCAGCTTTTGTCGTCCGCCCCGAGACCGGCAAGCTGAGGACCACGTCGCGGGTCCCGGTGGCCCGGGCGAGGTAAGCCGCCAGTGCACCGATCACCACTGACGACGTAGTCACGTCGTGAGCGACGGCGAGCCTTTCGAGGGAGCTTCGCAGTTCCGTAGGTACCGTCGCCGACCGTAGGCGTGACCACGCCTGCGACGGAGCAGTCGAGGACGCGAGCGAGGTTCCGCCCGGCTTGTCGGCCATCTTGGTGTTCCAGTAGTCGCGATCGCGTTCCCACCGGGAAGAGCCCAGATAGTCGGCCTCTGCCTTCACCAACGATTGGAGGGGGGCAGTTACCGCTGGGGGAACTGGCAGATCCCGCACCGCGGCGGTGTAGATCTCGGCTGTGCGGTTCATCATCGACATCGCGCCGAAACCGTCGAGCGCCACATGATGAATACGGCTGTACCAGTAGTAATGGTCGTCGCGAAGCACCAGGACTGCCAGCCTGACCAGGCGATCGGTGAACGGATCGATGGCAGCAGTGTGCTCTTTGCGCATCCATTCTCGCGCCGCCGATTCCGGATCGGATTCGGCGCGCAGGTCGACCACGTCGAGGGAGTCGTCCATGTCGAGATCGAGCCACTGACGCGCAACCCCGTCCACCTCGACCAGGCGCAGGTATCCGGAGCCGATCTCACGGCCGGTCTGTTTACTGGCAGCGGTCAGCAGCTCGATGTCGAGCGGGCCGTCCACGTCGACGTACTGAGCGATGCTGACGGGAATCTCGGGTCGAAGCTGTTGTGCGACAAGCAGGGAAAGTTGCGCGGCAGAAAGAGGGAAGGTGAGTTCGTCGTCCGGACGAGCTGCGGAAACGATTCCTCGGTCGGGACTGCCATCCACACGAATCTCCCTCTTACAACTTGATCATGATGCAAACAGGTATATGCGTCCGCTGGACGCTTCGAACTGATCGGGGCACTTCGAAATGAGACGAATACATTGGAAAGCTCGGGTGGAAACTGGCAAATCGCCCGCCGGAGATCACATCGTGACAATCAGCTGCGATGTTACCGATCAGTCAGCTTCCAGCAAATATTCATCAAACAACCATTTGGGACTATTGTCCTGAATATCATGGCTAAAACGGCCCTATATAACAAACCGAAGCGCCGGTACCCGACGAACGGGCACCGACGCTCCGGTGAAATGTATTCAGTTGATCGTGCAGCGAGGCTGCTTGTCAGACCGTGAAGCCGAGTGCGCGCAGTTGCTCGCGTCCGTCTTCGGTGATCTTGTCCGGTCCCCACGGCGGCAACCACACCCAGTTGATCTTCATGTCGGTACACAGATCGCTACGCACAAGTGCGCCGCGCGCCTGGTCCTCGATCACGTCGGTCAACGGGCACGCCGCCGACGTCAAAGTCATGTCGATCGTGACGACACCGTCGTCTTCGAAGAGTCCGTAGACCAAGCCGAGATCGACGACGTTGATTCCCAGTTCGGGGTCGACGACGTCGCGCATCGCTTCTTCGAGTTCGTCGAGTCGCTCAGGCGACGGGACAGTGCCACTGCCCTGTGCGCCACCGAATTCCGCAGTGGAATCGGGATTCGGATTCACCGGAGCGCCGACCTCGGCGTCCTGCACTGGTTGTGTCTCGGTCATGATCCCTGTCCTTCAGTCGTGTCGACCAATTCACTGCTGCTGTCCGCCGTCGTCACAGCACTGCCGTCGACAATCTGGACTACAGCATCCTTGAATGCCATCCATCCGAGCAAGGCGCACTTCACGCGTGCCGGATACTTCGAGACACCGACGAACGCGATGCCGTCGCCGAGAACGTCCTCGTCCCCCTCGACGGTGCCCCGACTGCTCACCATCTCGTTGAACGCCGTCACCGTCTTCAGTGCGTCGGTGACCTGCATCCCGATGACGAGGTCGTTCAGCACCGACGTCGACGCCTGGCTGATCGAACAACCCTGACCGTCGTACGAGACGTCGGAGACCGTTCCGTCCTCGGAGATCTGGACGCGCAACGTCACCTCGTCGCCACACGTCGGGTTGACGTGGTGCACCTCGGCGCCGAACGGCTCACGGAGTCCGCGGCCGTGCGGATGTTTGTAGTGATCGAGGATCACTTCCTGATACATCTGCTCCATGCGCATGATTCAGTTCAACTCCCCTGCGACACCGAAAAATTCCTGCGCACGCTTGATCGCTGCAACGAGAACATCGATTTCCGAGGTGGTGTTGTAGAGCGCAAACGACGCACGGGCCGTCGCAGCGACCCCGAACTTACGATGCAGCGGCCACGCGCAATGGTGTCCGACGCGGATCGCGACGCCCTCGTCGTCGAGGATCTGGCCGAGGTCGTGGGCGTGAATACCGTCCACGACAAAGGAAATCGCTCCGCCGCGGTTCTCGGACGTCTGTGGTCCGATGATGCGCAGACCTTCGATCGCCGACAACTTTTCGAGAGCAGCCTCCACCAACACGTGCTCGTGCGCGGCGACGGCGTCCATCCCGAAGGTGTTCAGGTAATCCACGGCAGCGCCCAATCCGACCACCTGTGAGGTCATCGGGACGCCGGCTTCGAAACGCTGAGGCGGCGGCGCGTAGGTGCTGACCTCCATGGTGACCGTCTCGATCATCGATCCGCCGGTGATGAACGGAGGCATCGCTGCCAGCAGTTCACGACGGCCGTAGAGAACTCCGACCCCCGAAGGGCCGAGCATCTTGTGGCCCGAGAACGCCGCGTAGTCCACTCCCAGTTCGTGGAAGTCGACGGCCATGTGAGGCACCGACTGGCACGCGTCGAGCACGACGAGTGCCCCGACGGCGCGTGCTCGTCGCACCAATTCCTCGACGGGCGCGATCGCGCCGGTCACGTTGGACTGGTGGGTGAACGAAACGACCTTCACCGCGTCTGTCAGCTCCAGCGAATCGAGATCGATCCGGCCGTCGTCGGTCACGCCGTACCACTTGAGCGTCGCACCGGTTCGGCGCGCAAGTTCCTGCCAGGGAACGAGGTTGGCGTGGTGTTCGAGTTCGGTGATGACGATTTCGTCGCCAGGACCGACATGGCGGTCGAAGCGATCGTCACCGAGAACGTAGGTCACCAGATTGAGAGCCTCGGTGGCGTTCTTGGTGAACACCAACTCGTCCGAATCCGCGCCCACGAAAGAAGCGATGGTGGCGCGAGCATTCTCGAACGCGTCCGTCGCCTCTTCTGCGAGCTGATGAGCACCCCGGTGTACTGCCGCGTTACACGTGGTCAGGAAGTCCCGTTCGGCATCGAGAACCTGGACCGGACGCTGCGAGGTAGCGCCGGAATCCAAGTACACCAAAGGTTTTCCGTCGCGCACGGTTCGCGCCAGGATCGGGAAGTCGGCCCGAACCGCTGTGACGTCGAGCTCGCGCACCGAGGTGGTCATCGTGATTACGCTCCCTGGGTAGCTGCGGTGTCCGCGGTGAAACGAACGTAGCCGTTGGTCTCGAGCTCGTCGGCCAGCTCCGGTCCACCGGACTCGACGATGCGGCCACCGACGAACACGTGAACGAAGTCGGGGTTGATGTAGCGCAGAATGCGCGTGTAGTGCGTGATCAGCAGAACGCCGCCGTTCTCGCGCTCCTTGTAGCGGTTGACGCCTTCGGAGACGGTGCGCAGAGCGTCGACGTCGAGGCCGGAGTCGGTCTCGTCGAGGATCGCGATCTTCGGCTTGAGCATGCCCAACTGCAGGATCTCGTGGCGCTTCTTCTCGCCACCGGAGAAGCCTTCGTTGACCGAGCGCTCGATGAACGAGGGATCGATCTCGAGCTCGCTGAGGGCTTCCTTGACTTCCTTGACCCAGTGGCGCAGCTTGGGAGCCTCGCCTCGCACGGCCGTAGCGGCGGTGCGCAGGAAGTTGGACATGGAAACGCCGGGAACCTCGACGGGGTACTGCATCGCCAGGAAGAGCCCGGCACGTGCACGCTCGTCGACGCTCATTGCGAGGACGTCTTCACCGTTGAGGGTGATGGAGCCGGACGTGACCTGGTACTTGGGGTGACCGGCGATAGCGTACGACAGAGTCGACTTGCCGGAGCCGTTGGGGCCCATGATCGCGTGGGTCTCCCCCGAGCGGACCGTCAGGTCGACGCCCTTGAGGATCTGGATGGGCTCGGCGTTGGCATCGGAGTTGGCGACCTCGACGTGCAGGTCACGAACCTCGAGGACCGAGGTGGTGGTGTTGTCACTGGTAGACATGAAATTCCTTCAAGATGAGGCGGGCGAGCGTAGCGACGGGGTGGTGTCGCAGGCGGGGCGGTCAGGAGCCGACGGCTGCGAGTTCGGCTTCGACTGCGGCTTCGAGGCGATCGCGCACCTCGGGAACAGCGATCTTGTTGATGATTTCGTGGAAGAACCCACGTACGACCAGACGACGAGCCTGATCCTCCGGGATACCACGAGCACGCAGGTAGAACAGCTGCTCGTCGTCGAAACGTCCCGTTGCACTTGCGTGGCCGGCACCGACGATCTCACCGGTCTCGATTTCGAGGTTCGGAACCGAGTCGGCGCGGGCGCCGTCGGTCAGCACCAGGTTGCGGTTGAGCTCGAACGTGTCGGTGCCCTCCGCTGCGGCGCGGATGAGAACGTCGCCGATCCACACGGTGTGCGCGTCGGGCTTGCCGGATCCGGGATCGCCCTGAAGCGCACCCTTGTAGACCACGTTGGACTTGCAGTTGGGCTGCGAATGATCGACCAGCAGACGCTGTTCCAGATGCTGGCCGGCGTCGGCGAAGTACAGGCCGAGCAGTTCGGCGTCGCCGCCCGGTCCGTCGTACTTGACGGTGGCGGACAGGCGAACCAGGTCGCCGCCCAGGCTGATCGAGGTGTATCGAAGCACTGCGTCGCGGTTCAGGCGAGCGTGGTGTGACGTCACGTGAACTGCGTCGTCCGCCCAGTCCTGGATGGCCACCACGGTCAGCTGCGAACTGTCACCGAGAACGAATTCGATGTTCTCCGCGAAGGTTCCGCTGCCGCGCTGGTCGATCACGAACGTCGCCTTGGCGAACTGTGCCAGGTGAATCTGGGTGTGTCCGTAGGCGACGTTGTCGACTCCGGGGCCGGTCATGGTGACCACGACTGGCTTCTCGACCTCGACCTCGGCGCCCACCGAGATGACCGTTGCAGTCTCGAAGCTCGAATACGCCTGCGCTGCAATGCGATCAGCGGGAACGCCGGCTTTGCCCAGACGCACGTCGTCACGGCCGACGGTCTCGACGGTGATGTCGCTTCCCCCGTCGACCTCGACGGTGACCTGTCCGTTGGCGACGGCGCTGCCGTCATGCAGTCCCCGGAGACGACGCAGCGGGGTGAACCGCCAGATCTCGTCACGTCCGCCGGGAACCTCGAATGCATTGACGTCGAACGAGGAGAACTGCTCGCCCTTGTTCGTGATAGGTGAGCCTGTGGCTGCACCCTTTACAGGAGCGGTCGGGTTCTCCCCGGCAACAGCTCCGATGACTCCGGTCTCTGGCGTGGTCACTAACCCACAGCCCCTTCCATCTGAAGTTCGATAAGGCGGTTGAGCTCGAGCGCGTACTCCATCGGGAGTTCCTTCGCGATGGGCTCGACGAATCCACGCACGATGGTGGCCATCGCCTCGTCCTCGGTCAGTCCGCGGCTCATCAGGTAGAAGAGCTGATCGTCACTGACCTTGGAGACGGTGGCCTCGTGACCCATGGTGACGTCGTCCTCGCGGATGTCGACGTACGGGTAGGTGTCGCTTCGGCTGATCTGGTCGACCAGCAGAGCGTCACACTTGACGGTCGACTTGGAGCCATGGGCACCCTTGTTGACCTGCACCAGACCGCGGTACGACGCACGTCCGCCACCACGGGCGACAGACTTGCTGATGATGGTCGAGGACGTGTGCGGCGCGAGGTGGAGCATCTTGGCGCCGGTGTCCTGGTGCTGGCCCTCGCCGGAGAACGCAACGGAGAGAACCTCACCGCGGGCGTACTCGCCCATCAGCCACACGGCCGGGTACTTCATGGTGACCTTGGAGCCGATGTTGCCGTCGACCCACTCCATGGATCCGCCTGCCTCGACCTTGGTGCGCTTGGTCACCAGGTTGTAGACGTTGTTGGACCAGTTCTGGATGGTCGTGTAGCGGCAGTGGCCGCCCTTCTTCACGATGATCTCGACGACGGCCGAGTGCAGTGAATCGGACTTGTAGATCGGCGCGGTGCAACCCTCGACGTAGTGCACGGAGGCATCTTCGTCGACGATGATCAGGGTGCGCTCGAACTGACCCATGTTCTCGGTGTTGATGCGGAAGTACGCCTGCAACGGGATGTCCACGTGGACTCCCGGCGGAACGTAGATGAACGAGCCACCGGACCACACGGCGGTGTTCAGCGCGGAGAACTTGTTGTCGCCGGCCGGGATGACCGATCCGAAGTACTCCTTGAACAGCTCCGGGTGCTGCTTGAGACCGGTGTCCGTGTCGAGGAAGATGACGCCCTGCTCCTCGAGGTCCTCACGGATCGAGTGGTAGACGACCTCGGACTCGTACTGAGCTGCGACGCCGGCAACGAGGCGCTGCTTCTCCGCCTCGGGGATGCCGAGCTTGTCGTACGTGTTCTTGATGTCCTCGGGCAGGTCTTCCCACGACTCGGCCTGCTTCTCGCTGGACCGGACGAAATACTTGATGTTGTCGAAGTGAATACCTTCGAGGTCGCTGCCCCAGTTCGGCATCGGCTTCTTGTCGAAGGTGCGCAGCGCCTTGAGGCGGATGTCGAGCATCCACTCGGGCTCGCTCTTCTTGGCGGAGATGTCCCGCACGACAGCCTCGGACAACCCGCGCTGCGCGCTGGCTCCGGCTTCGTCGGAATCGGACCAGCCGTAGCCGTAATGACCGAGGGACGCGATGGTCTCTTCCTGCGTGAGCGGCTCGGTGCCTGCTGCCGCAGTGGTAGTCGCCTGGTCTGATGTGACGGTCATGCGAGCTCCTTCCGGAGTCTTGTTTCTTGACGGCTGCTCGGGTTCAGCGAGGGCTGGTCGCTGTGGTCGAGCAGTTCTGACTTTGAAGAACTAGCTGAAAAATCTCTATTCGAACGCTGCACGGTGGCAACGCTCGGTAGAACACTGTGGTCCGGTCATCTACTCCCGGTGGACACGAGGGGCACGTGCGTCGTGCAGGCGCAGTCACCGTTGGCGATGGTCGCCAGACGCTGGACATGAGTCCCGAGCAATTGCCGGAATGCTTGCTGCTCTGCCTCGCACAGTTCCGGAAACTCTTCTGCCACATGGGAAACCGGGCAATGGTGTTGGCAGATCTGCACGCCGTTGCCGACCGGCCGGGTCGACGCTGCGAACCCCACCGCGTTGAAGGCTTCGGCGATTGCGTCCGCTGTCGCCTCGACGTTGTCGACATCTGTCGGATCAGCCGGTTCGACGTCTCCGACGATCGCCTGGACCCGACGCTTGGCGAACTCCTCGATTGCCGCGTCTCCGCCGATTTCACGGAGTTGCCGCATCGCGGCTCCCGCCAGATCGTCGTAGGTGTGGCCGAGGCGGCCGCGACCGGTCGCGGTGATCTGGAACTGCTTGGCGGGACGACCTCGTCCGCGCTGACGCAGCGACGACGCCGAAGCGGTACGGGCTTCGCCCGACTCGATCAACGCATCCAAGTGACGTCGGACACCTGCGGCACTCAAACCGAGGCGTGTGCCGATTTCGGAGGCGGTAATGGGGCCTTCTTCGAGTAGCAGCTTGACCACTGCCGCCCGCGTCTGACCTTCGACGCTCACCGTAACCGGATTTGCGGCAGCACTCGGCGAGGCCGCTACAGTGGGCTGACCTGCAACTTCCTTGCTTCGTGGGTCTGACGCATTTCTTTTCACAACACAAGTGTGACGGAATTCTTTTCGCAGGTCTACTAAGGGCAACCTGCATTACATTCGGGAATATCCGGACAACGTACGTTGTTTGTGCTTGTCTGTCCGGCTGGATGGAGCCGCTACGCTGCCTGGTGTGCCGCAGACCCCCGAGAAGACGACGACCGCGCGATCGGCGCGCGCGATCCTGCTGGAAAAACCCAAGGCACTCGCGCTTTCCACAATCGGCGTTCGACCTTTCGGATCCGCTCCCCGGCAGAGTATGGCCGCGGTGCTGCACGGCGACGAGGACGAGCGCCCGGGCCTGAACGCGAAGGAAACCGCGCAACTGCGAGGGATCCGCCGATTCGGCGCGACCGGCGCGGTCTTGATGGCAGTCGGAGCGCTCGGCGCCGGCGCACAACCCGTCCTGCAGAATCCGACCGCAGGACTTCGAGTCCTCAGCCTCCCCGGACGTATGCCGACGGTCTCACTCACCATGACGATGACCGGAACCGTGCTCGTCGTTCTCGCCTGGCTGATGATGGGCCGATTTGCAGTCGGGGACATACGCAGCCGTTCCGGCGCACCGCGGCGCATGACCCGTTCCCAGTTGGACCGCACACTCCTGCTGTGGATCCTGCCGCTCTCGGTCGCACCGCCGATGTTCAGCCGCGACGTCTACTCGTATCTGGCACAAAGCGAAATCGCGGCCCGTGGACTCGATCCGTACGCCATCGGCCCCAAGGCGGCACTGGGCGTCGACCACGTTCTGACCCGCACGGTTCCGACGATCTGGCGCGACACCCCGGCTCCGTACGGTCCGTTCTTCCTGTGGCTGGGACGCGGGATCAGCTCACTGACCGGCGACAACATCGTGGCCGGAATCTTCTTGCACCGCTTGCTCGCATTGGCCGGCGTCGCGCTCATCGTGTGGGCGATACCTCGACTGGCAAAGCGATGCGGTGTCTCTGCCGTCAGTTCGCTCTGGCTCGGTGCCGCGAACCCGCTGTTGCTCTTCCACTTGGTGGCCGGCATCCACAACGAAGCGCTCATGCTCGGGTTGATGCTCGCCGGAATCGAGATCGCCCTCCGCGCAGTCGAAGGGTCCGGGCCGATCCGTGGGCGAGCGCTGTTCTATCTCGTTGCGGGATCAGGTTTGATCGCGTTGTCGTCGACCGTCAAAATTCCGTCCTTGCTTGCCTTGGGATTTGTCGGCATGGCCTTGGCTCGGCGTTGGGGTGGAACCTGGAAAGCCCTGGCGGGAGCCGCGATTCTCCTGGGCATCGTTGCCGCTGTCGTCACGTTTGTCATCAGCGTGGCCAGTGGGCTCGGTATGGGTTGGATCAACACCCTCGACACCGCCACCGCAGTCCGGAGTTGGATGTCCATCCCGACGCTCCTGGGCGTCGGCACGGGATTGGCCGGTGTACTGCTCGGACTCGGCGATCACACGACGGCGATCCTCACGATCACGCGGCCCATCGCGACTCTCGTCGCCATGCTCGTCACCGCACGGATGATGATCTCGGTGTACATGGGCCGCATACACCCGGTCGGTGGGCTCGGCATCGCACTCGGAGCGATCGTTCTCCTGTTCCCCGTCGTTCAGCCGTGGTACCTGCTGTGGGCGATCCTTCCGCTGGCCGCGTGGGCCACCGCACCGATTTTCCGCATCCCTGCCGTCGTTTTCACCTCGATCGTCAGCGTCATGTTGATGTCCAACGGCGCCGAATACCTTCCGTTCATGATCGTGCAGGCCGTCATCGCGACCATCCTCACCGCCGGAACGCTCATCGTCTTCACCCGCAATTCACTCCCCTGGCGTAGCGACAAGCCAGTAGCGGAGATCACGAAAGGCGGACCGGTAGACGAAGACAACTCGGCGGGGGCTTACGCTGATTCCCCGTGACCTCGAGAGCCTCCAGATCGTCGACGCCGGCGGTACAGATCCAGGGTGTCGTCAAGTCCTTCGACGGTGTTCGAGCCGTCGACGGTATCGATCTCACTGTCGAGACGGCCCAGGTCGTTGCCCTGCTCGGCCCCAACGGTGCCGGTAAGACAACCACCGTCGAGATGTGCGAAGGGTTTGTCACCCCCGATGCCGGCACGGTTCGAGTGCTCGGTCTCGACCCCATCGCCGACTCCGGTGAAGTCCGCTCACGAATCGGCGTCATGCTGCAGGGCGGCGGCGCGTACCCCGGGTCCAAGGCCGGGGAAATGCTCGACCTCGTGGCCGCATACTCGGCCGACCCGCTCGATCCCGCCTGGCTCCTTTCCAGACTCGGCCTCACCGATGCGCGCAAGACCCCGTACCGCCGTCTCTCCGGAGGCCAGCAGCAACGACTGTCCCTGGCGTGCGCGCTGGTCGGCCGCCCCGAATTGGTATTTCTGGACGAACCCACCGCTGGACTCGACGCTCAGGCGCGCCTGCTCGTGTGGGAACTCATCGACGCTCTGCGACGCGACGGCGTGAGCGTCCTGCTCACCACACACCTCATGGACGAGGCCGAAGCACTCGCCGACGAACTGGTCATCATCGACCACGGCAAGATCGTCGCATCGGGAACGCCGGCCGAGGTCACCAGCAAGGGCGCCGAAGGACAACTCCGTCTGACGACGGTTCCCGGTTTGAGCCTCGATTCGCTGGCCGGTTCACTCGCCGGGTTCCGCATCGAGGAATCCAACCCAGGCACCTACGTCGTCGAAGGTGCAATCGATCCGGCAACCGTGGCAACAGTTGCGACGTGGTGTGCCGATCAGGACGTGCTGATCAACGACATTCGCGTCGATCAACGGAGTCTGGAAGACGTCTTCCTCGAATTGACGGGCCGGGAACTGAGGGGATGACGGAGATCAAGGTCATGAACGAAACAGCGTCGAACGGCCAGAGCAGTCCCATCAGCGTTGCCAGAGACCGACGGCTCGCCGAGAACCGCTTCGAGCCAGGCACCTTCTCGCCGGATCCCCGCCCCAATTCGGCGGCCAAGATGCTGGCGGCGCAGACCAAACTGGAGCTGACACTTCTGCTCCGCAACGGTGAGCAATTGCTGCTCACCATGTTCATCCCGATCACCCTGCTCATCGGACTGTGTCTACTTCCGATCGGCGATTTGGGCGATTCTCGGGTCGATACCGTGCTCCCTGGTGTCATGATGGTTGCCGTGATGTCGACGGCGTTCACCGGACAGGCCATCGCCGTCGGATTCGATCGCCGATACGGCGCGCTCAAACGACTCGGTGCAACGCCTCTACCGCGGTGGGGAATCATCGCAGGCAAGAGTGCTGCCGTCATCATCGTCGTGGCGCTGCAGTCGCTGTTGCTCGGCGCTATCGGTTTGGCGTTGGGGTGGCGTCCGTCGTTCGTCGAACTTGTGCTCGGCGCAGTGGTCATTGCCATCGGTACTGTCACATTTGCAGCGCTTGGCCTGCTGCTCGGCGGTACATTGCGAGCAGAAATCGTTCTCGCGCTCGCCAACGTCCTGTGGTTCATCATGGTGGGCATCGGCAGTGTGGTCTTCGCCAGCGGTGAACTCCCGACCGCTGTTCACACGCTGGTGCGCATTGTTCCGTCCGGCGCTCTCGCACACGCACTCGAAGCGGCCCTCGACACCTCGATGGACTGGTTCTCGATTCTCGTACTTCTCATCTGGGCCGCAGTGGCCGGAGTCTGCGCAGCAAGGTGGTTCAAGTTCACGTGAGTACACGACGGACAGCTCAGATCGTCGGCTGTGTGGCCGCAACAGTGATGTTGTGTGCCGGACCCGCAACGGCGACCCCTTCGGTGTCCGGTCCACTCGCACCTGCAAATCCGCACCTCGGTCCCGTCGGTACTTCCACCATGCACGGTGACGCGGGCTCGTCCGACGTCACGCCGCTGCCTGGTCCAGGGACCGGCCCACACGAGGTGACAGCTTTCCCGATGATGGCCGCCTGCCCGACGGTCCTCCAGGGTTCCGACGGCATGATCGTCTCGCTCTGCACGACGATGATCGGCCAGATCCCGACCATCCATTTGATCGATCCGAAGGCCGACGCCACACCCTTGGGACGGTCGGTCGCGCAACTGCCGCTCGCGAAGGGCAGCCTGCTCGGCGGCGTCTACGCCTACCTCGACAACGAGAACCGTCTCGTAGCCGTCGACGGAAACCGTCAACTGGTCCGCATTTCCCATGCGCAGAATCCGGACGGCAGTTGGCGGCTGGAACTCGCGGATGTCATCGATCTCAGTGGTGCGGTTGCCGCCGACGACAACGTCACCGGCCTCGCTCCGGATTGGGACGGCAATGTCTGGTTCGCCACGGGGCACGGCACCGTCGGGTATGTCGGCACAGATCGAATCGCGCACAGCATTGCGCTCCCCGAGGGTGAGCAGGTGCAGAACAGCATCTCCACCTCCCCGACGGGCACTGCCGTCGCAACGACCCACGCGCTTTACCAACTGAAGCGAAGTGGCGACGAAGTCGTCATCGACTGGCGTCAGCCGTACGACCGAGGGCCGGCCCGCAATCCGGGTCAGCTCAGCTGGGGAACCGGATCGACTCCGACATACTTCGGCCCGTCGACGGGCAGCGATTTCTTGACCATCGTCGACAACGCCCACCCGACGGTGAGCTTGCATGTCTATCGCGCTGACACGGGCGCCGAGGTGTGCACGCAGCCGGTGTTGTCCGCGGCCAGCAAGGACGGCTCACCGAGTGGCAGCGAGAACTCCCCCGTCGGCATCGGTCATTCGGTCTACGTGGCCGGCACTTACGGATACCCGTACCCCACGACTCCTGAAGGTGCCGGTCCAGCGGTCCCCGCCACGGCACCCTTCAACGGCGGAATGACCCGGGTCGACATCGATCCGGTCGGCTGCCATGTCGTGTGGGACAACACGATTCGTAGCTCCGCGGTACCGCACCTCTCGACGGCGGACGGCTCGATCTACACCGTCACGCGGGACGGTAATCCGAGCACCTCTCCGCTCGACGGGTACTCGTTCGCGGTGATCGACTCGAAGGACGGGTCACAGATCGGTTCGACTCCGCTGCCGTCGACGATCCTCAACGACACCCTGCAGATGTCGGCACTCATCACCGAGTCGGGCGAGTACTTCCAGGGAACGATCTCGGGAATCGTGCGCGTTCGCGCGAACTGACGCGAGCTGGTCCCGACGACGCGGGGCAGCTCGCTTCGCGCCTGCTTCAACGCCTGCCCCCAACGACACTGTGTAGTTGATGGGGAACTACGATCGTTGGCGTGGTGAATCGTGTGTATGCCGGATTTTTACGCTTGGTGGATCGACTACCTCTCCCCTCGCTGAAAACGCAGAAAATCATCGCGTTCATCGTGATCCTGACGCAGGGCGGCATCGCTGTCACCGGCGCGGTGGTGCGCGTGACGGACTCGGGACTCGGTTGCCCGACGTGGCCGCAGTGCTTCCCCGGTAGCTTCGTCCCGGTCGGCCACGGACAGGTCGCGGTGATTCACCAAGCCGTCGAGTTCGGCAACCGCCTACTCACGTTCCTGGTCGTCATCGTCGCTGCCGCAATCGTGCTCGCGGTGACTCGCGCTCGCCGCCGCAAAGAGGTGCTTGTCTACGCCTGGATGATGCCGCTCGGCACTGTCGTTCAGGCAGTGATCGGCGGTATCACCGTCCTCACAGGTCTCCTGTGGTGGACGGTCGCCATTCACTTGGTGGCGTCGATGCTGATGGTCTGGGTTGCCACGGTGATGTACGCGAAGATCGCGGAACCCGACGAGGCAACAACTCTGGTCGTGATGCCGAAGCCGCTGCGCTGGCTTACCGCGCTGTCAGGTGTCGCGCTCGCCGGCGTATTGGTCGCCGGAACTCTCGTGACGGGCGCAGGTCCCCACGCGGGCGACAAGGGCCTGGACCGCACGGTTCCGCGCCTGGAGGTCGAGATCGTGACGCTTGTTCATCTGCACTCACAGCTGCTGGTCGGATATCTTGCGCTGGTCGTGGGTCTGACATTCGGTCTATATGCGGTCGGGACATCTGCGGCCGTGAAGATCCGTCTGAAGGTCCTGCTCGGACTGATCCTCGCCCAAGCGCTCATCGGGGTCGTGCAGTACTTCACCGATGTGCCGGAAGTTCTGGTGATCATGCACGTCGCCGGTGCGGGACTGTGCACGGCTGCGACCGCAGCAGTTTGGGCTGCGGGTAAGACCCGCCAGTACACGCCGACCGATTCGCCGATACCGGCTCTCTGACGCTTCAAGACACGTGTGGGGCGTAGGAACACCAAGAAGTGTTCCTACGCCCCACACGTCATTTCAGGCTTCGTTGCGTGCTTTCGGGAACCGAGTCTGGTTGGCGACCCAACCGGCCATCTTCTTGAAGTGGCCTTCCTGGGGGGTGACGATGCTCGTCAGCTCACGCTCCCACTCGGCAACGGTGACGGTGTCGAAGGACGCAACGACGGCATTGGCCGTGGCGAGGTCCTCGACGACCTGATCACCGAGGATGCCGTCGGCACCCACGAGAGTGATGCGAACGCCGGCCAGGCCGACCGGCTGAATGACGGCGCTGGCGGTGCCGCCGTGCTCGGCGACGAACTTGGTGATGGCGTTCACCGTGGACTTCGGCAGTTCCGGCGCGGACGGGGTGGCGTCCGACTTCTCGGTATCGGTGCTCATGACTCGACAATACTGGTCGGTAGCCCGGAAGCGACACCAGGCATGGACTGAGCGTCGGCCGTCTCGGGTGTAGAACAGAAACCATGCGAGCCATCTACGTGACCGAGACCGGCGGACCAGAGGTTCTGACTCTGACCGAACAACCCGAACCGACACCCGGCCCAGGCGATCTACTCGTCAGGACCGAAGCGATCGGCATCAATTTCATCGACACGTATTTCCGAATGGGCCAGTACAAGCGTCCGCTCCCCTACATTCCCGGCGACGAGGGCAGCGGCGTCGTCGAAGCTGTCGGTTCCGACGTCACCGAATTCGCCGTTGGTGACCGTGTCGCGTGGGCGGCCGCCACGGGCAGCTACGCCGAGAAGGTGGCTGTTCCCGCCGCAGTCGCCGTGAAAGTGCCTGACGGTGTCCCGGCATCGGCCGCAGCGTCGGCGCTCCTGCAGGGGATGACGGCGCACTACCTCGCGAAGTCGACGTATCCGATCCAGAGCGGCGACACCGTGCTCGTGCACGCAGGCGCGGGCGGCGTCGGGTTGATCCTGACGCAGATGGCCGTCAGCCTCGGGGCGAAGGTCATCACGACTGTGTCGTCGGATGCGAAGGAAGAACTTTCGCGCGGCGCCGGTGCCTCGGAGGTCCTGCGGTACGACGAGGACATCGCAGCGCGAGTCCGGGAGTTGACCGGCAGCGAAGGAGTAGCGGCGGCATACGACGGCGTCGGCGCGACAACTTTTGATTCGAGCCTGGCTTCCGTCCGTATTCGCGGCACTGTCGCATTGTTCGGTGCGGCCAGTGGCCCGGTTCCGCCCGTCGATCCGCAGCGGCTCAATTCATCGGGTTCGCTGTTCCTGACGCGTCCGACGCTCGCACATCACATTCGCACTCGTGAGGAACTGACCTGGCGTGCCGGCGATGTCTTCGACGGCATTGCGGCCGGAAATCTCGATATTCGCGTCGGCGCCGAGTATCCGCTCGCCGATGCGGCAACAGCGCATCGGGATCTGGAGGGTCGAGCAACGACCGGGTCGATCGTTCTGATTCCCTAGCAAAGTGCTGTGCGCCTTTATTAACCGCCCGCGGTTAATAAAGGCGCACAGCAGAATCAGCTGAGCATGTCGCTGATCGTCTGGAGTCCGAGAACCGAGTCGACAGCGAGGCCGACGAAAACGATCGCAAGATAGTTGTTCGACTGCAGGAACAGGCGCAGCGGCTTGACCTGAGCACCGCCGCGAACGCTGCGGTACAGCTGATGAGCCATGAGCAGGAACCACGCACCGGCGACGATGGTGATTGCGGCGTAGATGACGCCCGACGCAGGGACGAGGACAAGCGTCGTGACGACCATCGCCCAGCTGTAGAACAGGATCTGCTTGGTCACGTGCTCCTCGGTGGCGATCACCGGAAGCATGGGAACGCCTGCCGCCTTGTAGTCCTCTTTGTATCGCATCGCGAGCGCCCAGGTGTGCGGCGGCGTCCAGAAGAAGATGATCAGGAACAGCACGACGGGCTGCCAGCTCAGCGACCCGGTGACAGCGGCCCAGCCTACGAGGACGGGCATACATCCGGCTGCGCCACCCCAGATGACGTTCTGCCAGGTACGACGCTTGAGAACCATCGTGTAGATGAGGACGTAGAACGCGATCGTGATCACGACGAGGATGCCGGCCAGGAGGTTGGCTCGCCACCACAGCCACAGGAACGACGCGAGTCCGAGAAGAAGTCCGAAGACGAGTGCGTTACGGGTCGGCACCGCCTCGCGGGCCAACGGACGCTTCGCGGTGCGCTTCATGACCTTGTCGATGTCGGCGTCGACGACGCAGTTGAGCGAGTTCGCACTCGCTGCGCCCATCCAGCCACCGAAGAGGGTGCTGAGGATCAGAACGATGTCGACCGTTCCGCGATCTGCCAGCAGCATTGCCGGAATGGTTGCCACCAACAGCAATTCGATAACTCGCGGCTTCGTGAGCGCGATATAAGCCAGAACCTTGCCCGTTGCGCGTCCCCACACCGTATCGGTATTGGTCGCCCGCGGGGCGGCACCTGGGCTGCCGAAGCCATGTCCGCTCGGCTGTTGCCCTGTCCGCACGTTCTCTCCTTGCACCACGCGTTACCGCACTAACTGTTCACGACACACTGCTGACACTGTCCTCTACTACGAACGATGGTAGACCGCAGCCATTGAGGAACCGAATCGACCCGGACAGCCAGGACCATTAGGCTGGGTTACGCAGTGGAGGGACACCCCACCCTCGCAATCCACGTACACCATGTCAGGAGACATCTGCCAGTGTCGATCACAGACGAGATCCACGTCCTCACGCAACCCGTCCACCCCTCGGACTGGACCGACCTGGACACCAAGGCTGTCGATACCGCCCGCGTGCTCGCCGCCGACGCGGTTCAGAAGGTCGGCAACGGCCATCCCGGAACTGCAATGAGCTTGGCGCCGTTGGCATACACCCTCTTTCAGCGCATCATGCGCCACGATCCTTCGGATGCAGAATGGGTCGGCCGTGACCGCTTCGTTCTTTCCTGTGGCCATTCGTCCTTGACGCTGTACACCCAGCTCTACCTCTCGGGGTACGGTCTCGAGCTTGCTGACCTCGAAGCTCTCCGCACGTGGGGCGCACTGACCCCCGGTCACCCCGAGGTAGGCCACACCGTCGGCGTCGAGATGACCACCGGTCCGCTCGGCCAGGGCCTTGCGTCCGCAGTCGGCATGGCCATGGCGGCGCGTCGTGAGCGCGGGCTGTTCGATCCGGAGACCCCGGTCGGCTCCTCCCCCTTCGACCATCACATCTACGTGATCGCGTCCGACGGTGACATCGAGGAAGGCGTCACCTCCGAGGCGTCGTCACTCGCCGGTGTCCAGGAACTGGGCAACCTGATCGTCTTCTACGACGACAACAAGATCTCCATCGAGCACGACACCGCCATCGCTCTCGGCGAAGATGTCGGAAAGCGCTACGAGGCATACGGCTGGCACGTTCAGCACGTCGATGGCGGCGAGAACGTCTCCGGCATCCTCGACGCGGTTGCCGCAGCCAAGGCCGTCGTCGACCGTCCGTCCATCATCTTGCTCCGCACCATCATCGGTTTCCCGGCGCCGAAGAAGATGAACACCGGCGACGTTCACGGCTCTGCACTCGGTGCCGACGAGGTCGCCGCGGTCAAGGAAGCCCTCGGGTTCGATCCGAGCAAGTCCTTCGACGTCGACGCCGACGCTCTGGCTCACGCCCGTGAGGTCGTCTCGCGCGGAGCCGACGCACACAAGGCATGGCAGGTCGAGTTCGACGCGTGGGCCGCACGTGAGTCCGAGCGCAAGGAACTCTTCGACCGCCTGTTCGCCGGTGAGTTCCCTGCCGGCTGGGCCGACGCTCTCCCGACCTACGAGGCCGACGCCAAGGGCGTTGCGACTCGCAAGGCCTCCGGTTCGGCACTCAACGCGCTCGGACCGATCCTGCCCGAACTGTGGGGCGGTTCCGCCGACCTCGCCGGCAGCAACAACACCACCATCAAGGGCGCAGATTCGTTCGGCCCCTTCTCCATCTCCACGAGCGACTGGACTGCGCAGCCTTACGGCCGCACGCTTCACTTCGGTATCCGTGAGCACGCGATGGGCTCGATCCTCAACGGCATCGCGCTGCACGGCCCGACCCGCCCGTACGGCGGAACCTTCATGGTCTTCTCCGACTACATGCGTCCGGCGGTTCGCCTGGCTGCACTGATGAAGACTGCCGTCACCTACGTCTGGACCCACGACTCGATCGGTCTCGGCGAAGACGGCCCGACTCACCAGCCGGTCGAGCACCTCGCTGCTCTTCGAGCGATCCCGAACCTCGCCGTCGTCCGCCCGGGTGACGCCAACGAGACCTCGTTCGCATGGCAGGCAGCACTCGAGAACAAGACGGGCCCGACGGCTCTGGCACTCACCCGCCAGGACATCCCGGTTCTCGAAGGCACCAAGGAGAAGGCTGCCGAGGGCGTCAAGCGCGGCGCTTACGTCCTCGTCGACGCTGCCAACGGTTCGCCCGAGGTCATCTTGCTTGCGACCGGTTCCGAACTGCATCTGGCCACCGAGGCTCGCGAGACCCTCGAAGCTCAGGGCGTCGCAACCCGCGTCGTTTCCGTGCCGTGCCTCGACTGGTTCCTCGAGCAGGATCAGGCGTACCGCGACGAGGTCATTCCGCCCGCCGTCCGCGCACGCGTGTCCGTCGAAGCCGGTATCGCAATGCCGTGGTGGCGCATCCTCGGCGACGCCGGCCAGGCCGTCTCGCTCGAGCATTACGGCGCTTCCGCCGATTACAAGACCTTGTACCGGGAGTTCGGCATCACCGCCGACGCGACTGTCGAAGCCGCGCAGCGCTCCCTCGCAGCTGTGAAGGGATGATCTCGATGACACAGAACGTGAATACCGAAAAGCTCTCCGCTGCAGGCGTTTCCATCTGGCTCGACGACCTCTCGCGAGATCGCATCCAGTCCGGCAACCTGCAGAACCTGATCGACACGAAGTCGATCGTGGGTGTCACGACCAACCCGTCGATCTTCCAGGCGGCACTGTCCAAGGGCTCGGCCTACGACGCTCAGGTTCGCGAGTTGGCCGAGCGCGGCGCCGATGTCGACGCCACCATCACGGCCGTCACCACCGACGACGTGCGCGCTGCGTGCGACATCCTGGCCCCGCAGTTCGAGGCCTCGAACGGCGTCGACGGCCGCGTGTCCATCGAGGTCGATCCTCGTCTGGCGCACGACACCGACGCGACTGTCGCGCAGGCGATCGAGTTGCACAAGATCGTCGACCGCCCGAATGTCCTCATCAAGATCCCCGCGACGCTGGCCGGTATCCCCGCCATCGCCAAGGTGATCGGTGAAGGCATCAGCGTCAACGTCACTTTGATCTTCTCGGTCGAGCGCTACGAAGCTGTCATGGGCGCGTACCTCGACGGTCTGGACACCGCCAAGGCTGCCGGCCGTGACATCTCGTCCATCGAGTCGGTCGCCTCGTTCTTCGTCTCCCGTGTGGATTCCGAGATCGACAACCGCCTCACGGCGATCGGCACGCCGGAAGCTCTCGAGCTTCGTGGCAAGGCTGCACTCGCAAACGCTCGTCTGGCGTACAACGCGTACCAGCAGATCTTCGAGGTGCAGCCGCGCTTCCAGGCTCTCCTGGCCGATGGCGCCAAGGCTCAGCGCCCGCTGTGGGCGTCGACCGGCGTGAAGAACCCGGATTACCCGGACACGCTCTACGTCACAGAGCTGGTTGCGCCCAACACGGTCAACACCATGCCGGAGAAGACGCTCGACGCTCTCGCCGACCATGGTGAGATCACGGGCGACACGATTTCGGGCACCGCTCAGGACTCGCAGGTCGTCTTCGATCAGCTCGCAGCTGTCGGCATCGATCTTGCGGACGTGTTCAAGGTCCTCGAGACCGAGGGCGTCGACAAGTTCGAGGTGTCCTGGAACGAGTTGCTCGACGCAACTGCCGAGCAGCTTCGCGCAGCAACCCAGAAGAGCTGAGCCTGTGAGCGATTCCGCGGCGGCATCAGATTGGGTGAATCCCCTTCGGGACAGCACCGACAAACGGCTTCCGCACATTGCGGGGCCCTGTGCCCTGGTGATCTTCGGTGTTACCGGCGACCTCGCCAGGCGCAAGCTCATGCCAGCCATCTACGACCTCGCCAACCGTGGACTGTTGCCGCCCGGATTCGCTCTGGTCGGGTTCGCCCGGCGTGAATGGACGGACGAGGACTTCGCGAACGTCGTCCTCGAAGCAGTCAAGGACGGTGCTCGCACCAAGTTCCGTCAGGACGTCTGGGAGAGGCTCGCCGAAGGTATCCGGTTCGTGGAGGGCAGTTTCGACGAGGCCGAGGCCTTCCAGAACCTGTCCGAGACGTTGGCCACCCTCGACAACGAACGTGGTATCGGCGGCAATCACGGGTTCTACCTTGCGATTCCGCCCAACGCGTTTCCTCAGGTGCTCGAGCAACTGTCGGCGTCAGGCCTCGCGCAGGCCGAGGACGGTCAGTGGCGACGAGTTGTCATCGAGAAGCCGTTCGGTCACGACCTCGAGAGCGCTCGCGAACTGAACGCCGTCGTCAACAAGGTGTTCCCCGAGGACACGGTCTTCCGTATCGACCACTACCTCGGCAAGGAAACGGTCCAGAACATCCTGGCTCTGCGGTTCGCGAACCAGTTGTTCGATCCGATCTGGAACGCGCACTACGTCGACCACGTCCAGATCACGATGGCCGAGGACATCGGCCTCGGTGGCCGTGCCGGGTACTACGACGGCATCGGCGCGGCCCGTGACGTGATCCAGAACCACCTGCTCCAATTGCTCGCGTTCACGGCGATGGAAGAACCCATCAGCTTCGAACCGCTCAATCTGCAGGCGGAGAAGATCAAGGTTCTTTCGGCAACGCGTCTGGCCGAACCACTCGACGAGACCACTGCCCGCGGACAATACGAAGGTGGTTGGCAGGGCGGGTTGCCGGTGGTCGGACTCCTCGAAGAAGAGGGCTTCGCAGCGGACTCCACAACGGAGACCTTTGCGGCCATCACCCTCGAGGTCGACACCCGTCGCTGGGCGGGCGTGCCGTTCTACCTGCGCACGGGCAAGCGTCTCGGCCGCCGCGTCACCGAGATCGCGGTGGTCTTCAAGCGCGCACCACACCTGCCGTTCGACAAGACCATGACCGAAGATCTCGGCCAGAACGCACTCGTGATCCGCGTGCAGCCTGACGAGGGCGTCACCATGCGGTTCGGCTCGAAGGTTCCCGGATCGAGCATGGAAGTCCGTGACGTCAACATGGACTTCTCGTACGGTCAGGCTTTCACCGAGTCGTCACCGGAGGCGTACGAGCGACTCATCCTCGACGTGTTGCTCGGCGAGCCGTCTCTCTTCCCCGTCAATGCCGAAGTCGAATTGTCTTGGGAAATCCTCGATCCCGTCCTCGAACACTGGGCAGCCGGCGGCAAGCCGGAACCCTACGAGGCTGGAACGTGGGGACCACCGTCTGCGGACGAAATGATGCAACGCACCGGACGCGAATGGAGGCGACCCTAGTGATTCTCGATTTGCCCTCCACCACCACGGTCCAGGTCAGCAAGAAACTGGTCGAGGTACGTAAGACCGGCGGCGCTGTCACCTTGGGACGTGTGCTGACGCTTGTCGTCTGCACCAGGGACACCGGGAACGCCGAGGCCGCAATCGAGGCCGCCAACGAAGCAAGCCGCGAGCACCCCTGCCGCGTCATCGTGCTTCTGCGTGGCGACGAGCAGAGCGAGCCTCGGCTCGATGCTCAGATCCGCGTCGGTGGGGATGCCGGCGCCTCTGAGGTCGTGGTGCTGCGCCTCTACGGTCCCCTGGCGGACCACGAGAGCAGCGTCGTCATCCCGTTCCTGCTCCCCGACACACCGGTAGTCGCGTGGTGGCCCCTCGAGGCACCCGAGATTCCGGCGAAGGACCCCGTCGGAAAGCTTGCGATCCGTCGTATCACCGACGCCACCGGCGCCCCGGATCCGACTGCCACCATCAAGGGACGACTCGCGTCGTACACCGCCGGTGACACCGATCTCGCCTGGAGTCGCGTCACCTACTGGCGCGCACTGCTCGCGTCGGCTCTCGATCAGCCGCCGCACGAGAAGATCACCTCAGCGGTGGTCTCCGGTCTCAAAACCGAACCGGCACTGGATATTCTCGCCGGTTGGTTGGCAGCCAAGATCGACGGTCCGGTCATCCGACGTACGGGTGAGCTCACCGTCGAGCTGAAGCTGGAGACTCGCAGCATCTCCATCAGCCGCCCGCAGGAGGGTACGACCGCAACCCTGATCCGCACCGGTCAGCCCGACTCGCTGGTCTCGCTCGGTCGTCGAGAGACGCGCGATTGCCTCGCCGAGGAATTGCGTCGGCTCGATCCGGACGAGATCTACGAAGAAGCGCTGGCTGGATTGGAGAAGGTGACCTATGAGTGATGTTGTCGTAGAGAAGTTTTCCGACGCCGGCCAACTGGTCGATGCCGCTGCCGCACGCCTGGTCACGACGATCGTTGATGCCCAGAAGGCTCGCGGGTTCGCATCCATCGTGCTGACGGGTGGCGGAACCGGGATCGCACTTCTCGAGAAGTTGCGTGACGCTCCCGGCGACATCGACTGGTCGCAGATCGATCTGTACTGGGGCGACGAGCGGTTCCTGCCGTCCGGCGATCCCGAGCGGAACGAAGTCCAGGCTCGTGAGGCGCTTCTCGATCACGTGCCGGTCGATCCCGACAGGGTGCATGCGATGGCCGCCTCCGACGGTATCTACGACGGTGATCCGCACGGGGCGGCGACGGCGTACGAACAACTGCTGGGCGCTCAGGCACACGGCAATCAGGTTCCGACGTTCGACGTGCACCTGCTCGGCATGGGTGGAGAAGGACACGTCAACTCGTTGTTCCCGCATACCGACGCCGTTCGCGAGGAAGCTCGTTTCGTTGTCGCGGTGACGGACTCCCCCAAGCCGCCACCGGTACGGATCACCCTGACGTTGCCTGCTGTTCGGCGTGCCAAAGAGGTCTGGCTGCTCGTCTCGGGTGCTGCAAAGGCCGAGGCCGTTGCCAAAGCTGTCGGAGGTGCTTCGTCCGAGGACTGGCCGTCCGCCGGCGCCACCGGTTTGGTGGCGACGCGTTGGTTCCTCGATACGGACGCTGCCTCGCAGCTCTGATCTGATTTCACGGATCTGATTTCACACCGGGCCGGGAATCGTCTTCAGGCGATTCCCGGCCCGGTGGTACATCGAGGACATTTTCACAGTGGCGAGTCATGACTACCCGCCGAGTCCGGATCCGATGCGAATTTCCTTTTGACGGAACGGAACTCAATCCCGAGATCCCTTGTCTCCAACGGGCACTCTGCCCTGCACAACGATTCATCTCTCCCCCTGTCTCGTTCTTTCGAGCGATTACTACCTTGGACGCCGCGAAGTAGGGTTCGGTTCCGTAGATCGCTTTCACTCTTGAACGAATCAATCCAGGCGAGAACAATCGAACAATGTCGTGGACACCGAATCCGGATGCACTTCGCGGGCGAGTGGCTGTTGTTGCCGGGGCGACGAGGGGCGCCGGACGCGGAATCGCCGCAGCCCTGGGTGAGGCCGGTGCAACCGTCATCTGCACTGGCCGGAGCACATCTGCCGGAATACTTCAGTCGGACTATCCGCGCGGCGAAACCATCGAGGAGACGGCAGAGCTTGTCACCGAACTGGGCGGCGTCGGCGTGCCGATTGCCGTCGATCATCTCAAGAGCACGCAAGTGGCTGATCTCGCCGAACGCTTGCGCGCCGACTATCAACATATCGACATCTTGGTCAATGACATCTGGGGCGCGGAACTGCTCAAGGGCGGGCCGGCAGAGTGGAACACGCCGGTATGGGAACACGATCTGGACAAGGGCTTTCACATTCTGCGCCTGGCGATCGACACCCACATCACCACGTCGCACCACCTCCTGCCGCTGATGATCGATCGGCCAGGCGGACTGGTCGCCGAAATAACCGACGGCACTACCGAATACAACGCATCGAACTATCGCATCTCGGTGTTCTACGACCTGGCGAAGGTGTCCGTGAACAGGCTTGCATTTTCGCAAGGCCACGAACTTGCCCCGTTCGGCTGTACTGCCGTCGCCATCACTCCGGGGTTCCTGCGATCGGAGATGATGCTCGACAATTTTGGTGTCGGCGAATCGAATTGGCGTGACGCTTTGTCGCCGGAGCGGGATGGGCCGACTGCACCTCCGGATTTTGCCCGCTCCGAGTCACCAAGATTCACAGGACGTGCGATCGCCGCCCTCGCCGCCGATTCGAATCGGAAGCGATGGAATCAGCGATCGGTCAGTTCAGGCGAACTCGGAACGGAATACGGGTTCACCGACACCGACGGCAGCCGCCCCGATTTTTGGCGAGCCAACTGAATCCGACAGTGATTAAGATCCGTTTCATGGCCGAATTCGCGACGATCGACGATTACATCGCGTCGTTTCCCACCGACGTGCAGCGATCCCTCGGTAGCATCCGCGAGACGATCCACAGCACTGTTCCCGGCCTCGATGAAACCATCAGCTATCAGATGCCGACCATGACGGTGAATGGGAAGAACCTGGTTCACTTCGCAGGCTGGAAACACCACATCTCGATGTACCCACTCCCGGCAGGTGACGCAGAATTCGAGAAGTCCGTCGCCCCGTACCGGGCTGCGAAATCAACCGTGAAGTTCCCGCTGAACAAACCGATCCCCCTCGATCTCGTGGCTCGAATCGTCGAATTGCTCGCGCATCGCCACTAACCTCAGTTCCCGTCGGAGCCTTGTGAGAGCGTATGGCCGTGCAGAGACAACCCATCCGACGCATCAAGGCCGGGACATCGTCGGGCGCTGACGTAGGCAGCTGGCCGATGACGGTACCCGCGGTTGCGCAGATCGTTCAGGACGGTCTTGAACTTCCACCGGGTGTCACCATTCTGGTCGGCGAAAACGGAGCGGGGAAGTCGACCGTCATCGAAATTCTTGCCGCCGTTCTCGGTCTCAATGCCGAAGGCGGGTCTACCAATACGCGACATCAGACCAGATCGAGTGAACCGAGCGGCCTCGACCTTGTGGTCGAGCGGAGCCCCGGCGCATCGAAGTGGGCGTACTACCTCCGAGACGAAACCTTGCACGGGTTGTACACGTATTTGGAGGACAACCCCAATCCCACGCGACCTGAACCGCTTTACCATCACCTCTCCCACGGTGAGGCGCTGCTCGAGATCTTGTCGTCGAGGACCTCCGACGGCGGCTTCTATCTCATCGACGAACCCGATGCCGCACTCTCCTTCCAAGGGACCTTGACGCTGGTCGCACTGCTCGGTGAGCTGGTGGAATCCGGCGCGCAGGCGGTGATCGCGACGCACTCGCCGATCATCGCGGCCCTGCCGAACGCCAATCTGCTCGAGATCGGCGAATGGGGAATCCGAGCCGCGAGCTGGGAGGACCTCGATCTGGTCTCGAACTGGCAGCGGTTCCTTCACGACCCGCAGACGTACCTGCGCCACCTGATCTAACCTGGAACTCCACCCCAGGAGGCCTCCATGGCATACGACAAGGCGCTGGCTGAGCGTATCCGCGATGCGCTCTCGGGCGAGAGCGACGTCGAAGAAGTAAAGATGTTCGGTGGGCTGAGCTTCATGGTGAACGGGAAGCTGGCCGCCAGTGCGAACTCACACGGCAACATCATGGTTCGGTGTGACCCCGATCGAGTTGACGAACTCCTGACGCACAAGGGTGCAAGTTGGCCCGAGATGCGGGGTAAGCCGATGAGCAAGGGATGGATCGTCGTCGACCGAACCGGGACGAGTTCGAACGTCGAGTTCAATGCGTGGATCAAGGAAGCTCTGGACTTCGTGCACTGACTGGTACTGCCGGTTCGATCAATTTCGCTCGATTCGGCAAAAAGTGAAGTGGGCGGCCCTAGACTCCGAAAAAGCATTGGATTGGGCGCCACGACGGCGCGGAGGAAAGGTGGTCCGTCGCGTGACGTTCACACCCAATCAGCCGGATCACCAACGCGCCTTCGGGTTTCAGCCGCCGTCGACCCGCACGATTCCCTCCCTCATGCCCGACCGTTTCGGACCTAGCCTCATCGGATCGCTGTGGGCGTGCGCCGGGATCGTCGCCGGAAGCCTCGGCCCGTGGACGTCGTCCTCCGCCCTCGACCACAGTGGTATCGACGAATGCGGAGTGATCACACTCGTCCTCGCTCTGGGCGCGGTAACCGCGCTGATCACCCTCATGGTTCGGGACGTCACGCCCGAGATGAAGAATCACTGCACGGGACCGCTGGTGGGAATCGCCGTCTTGATCGTTGCCGTCGGAAACGCCGCGTCCATTGTGCGACGTAGTACTGAGGTCGCAGGGCACACCGCCGGACCGTCCATCGGGTGGGGACTGTGGGTGGTCATCGCGTCCGCAGTGATCCTGTGCATCACGTCGTCGACCGTCGCGCACATGATCAGGTTTCAGGCAGCAATGATCACAAGGTCTTGATCAGACCGCCGTCGATCACGAAATCCGCGCCCGTCACGTTCCCCGCGCGATCGCTGGCGAGGAACAACACCAGGTCCGCTACCTCTTCGGGAAAGGTGAAGCGGCCCGTCTCGGCGCCGGCGGCCGCACTTTCGACGATATCGTCGGCGGCTGAACCATTCGCCTTCGCCAGCGTCGAGGCCACTCCGTGCTTGCCGAGCCACAACTCCGTCTGCACCGGACCAGGGCTGACGGTATTGACGCGGATCCCCTTCCCGCCCAGTTCTTTCGACAACGACTTCGAGAAGTTGGTCAACGCCGCTTTGGCGGCGCTGTAGTCGATCACCGTGGGGTCAGGCAAGAATGCGTTGACCGAACTGATCGTCACGATGCTCCCGCCACCTCGGCGGATCAACTCCGGCAGCGCAGCGCGAACAGTGCGTACAGCCGACAAGAACGTCAGACTGAACGACGACGCCCACTCTTCGTCCGTGATAGCCGCGAAGCCGCTCGTTCTCGGAGTGACGGCGCCGACGTTGTTGACCAAGATGTCGACGCCGCCCCTCGCTGCTGCAACCTCGAGCAGTCGGGTAGATCCTTCGACACTCGCGAGGTCGACGCCGACAAAGGTGACGGCGCCGCCGGACTGCAGCGATTCGAGTTCCGGCGAGAGCGTCCGCGAGCCCGCGACGACGTGGACTCCCTCGGCCACCAAGGCCCGAGTGATCGCCAACCCGATACCTTTTCCCGCGCCGGTAACCACGGCAGTTCGTCCGTCCAATTGCAGATCCACTGCGGTCCCCGTTCGGTCCGGTGCGCAGCGTTGGGTGTGCGTGCGACAACTCTAGAGTCGCCGCACGCACACCCTGGTAAACCTGCAGAACCAGCCGCTGTTACCTAGCCACTGTTACGAAGCGCAGTGGCCAGGCCGTTCATCGTCAGCTGGATACCCCGACGCACCTGATCGCTCTCGTCGCCGGAACGGTACCGACGGATCAGCTCGACCTGTAGATGGTTGAGTGGTTCGAGGTACGGGAACCGGTTGTGAACCGAACGCTCGAGGCCCGAGTTGTCGGCAAAGAGGTTCTCGTTGCCTGTGATTGCCTTGTACATGCGAATTGTGCGTTCGTGCTCGTCGGTGATCATTCCGAAGACTCGATCGCGCAGTTCGGCGTCGGGCACGAGGTCCGCGTAGCGGGCCGCCAAACCGAGATCAGACTTCGACATCACCATGGCCATGTTCGAGAGCACGGTTCGGAAGAACGGCCACTTCTCGTACAGGGCCGTCAACGTGGCAAGGCGAGTGTCGTCTCCGTCTATCCATCTTTCGAACGCGGCGCCGGTTCCGTACCAACCCGGAAGCATCACGCGAGACTGACTCCACGAGAGCACCCAAGGAATGGCACGCAGATCGGAAATCGCCTTGGTCTGCTTGCGAGAGGCCGGACGAGAGCCGATATTGAGTGCTCCGATCTCGGCGACCGGTGTCGACGCTTCGAAGTACTGCACGAATCCTGGTGTGTCGTGCACCAATTCGCTGTACGCGGTGCGGGCGAGTGCAGCCAACTCGTCCAACACCGCGTAGGCCGCATCTGCGTCGCTGCCAAGACCTTCGACGTCGAGCAACGTCGACTCGATAGTCGCGGCGATGAGTGTTTCGAGGTTGCGATGCGCCAGACGCGGTTCGGCGTACTTGGCCGCAATCACCTCACCCTGCTCGGTGATTCGCAGAGAACCAGCGACTGCGCCGGGGGGCTGCGCGAGAATCGCTTCGTAGCTCGGTCCGCCGCCACGTCCGACGGTTCCGCCGCGGCCGTGGAAGAGCCTCAACCTGATTCCGCTCTTACGCGCGGCATCGACGAGGTCGAGTTCGGCACGGTACAGCGCCCAGTTGGCGGCCAAGTACCCGCCGTCCTTGTTCGAGTCGGAGTACCCGAGCATCACTTCCTGACTGTCACCGCGAGAACGGACGATCGCACGATAGATCGGGATGTCGAGCGTCGCCAGCAATGTGTCGGCGCCGCCCTGCAGATCCTCGATCGTCTCGAACAACGGGACGATTCCGATCGGGCAGGAGGGCTCGCTACCGACGCCCGGATCGAGCACCCCAACCTCTTTGAGCAGCACCGCAGCTTCGAGCATGTCGCTGACCGAGGTACACATGCTGATGATGTAGTTGGGTACTGCGCCCGCTCCGAGAACCCGCACTGCCTTGGCGCCGGCAGCCATGATGGCCAGTTCCTTGGTGGTCAATTCGCTGAACTCGGCGTCCGGCGAAGTCAGTGGTCGCCGCGTCGTCAACTCGGCCGACAGCAGTTCGACTCGATCGGCTTCCGGCAAGGACGTGTAGTCCGGGTGAACTCCGGCCCACGCCAGAAGTTCTGCGACGACGCTTTCGTGTACCTCGGAGTTCTGCCGCATGTCCAGACCGGACAGGTGAAAGCCGAACACCTCCACCGCTTCTCGGAGCCGATCGAGTCGATCGTCGGCGATGGTCTCGTCGCCGAAACGACGCAACGAGGTGTCGATGATTCCGAGATCCCGCTGCAGCTGTGCCGGGTCGGTGTACGCCTCGAGTCCGTCGTCGGAGCCGTGGGCGGGCAACTCCCCCAGCACCGTCAGTGCGGTTGCGCTCAATCGCCCGCGGATGCCGCGAATCGCGCGACGGTACGGCTCGTCGGCCCGGAATGCAGAATCGTCGCCGGAGGTAGACGCCAGCAGATCGAGTTCGGGCGTGACGGACACCAGCCGCGCCGACATCGACAGTTCACGCTCGAGATGTTCGAGTTCCTCGAGATGATGCTCGAGAGCAGTCGCCGCAGCGCGCGACGTGGCGCGCTGGACGATTTCGCCGGTCACGTACGGATTGCCGTCCCGGTCACCGCCAATCCACGAACCCGGCCTCAGGATCGGTTCCGGCAGGAGCCCGGCGTCCGGCCAACGCGTGCGCAGAGCTTTGCGGACCTCGGCATTGATCTTCGGAATCACCTCGAACAACGCCGCGTCGTAGTAGCGCAGGCCTACCTCGATTTCATCCTGGATACGGAGGCGGCTGAGCCGGATCAGAGCCGTCTGCCACAGGGTCAGAATCTGACGGCGCAATTGCAGATCGACATCAGCGGTTTCTGCGACGCTCAGCGCCGTGCGCTCGCGGTATCGCATCAACTCGGTGATCCGACTCTGCGTCTCGAACACCGTGCGGCGTCGAGTCTCCGTCGGGTGAGCGGTGATGACGGGTGAGACCAGGGCGCCCCGCAGCGCTTCTTCGACGGTAGCCGAATCGATATCGGCTGCATCGAGTTTGGTGTACGTGGCGGCGAGAGTGCTGTCGCGGGGCGGTTCACCCGCGTTGACGTGGATGGCCCGTCGACGCTCGCGGTGGATGTCCTCGGCCAGGTTGGCGAGCAGCGCGAAGTGACTGAACGCACGAATGACGGGAATGGCGTCGTCCGTACTGATTTCGGCGAACAGCGACACCAGTTCGGCGCGGTCGATCTCCGACCGACGGACTCGGAACGACTCGACACGAGCTCGCTCGACCAGATCGAAAACATTGTCGCCGGCTTGCTCTCGCACTATTTGTCCGAGTATTCCGCCGAGAAGCCGGATGTCTTCGCGCAGCGGCTCGGTGGCCTCTCGCGGTGTTTCTCGATGCGACGCGGTTTCAGTCATCACTCAATTATCGACCGAAACAAAGAACCCCGCTCGATAGGCGGGGTTCCGTGTCTTAAATTCGTGTGTGAAAAACTACCGGCTGCAAGTCATGAGCCGAGAATCAGGCGAACTTGATCTCCAGGCCGATGCCGACGATCGAAATGAGCCAGATCAACGCGGTGAAGACCGTCAACCGGTCGAGGTTCTTCTCGACAACAGTCGATCCGGACAGGCTGGACTGGACACCGCCACCGAACAGACTCGACAAACCGCCGCCCTTACCGCGGTGCAGGAGCACCAAGGCGATGAGGAGCAAGCTGGTGATGACCAGCAGGATATCCAGGAACAGTTTCATGTCTGTCTACGTCCACCAATCCAATAGGGACAACTACAACCGATAACACCATACAGGCGCGCACAGATAGCCTGACCACATACCCGCCTCGCACATGACTTTGCACCCGGCCAGGCACGACTCTTGGTCAGTGGCATCGATCACACTGTCGAGATACCGATTCAGTAGTTTTTCAAGTTGACGCGACTCTACCTCCGAAAGGCCGGCTCCATGCTTTCCGACACTGCCCTGCCCGACACTGCCCTGCCCGACACTGCCCTGCCCGACATACCCTTGCCTGACACACCACGTCTTGCTTCGATTCACAACTTCCGCGACGTGGCCGGCCCCGGGTACGTCACGACCAGCGGACAGGCGATGAGTCGCGGAGTTTTCTACCGCGCAAACGTGCTGACGCCCTCGCCTGAGGATCTTGCGATCGTGGAATCGCTGGGGCTGACCGCCGTCTACGACGTGCGCTCCGAAACCGAAGCGAACGAAACTCCCGACACCGTGCCTACGCCGGCTATGTACGCCCACATTCCCATCCTGTCCGGCAACATCCACGCCGAAGCGATGGCTCTCCGAACAGCGGACGCTGCAACAGCTTTCATGCAGAACATCAATCGCAGCTTTGTCGCAGACCCGGTCACTCGCAACGGATTCTCGCAGTTGTTCGCCGCCCTGGCCACTACCGCCGGGCCGCAACTCTTCCACTGCACGGCAGGCAAGGACCGAACAGGCTGGGCAGCAGCACTACTGCAAACACTCGCCGGTGTACCGCGCGAAACGATCATGGCGGACTACCTGCTCACGAATACGTACTCGGCCGAGTACATCGATGCGACGGTCGCAACGATCGCCGCCGCCACAGATGCAGACAAGGGCGAGGTGATCCGGTTGCTGCTGTCCGTCGACGCAAGTTACCTGGGCGCTGCCTTCGAGCAGGTGGAGCACCACTACGGGACCGTCGAGAACTATCTGACCACCGGGTTGGACCTTGCTCCCGAACTCGTCGGCGCTTTGGAAACCAAACTCGTGAGCTGAATCCGGCGAATCAAAAAACTGCGGGCGTGTGACCTACTCGGTCACACGCCCGCAGTTCAGTGTCATGCAGTGACAGTGTCCTGCAGTTTCCAGCTCACTACCCGATCACATCACGGGAGTGGACCGCCTGCAGCGATCGCAGACAGTGTCGCGAACTCGTCAGACTTGAGCGACGCGCCGCCGACCAGAGCGCCGTCGACGTCGGTCTGGCCGACGATCTCTCCGACGTTCTTGGAGCTGACGCTGCCGCCGTACAGAACGCGAACGCCGGCTGCGACCTCGGCGTCGGCAAGTTCGGCAACTGTTGCTCGTACCGCAGCGCACACTTCCTGTGCATCGGCGGCAGAAGCGACCCGGCCGGTGCCGATGGCCCAAACAGGTTCGTACGCGATGACGATCTTGGAGATCTCCTCCGCGCTCAGGCCCGCCAATGAACCCTTGAGCTGGTCGACGTTGTAGGCAACGTGATCGCCCGCTTCGCGGATCTCGAGGCCTTCACCGATGCACACGATCGGCGTGAGGCCGTTCTTGAGAGCGGCCTTGGTCTTGGCGAGGACGGTCTCGTTGGTCTCACCGTGAAGGGTGCGACGCTCCGAGTGGCCGACCACGACGAAGGTGCATCCGAGCTTGGCCAGCATGGAGCCGCTGATCTCGCCCGTGAACGCACCCGAGTCCTGCGCCGAGACATCCTGCGCGCCGTACGTGAGGAGGAGCTTGTCGCCCTCGATCAGCGTCTGGACGCTACGGATGTCGGTGAACGGCGGGATGACCGTGACGTCCACTTTGTCGAAGTACTTCGCAGGCAAGGAGAAAGCGATCTTCTGCACCAGGGCGATAGCCTCGAGGTGGTTCAGATTCATCTTCCAGTTGCCGGCGATCAACGGCTTACGTGCCATGTCGGATCAGCCTTCCAGTACTGCGATGCCAGGCAGCTCTTTGCCCTCGAGGTACTCGAGGGAAGCGCCACCACCGGTGGAAATGTGCGAGAAGCCCTCGTCCGGGATACCGAGCTGACGAACGGCTGCTGCGGAGTCGCCGCCGCCGACGACGCTGAAGGCGCCCTTCTCGGTTGCCTCCACGATTGCCTCGGCGACACCGCGGGTGCCTGCCTCGAACTTCGGGAACTCGAACACGCCCATCGGGCCGTTCCAGAACACCGTCTTGGCGCCGGTCAGGATCGCGGCAAAGCGCTTGACCGACTCCGGTCCGATGTCCAGTCCCATCCAGCCGTCGGGAATCTTGTCGAACGGAACGATCTTCGACTCGGCATCGGCCGAGAAGGAGTCCGCGACGACAACATCCTGAGGGATGTGGATGACGTCGGCGTACCGGTCGAGGAGACCCTTGCAGGTCTCGATCATGGACTCTTCGCACAGCGAATTGCCCACGGAGACACCCTGAGCCGCGAGGAACGTGTAGAACATTCCGCCGCCGATCACCAGAGTGTCGACCTTCGGTGCCAGTGCCTCGATGACGGCCAGCTTGTCCGAGACCTTGGAGCCACCGAGCACCACCGCGTACGGACGCGCAGCGTCCTGCGTGAGCTTGGCGAGCACCTCGACCTCGGCGCCGACCAGGTAACCGGCGTAATGCGGGAGCAGCTTCGCGACGTCGAAGACCGACGCCTGCTTACGGTGAACAACACCGAATCCGTCGGAGACGAATGCGCCGTCGTCACCGACCAGCTCGACGAGAGCCTTGGCGAGCTTGACCCGCTCGGCTTCGTCCTTGCTGGTCTCGCGAGGGTCGAAACGGATGTTCTCGAGCATCAGGACGTCACCATCGGTGAGTCCTTCGGAACGAGCCAGCGCGTCCTGTCCCACGACGTCACCGGCGAGTTGCACGTTGCGACCGAGGATTTCGGCCAACTTCGCGGCAACCGGTGCGAGGGAGAACTTGGGATCGGGCTGACCGTCGGGGCGCCCGAGGTGCGCGGTCACGATGACCTTCGCTCCACCCTCGGCAAGTGCCCGCAGGGTGGGAGCGGACGCGACGATGCGGCCCGGGTCCGTGATTTCTCCGCCATCCAACGGGACGTTGAGGTCGGAACGCACCAGTACGGTGCGCCCCTCGACCCCAGCGTCCAGCAGATCCTTCAGCGTCTGAACTGCCACTGTTATCGAAACTCCGCTCAGAGAGACTTGGCGACGAGGCCGATGAGGTCGGCGAGGCGGTTGGAGTAGCCCCACTCGTTGTCGTACCAGGAAACGATCTTGACCTGGTCGTCGATGACCTTCGTCAGACCCGAGTCGAAGATCGACGAGTGCGGGTCGGTGACGATGTCCGAGGAGACGATCGGTGCGTCGGTGTACTTCAGGATGCCCTTGAGGGGTCCTTCGGCAGCGGCCTTCATCGCGGCGTTGATCTCGTCGGCGGTAGCCGACTTCTTCAGGTTCGCGGTGAGGTCGGTGACCGAGCCTGTGGGGATCGGCACGCGCAGTGCGTAGCCGTCGAGCTTGCCGAGCAGCTGCGGGAGAACCAGGCCGATTGCCTTGGCTGCACCGGTGCCGGTGGGAACGATGTTGAGGGCAGCTGCGCGGGCGCGACGGAGGTCTGCGTGCGGAGCGTCCTGCAGGTTCTGATCCTGGGTGTACGCGTGGATCGTGGTCATCAGACCCTTGACGATGCCGAACTCGTCGTCGAGAACCTTGGCGATGGGGCCGAGGCAGTTGGTGGTGCACGACGCGTTGGAGATGATGTTCTGGCTGCCGTCGTACTTGTCGTCGTTGACGCCCATCACGATGGTGATGTCTTCACCCTTGGCCGGAGCCGAGATGATGACCTTCTTGGCGCCGGCTTCGAGGTGTCCCTTGGCCTTTGCGGCGTCGGTGAAGATGCCGGTGGACTCGACGACGACGTCGACGCCCAGCTCGCCCCAGGGAAGCTCGTTCAACGGGCCGCGGTGTGCGAGGGCCTTGATGCGCTGATCGCCGACGACGATCGTGTCGTCACCGTCGAGCGACACGTCGTACGGCAAACGGCCGAGGATGGAGTCGTACTTCAGCAGGTGAGCGAGCGTCGCGTTGTCAGTCAGGTCGTTGACTGCCACGATCTCGATATCGGTGGTTCCGAGCGCCTTCTGCGCATCCACCGCCCTGAAGAAGTTACGTCCGATACGGCCGAAACCGTTTACGCCAACCCGGACAGTCACAATTCGCTCCTTTGACCATGATTCTGGTGTGCAACTTGACCCACGCATACTCCGAATCCGTGTGTGCACGACGCGGACGTGGGGTTCATCGGTCGATGTGACTCATACCCTAATGCGCGTGGCCCGAACGTGCGCAGCCCACCCTGACGGAGGGCAGGTCACCCCTCTTCGAGTAGCTCCACATTCACTGCGGATTCGGTGTCGGGTATGCCCGTTTCCTTGGCCTTGCGATCAGCCATGGACAGCAGGCGACGGATACGTCCGGCAACGGCGTCCTTGGTCATCGGCGGGTCGGCCAACTGGCCGAGTTCTTCGAGGGACGCCTGCCGATGCTCGACGCGCAGTGCGCCCGCCGCCGCGAGGTGATCGGGCACGTCCTCGCCGAGGATCTCCAACGCACGCTCGACGCGCGCAGCAGCCGCAACGGCAGCGCGAGCAGAGCGTCGCAGGTTTGCGTCGTCGAAATTGGCGAGACGATTGGCGGTGGCGCGGACCTCGCGTCGCATCCGTCGCTCCTCCCACACCAGGCGTGTGTCCTGGGCTCCCATTCGGGTCAGGAGATCGCCGATGGCCTCACCGTCGCGGATCACCACACGATCCGTTCCGCGAACCTCACGTGCCTTCGCCGAGATCCCCAGACGCCGCGCAGCTCCGACCAGAGCAAGTGCAGCTTCCGGGCCGGGGCAGCTCACTTCGAGCGCCGACGAACGGCCGGGTTCGGTCAGGGAACCGTGCGCGAGGAACGCACCGCGCCAAGCTGCTTCGGCGTCGCCGACACTTCCGCCGACGACCTGCGCAGGCAAGCCGCGAACCGGGCGCCCGCGAAGATCGAGCAGTCCCGTCTGGCGCGCGAGGGCCTCACCCTCCTTCGCCACACGCACGATGTAGCGAGCGGATTTTCGAAGCCCGCCCGCACTGAGTACGTGAACATCGGCACTGTAGGTGAACAGGTCGAATATCTCCCGGCGCAGACGTCGCGCCGTAGAGCCCAGATCCACCTCTGCTTCGACGACCACCCGGCCGCCGACGATGTGGAGCCCACCGGCAAAGCGCAGCAACGCGGAGACCTCTGCCTTGCGGCAGCTGACCTGAGTCACCACTAACCGGCTCAGTTCGTCCTTGACCTCCGCTGTCATTGCCACGAAGCGTTCTCCCTCTGTTCTTCGGATTGCTGTTCTTGCAGGGAAGACTGTGTCGAATCCCCTACTGCCGCACTGCTCGACAGTTCAGCCAGTACATCGGCCAGTTTTGCCGGATCGTGTACATGCGCTGCGCCCGGTGAGGTGTCCGCGACATCCGCGTACCTGACTTCGGCTGAAAATTGATCCGCCGCACGCTGCAGATGTTCACGTTCACGCCCGGCCGGTACCGACGCCGAGTCGACCACCACGTAGTCGACCCGAAAATCGGGCACGTGTTGGGAGAGTACGTGCAGGTGACGCTCTGCGGAGAATCCGGCGGTCTCCCCCGGCTCGGGTGCGAGATTGAGCACCAGCACCTTTCGAGCATTCGTCGACGACAGTGATTCGACAAGTTCGGGTACCAGTACGTGCGGGATCACGCTCGAGAACCACGATCCCGGGCCGAGAACCACGAGATCGGCACGATCGATCGCAGTCACAGCCTCGGGACACGCGGGCGGATTGGACGGGAGCAGTCTCACACGCCGAACCTTGCCCGGCGTGGTCGCGACGGCGACCTGTCCACGAATGCAGCGGCTGACGCGTGGGTCCTCTTCGAGTCCTTGAACGTCGGCTTCGATCTCGAGCGCGATCGGCGACATCGGCAGCACGCGGCCACGGATTCGCAGCAGTCGCGCCATCTCGTCGAGCGCGACGACCGGATCGCCGAGCACCTCGGTGAGTCCGGCCAGGATGAGATTGCCCACCGAGTGCCCGGCAAGTGCGCCGACACCGCCGAAGCGATGCTGAATGGTCCGAGTCCAGTCGACTATCTCGGGTTCGTCCGACGCGAGAGCCGCGAGCGCCATCCGGAGGTCACCGGGCGGGATGACGCCGAGTTCGGCGCGCAGTCGGCCCGACGAACCACCGTCGTCGGCGACCGTGACCACTGCGGTGACGTCGACCGTCAGGCGTCTGACGGCCTGGAGCGTGGCGAACAATCCGTGCCCGCCGCCGAGCGCGACGATGGCCGGCCCATCTGGCTTCTCCCGCGAGCTATGTGTCGGTTCACTCATTCGCGCCCCAGATCCCGGTGCACGATGCTGACCGAGATGTCGTCCTCGGAACCCAAACGCCCCGCGAGAGCTTCGGACATGGCCACGCTTCGGTGCTTACCGCCGGTGCACCCGACCGCAATTGTCATGTAGCGCTTTCCTTCTCGCCGATATCCGGCGATCGTCAAATCGACCAGATGTCGGTAGGTGTCTAGGTAGTCTTCCGCGCCCTCGCGGGACAACACGTAGTCGCGGACGTCGGCATCCTGACCGGTGTGCGGGCGAAGTTCCGGGATCCAGTGGGGATTGGGCAGGAATCGAACGTCACAGACGAGATCGGCGTCCATCGGCAGGCCGTACTTGAATCCGAACGACTGGACCGTCACCTTCATCGTGCGGTTGGCATCGTTCCCGAACGCCGTTTCGATCTTCTGACGCAACTGATGTGCCTTCAGCGCCGACGTGTCGATGACCAGATCGGCGGCCGCCTTCACCACGGCCAACTGCCGACGCTCGGCTGCGATCCCTTCGGACAACGTGCCGTCGATGCCGTCGTTCTGCAACGGATGACTGCGGCGCACCTGTTCGAACCGTCGGATCAATACGTCGTCGGATGCTTCGAGGTACAGCACCCGAGTGTGGATCGGCTCCGCCTCGAGTTCGGTGAGCACCCACCCGAGATCGCCGGTGAAGAGTCGACTCCGCACGTCGATCACGACGGCGAGACGATCGACCGGCGGATCGGAGGTCAAGCTCAGACCGACCATCCGGGAAATGAGCTCAGGTGGCAAATTGTCCGCGACATACCAGCCGAGGTCTTCGAGCACCTTGGCAGCGGTACTCAAACCGGCTCCGGACAATCCCGTCACCAGCAGGAAATCCATCGTTCGACTGTCTTTGGCGCTGTCGGTAGTCACTGTGCACTCGGCCCCGTCGTCGGCATGGACAATTCTCGCGACTCGGAGCCCTCGTCACCGCTACCGGATTCGGCGCTTGGCGCGTCAGCAGAGGTAACAGACGATTCGGATTCCTTGTCCAGCTCATCATCCCCTACCGCGGCTGGCAGCGCTCGAGCTTCAGCACCCGCATCGGCTGCAGCCGAATCCGTGCCGAGTGCGGCCAGAACTGCTGTGGCTGTGGTCTCACCGATACCGGGGACCTGCATGATCTCCTCGACCGTTGCCGTTTTCAGCTTCGCCACGGAACCGAAGTGAGCCACCAGAGCAGTACGGCGAGTTTCACCGAGCCCCTTGACCGAGTCCAGAGCCGAAGCCGTCATCCGCCTCGAGCGCTTGCTGCGATGGAACGTGATCGCGAAGCGGTGGGCTTCGTCTCGGATGCGTTGCAGGAGGTACAACGACTCGCTCGTTCGGGGAAGGATGACCGGATCTTCTTCCCCCGGTACCCACACCTCTTCGAGTCGCTTGGCCAAGCCGACTACCGCGACGTCGGTGACCCCCAGCTCGTCGAGGACCGCCGCTGCGGCCGTGACCTGGGGGGCGCCGCCGTCCACGACGAACAGATTGGGTGGATAGGCGAACCGCCGAGGCCGGCCCGTCGCCGGGTCGATCGCCGCTTCGGGAGCCAGATCCCCACCGTCCGCGTCCATGGTCGACGCCGACGCAGCGAGAATGCCCAGGTCGCGGTTGTGTCGCAGGAACCGCCTGCGCGTGATCTCGGCGATACTCGCCACGTCGTCGGAATGACCGTCGCCGGCAGCTTCCTTGATCGCGTAATGGCGGTAGTCCGACTTACGCGGGAGCCCGTCTTCGAACACGACCAGTGACGCCACGACGTCGGTTCCCTGGACATGACTGATGTCGATGCATTCGATTCGTAGCGGAGCCGAGTCCAGGTCCAGTGCTTCCTGGATGCCCTGAAGCGCCGCAGAACGCGAGGTGAAATCACCGGCGCGTTTGAGCTTGTGCTGCGCCAGAGCCTCTTTCGCGTTTCGCTGGACCGTATCGGCGAGGTCTTTCTTGTCGCCGCGTTGCGGAACCCGCAGTTGCACTTGCGATCCCCGAAGCTTGCTCAGCCACGCCTGGATCTCGGTCGCGTTGGCGGGCAGGACCGGCACGAGAACTTCCTTGGGAACGGCGCTGATCCCGGCCTCGGAGCCCGCTCCCGGGTCGAGTGCCGCCTGCTCCCCGTAGAACTGGGTGAGGAACTGCTCGACCAGGATCGGCAGGTCGGACTCGGCGTCGAGTGCGGCCCAGTCGATGGCATCGCCTGCCTTCTCCACGACCCATCCACGCTGACCCCGCACGCGTCCGCCGCGCACGTGGAACACCTGAACGGCGGCTTCGAGATCATCGGTGGCAAAGGCGACGAGATCGGCGTCGGTGCCGTCACCGAGTACGACGGCCTGCTTCTCGAGCGCCTTGCGCAAAGCGCCGATATCGTCACGCAGACGGGCCGCGGTCTCGAAGTCGAGGTCCTCGGAAGCCTGCTGCATGCGCTTTTCGAGATCTTTGACCAGCTTGTCCGTGCGGCCGGCGAGGAAGTCGCAGAAATCTTCGACGATCTGACGATGCTCCTCGGCGCTGACTCGCCCGACGCAGGGCGCCGAGCACTTGTCGATGTAGCCGAGCAGACACGGCCGGCCGATCTGGTTGTGTCGTTTGAAGACTCCGGACGAGCACGTTCGTGCGGGAAACACTCGCAGCAGCAGATCGAGTGTTTCGCGAATCGCCCAGGCATGGGAGTAGGGACCGAAGTAGCGGACGCCCTTGCGCCGCGGACCGCGGTAGACGAACAGCCGCGGGAACTCTTCGTTGAGCGTCACGGCGAGAACCGGATACGTCTTGTCGTCGCGGTACCGCACGTTGAACCGCGGATCGAATTCCTTGATCCAGTTGTACTCGAGCTGAAGCGCTTCGACTTCGGTACTGACGACGGTCCACTCGACGCTGCCGGCGGTGGTCACCATCTGCCGAGTACGGGGATGAAGTGTCGTGACGTCCGCGAAGTACGAGTTCAAACGTGAACGGAGGCTTTTCGCCTTTCCGACGTAAATGACCCGACCATGCGGATCGCGAAATTTGTAGACGCCCGGCGCAGCCGGAATGGTTCCGGTAGCGGGGCGGTAAGTCGAGGGATCCGGCACGGTTTCAGGTTAGTCGCCGCCACCGACCGACTCGGAAACGCGCAGGATGCGGGCACCGAACCGGTCGGAAGACGTCAGTTGCTCTTGTGCGCGACCGGTGCGTAGCGGTCGGCCAGTTCGCGGAACTTGCCGACCGTGTCGACGGCGTACTCACGGTCGTTGGACTGGATCGCCATCACTGCCATGTACTCGTCGTCGGGCAATTCGATGCGTGCCCAGGCGGCGCCGTCGGGGAACGAGAGTCCCTCGAACAGATCCCAGTCGACGATCTTCTCGCCCAAGATGTTTCGTACGGCGATTCCCTGCTTGCCCACCTTGACCCGGGGCCGCGTCAACATCAGTACACCGAGAGCCAGAATGGTGCCGATGCCTGCCATCGCAAGTTGGTCCGCGGCGCGGAAGTACACGCCGGTGGACCCCTGGCGGAGCAGGAGTGCAAGTGTGACGTGAACGATCACCAGGAGGACAGCAACTCCGATCGCGTATCGCGTCGACTTACGCGGTGACGCAATCAGTTCCCAGTTCTCGTTGTCGCCGGGTGTACTCATCGAAACGAATCCTCGGTCCATGGTGCTCGGAGATGGCGCAGGGTCACTGCGGTGTCCAGTGCGGCGGCGCAGGCCTGTGCGCCCTTGTCCTCGACGCTACCCGGCAGCCCCGAACGGTCAAGAGCCTGCTGCTCGGTGTCGGTGGTCAGGACACCGTTCCCCACGGGAGTGCTTTCGTCGAGCGAGACGCGTGTAAGGCCCGCGGTGACCGCGTCGCACACGTACTCGAAGTGCGGCGTGCCGCCGCGGATGACAACACCGAGTGCGACGACGGCGTCGTGCGTGCGAGCCAATGCCTGCGCAACGACCGGCAGTTCGATCGCACCGGCGACACGGACCAGTGTCACGTCCTTGATCTGTGCCTCCTGCGCGACGCGCTGCGCGCCGGCGATCAGAGCCTCGGAGATCGTCGCGTGCCACTGCCCGGCAACGATCGCCAGCTTCAGATCCTTGGCCTCGGCGATCGCGAGCTGCGGCTGACCTTCGCCGCTCACAGTGCGGTTCCCGGCTGTGCGGTGTTCTGGTTCGCCTCGTACTCGTCCAGTCCGATCAGATCGTGACCCATCCGATCGCGCTTGGTGCGCAGGTAGGTGAGGTTCTCCGCATTCGCGCGCAGCGGCATCGGAACGCGATCGGTGATCTGCAGGCCGTAGCCGTCCAGACCCACACGCTTGGCCGGGTTGTTGGTCAGCAGACGCATCGACGAGATCCCCAGATCGACGAGGATCTGCGCACCGATGCCGTAGTCGCGGGCGTCCGCCGGTAGCCCGAGTTCGAGATTGGCGTCGACTGTGTCGGAACCGGCGTCCTGGAGCTGGTAGGCCTGCAGCTTGTGCATGAGCCCGATGCCACGACCCTCGTGTCCGCGCATGTACAGGACAACGCCGCGGCCTTCCTGGGCGACCATGTCCAGTGCGGCGTCGAGCTGTGGGCCGCAATCGCACCGCAGCGAACCGAAGACGTCGCCGGTGAGGCACTCGGAGTGAACGCGGACGAGTACGTCGCTACCGTCTCCGTCGGGGCCTGCGATGTCGCCGCGCACCAGCGCAACGTGCTCGACCTCGTCGTAGATGCTGGTGTAGCCGACAGCGGTGAACTCACCGTGGCGGGTGGGGATGCGGGCCTCGGCGATGCGCAGTACGTGCTTCTCGTGCTTGCGACGCCACGCGATGAGGTCCGCGATCGAGATCAGAGCAAGGTTGTGTTCGTCGGCGAAGACTCGCAACTCGTCGGTCTGAGCCATCGCGCCTTCGTCCTTCTGGCTGACGATTTCGCAGATGACGCCGGCGGGACGCAGGTCCGCCATGCGGGCGAGGTCGACTGCAGCTTCCGTGTGGCCCGGACGACGCAGCACTCCGCCTTCCTTCGCGCGGAGCGGAACGACGTGGCCGGGACGAGTGAAATCGTTGGCACCGGATTCGGGGTTGGCGAGCAGACGCATCGTCGCAGCGCGGTCCGATGCCGAGATGCCGGTACCGATTCCTTCACGGGCGTCGACGGTCACGGTGTAGGCGGTGCCGTGCTTGTCCTGGTTGGTGGCGTACATCGGGGGCAGGCCCAGCCGATCGCAATCGTCACCGTCGAGCGGCACGCACAGGTAGCCGGAGGTGTACCTGACCATGAACGCCACCAGTTCCGGGGTGGCTTTCTCGGCGGCGAAGATGAGGTCGCCCTCGTTCTCGCGATCCTCGTCGTCCACGACGACAACAGCTTTACCTGCAGCGATATCTGCTACTGCGCGCTCGATACTGTCGAACCTGGTCACGTGCTCGCACTCCAAAGTCTTGACTTTTAACATCATCGAATACAACAAGTGCATCCGACGGATGCACTGACAACCCTACGACCAATCGGACGGGTCCGATCAGCCTGGTCCTACCGACCGGCAGAGTGAAGCCGCTCGACGTACTTGGCGATCACGTCCACCTCGAGGTTGACCGGCGTACCGACCCCAGCGGTTCCGAGCGTCGTCAACTCGAGCGTTGTCGGGATCAGCGAGATCTCGAAGTACTCGAACCCGCGGTCGCCACCCAGCGCGGAGACCGTCAGCGAGACTCCGTCGACAGTGATCGAACCCTTCTCCACCACGTATCGGGAAATGGAGTCCGGCAGTGCGATCCGCACTACCTCCCAGTTCTCGGAAGGCGAGCGGGAAATGACGTGGCCAGTTCCGTCGACGTGCCCTTGAACCAAGTGGCCGCCGAGTCGACTGTTCAGCGCCGCGGCGCGCTCGAGGTTGACGCGAGAGCCGACATCCAACTTCGCCAGGCTCGAGCGGTTCAGCGTTTCCTGCATGACGTCTGCGGTGAACGAACCGTCGGCAAGCACATCGACGACCGTCAGGCACACGCCGTTGACCGCGATCGAATCGCCGTGACCGGCGTCGGAGGTGACCAGTGGCCCGCGCACCGTGAAGCGTGCAGCATCGACCAGTTCTTCCTTGGCGACAATTTCGCCGAGTTCTTCCACAATTCCTGTGAACACGCGCCCTACTCCTCGTTCCCCGGAGCAGAACTCTCCGGAACCAGACTCAACAAAATATCGGGGCCGATCGTTACCGCGGACTCCAAACGGAATCGGTGGGCGTCGGTGATGGTGTGCACTCCGGCATCGACGAGCGCGGAAGCGCCCGCGCCGAGCAGTATCGGAGCGATGTACGCCTCGATGACGTCGACATATCCGGCGGCGAGGAATGCTCCGGCCAGACGGGGCCCACCCTCGAGCAGTACGTCTGTGTACTCCCCCAACGCCTCGACTACTTTGTCGATGTTGTCGGTGTTGAGCACCAGAGTCGGTGCGGTGTCATCGAGAACGCTTGCCGTCGAAGGTATTTCACGCTTTCCGACGACGACGCGTACGGGCTGGTGCGCCGCTAGCTCACCGGTGGGCTGACGCGCCGTCAGCCACGGATCGTCGGCGAACACGGTGCCGGTGCCGACCACGATCGCATCGATCTGCGCCCGCTGAGCATGCACGCGCGCCCTCGCCTGCGGACCGGTGATCCACTGACTCGTTCCGTCCTCGGCGGCGCTGCGCCCGTCCAGACTGGCCGCGTACTTCCACGTGATGTGCGGGCGACCGGTGCGCTGTTTGTGTAGCCAGGCTCGCAGTGGACCAGCTTCCACCTCGGGTGCTCGCAGTCCGGCGGTGACGCTGATTCCAGCGCGCATGAGCGTCGCTGCGCCGCCGGAAGCCTCGGGATTGGGATCACCGACTGCGTAGACGACCGCCGAGACTCCGGCGTCGATCAATGCCTGCGAGCAGGGCCCGGTTCGCCCCTGGTGATTGCACGGTTCCAGTGTCACCACGGCCGTTCCACCACGTGCCGCATCGCCGGCCTCGTCGAGAGCCACGACCTCCGCGTGCGGTCCACCGGGCGGTTGCGTCATACCGACACCCGCGATGGTGCCGTCGGCGGCGAGGATGACAGCGCCGACCGGCGGGTTGGGGCTGGTGAATCCGCGCGCAGAATCGGCTGCGGCCAGCGCAATCTGCATCGCGGCGTCAAGATCAGCCGTCGACGCCTGTCCACCCTTTGCCATCGAGCGGCTCAGACCGACAGCGTCAGGTGCGGCGACGCCGAGGCGGCCTGCGCGCGTAGCTTGCGCACCGCCTCACCGGGATCACTCGCCCCGTACACCGCCGAACCGGCGACGAAGCAGTCGATCCCTGCTTCAGCGGCCTGCTCGATCGTGGAAGCGTTGATGCCGCCGTCGATTTCGACGAGGAGCGTCAGCTCACCCGAGTCGACGAGCTTTCGAACTGCGCGTGCCTTGTCGAGCACCTGAGGCATGAAGGACTGACCACCGAATCCGGGTTCGACGCTCATGATCAAGAGGGTGTCGAAGTCCTTGAGGATTTCCAGGTAGTCGTCGATCGGGGTTCCAGGCTTGATGCTCAGCCCCGCCTTGGCACCAGCTGCACGAATATCGCGGGCAACCGAACGCGGGTCGTCGGTGGCCTCGGCGTGGAACGTGACGTTGTACGCACCGGCCTCGGCGTACGGCGGCGCCCAGCGCTCCGGATTCTCGATCATGAGATGGCAGTCGAGAGGAATGTCCGTCGCCTTCAGCAGACTCTCGACCACCGGCAGACCCAGCGTGAGATTGGGAACAAAATGCGCGTCCATCACGTCGACGTGAAGCCAGTCGGAGCCGGACACGGCAGTCGCTTCATCGGCGAGTCGAGCAAAATCTGCGGACAAAATGGACGGTGCAATCATCGGGGAAGCCACGCCGCCGAGTTTAGCTGTGACTCATCGCCGACCGTGCATGCACATCGGCTGTGCTTCATCGCCGACCGTGCATGCACATCGGCTGCGCTTCATCGCCGACCGTGCATGCACATCGGAGCCGGTGAAATCCGATCAGTTCTTGACGACGGTGCGGAGCTTTCGCACCTTGGCGGGCGCCTTGATCCGCCACGCATCTTCGAGCATCTCGCCCAACTGCACCTCGTCGATCAGTTCGAGGTGCACGAGGATCGATCCGTGCCCGTGATAGTGATCTGTGGTGAAGAAAGCCGCCTCGCCACTGGCGAGTAGCGCCTCCTTCTCGTCCAGACCGCACATCACGACCAAAGCGCCCTCCGCTTCGGTGCGGAGCCGCGCAAAAGTTTTACCTGCCACCTTGAGTGCCGGGGTGTTGTACGAGGTCGACTCTTCCACGGAGGGAAGAGCCGAACCCAGTACTACAACCTGTTCCCACGTAACCATGTAGGCACCATACGACTACCGATGCCCAGAAGTCATCCGATCAGGCCAGCGGCTTGCGCAAAGCGGCCATGAACATAGCGTCCGTGCCGTGTCGATGCGGCCACAACTGAACCGACGATCCGTCGCCGACGTCCGGGACACCTGGCACCAATTCCTTGGTGTCGAGTTCCACGACGCCATGACGCCGCACCGCATCGGCGACCACTGCCAGCGTTTCCGACAAGTGCGGCGAGCACGTGGAGTACAGCACCACTCCGCCGGGGCGAACCAGTTCGATTGCGGCAGCAAGCAATTCACGCTGCAACTTCACGAGCGGAGCCACATCGGACGGCTGGCGACGCCAACGTGCCTCCGGGCGCCGACGCAGCGCACCCAACCCGGTGCAGGGAGCGTCGACGAGGATGCGGTCGTATCCGGGTTCGAGCCCGGATTCGCGGCCGTCCGCCACGTGTACGTCCACGGGAAGCTCGCGAGTGGTCTTGCGAATCAACTCGGCACGGTGTTCGACCGGCTCGACGGCGTCGAGTCGACCACCTTCGATGCCGGCAAGAGCACCGAGAAGTGCCGCTTTTCCTCCTGGACCTGCACAGAGGTCGAGCCAGCGTCCGGAGTCTTCACCTTCGAGAGGAGCAATGCTGAGGGCGCGGGCAACCAGCTGACTGCCCTCGTCCTGCACTCCCGCCAGGCCTTGGCGGACCGCCTCGAGTTGTCCGGGGTCACCGCCGTCGAGATGCACGGCGTACGGCGAGTACGGCCCGATCTCGCCGCCGGTCACCAGTGCGAGCTCCTCGGCGGAGATCTCACCGGGGCGGGCGACGAGGTGCACGGCGGGGCGGGCGTCGTCGGCGATCAGAACGTCTTCGAGCTCTCCGGCTGCGGCGCCGAGCGAGTCGGCAAATACCTGCGCGATCCACAGGGGATGCGCGTGCTCGAAGGCGAGTCGGCCGACCGGGTCCTTCGGGGCTAGCAGCTCGACCCACTCGTCCTGGGTGCGTTCGGAGACACGGCGCAGGACCGCGTTGACGAATCCTGCTCGGCCCTGGCCGTTTTCGGCGCGGACGAGGTCGACCGAGGTGGCAACAGCAGCGTGCGGTGCGACACGAGTACGCAGCAGTTGGTACGAGCCGAGTCGAAGAACATCGAGCAGGGTTCCGTCGATCTCTTCGATCGGCCGACCCGCTGCGTGGGCGATCACCGCATCCAGGAGGCCCTGAGCACGTGCCGCGCCGTACGCGAGTTCGGTTGCCAGCGCCGCATCGCGTACGTCGAGTTTGCGGTCGCGCAGGAGCCCTGGCAGAACCAGGTTCGCGTATGCGTCACGTTCACGGACCGCGCGCAGGACGTCGCGCGCAGCCAGTCGCGGCTGATCGAGCCCGGCGGTTGCCGGATCCGGCCGCTTGGCCTGCTTCGGCTTGGTGTTCTTGCCGCCGGTTGCATTCTTGGCTCCGGGACCCTGTGTCCGCCGTGCCGGTCGTCGTGATTCGGTCACTGTGCTCGTACCTCCGCGTCGAGTCGGGCACCGCGTGCCCAGTCCCCTGCCGACATCAATTTCTTGCCCGGGGGCTGAATCTGCCCGAGTCGTACCGCGGTGGTCGCGGTACCGATGTACAGACCATCCTTGCGTACCGAGATCTCACCGACTGCCAGGGTCTCGTCCGTAACGGTGACCGGGCCGACCTTGACTCGAAGATCACCGATCATCGTCCATGCCCCAGGCGCGGGTGTGACTGCTCGGATGTGCCGGTCCACCGTGCGAGCGGGCAATTCCCACCGCACGCGGGCCGCGTCCACAGTCACCTTGGGGGCGTACGAGACGCCGTCGGCAGACTGCGGAACCGCGTTGATCTCTCCGGCCTCCAGGCCGTCGAGTACCGATTCGAGCAGGGCAGCGCCGTTTTCCGCCAGACGCCCGAGCAGGTCGCCTGCCGTATCGGTGTCGCGAATCCGCTCGGTCATCACTCCGTACACGGGGCCGGTATCCATGCCGGCTTCCAAACGGAACGCACTGGCGCCCGTCACTTCGTCACCGGCACTGATCGCGGCCTGCACCGGCGCGGCGCCGCGCCACGCCGGAAGCAGCGAGAAATGCAGATTGACCCAACCGTATTTCGGAATGTCGAGGACGTTCTGCGGCAACAGGTTTCCGTAGGCGACGACGGGTGCGCAGTCCGGTTCGAGGCGGGCGAGTTCGGCTGCGAAGTCGGGATCGGACGCCTTGACCGGGGTCAGGACCGGGATGCCGTGCTCGTCGGCAAGCAGACCGATCGGCGAGCGGGTGACTTTGCGACCGCGGCCCGCCACAGCGTCCGGACGCGTGACGACGGCTACCACTTCGTGGTTGGCGGACTCGATGAGACGCCGCAGCGAAGGAACCGCGGGTTCGGGCGTTCCGGCGAACACGACGCGCATGTCAGCTCTCCCGTTTCGTTGGGCTCTTCGGACTCTGATCAGCCGATCGGCCTGTCGAACGCGGTGGACTGCAACTCACGAAAATGCTCCCGGATGTGTCGGTGGGTGGAACTGTCAGTCTAAGGACTGCGGGAGCTACGACCTACCTCGCGCCACACCGAACCACTTTCTCAGCAATTTCTTTGATCAGAACCCTGCAGATTCACCGGTCCTCGGGTTGACTGTCTCTGTCGTCGCCACTCGGCGGAGGCTGATACGGGATACACCGATCACACGGAGGAACTTAGATGGCAGGCATCGACAGTAAGTTCGACAAGGCCTACGCAGGAAAGTCCGTCGAAGAATTGGCGGACGCCCCGGTCGCGGCACTCAACGGCGTAAGCGATTCGGACGCAGAACATTTGAAGGCAGCGTTCAACATCAAGACCGTCCGCGACCTCGGAACGAACAAGTTCTTCCTGTGGGCGCAGGCCACTGCCAAGCTCGCCGAGTAAACATCCCGACCCACGTGGTCTCGGTGCTCACGAGTTAGCAGCTCACGAATTTGCAGCTCACGAATTTGCGTCGATGACCACTTGCGGAATATCCGTGCCGAGCGGCACCGCGCTGCACGAAGCGTGCCGCTCGGCATCGGGGTCGAGGACCGTCCGGATGACGTCGATCACGTAGGGGTCGTACGGCATGCGGAAGTGGCCGGTCAGGTTCGACGGGCACAGATCCTGGAGGACGATGTTTTCTGCACCGGCGTCACGGAGCGCGATGTTCGAGGACGGCTGGATCATCTCGTCGACAGTGGACCCGATAGTCGTGTAGCGCACTCCGGGTACGGTGTCGCCGCCGTCGTTGAGGGCGTTCAACGTATCCGACCCCTGCATCTGCTCGCGGACAGCTCGCGAAAAGACATCTTCGACAAAGTCTTCTCCGCCGGGGATCGCACGGACGATGGGAACCAACCCGAACATCACCCCGCCATAGGTCGGCGAAGCCAAGCCGACCCAATGATCGACGTAGGCGCCGCCGCCCATTTTGTTGACGTAGTACCGCGTCACCGTCGCGCCTTGGGAGTAGCCGATCACGTCGACCTTGTCCGCTCCGGTCGCGGTCAGCACCTGATCGACGAAAGAACCGAACGCGGTGGCACTACCCACTATGTCGCCGACGCCGTAAGTCTCGTGTGCGACGTCCCCGTCTTCTTCTTCGATCGCACCGCCGTAATTGAGGGCGAAGACGCAATAGCCGTCAGCTGCCAGTGCCGGCGACAGGGCCGCCCAATCCGCGTACGCCTCGGTGTCGGTTCCGTGGGCGAGTACAACCGGTCGGGGATGCGTGGCGGAAGGCTCACAGGCGAAATCGTTCGACCCGGCGGGCGCGGATCCTGGATGAGCATGCGCATATGCCGTGGCAACGGAACGCGTCGCCTGACCCGGACCTATGTCGAGAGGAACGTCCATCGCGTCGGCACTCGCAGACGGGAGTGTCGGTGCGGCAGCCGATATCGCCGGCGGTGCTCCGATCAGCAGCGCCACTGCTACCGAAAATGTCAGTCCCACAGACCGTTTGACGCCAGCCATTGTTCCTGCTCCTGCTCTGATCCTACGAGGGAGCTGACCGTAACACCAGAAACTTCGGGGCGCATACCCTACCGAACAGTAGGTATCCGACGTCTCAATTGCCGCCTTCATCGGCGTCATCACCGGCAAGCACTCGATAGAGCGACTTGCGCGCCTCGACAAGCACGTCGGCTGCGGCCTTGACGTGCGCGGGTGTGCCTACAGCGGCCACTTGACCGGCCGCGCCCATCAGCTGGCCGATCAGTTCACGAAGGTCCTGCTCCGGCTCCCCTACGCTGAGACGAACGTCATCCCACGGTGCCCCGAGATCGGCGCGATGCTCCTCGACGTACGCGAGGCCTTCCTCGGTCAGCTTGGCGGTCTTGCGGCCGGCAACCTTTTCGATGATGACCAGTCCCTCGTCCTCGAGTTGGGACAGCGCGGGATAAATGGAACCCGGACTTGGCTTCCAGACGCCGCCGCTGCGCTCGACGATCTGTTGAATCAATTCGTAGCCGTGCATCGGCTCTTCCGCGATCAACAACAGAATCGCAGCGCGCACATCTCCACGACGACCTCGTCCGCCACGTCCTCGCCCGCGACCGAACTGAGCGCCCGGACCGAAGCCGGGGCCGGGTCCGCCGTCTGGACCGAAACGCCCCCGCCGATGGCCTCTGCGTGGCATGTCACCGAAGCCCGGCCGCTCGTGCGGTCGACCGCGTCGTCCACCGTCTCGATCGCCGGGACCATCGCCCGGCGCGCCGTCGTCCGTCGGCACCCACATCACAAATGGTGGCCGTTGCTCACGGCCGAAACCGCCGAAGAAACCGCGTCGGCCGAACATCCCCTCGTTCGGGAAACTTGCATCCATCGTCGAACCTCCATCACTATCGCTGATAGTTCGACGATATATCGCCATATCGGGTTGCGCAACATTTTTGCTGCACACAACCAGGCCTTGGAGAACTCGAAAATCAGCCGATGCGGCGTGGGTCGATCTGAATGCGGACCGGACCCGATGACTTCCGCGCACTGCGCGCGGCCCTCGCATGTGCCAGAGCGTCCGCAAGGCCTCGACCGTCCTTGCGTGGAACGCGGACCAGCATTCGCTCCGGCGCGACACCGCTCTCGTCCTCACCGGAATACGGAAGCCTCTCCCCCGCAGGCAATTCCACTGGTCCGAGTAGTACAGCACTTGCCGGCAGATCAGCTGAGTCCACCAACTCCGCAATTGCTGCGGATCCACCGTCGATCGCAGCCATGTGAACGGCCGGAGGAAAGCCGACCTCGTCCCGTTCCTCGAATTGAGACTGTGCGTGCCCCACTGGATCCCATCGGACCAACGCCTGCACCGTCGGGATACCCGAGTCTGCGACAACCACAACTTCACCGCCTTCGGACAGCGGAATCACCATGGCAGCAGCCGACATCCAGCGTCTGAGTGTTTCCTCGGCGGCGCGAAGATCTGGCCGGCCGAGCAGTGCCCAACCGTCGAGCAAGAGCGCGGCGCCGTAGCCGCCGGTCATCACCGGCTCCGCACCCACTGTCGAGACCACCAACGCGGGCCCGTGTGGCAGTTCCTTGACCACATCACCGCCCCCTGACAGAACAACTTTCACACCGGGAAACGCCCGCCCGAGTTCTTCGGCGGTCCGGCCGGCACCGACTACCACCGCGCGCAACGCTTTCGCCCCGCACGCGTGACATCGGTAGGCGGCATCGGCAACCCCGCACCAGCGGCACGCCGGTGTCCCGGCGCCGTCGGGACCTGCCGCAGCGGGAAGAGCCAGTGGGCCGTTGCACCGACGGCACCGTGCCGGGGCACGGCACTTTCCACAGGCCAGGGTCGGTACGTACCCCCGCCGAGGCACCTGCACCAGGACTCCGTTGCCCTCACCCAGAGCGCGCCGGGCGGCCGCGAATGCAATAGCGGGCAAACGAGCCGCTCTGGCTCCCGGATCGCGGGCCAAGGCTTGATCGCTGTCGGCAAGCGCGGTGATCTTGGGTGCGTGAGCACGAACGACGTCCCGCGTAGCGACCAGATCGTGCGCCCATCCCGAGTCGACGAGTACCTGCGATTCTGCCGTACGGGAGAACCCACCGATCACGACGGCGCACCCGGCGACGTAGCCACGCAGGACGGCAACTTCGCGGGCATGTGGATACGGCGACCGCGGCTCGGACAAGTTGTCGTCGCCGTCGTCCCAGACGACGACAAGACCGGTCTCGGGCGTCGGCGCAAAAACTGCACTGCGCGTGCCGACGACGATCCTGGCGGTCCCGCGCAGTGCAGCGAGCCACCTTCGGTATCGCATGGCCGGCCCCAGGCCTGCGGACAGACCCACCACTGCATCCGCTCCGGAGAGTTCGGTACATGCGGCGACGACGCGGTCCAGGTCGCGTTGATCGGGCACAACCAGAATCGCGGATTTACCACTTGCCGCTACAGCCCCGGCCAATTCGGCCAGGCGCAGTGGCCAGTTTTCACCAGGCAACGCCTGCCAGACCGCACGCGGGCTTTTCGACTCGCGAATCGCGGACAGAAAGGCGTCACCGAATCTGTAGAGATGCCAACCATTTTCGATCGGTTCAGGAGCGGACGGCGGCTCGGCGGGCTCCCACGGTTCCGCCTCGACCTTCGCGTGGCGCGGCGGTACCGCCAAACGGAGAACATCGGCGCGGGTTCCGGCATAACGCTCCGCCACACGATCGACGACTTGCGCGATTTCTGCCGTCAGGACCCGCTCGGACGAGATGACGCGTTCGAGCCAGCCGAACTTCCCCTGATGGTCACTGGTCGCCTCGCGCGAGACGATGAAACCGTCCACCAGACGACCAGCGAAGCGGATGCGCACCCGGACTCCGGGCTGCGCATCCGCTTCGAGTTCACGAGGAACGAGGTAGTCGAATTCACGGTCGAGGTGAGCGAGCGGGAGCATCGGCAGCACCCGGGCGACCGGATCGACTTCTGCCGCTACTCTTTCCGCGCCCACCCGCGCCCCGTCTGTACGTCAGTGATCAGAGACCAGCTGCGCTACGCAGCTTGTCGGCACGATCGGTGCTCTCCCACGGGAGGTCGATGTCGGTGCGACCGAAGTGACCGTATGCCGCCGTCTGCGCGTAGATCGGACGCAGCAGGTCGAGGTCGCGGATGATCGCTCCCGGACGCAGGTCGAAGATCTCGGTGATCGCCTTCTGGATCCGTGCCGGATCGGTCTTCTCGGTGCCGAAGGTCTCGACGAAGAGTCCGACCGGAGCTGCCTTGCCGATCGCGTATGCGACCTGAACCTCGATGCGGTCGGCCAGACCTGCGGCAACAGCGTTCTTGGCCACCCAACGCATGGCGTAGGCAGCGCTTCGGTCGACCTTTGACGGGTCCTTGCCGGAGAACGCGCCGCCGCCGTGGCGAGCCATTCCGCCGTAGGTGTCGACGATGATCTTGCGGCCGGTCAAACCGGCGTCACCCATCGGGCCACCGAGGACGAACTTGCCCGTCGGGTTCACCAGCAGACGAACATCGGAGGTGTCGAGATCGGTGAGGTTCACGTCGGTCAGCACCGAGTGAAGCACCTTCTCGCGAAGATCGGGCGTCAACAGGTTGTCGAGGTCGATGTCAGCGGCATGCTGGGTGGAGATGACCACGGTGTCGAGACGGACAGCCTTGTCACCGTCGTACTCGATGGTGACCTGGGTCTTGCCGTCCGGGCGCAGGTACGGCAGCACGCCGGACTTACGGACCTCGGTCAACCGGCGAGAGAGACGATGAGCCAACGCGATGGGCAGCGGCATCAGTTCCGGCGTGTCGGTGGTGGCGTAGCCGAACATCAGGCCCTGGTCGCCCGCACCCTGACGGTCGATCTCGTCGTCGCTGATTCCGTCGACGCGAGCCTCGTGCGAGTGATCGACACCCTGCGCGATCTCGGGCGACTGAGCGCCGATCGCGACGTTGACGCCACAGGAGTTACCGTCGAAGCCCTTTGCCGAGCTGTCGTAGCCGATCTCGAGGACCGTGTCGCGCACGATCTTCGGAATGTCTGCGTACGCAGTGGTCGTGACCTCGCCGGCTACGTGAACCTGGCCGGTGGTGACCAGAGTTTCGACGGCCACGCGGGCGCGCGGGTCCTGGGTGAGAAGCGCGTCGAGGATCGAGTCGCTGATCGCGTCACAGATCTTGTCCGGATGCCCCTCGGTGACGGACTCGCTGGTGAATAGCCGACTGCCGGACTTGCTCACAGATCTCCCTCTCGACGACTGAGTTCTTGACTACAGCTTATTGAAGTATCCGAATCACCGTTCGGTGACCGTTTTGTCATGCTTTGTTAGCTGGGGGCTGAGCCGACGATAACGGTTGGACCGCCTGCGCAACACCCTTGTGCTCACCCGATTATCGTGGGGTAACTCTCACCACCGGGCGCGTGTCGCTACTCGGGGAAGAGCTTGACCAGGGCGTCGAGTACTCGACTGGCCATCAAAGCCTTGGATCCGTGCTCGAGCGCGGACTCCGAGCCGTCGGAACCGAGCAGCCAACCGTCGTTGTGATCGACCTCGAACGCCTTGCCCTCGCCGACCGCATTGACCACGAGGAGGTCGCAACCTTTGCGGGCAAGCTTGGAGCGGGCGTAACTGAGAACGTCACCATGGGCGTCACCGGTCTCTGCGGCGAATCCGACGATCACCGTTCGAGCGTCCAGATCGCCGTCACGACGCGCTTCGACGAGACCGGCGAGGATGTCGGCGTTTCTGGTGAGGCTGATCGAGTCGGGTTCGTTTGCGCCCTTCTTGATCTTGCTGCCTTCGACGGTGGTGGGGCGGAAGTCCGCGACAGCTGCAGCCATGACGACTCCGTCGTGTCCCGGTGCGTGCTTCTCCACTGCCAACCGGAGATCTTCGGCCGTCTTGATGTGCACGACGTCGACAGCGGCGGGGTCGGCAAGATCGGCCGTGTAACCGGCGATCAGCGTGACGTGAGCGCCGCGTTGGGCGGCCAGACGGGCGAGCGCGTAGCCCTGTTTGCCGGAGCTGCGATTACCGAGAAAGCGCACCGGATCGAGCGGCTCGCGAGTACCGCCGGCGGTGACCAGAATGCGGCGACCTTCCAGGTCGCGCGGCAACGCGTCCGAGCGCTCGAGGAGCAACGATGCCAACCCGACGATCTCGTCGGGTTCGGGAAGTCGACCGGCCCCGGTGTCTTTTCCGGTCAAACGCCCGGAGGCAGGTTCGATCACGTGGACGCCGCGCGAGCGCAGTGTCGCCACGTTGGACACCGTTGCGGGGTGCTCCCACATCTCGGTGTGCATTGCGGGGGCGAAGACGACCGGACAGCGTGCGGTCAACAAGGTGGCTGTCAACAGGTCGTCTGCGCGGCCCATGACAGCTCGCGCCATCAGATCAGCGGTTGCCGGCGCGATGACAACGAGATCGGCTTCCTGTCCGAGGCGGACATGCGGAACCTCCGGGACGTCGTTGAAGACGCCGGTGTGAACCGGGTTGCCGGAGAGTGCTTCGAACGTGGCGCGGCCGACGAACTCCAGAGCGGATTCGGTCGGAATCACGCGGACGTGATGACCGCTCTCGGTGAAGCTGCGGATGATCGAGCACGCTTTGTACGCGGCGATACCCCCACCGACACCGACGACAATGCGCTTACGTATCGATGTGGGCGCGTCGGACACTCCCCCGACACCCGAACGAGGTTCGGGTGCGGCAGACGTGGTGCTCACTCGCCTTCGGTGTGCTCGAGGAGATCAGCGTGGATTTCACGCAACGCGATGGACAGCGGCTTTTCCTGCAGACCGGGCTCGACCAGAGGTCCGACGTACTCGAGGATGCCGTCACCGAGCTGGTTGTAGTAGTCGTTGATCTGGCGCGCACGCTTGGCCGAGTAAATGACCAGGGCGTACTTGGAAGAGGTGCGTTCGAGCAACTCGTCGATCGGCGGGTTGGTGATGCCGAGCGGGGTGTCGTAGGCAGGCAGAGCGCCCTGACCTGCTGCGGACGCGGCTGAAGTGCTGCTCACTCTTGTGTCTCCTGAATTAGATCTTCATTGAAGAACTAGTTTTATCGATCCGGATATCTGAGAAACGGGGCGGAAATCGGTTCCCGAAGGGTGCGGAATCAGTTCCCAACCAACAAGGATACCAACTCATCGCAAGCACGGCTTACATCCTCGTTCACGATGACCGTGTCGAACTCGTCTTGTGCGGCCAATTCCACTCGGGCCGTCTCGAGTCGGCGTGCCACGACGTCTTCCGTTTCGGTTCCCCTTCCGGTCAGCCGTTGCACCAGAACGTCCCAGCTCGGTGGAGCCATGAACACCAACAGAGCTTCGGGCATCGCCTTGCGGACAGCTCGTGCTCCGGCGAGATCGACCTCGACGAGTACGGGCTTTCCAGCTTCGAGCGCTTCTTCGATCGGAGCTGCGGGGGTGCCGGAGCGCTGTAGACCGCCGTGGATTTCCGCCCATTCGAGAAGTTCACCGGAGTCGATCATCCGTTGAAATTCTTCACGGGAGGTGAATCGGTAGTCCTTGCCGTCCACTTCACCGGGACGGGGATCGCGAGTGGTCGCCGAAACGCTGAAAACGAGTTCAGGCAACCGAGTTCTCAGCTCGCGAACGACGCTGGACTTACCGACAGCCGAAGGGCCGGCCAGTACAACCAGCCGACCCCTCCGCACTGCGGTCTTGCTCTCTGACACTGTTGCGTCAGCAATCATCAGACACTGCCGCGTCAGCAATCATCACTTGTCGGCTCAGGCCTCGAAGTCAAACTTGGTGAGCAGAGCCTTGCGCTGCCGATCACCGAGGCCACGAAGGCGACGGGTCGGTGCAATCTCCAGCTCGGTCATGATCTCCTGAGCCTTGACCTTGCCCACCTTGGGCAGCGCCTCGAGCAGTGCCGAAACCTTCATCTTGCCCAAGATTTCGTTGTCTTCGGCGTCCTTGAGGACCTGCTTGAGGTCGGTGCCGCCACGCTTCAGGCGCTCCTTGAGCTCAGCCCTGGCCTTGCGGGCAGCAGCTGCCTTCTCCAAAGCAGCAGCGCGCTGCTCATCAGTCAACTGGGGAAGGGCCACGGTTCCTCCGTCTCGTCGTGTGCAAATTTTGTCTATTCCGCTGATAACCAGCAGCGATAGCGACCGTACTCACGCCTGGCGCGAATTGCTAACCCACCCCCCGCGGTCCGATGCAGATCGCGGTGGGTTATGCGCGTCGAATCGATGTCACACATCGTCGCCGTTTTCGGCTGGATCGAGACGGATTCGACGCAACACGAACGTGCGTACAGTACCGAAATAGACTGTAACACAAAGCATTTCGATACATCGGGTGCGACGTCCCCATGCGTGTGTGCGAAATCGTTACCTGCGGGAATGAACGTGGTCGCCGACACATCCAAAAATTTCGAGCATTTTCGACGCCCATGCGCGTGTCGCGGCCTGTTTTCAGGTCGGCAACGACGATTTCGGATCGTCGGCATCGACCGTGTCCGGTTCGGTGCGGCTCACGCCGGGGGCGGCCAGAGCGAGTACTACCGCGAGGCTCGCCCAGAGCAATGAATTCTCCAGGACGAAGCCGACGACCGGGATATCCATGTCCGCGCCGACCCGAGGAAGCCGAAACAGCACGACCGCAGCGGTGAGGCCGATCGCGATCCAGGACCACGCGGGTACCGATCGGGTGTCCTCCCCCACGCCCGACTTGATCGGAACGAGGAGCACACCCACCGCCGGCACCAACCACACGAAGTGGTGGGTCCAGGCAATGGGAGTCACGATTGCCGCCAGCAGAGCCACCACCGTGAAACCGGCAAGATCACCTCGCAGGCGCTGAGCGCGCCGCGTCGCGACAATTCCGAGGACACCCAACACTGCACAGGCGACGAGCCATGCCGGACCCACCAGGCCCTCGGGGAGTAGCCGTAATGCCATTCCACGCACGGACTGGTTACCGAACACGGACGGGTCACCGACCGCGACGCGCCCCGAGAGTGAGGCGATGTCACCGAAGTAGTCGATCGTCTGGCGCGGGAGAACGGCAAAGCCGAGTGCCGAGGCGCCGAGGAAGCCGGCGAGGCCGCCCGCAACTGCTTTCCAACGCCCGGTGATCACGTAGTAACCGATGTAGACGAGAGGCACCAGTTTGACGGCCCCGGCGATCCCCACCAGCACACCCTCGGGAATCCACCGTGGTCGAGCCAGCACGTCGATCAGGCACAGGAGTGTCAGGAACAACCCGACCTGCCCGTACCCGAGGTGATCGGAGATCGGCGATGCCGCCGTCCACAGGACCAGGAAACCTACGTAGACGACGACGGGCCGCCTACGTGTGAACGGGACTTCGCGATAGCTGAGCACGATGATCGCGGCCAGCATCAGGAGGCTGACGAAACTCCATCCCCACTGGACCGCACCCCAGGAACCCAAGGCGACCGGAACGGCGACGAGCGCAGCGAAGGGCGGATAAGTGAACGGCAGTCTCGCGTTGAACGACTCGTCGTACAGGTTCGAGCCGTCGAGGACGGCTTGACCCGCCGTCCGGTACACGGCGAGATCGTCGCCGTGTACGCCGGTGACGGATTGGAACCCGGTGGCGAGCAGCGCGCACGCCGCGACGAGAAGTCCGATCTGCCACCAACGATTCACCGACGGACGGTACCACCGGGTTCCACCGCTCGAACGAGCCTCGAGGTCACTCACGGATCAGTGCGCCAATGCGGCTTCGATCTCGTCTCGGTCACGCATTGCTGCCTCCCGAAGTGCCGATACCGAAGGACCATGCTTGAGCACCCCACGGGAAGTGTTCGGCAGCAGGAGTTCGGTCGATCCCGCGAAGATGTCTGCGAGATCCGCTGCCGTCGCACCCTGCGCGCCGAGCCCCGGAGCGAGAATCGGGCCGTTGAACTGCGACAGGTCCAGACCGTGGTCCCGAGTTGCACCGACCACCAGTCCGACGGTGTCACGGCCGTCGGAGTTCGCATCGACCGCAGCGTTGACGATCGACTGAGCCACGCTCACACCGTCAGCCGACGACTGTTGAAGTACGCCGCCTTCCGGATTGGAGGTTCGTGCCAGCACGAAGATCCCGCGTGCGTTCTGCCTTGCCAGTTCGAGTGTCGGAGCCAACGCCCCGAATCCCAGGTACGGCGAAACGGTGACCGAGTCGGAGGCCAACGGCGAATCACCCAACCAGGCTTGCGCGTACGCGTCCATCGTCGAACCGATGTCACCGCGCTTGGCGTCCGCGACGACAAGCGTTCCAGCATCGCGAAGAACCGAGATGGTCCGCTCCAACACGGCGAAGCCGGCGCTTCCGTACGCCTCGAAGAACGCAACCTGAGGTTTGACGAGTCCAACCTCACCGGTGAAGGCCTCGACGCAGATCTCGGCGAAAGTCTCCAGACCTTCGGCGGTACGTGGCAGTCCCCACGCGTCGAGAAGCGCGGGATGCGGGTCGATACCGACGCACAGCCGCCCCCGGTCCGCGATCGCGGACCGGAGACGATGCCCCCAACTGTGACTCACGACTGCTGTGCCGGCTGACGAAGACCTGCGTGCAGTTCCTGCAGGGAGTGAACTCCGATGTCGCCGCGGATGGCCGCTTCGATGCCCTGCACGGCGGCCGAGGCGCCCTGGACCGTCGTGATGCACGGGATGTTCGACGCGACTGCTGCGCTTCGGATCTCGTAGCCGTCGACACGCGGACCGTTGTTGCCGTACGGGGTGTTGATGACCATGGCGACCTCGCCGCTGCGGATCTGGTCGACGATGGTCTCGGCACCGGCCGGAACATCCTCACCCGACTGCTTGTACACCTGCTTGCACTCGATACCGTTGCGCCGCAACACATCTGCGGTTCCTTCGGTGGCAAGGATGGTGAATCCGAGATCTGCCAGGCGCTTGACCGGGAAGATCAGCGAACGCTTGTCCTTGTTGGCGACCGAGACGAACACCGCGCCGGTGGTGGGCAACGACCCGTAGGCGGCAGTCTGCGACTTGGCAAAAGCCGTACCGAAGTCGAAGTCGATTCCCATGACTTCACCGGTGGACTTCATTTCCGGGCTGAGCAAGGTATCCACGCCGGTACCGTCGGCGCGACGGAAGCGGTTGAACGGCAACACAGCTTCCTTGACCGCGATCGGTGCACCGGCCGGGGTGTTTCCACCGTCGCCGGTCGCCGGCAGGATGCCGCTTGCGCGCAGGTCGGCGATGGATTCGCCGAGCATGACGCGGGCGCATGCCTTGGCCAGCTGGACGGCCGTCGCCTTGGAGACGAACGGAACCGTACGGCTGGCGCGGGGATTTGCTTCCAGCACGTAGAGGATGTCGTCCTTGAGGGCGTACTGGACGTTGAGCAGGCCCTTGACGCCGATGCCCTTTGCGAGAGCCTCGGTGGAGCGGCGGACGTTCTCGAGATCCGCACGGCCCAGAGTGATGGGCGGGAGCGCACACGCCGAGTCACCGGAGTGAATGCCGGCTTCCTCGATGTGCTCCATGACGCCGCCGAGGTACACCTCGGTGCCGTCGCACAGAGCGTCGACGTCGATCTCGACCGCGTCTTCGAGGAAGCGGTCGACCAGGACCGGACGATCGTCGGAGATCTCCGTGGCACGCGAGATGTAGTCGGCGAGTGAAGCCTCGTCGTAGACGATCTCCATGCCGCGTCCACCGAGCACGTACGACGGACGCACCAGCACCGGGTAGCCGATGCCTGCTGCGATCTCGCGGGCGCCGTCGAACGTGGTGGCGGTACCGAACTTCGGTGCAGGCAGACCGGCTTCGGTGAGCACGCGACCGAATTCGCCGCGGTCCTCCGCCAGGTCGATGGCTGCGGGGCTGGTTCCCACGATGGGAACGCCGGCAGCTTCGAGGCGCTTCGCCAATCCGAGCGGGGTCTGGCCGCCGAGCTGGACGATGACGCCGGCAACGGTGCCCGACTGCGCCTCCGCGCGGTAGACCTCGAAGACGTCCTCGAATGTCAGCGGCTCGAAGTACAGGCGATCAGCGGTGTCGTAGTCCGTGGAGACGGTCTCGGGGTTGCAGTTGACCATGACGGTCTCGTACCCGGCCTCGGACAGCGTCTGGGCAGCGTGGACACACGAGTAGTCGAACTCGATGCCCTGGCCGATGCGGTTGGGGCCGGATCCGAGGATCAGAACCTTGGGTCGCTCGGTCTGCGGAGCCACTTCGGACTCGGCCTCGGGATCAAGCTCGTAGGTCGAGTAGTGGTACGGCGTCTTGGCCTCGAACTCTGCGGCGCAGGTGTCGACGGTCTTGTAGACGGGGCGCACGCCAAGCTGATCACGCAGAGCGCGAACGGCGTCCTCACCTGCGTGCGTGTCACCACCGAGTTCGGGGCGCAGAGCCGCGATCTGGCGGTCCGAGATGCCGTGGTACTTGGCCTGACGCAGGGCAGCCTCGTCGAAAGACTCTGCAGCGCGAAGCTTTTCACCGAGCTCGTGAATCTGCTGGAACTGGTCGAGGAACCACGGATCGATCTTGGTGGCGTCGAAGAGCTGCTCGACAGTTGCGCCGAGGGCGAATGCCTTCTCGATGCCGTACATGCGGCCGTCCTGCGGAACGCTCAGATCGGCGAGCAGGGCGTCCAGGCTCTCCGTCTCGATGTCGGCGCCGGTCCAGTAACCCGCACGCTTGGTCTCGAGTGAACGCATGACCTTGCCGAAAGCCTCGGTGAAGTTGCGGCCGATGCTCATGGCCTCGCCTACCGACTTCATCGTGGTGGTCAGGGTTCCGTCGGCACCGGGGAACTTCTCGAAAGCGAACCGCGGAGCCTTGACGACGACGTAGTCGAGTGTCGGCTCGAAGCAAGCCGGGGTTTCCTTGGTGATGTCGTTGACGATCTCGTCGAGCGTGTAGCCGATGGCAAGCTTGGCGGCCATCTTGGCGATCGGGTAACCGGTCGCCTTCGACGCCAGCGCCGACGAGCGGGAAACGCGCGGGTTCATCTCGATGACAACCAGGCGGCCGTCGGCCGGGTCCATCGCGAACTGGATGTTGCAGCCGCCGGTGTCGACGCCCACCTCACGCAGAATGTCGATGGAAAGGTCGCGCATCGCCTGGTACTCGCGGTCGGTCAGCGTCATCGCCGGAGCAACGGTGACCGAGTCTCCGGTGTGGACACCGACCGGGTCGACGTTCTCGATGGAGCAGACGATCACGACGTTGTCGCGACTGTCGCGCATCAGCTCGAGTTCGTATTCCTTCCAGCCGAGGATGGATTCCTCGATCAGGACGTTCGCCGTCGGCGACGCGGCCAGACCGCCACCGGCGATGCGGTTGAGATCGTCGACGTCGTACGCCATGCCGGAACCGAGGCCGCCCATGGTGAAGGACGGACGCACGACAACCGGGTAACCGAGTTCGGCGACCGTGGCGTGTACTTCGTCCATCGTGTAGCAAACTGCGGACTTCGCGGATTCGCCACCGACCTTGGCGACGATGTCCTTGAACTTCTGGCGATCCTCGCCGCGCTGGATGGCGTCGAAGTCGGCGCCGATCAGCTCGACGTCGTACTTCTCGAGGATGCCCTGCTCGTGCAGCGCCACAGCGGCGTTGAGAGCGGTCTGACCGCCGAGCGTCGCGAGGACGGCGTCGATCTTGTTGCCCTGCAACGCTTCCTTGGCGATGACCTTCTCGAGGAACTCGGCCGTGATCGGCTCGACGTACGTGGCGTCGGCGAACTCGGGGTCCGTCATGATGGTGGCCGGGTTGGAGTTGACCAGGCTGACGCGCAGTCCCTCCTCCTGGAGGACGCGGCAAGCCTGGGTGCCCGAGTAGTCGAACTCACAGGCCTGACCGATGACGATCGGACCGGAGCCGATTACCAGGATGTGCTTGAGATCTGTACGGCGTGGCATTAGTTCTTGACTCCGGTTTCTTTCCGTGCGGAGAGCAGGCTGGTGAAGCGGTCGAAGAGGTACGCAGCGTCGTGCGGGCCGGCTGCCGCCTCCGGGTGGTACTGCACCGAGAAGGCCGAATCGTCGAGCAGGCGAACACCTTCGACGGCTCCGTCATTGGCGCAGGTGTGGCTTACCACGGCGCGACCGAACGGGGTGTCGAATTCCTGGCCGGCTTCACCTTCGAGTGCGAAGCCGTGGTTCTGCGCGGTGATCGCGATGCGACCCGTCTGATGCTCGATCACCGGGATGTTGATGCCGCGGTGGCCGAACTTCATCTTGTACGTGCTCAGGCCGAGGGCGCGGCCCAGGATCTGGTTACCGAAGCAGATACCGAACAGCGGCAAGCCCTGTCCGATGACCTCTTTCGTCAGGTGCACTGCGCCGTCGGCGGTGGCCGGGTCACCGGGACCGTTGGAGAGGAACACTCCGTCGGCCTTCAGGTCGAGGATCTGTTCGAGACTCGCATTGGACGGCAACACGTGGACGCGGATACCGCGCTCGGCGAACATGCGCGGGGTGTTGGTCTTGATACCGAGGTCGATCGCGGCAACCGTGTACAGCGCCTCCCCGCCCTTCGGCTCGACGACGTAGCCGCTGGTGGTGCTGACTTCACCGGCAAGATCGGCGCCGAGCATGGTCGGCTGATCCTGAACCCGTCGGACCAGTTCGTCATCGGCGGCGATGGCTTCACCGGAGAAGACGCCTGCCTTCATCGAACCGCGAGTACGCAGGTGGCGAACCAGGGCACGAGTGTCGATCCCGGCGATTCCGACGATGCCCTGCTCTTCGAGCTTGGCCTGCAGCGAACCGGTTGCACGCCAGCTCGAGGTGACGCGCGAGGGGTCACGAACGACGTACCCGGCAACCCAGATCTTGGCGCCGGCACTCTCGCCGGTCGGTCCGACTGACTCGTCGTCTTCGTCGTTCCAGCCGGTGTTGCCGATCTGCGGCGCGGTGGAGACCACGATCTGGCGGTGGTAGCTGGGATCGGTGAGCGTTTCCTGGTAGCCGGTCATGCCGGTGCTGAACACCGCTTCGCCCAGGGTCTGTCCAACCGCACCGAAGGTGGTTCCGCGGAACACCCGTCCGTCTTCGAGGACCAGTACTGCGGGGCTGTTGCCAAAGCCGCTCATGCGTTCTTTCCGTTCTGCTCGATGTCGCCAGAGCTTGCGTCTTCGTTGTCATTCGTCTTGTTCGAGGCAGTCTTGTTCGAAGCAGTTACCGGCTTGACCCAGTCCGGATAAACCGTCTTGTCGTCACCGCGCACGCCCGTGTCGATCTCGGTTCCGCTCGGCAATTCCCAGCGAATCACCAGGACGCCGTCCTTGCTCATGACCTTGCCGGCAAGACCGTTCTCCGTGCGGATCGCACGGATCGACTTCTCCGGAATCCAGATGGCCGACGCACCGTCACGCTCGACCAGAATTCCGCCGCTGTAGCGGCTGATCTCGCAGGTGGCGCGGAAACCGAGGTCGCCGACGGCGATGCGGTCCTGCCAACTGGGTGCGATGGTGCTACCGACGTACAGGCCGGTGGTCGGCAGGACGAGCAGTTCCCCCAGGGTTGCCGGTACCGTCGGCAGTTCGCCGATCTTGTCTTTCTGGCGTCGAGCGCGTCCACGCCAACCGACGTACATCAGGCCGATCATCGCGACCCAGAAGATCGCCAGACCGATGATCCACAGTGCTCTGTCCATGACGCGCTACTCCTCGCTACTCCGCAGCCGCACATTCCCGTCGTGTGCGGTGATGCGGCCACGTAACAGTGTGGTCGTGACCCGTGCGGGCAATGTCATCGACTCGTACGGAGTGTTATGCGCGACACTCGCCAGGTCGGGTCCGTGGACCGTCCACTCGGCCGACGGATCGACCAATGTCAGGTTGGCGGGCTCCCCCACCTCGATGGGACGGCCTTGGTCGTCGAGCCCGACGATCGCCGCCGGGCGCTCGCTCATGACCCGCGCAACACCGCGCCAGTCCAACAGGCCGGGCTGGACCATCGTCTGCACGATGATCGAGAGCGCGGTCTCGAGGCCGAGCATTCCGGGGCGGGCGGCCGCGAATTCGCAGCACTTGTCCTGCTCGGCGTGCGGAGCGTGATCAGTCGCGACGCAGTCGATGATGCCCTCGGCCAGACCCTTGCGCAGGGCAGCAACATCGCTGGCCTCACGCAACGGCGGGTTGACCTTGTTGATCGCGTCGTACGTCTCGAGACGTGAATCATCGAGGAGCAGGTGATGCGGGGTGACCTCGGCGGTGATCGAAATCCCTTGGCTGCGAGCCCACTTCACGAGTTCGACGGTTCCGGCGGTGGATGCGTGGCAGATGTGAACGCGGGCGCCGGCGTCACGCGCGAGCAGTGCGTCACGGGCCACGATCGATTCTTCGGCTGCTCGCGGCCAACCGGCCAGTCCGAGACGCGCGGCCGTGGGACCCTCGTGGGCGACCGCACCGACCGTCAAACGCGGTTCTTCCGCGTGCTGCGCGATCAGGACGCCCAGTGAGCTGGAGTATTCGAGCGCGCGACGCATGATCAGTGGGTCGTAGACGCAGTGACCGTCGTCGGAGAACATCTTGACCTTGCCGACGCCTGCGGCCATGGTCGCCATCTCGGCGAGCTGCTTGCCCTCCAGGCCTGCGGTGACTGCGCCGACGGGGTGGACGTCGACGAGGCCGACTTCCTGTCCGCGTCGCCAGACGTGATCGGTGATGACCACCGAATCGGCGACGGGGCTCGTGTTAGCCATCGCGAAGACCGCGGTGTATCCACCCAGAGCGGCCGCGGAGCTTCCGGTTTCGATGGTCTCGGTGTCTTCGCGACCAGGCTCACGTAGATGGGTGTGCAGGTCCACGAAGCCGGGAAGCAGGATCTGCCCGCCGGCATCGATCACCTCGGATGCCGTGGCCGGATCGAGGTCCACGCCGATCTCGAGGATCGTGCCGTCGCCGACGAGGACGTCGGTGGGCTCACCTTCTCCGTAGATCAGGACTCCGCGGAGCAGGACACTCACGGGTGATTCTCCGTTCTCGTTTCTGGTCACAGCGCACCGTCCTCCGACCCGACCAGCAGTCGGAACAAGACAGCCATGCGCATGTGTACGCCGTTGGTAACCTGTTGCAGTACAGCAGTTTTCGAGGAATCGGCGACGGCGGATGCGATCTCCATGCCGCGCAGCATCGGGCCGGGGTGCAAGACCACCGCGTGATCGGCCAGCATCGCCAGTCGCTTCTCGGACAGGCCGTAGTTGATCGAGTACTCGCGCTGCGAAGGGAAGAAGCCGCCGTTCATGCGTTCGGCCTGGACCCGCAGCATCAGCACCGCGTCGAGTCCGGGCAGTTCGGCGTCGAGCGAATGCGAGACCGTGACCGGCCACGTGTGCGCGCCGACCGGCAGCAGTGTCGGAGGCGCCACCAACACGACCTCCGCGCCGAGCATCGAGAGCAGCAGCGCGTTGGACCGGGCCACACGGCTGTGCAGAATGTCGCCGACGATCGCGATCCGCTTGCCCTCGATGTCGCCGAGGCGCTGGCGAAGGGTCAAAGCGTCGAGAAGCGCCTGAGTGGGATGCTCATGCGTGCCGTCACCTGCGTTGATGACTGCCGGGCCACCGTCGTCGGCCGCTCCGGTCCACTTGGCGATCTGATGGGCGGCACCCGAAGCCGGATGCCGCACGATGAGGGCGTCAGCACCGGCCGCGCGCAGGGTCATCGCGGTATCGCGCAGGGATTCGCCCTTGGACACCGAGGAACTCGATGCGCTGACGTTGATGACGTCCGCGCTCATCCACTTACCGGCCACCTCGAAGGACACCCGGGTGCGCGTCGAGTTCTCGAAGAACACCGTCATGACCGTGCGTCCGCGCAGCGTCGGGAGTTTGCGTACTTCGCGACCCAGCAGCGCCTGCTCGAAGCGTTCTGCCTCGTCGAGAAGTTCTACCGCGGACTCACGATCGAGGTCCGCGATGGAAAGAAGGTGCTTCACGCGCTCTTACCTCCGGAGATGACTACCGCTTCCCTGCCGTCGTGTTCCTGGAGGAGAACCTTGACGTCTTCTGACCTCGCGGTCGGGACGTTCTTGCCGACGTAGTCGGCGCGCAGCGGCAGTTCGCGATGACCGCGATCGACCAGCACTGCGAGTTGGACGGCCCGGGGGCGACCGAGATCGCGCAACGCATCGAGGGCGGAGCGCACGGTGCGACCGGAGAAGAGGACATCGTCCACCAGGACGACCAGAGCATTGTCGACGCCACCTTCGGGGACGGACGTGCGCTCGAGCGGGCGATGCGGCTTGGTGCGGAGATCATCACGATAGAGCGTGATGTCGAGAGATCCGATGGGAAGACGCACACCGGAGAATTCTTCGATCTTGGCGCGCAGTCGCGTGGCGAGGGTGGTTCCGCGCGTCGGGATGCCGATCAGGACCACACGAGGGGCTGTTCCCTCGGGTCCGTCGAGTGCGGTTTTCTCGATGATCTCGTGAGCGATCCGCGCGATGGTCCGGCCCACATCCTGGGCGGACAACAATTCACGGGTCTCACTACTTGCCTCGGCACCAGCGGATGCCTTGGCGCTGCCTGGACCTGCAAGATCGGATGGGCGAGACCCTTCGGGCACGCTCATACAGCGACCTCCTTCTCCGCCTCACTGGACGGATCGTTAAAGGATGTCTGACGGTCCCCACCCTATCAGCCGACAGACCTGATCCCGCCGTGCGAGCAGCGACTGAGACCGGTTGTGTGCAGACACACAACGCGCACGGTGACACTCGCACGGCGGTGGTGGAACAGAACGTGCTACTCGGTACCCGAATCCGATTCCTGCGCGCGCTGCGAGGTCGCAGCTGCAGCCGATCGAACCTGCGGCGCAACGAGAACGACCTGACCGAGGATTCCGTTGACGAATCCCGGAGAGTCGTCCGTCGAGAGCTGCTTCGCGAGTTCGACGGCCTCGTCCACGGCGACAACCGGCGGAACGTCCGTCGCATGGAAGAGCTCCCACACGGCGATACGCAGAATCGCACGGTCGACGGCGGGCAGACGCTCGAGCGTCCAATCCTGCAGATGCGAGGAGATGACCTGATCGATCCGGTCCAGGTTCTCCGCAACGCCGGACACCAACGTGACGGTGTAGGCCGCGACGGGTGCTACCGCGTCGTCCTTGACGGACAGATCGGAACGCTCCGATGCGAGCGCGACCGGATCGAGGTCACGTGCCTCGGCTTCGAAGAGGAAGTCGACGGCACGCTTGCGCGCCTTGTGGCGTGCACCGAGTTTCTTATGTGTGCCGGACACTCAGGAATTCACACGCCCGAGGTAGTTGCCGTCACGGGAATCGACCTTGAGCTTGTCACCGGTGTTGATGAAGAGCGGCACGTTGATCTCGGCACCGGTCTCGAGGGTGGCAGGCTTGGTGCCGCCGGTGGAGCGGTCGCCCTGCAGGCCCGGATCGGTGTGCTTGACGACGAGCTCGACCGTGACCGGAAGCTCGACGAAGAGGGGAACGTCTTCGTGGGTCGCGACCTGGACGGCCATGTTCTCGAGCAGGAAACGCGACTGGTCGCCGACGGTGGATTCACTGATCGACACCTGGTCGTAGGTGTCGCCGTCCATGAAGATGTAGTCGCTGCCGTCGTGGTACAGGTAGGTCATGTCACGACGGTCGACCGTGGCGGTCTCGACCTTCACACCGGCGTTGAACGTCTTGTCCACTACCTTGCCCGAGAGCACGTTCTTGAGCTTGGTGCGCACGAAGGCAGGGCCCTTGCCGGGCTTGACATGCTGGAACTCGATGATCGTCCACAGCTGGCCTTCGATCTGCAGAACCAGACCATTCTTGAAATCACTGGTGGAAGCCACTTGCTTCGCGTCTCCTAGGGGTCGGGAAACCGTCTCAGACGACGGTAAGGTCTTTTGCGGTCAGTGTGAGCAGCTCTGGCCCCTGCTCACGAACAACGAGCGTGTCCTCGATCCGTACACCTCCGCGCCCGGAGAAGTACACGCCCGGCTCGACGGTCACCGCCGCGCCGGAAAGAAGTGTACCGGTGCCGAGCTTGCCGATTCCCGGTGCTTCGTGGATTTCGAGGCCGACACCGTGGCCGAGGCCGTGCAGGAACAACTCGCCGTAGCCTGCATCGTCGATCACCGAACGGGCGGCGGCGTCCACGGCCGCACATTCGACACCCGGAGCGAGGGCATCGCAACCGGCAGCTTGTGACCGCGCGACGAGTTCGTAAATCTCCCGTTGCCAATCGGAAACGGACTCGAGCACGTACGTCCGGGTCATGTCCGAGTGGTACCCACCGACCTGTGCGCCGAAGTCGAGTTTCACGAAGTCACCCGACGCCAGGATCGCGTCGGTCGGTCGGTGATGCGGAATCGCCGAGTTGACGCCTGCCGCCACGATCGTCTCGAAGGAAATACCGTCTGCGCCGTTGTCGAGCATCAGGTTTTCCAGTTCACGACCGACCTCTCGTTCGGTTCGGCCAGGTCGCAGACCGCCGCGAGCGATCAACTGCGCCAACGCGACATCGGCTGAAGTGCATGCGGCGCGCAACAACTCCACCTCGTGCTCGTCCTTGACCATGCGCAACTGTTCGACGAGTCCACTCACCGGTTCGAACCGGATCTTCGGTGCTGCCTCGGTCCATGCGCGATGTTCGGCGAACGTCGCGACGTGTGACTCGAACGCGAGAACGGGCATCGTCGACTTCTCGATCAAGTGCGCAGCACTCGAACGGGCGATTTCAGCGCGCAGGTCCGGAACCTGCTCCGCCACCTGTGTCACGTAACGACCGTCGGTGCAGATCACCGTCGCGCGTTCGTCGGACGCCGAATCGGACGCACTGACGACGAGCGCCGCATTGGAACCGGTGAAACCGGTGAGGTACCTGATGTTGAGGAGATCTGTGACGAGAATCGCGTCGAGTTCGCGCTCCGCGAGGAGGCGTCTGAGGGATTCACGGCGTGTTTTGAAGTCGACCGGCATCCCTCGAACCTACCGCCCTGGCAGACCTGCCGATCAACTCGAAACTCACGGTTACAGCAATAAGTGTGGGTTAGGCCACAAGGTGGAATGGGTTCTAGTTAGGCTGTACCCATGAATGCGTGGTTGGTACGTGGCCTCGGCATGGCCCTGATACATGTTGTGTTTCGTGCATTGCTCGGTGCAGCAATCGCACAGTGGCCACTTCAGGGGTCCACCCTGCGCTGGCTGTCCCTGTTGATCGTCATCGTCTTCGCCGCGATCTGGGGTGGTATCGACGGCATTCGCGACCGCCGAAACTTCCCCGAACCCGAGGACGGCGCCGATCTGACCATGCTGTGGCTCAAAGCTGCTTTGGTCGGCGGATTCGTCGCCGGCGCTGCCAGCTGGGCACTCAGCCTGGTCCCCTCCCTCGAACTCACTCAGCAGGGCTTGTTCTTCGAGGTGACCTCCGGTGCGGCGTTCACGATCCTTCTCATCTTCGTCCCTGCCATGATCGCCATCACCGTCGGACGTTTCTTCGTCAGTCGTGAACAGCGCAAGAACGGAACCGCTCCGCAGACCCCGTCCCACGAGCGTCACCACGAACCGGTGCCCGTCAGCGAGGGCTACGACTCCCCCACCGAGCAGCACGCATACAGCGGAGCCGCCATGTCCGTCGAGGAATCCGACGCCGATACCGCGGTCTTCCCAGCGATCGATCTGGGCAAGCGCGAGCAGTAACGCCCGCCGTCCACACAACCGAATGCGGCCCCGAGGAAATTTTCCTCGGGGCCGCATTCGTGTGGTCGGCTTTTCGACTTCCCTCGTTCAGCCTCGCTCGGCGAGGAACCTGATCGCCAGCGGATACGCGGCGACGCCGAGTCCGACGATCACGCCGGTCGCAATCGGACTCAGGTAGGAATGGTGCCGAAACTCTTCTCGCGCATGAACGTTCGAGATGTGCACCTCGACGAGACCTGCGGTCAGTTCGGCGCATGCATCTCGCAGGACCACCGACGTGTGCGTCAAGCCACCGGCATTGAGGATCACCGGTTCCCCCGCGTCCGCCGCGTCGTGGATCCAACCGAGCAGATCGCCTTCGTGATCGCTCTGACGGACGATCACCTCGACGCCGAGGTCCTTACCTGCCGCGACGCACAATTCGATCAGATCGTCGTGTGTGGTCGCGCCGTAGACCTCGGGCTGACGCTTACCCAGACGCCCCAGATTGGGTCCGTTGACGACGTTGATCCTCACAGCAGGACCGTCCCGCCGGCCGGCCTGGGATCACGGGCGATCGCGGAGTACGCCGCGACCAGCAGGCTCGGATCCGGCCCTTCGAGGCGGCCCGGCTTGGCGAGGCCGTCGAGGACCACGAAACGGAGTAACCCGGCACGGTTCTTCTTGTCGGTCTGCATTCCCTTCATCAGATCGCCGAACGCATCACCGTCGTACGACGTCGGCAGCCCGACGAGATCGAGGATCGACTTGTGACGATCGGCGGTGGCGTCGTCGAGTCGGCCCGCGAGCCGTCCGAGTTCGGCAGCGAAGACCAGGCCGACGGAGACAGCGGCACCGTGGCGCCACTTGTAGCGCTCACGACGTTCGATCGCGTGGCCGAGGGTGTGGCCGTAGTTGAGGATTTCGCGCAGATCCGACTCGCGCAGATCCGCGGCCACGACCTTGGCCTTGACCTCGACGGAGCGCCGAATCAGCTCGGGCAGAACAGTTCCCGACGGATCGAGAGCAGCCTTGGGATCGGCTTCGATGAGGTCCAGGATCACCGGGTCGGCGATGAATCCGGTCTTGATGACCTCGGCCATGCCTGCAACGATCTCGTTGTGCGGCACAGTCTCGAGCGTCGCGAGATCGATGAACACCGCTCCCGGTTCGTGGAACGAACCGACGAGGTTCTTGCCCGCTTCGGTGTTGATACCGGTCTTGCCGCCCACTGCTGCGTCGACCATCGCGAGCAAAGTGGTGGGGACGTGAACAACCTTGACACCACGCATCCACGTAGCCGCTACGAAGCCGGTGAGGTCGGTCGCCGCTCCCCCGCCCAAGCTCATGATCGCGTCGCTGCGAGTCAGGCCGATCCGGCCGAGCACGTCCCAGCAGAAGCCCGCGACGGCAAGATCCTTACCGTCCTCGGCGTCGGGGATTTCGATGCGGTGAGCGTCGATTCCCTTCTCCGCCAATGCAGCCCGTACAGCCTCCGCGGTCTCTGCCAGCGGCGGCTGATGGAAGATCGCGACAGTGCGCGCGCCGTCGAACTCGGCAACAAGGTCACCGAGCAGGCCGCGGCCGATCACGACCGGGTAGGGACTTGCGGTCTTCACCTCTACACGTACGGGTTCGGTCACTGCTCCACTACTCCGCTCCGGTTGTTCATTTGTCTTGAAGTTTCGACACCAATTGCCCGACGACACGCGCCGGGCTTCGGCCGTCGGTCCGAATCCGAATCGTGGCCGAACGCCGGTACAGCGGACGACGACGCCTCATCAGCTCCTGGTACTTGACCTTGGGATCTCCGCCGGCCAGCAGCGGACGATGATTGTTCGCCCCCGTGCGGCGAAGCCCTTCGGCGACACTGATCTCCAGGTAGATGACCGTGTGGCCCTGGAGCAGTTCGCGCGTGCGATCGGACAGGATCGCACCACCGCCGAGCGAGACGATTCCGTCGGTGGCCTGCAACGCGTCGCGAACCACCGATTCCTCGATCTCACGAAACCGAGGCTCTCCGTCGTGGGTGAAGATCTCCGGGATCGTTCTACCCGTGGTCCGTTCGATCTCGGCGTCGGTATCGACCAATTCGAGTTCGAGTGCCTGCGCGAGACGTCGACCGATGGTCGATTTGCCGGCGCCGGGCGGACCGATGAGTACAGCCTTCGGCTTCATCGATACGTGAGTCCTATCGAGGCGGTCGGGCTGCGATGCCCTCGGCGTAACGACGGTAGTTGGCAGTGGTTTCAGCAATGGAATCACCACCGAACTTTTCGAGTGCGGCCTGAGCGACGACAAGTGCAACCATCGACTCGGCGACGACGCCGGCGGCCGGAACCGCGCACACGTCGCTGCGCTGGTGGATGGCCACGGCCTCTTCGCCGCTCTCCATGTCGACCGTCGCCAGAGCGCGCGGAACCGTCGAGATCGGCTTCATCGCGGCGCGAACTCGAAGAGCCTCACCGTTGGTCATGCCACCTTCGATACCGCCTGCGCGGTTCGTGGAACGCACGATGCCGTCGGGGCCCGGACGGATTTCGTCGTGAGCCTCGCTGCCACGACGGCGCGCGGTCTCGAAGCCGTCACCAACCTCGACACCCTTGATGGCCTGAATTCCCATGAGAGCTGCGGCAAGTCGTGAATCGAGACGCTCGGCGCCACTGACGAAAGTGCCGAGTCCGACCGGCAGTCCGTGGATGACGACCTCGACGACGCCACCGAGGGTGTCGCCGTCCTTCTTGGCCGATTCGATTTCGGCGATCATCGACTCTTCTGCAGCCTTGTCGAATGCGCGGACCGGGCTCGCGTCGATCGCGTCCAGGTCCTTGCCATCCGGCACGGGCCCGACGTACGGCTCGGAAGCACCGATGGAAATAACGTGTGAAACGACCTCGGCACCGAATACCTGACGCAGGAACGACCGTGCGACTGTTCCGGCGGCTACACGGGCTGCGGTCTCGCGAGCGCTGGCGCGCTCGAGGACGGGACGCGCGTCGTTGAAGCCGTACTTGAGCATGCCGCTGTAATCGGCGTGACCGGGACGCGGGCGCGTCAGCGGAGCATTGCGAGCCTGATCGGCGAGCAGGTCCGGGTCGACCGGGTCGGCGGACATGATGGTTTCCCACTTGGGCCACTCGGTGTTGCCGATTTCGATGGCCACGGGGCCACCGAGCGTAAATCCGTGGCGGACACCACCGATGATGGTGACCTTGTCGGCCTCGAACTTCATCCGCGCGCCACGGCCGTAACCGAGTCGACGACGGGCAAGTTCGGACGAGATGGCCTCAGAGGTCACTTCGACCCCCGCGACCATGCCCTCGAGCATCGCGACGAGGGCGGGACCATGGGATTCTCCGGCAGTTATCCAACGCAGCACGCCGACCATCTTTCCACGTCGCAGACCTCAGTTGTCACAGTGGCCCTCCGGGTGAACGCAGATGGCCCACACGCACGATGCGTGTGGGCCATCTCAGAGGTTCCTGCGGGCCTAGAACAGGCGGAATCCTCCACCGTTGGCATTGATGTCAGCCAAACCGATGTTGATGTCTGCCGAGTTGTCGGGAGCATGGAACGGCGGCGGGAGCGGCTCGAAGCAGTACGGTTCGAAGCCGTTGCTGATCAAGCCCACCAGGCGATCGCCGACGACGAGTGGTCCACCGGAGTCTCCGGGAATCGAGCACGTGTGCTCGACAATTTCACCGTAGACGGAGTCGTAGCCCCAGGTGATACCGCACGTGTTGCCGGTCGAACGGCCTTCCTTGCACACGATCGTGCCCGGTGCCGGCGGAGCGCCGATTCCGTTGATCGTCGTGCCGCCGACGGTACGTAGCGGGGCTACCTTCGCGTCGTCGAGATCGATCACCGCGATATCCGAGACCGGACTCGAGTAGGAGAACCGACCGATGGGGCCGGCTTCGGGCAGGTATTCGGCGAACACCCGGTCCCCGACAACTCCGCAGTGTCCGGCGGTGAGTGCCACGAGCGAGCCGGCGTTGTCGTATCCGACCGCGGTCAACGTGCACGCCGCAACTTGCTCCGGATCGGAATGATCCACGTCCGGCAGCAGGATTCCTGAGCCCCCGCCCAGTGCCACCGACGAAGGTGCAGGCGCGGCGCCGGCGACGCCCGCCCCTGCAGCCACAGCCGCCAAACAGGCTGCCGCAGCGACGAAAAGCCTTGTGCGCATAGGTTCCCCCGATAATCGAGTGCGAAACGAGATTCGTTTTGTCCCATTTCCGAAGCCTCAGTCAACGTCAGGGAGTGGACATTCGGCAAGTCCGACTCGCCGCATGCTGGGACTGCGCGCCTGCGATACCCGCCTTTATGAAACCGACGGTTACGTCTTTCCTGCAGATCACGGTCCGTCGTTGAATAGTCAATAACGCAAGGTTTTCCGCGGATGTTGCACTCGTCACGTCAACCAGGCAAACGCCATCGAACCGCAGGCTGCCAGGCACATCGAGGGACCGTGCGCGATGGGCGAATTGTGGGCTACCGGCCCCGACTGTCGCCGGCCCAGTTTTCGCAGTTCGATCACGACACCCAGGGTTGCGGTGAGCACCGACGCAGACACCAACGACCACAGCCAGGCGTCAGCGCCCACCAATCCGGTCAGAGCGCCCAGCGGAAGAGAGAGCTTCACATCGCCGAGACCCATCGAACCAGGCGACATCACGTGCGCCAGGAGGTGGATTCCGGCGAGCAGTGCCGATCCCACCGCAGCAACCCACACCGTTCCCGACGCCGCCGCATAGACCATCACGACTGCGTAGCCGGGCAGCGTGAAACTGTTGGGCAGCCGGCGCACGGCCAGGTCGACAGTCGAGATTGCGACGCACCACCACACCACGGCAAGACCTGAGATCAGTTGCACCACCGAGGTATTCAGTGCGCCGACGGCAACCCAACCTGTGGCGACACCGCACTGGGGCACACAACAGAGAGCCACGACTGGTCGATAACCGTGTCGTCGCAACCAACTGTCGACGATCGCCCGAGCACCGACACCACCGACTACCCCAGCGCCTGCCAAGACCACCAACGTCCACATGGTTTCGAGCTTGGTGTCTAGCGTTCACCAGCGGCACTCTACGAATCGTCTTGTGGACTACCTCGACACTGTGAACAGAGCTAAGCGATAGCGGCTGCCATCGCCTCTCGCGGAGCGGGCTTGCCCGTGAACTGCTCTACCTGCCCGAAGGCCTGATTGAGCAACATCTCGAGGCCACCGATCACCGTGCCACCAGCCGCCTCGACAACCGAAGCGAGTGGCGTCGGCCAAGGGTTGTAGATCGCGTCGAGGACAAATCGCGCCTTCCCCAATTGCTGGGCAAAGGGCGCTGCCGCATCCGCGGGAACGGTACTGACCAAGACCGAGGATTCGGCACAGATCCCGCCCAGCCGTGCGTCGTCGAAGGAGACCAGATCAATGTCCAACCCGACCGCGCCGCCGCATTCGACGGCCCCGGACGCACGTCCCGGATCACGCGCGACCACGGTGACTGCCCGAACTCCCATGTCGGCCAACGCGACCAGCGCCGGACGCGCGGTGCCTCCCGCGCCGACAACTACCGCCGAAGTCCCGCTGAGATCGCCGACACCGCCGGCGATCAACGCACCGCTGACTCCGTCGACGTCCGTGCAGTCGGCGCGCCAACCGCCCTCGATGCGAACCAAGGTGTTGGCCGAGCCGATGGTCACCGCTCGCGGTGTGCGTTCGGTGGCATATTCGAGTGCTGCGATCTTGCCCGGCATCGTCACGGAGAGGCCGACCCATTCGGGGCCGAGTGAGTCAACGAGGGCAGGCAACTGCTCGCCGGTGCATTCGATCCGCTCGTAGGTCCAATTACTCAGCCCCAAAGCCTCGTACGCTGCCAGATGCAACAACGGCGACTTCGAGTGAGCGATCGGACTTCCGAGAACTGCCGCCTTACGCGGCGTCTCGAGTGCTGTTGCGGTACTACCGTCCACTGTCGAGAATCCCACTTTGCTGTGCCAGTTCGATGTTGGCGAGATGCTCCTCGTAGCTCTTGGTGAAGAGCGTCTGGCCTTCCTTGTTGATCGTGACGAAGTACAACCAGTCACCGTCTGCCGGAGATTCCACGGCCTTGAGAGCATCGATGCTCGGTGAAGCGATGGGGGTCGCGGGCAGGCCGGGCATTGCGTACGTGTTCCACGGTGTGACGCGCTCACGGTCGGCATCGGTCGTGGCGACCTCGGTGGTGTCGAGTGAGTAGTTGACCGTGGAGTCGAACTGCAACGGCTGATCGACTGCGAGTCGGTTGACGATCACCCGCGCGACCTTAGCCATGTCACCGGGCAATGCCTCACGTTCGACCAGCGACGCTGCAACCAACAACTGGTACGGCGACATTCCGACTCCGCTGCCTGCTGTCAGGATCCCGGTGGCCTCGTACTTAGCGGCGCTGCCCTCGACCAACGAACGCAGGATCTCGGTCGGCGTCGCAGTGGGGTCGAAATCCCAACTGCTGGCGGCGATCAGGCCTTCGAGCTGACGGTCCTTGTCCGGAACACTCTTGACCGACGACATCGCCCAGTCCGGCACACCGAGCGAAGCCAGATCGGAAGATGCTCCCGCAGTGTTCAATTCGTCTGTCGAGACACATTTCTGAGCAGAAACCGGGCCGACACAACTCGCCTCGGAAATCAGGTTGTATATGCCCTTCTTGAGCGAGCCGGTCTGCGCGTCCGAACTGTCGTGCAGCTGACGCCCTTCGGCGATGACAACACTGCCGACACGGGAGTCCGGGGCAACCAAACTGTCGAGTGCGCTCGCGGCACTACTCTGCACCGGCACCTGGTAGAAGCCGGGTTGTACCTTCTGGATCTCCGACGGATTGGCGATCGCAGCGTTGTAGAAAGCAGCGGAACTCGCGACGACGTTCTTCGCCTCCAGCGTCGCACCGATCTCCGATGCGGTTTCTCCACTGTTGATCTGGATGACCACGGGTGCGCCGCCCGGGCCGGCGAAGTCCTCCGCGGCCTTGTTGCGATCCATGTACCAGAGGGCACCGTAGGCACCGACACCGAGAACCGCGATCACCAACACCAGGAGAGCGAGAACACCAACCTTCTTACCTCGCTTGGCGCGCTTGTTGCGCGCTTCGCGTTGCTTGCGTGCCTCCGCTCGCGACATATGCGGCGGATCGATGTTCTGCGGCAACGCACGCATGACCATGGTCTCGTCGTTGTCGAAGTCGAACGAACTGGTGGGCCGGCTTCCGCCGCCCTCATCCCACCGCGCGTTCACAGATCGCCCTCCAGTGCAGCGTCCTTCGACGACTCCCCTGGTTTCACAGCTCTACTCCGCTCGTCCAGCCAGCCTTGCAGGATTTCCACCGCCGCAGCCTGATCGATCATCGGCCGCTGGCCGCGAGCCTTGACTCCACTTTCGCGGAGGTTGCGCGCAGCCGTGACGGTCGTCAGTCGTTCGTCGGACAGTCTCACCGGGATCGGTTCGACGGCCCGCTGCAGTCGTTTGGCGAATGCAGTCGCGATACCGGCGGCTTTACCTTGCTCACCGCGCAGCGTCTGTGGCAGTCCGACGATAACCTCAACGGCCTCGTATTCGGACACGATGGCGATAATGCGCCGGATATCCGGCGCGTCGGGCCCACGCTCCTTCGAGCGTGGAACCGTTTCCACCGGTGTCGCGAGGATGCCGTCGGGGTCGCTTGACGCGACGCCGATGCGAACACTGCCGACGTCGATGGCGATGCGCCGCCCGCGACCAGGGTCGTCGATGCCGGGGCGATCGGGACCCTGCTGCGTAGCCACCACCGTCAGCTGCCGCCCGCCAGCTCTCCGACTCTGTCCCGGATCGCATCGAGCGCTGCCGGGATTCCGGCGGAGTCCGAACCCGAGCCCTGGGCCATGTCGGGCTTTCCGCCGCCGCGGCCACCGATCTTGGGACCGAAGGACGCGACAAGCTCGCCGGCCTTCACACCGAGACCCTGGGCTGCCTTGCTGGATGCGACCACGAACGGGACCTTGCCGTCGACGTCACCGAGGAGAGCTACAACGGCAGGTTCGGAGCCGAGTCGGCCCTTGATGTCCGTGACGAGGCTGCGCAGATCGTTGCCGCCGACTCCCGCGGGAGCAGGCTCGGCAATGACCAGGACGCTACCGATGCGCTTGGCCTTGGCGACGTACTCGCCTGCCGACGCCAGCACAGCCTTGGCCTTGGTCTGCTCGAGTTCCTTCTCGGCCACCTTGAGTCGCTCGACGAGAGCCTCGACTCGAGCAGGCACCTCTTCCGAAGGAACCTTCAGCGAGGAGGAGAGCCCGGCCAGCAGCGCGCGCTCCTTGGCGAGGTAGCGGTAGGAGTCCAAACCGACGTACGCCTCGACGCGTCGGATTCCGGAGCCGACCGACTGCTCACCGAGCAGCGTGACCTGACCGATCTGGGCGGAGCTTCCGACGTGAGTACCGCCGCACAGTTCCATCGAGAACGGACCGCCGATTTCGACGACACGAACCTCGTCGCCGTAGTTCTCACCGAAGAGTGCCATCGCACCCATCGCCTTGGCCTTGTCGAGATCCGTGACAAATGTGTTGACCGCGTAGTTGGACGCCACGGCTTCGTTGGTGAGTGCCTCGATGTCCTGCTTCTGGGAGTCGGACAGCGCACCCTGCCAGGAGAAGTCGAAGCGGAGGTAGCCCGGCTTGTTGAGCGAACCCGCCTGAACGGCGTTGGGGCCGAGCACCTGACGCAGCGCCGCGTGCACCATGTGGGTACCGGAGTGCCCCTGGGTTGCACCCTTGCGCCACTCGGCGTCGACGTGCGCGAGAACGACGTCGCCCTCGGTGATCTCGCCCTTCTGCACCGTCACCTTGTGCGTCCAGACCTTCTTGGCGATCTTCTGCACGTCGTTGACCTCGGCTTCGAGGCCCGGCGCGGTGAGCGAACCGATGTCGGCGATCTGTCCACCGGACTCGGCGTAGAGCGGGCTGCGGTCGAGGATGACCTCGACGTCCTGACCGGCCTTCGCGACCGGCACGCGGACACCGTCGACGATCAGTGCGAGGACGTGAGCCTCGGAGACAAGCTCGTCGAAACCGGTGAACTCGGTGGCACCTCGATCGAGCAGTTCCTTGTAGACCGTGAGGTCCGCATGCGCGTGCTTGCGCGCTTGAGCGTCGTCCTTGGCGCGCTTGCGCTGCTCGGCCATGAGCGTGCGGAAGCCGTCTTCGTCGACGGTGAGACCGGCCTCGGATGCCATTTCGAGCGTGAGGTCGATCGGGAAGCCGTAGGTGTCGTGCAGTGCAAACGCCTGATCGCCGGCGATGACCGACTTTCCGGACGACTTGACCGTCTCGGCAGCATTCTCGAACAGGGCCGAACCCGACGCCAGCGTCTTGAGGAACGCGGTCTCCTCACCGACGGCAACGTTCTCGATGCGCGTGAAGTCGGTTTCCAGAACCGGGTACGACGGCGCCATCGTGTCGCGGACGACGATCATGAACTCGCGCATGGTGGGCTGCTCGCTGCCGAGCAGTTTGGCCGAGCGCACGATACGACGCAGCAACCGGCGCAGGACGTATCCGCGGCCGTAGTTGCCGGGGTTCACACCGTCGGCGATCAACATCGCGGCGGTGCGTGCGTGGTCGGCGATGACGCGGAAACGGACGTCAGAAGTGTGATCGGTCCCGTACACGCTGCCGGTCAGTTCGGCGGCCTTGTCGATGACGGGGCGGAGAAGGTCTGTCTCGTAGACGTTTTCGACGCCCTGCAGGAGGAACGCAACGCGCTCGACGCCCATGCCGGTGTCGATGTTCTTCTTCGGCAGCGGTCCGAGGATCGGGTAGTCGCCCTTGTTGGTGCCCTCGCCGCGCTCGTTCTGCATGAACACGAGGTTCCAGATCTCGATGTAGCGATCCTCGTCGGCTTCCGGGCCACCCTCGACGCCGTACTCGGCGCCGCGGTCGTAGAAGATCTCCGAGCAGGGGCCGCACGGTCCGGGTATGCCCATGGACCAGTAGTTGTCCTTCATGCCGCGGCGCTGGATGCGCTCTTCGGGCACACCGACCTCGTCGCGCCAGATCGAGAACGCTTCGTCGTCGTCGAGATAGACGGTTGCCCACAAACGCGTGGGATCGATGCCGTATCCGCCGTCCTCGACCGAACCTGTCAGCAACTGCCAGGCGTGGGAGATGGCTTCCTTCTTGAAGTAGTCACCGAAGGAGAAGTTGCCCGCCATCTGGAAGAAGGTGTTGTGGCGGGTGGTGATGCCGACCTCTTCGATGTCCAGGGTGCGGACACACTTCTGCACAGACGTCGCGCGCGAATAGGACGGCGTCTGCTGCCCGAGGAAGAACGGCACGAACGGAACCATGCCCGCGTTGACGAACAGAAGGTTCGGGTCGTCGAGAATCAGCGAGGCGCTGGGCACCTCGGTGTGGCCGGCCTTGACGAAGTGGTCGAGGAATCGCCTGCGGATCTCGTGGGTTTGCACTAACCGGTCCTTACCTTCAAGAGCGTCGAGCTATGGGTGTCCAGACTAACGCGTCGACCGGTGGAACCTGGCAGGCGTCAGCCACGAACGATTCGGCGGAGTTTGCTCACCCGATCGGCGATCTCTCGCTCGTTGCCGTGTGCGGTGGGCTGGTAATAGTCGACACCCACCAGATCGTCCGGTGGATACTGTTGCCGCAGAACACCATCACGTGTGTCGTGCGGGTACTTGTATCCGACTGCGTTGCCCAATTGCTCGGCACCCTTGTAGTGCCCGTCACGCAGATGCGGCGGTACCAGTCCGGATTTTCCGGCGGCCACGTCGGCCATGGCTGCACCGAGAGCGGCGATCACCGCACCCGATTTGGGAGCCGTCGCCAGATGAATGGTGGCCTGTGCCAGCGCCAGACGAGCCTCCGGCATACCGATCAGCTGCACTGCCTGGGCAGCGGCGGTGGCAGTCTGCAGCGCCATCGGGTCCGCCATGCCGATGTCCTCGCTGGCATGAACCACCAGACGCCTCGCGATGAAACGAGGGTCTTCGCCCGCGGTCAGCATCCGAGCGAGGTAGTGCAGGGCGGCATCGACGTCGGAGCCGCGAATGCTCTTGATGAAGGCGCTGATGACGTCGTAGTGCTGATCTCCGGCACGGTCGTACCGAACCGCGGCCTTGTCGACACTGGCCTCGACGGTCGCGAGGTCGAGCACCACCGGGCCCGAAGAGTCACCGGCCGTGTCCAGTGCAGCTCCGGCAGCGGCCTCGAGTGCCGTCAGGGCTCGGCGTGCGTCACCGGCCGCCAGACGAACGAGGTGTTCCATCGCGTCGTCGTCGATCGCGATCGCTCCCCCGAACCCGCGCTCGTCGGTGACCGCACGCTCGAGCAGTTCCTGGACATCCGCAGCGGTGAGCGATTGCAGTTGCAGGACCAACGAGCGCGACAACAGCGCGGAGACGACCGAGAAGGACGGGTTCTCGGTGGTCGCGCCGACCAGGAGCACGATCCGGTTCTCGACCGCGGCGAGCAAGGCGTCCTGCTGGGTTTTGGAGAAACGATGGACCTCGTCGATGAACAAGACGGTCTGTTCGCCGTTCAGCAGACGACGGCGGGCAAGTTCGATGACACCGCGGACTTCCTTGACGCCGGCGGACAGGGCAGACAAAGCCTCGAACCGGCGGCCGGTAGCGCCCGAGATCAACGAGGCGAGCGTGGTCTTGCCGGTGCCGGGAGGTCCGTACAGGAGAACCGATGCGGCGCCGGACCCCTCGACCATTCTGCGCAGCGGAGCACCAGGGCCGAGCAGGTGCTGTTGACCGACAACTTCACCGAGAGTGAGGGGGCGCATGCGGACAGCCAGAGGAGCACCGGGTGGCACCGAGGACAATGCGCGCTCGGCGACAGACACGACATCGGGTTCGTCGACGATCGCGGATTCCTCCGGAGTTGCCTCGAACAGGCCGTCTTCCGCCACCACGCCGTCTTCCGCCACCACGCCGTCTTCCGCCACCACGCCGTCTTCCGCCACCACGCCGTCTTTCGCCCCCACACTGTCTTCCGCTTGCCAATCGCTCACGAATCGACGCTACTAGAGACCACCGACGCTTGACACAACCCGCAGTTCCGCCAGCCCTCACGTCCTCGGCAAAGGCGCTGTAATAGCGTTGTCGCCATGAGCACCTCCGAGATCGCCACCGTCCTCGCGTGGCACGATGCACTCAACTCCCAAGACATCGACACGCTTCTGCAGTTGTCGAGTGACGACATCGAGGTAGGCGGCCCCAAGGGCGCGAGCCAGGGACTCGCTGCCCTGCGCGAGTGGGCCACCAACGCCGGCATCACGCTCGTCCCCGGGAAGATGTACGTCCACCATGGCGTGGTCGTCGTCGAACAGACCGCAACGTGGGCGGCCGAACCGGACAAGTCCGCGACCCTGGCCTCGGCTTTCCGAGTCGTGGCCGACCAGGTGACGTCGACGTTCCGCCATCCTGATCTGGCGACGGCGCTCGCGGCGACGGACCTGTCCGAGAACGATCTGGTCTCCGACAACTGAGCGGACTCGACCGAAAAAGGGCGCTCGTGCTGCATGCACGGGCGCCCTTCTGCGTGTGATCAATCAGAAACTCAACTGAACTCGGTGCGCAGCGCCGCCACGACGTCGCGGGCGTGTGCCTCGACGGCGTCGTTGCCGGCGAGCTTCGCCGAACGCGCGAGCCTTGCCCAGCGTCCCACCAGTGCGTCGGCGCGTGGAATCGAGAGATAGTGCTCGCGGACAGCGGCGATACGTGAATGATCCTCGGGCAGGTACAGATAGGTGCTGAGCCAGACCCAGATGAGTTGGGCCTCGACGATCCTGCGCCCCAATTCGGCCTCGTCGGCCAGGGCCGGCCACATCCCGACGACCTCGGCCCGCCAGGCATCGACCATCGCCGACGCCCGCTCTTCGGTCAGGTCGATGTTGCACAGGCAACCGGGGAACGACACCAACGCGTAGGTGATGTCGAGGAGGGCGTCGCGGTAGCCACCCCACTCGTAGTCGAGGAACTGCACGCCGTCGTCATTGACGATGATGTTGTCGGGGCACAGGTCCGACGGGCTGAAGGCGCGGAATCGACCGCCACTGAACAGTGTCTGCGCGTGCTGAACCTGCTCGAGAATGTCCGAACTCACATCGATGCCGAGACTTTCCACCAACATCGCGGGAACACCGGCCACTGCGCGTCCCACTTGATCCGCCACTTCATCGGAGCAATGGGCGACCTCGGCTCGACGCAGCAGTGCGGTGAAGTCGTCCTCACGGCCGACGGTCGCGGCGTGCATGCGCCCCATGGCCTGCGCCATGGCCATCAGCGTGTGAGTGACGGTGTCCGGGTCGGAGTCTTCGAGTCGGACGCTGATTGCGGTGGCGTCGCCGAGATCACTCAGGATCAAGAGGCGAGCATCGAGGTCGGACGCCAACAGTTCGGCGCCGGGGCGTGCGTCCTTGGCAAGCGCGTTGGCGAACTGATACGACACCGCTTCACGAAGGAAAGCGGTCTCGACGTCGAAGTCACCTTCGGACGCGGCGGGGAGCGCAATCGCGGTTTTGGTGGCTCCCTGGAAGTTGTCGCGGACCTGCTTGATCACCAGCGTTCGAGGCAGCGAGAACGGGTTCTCGGCGACACGTACGCGTAGCACGACGGTGCGGCCACTCCCCCCGAGATCGACTGGATCCACCAGGGTTACGGGTGCCCCTGTGCGGCGTGTCAGCAACTGCTCAGCAGCTGCGACGACTTCGGAAACGGGGTCTGCCAGTAATGCGGTCATCACCGACCAACTTACCCGTTAGTGACTCCGATCATGCCCAGCTCATCCACTCACAGCGGCGAATTCAAGCTCTCACAGCGACAGAAATTGCCGTCTACCTGCGGTGATGACAAAAGTCCCTAATCGCCACACCGGCACACAGTTCTCGCGAGAATTCTGCTGTCGGTGAGCAGAACTCCGAACCGGTGATGTCATGGAGTTTTGTCCTCGTCGACAAATCGAGAAATGCCTTTCAACGCTGCTTCGAATTCCTCGTCGGCCCGGGTTCTAACCCAGAGGACGAGCACGCAGGCAGTGACGATCCCGACCAGGTTGACAGCCAGTTGCAGCGACGACAACCCGGCGATCCGCCATTCTCCGTTTGCTGCCGCAACCACCGCGAAACCGGCGGCAGGAACCGTGGTGACGGAGATGAACACTCCGACCAAGGCAGCGGACTTCGACGAGACGAGTGCCAGCATCCCAGCCGCACCGGCAAGAAGCGCGACGACAAACGAGATGGGCCCGACCTTGTAGACGAAATCGACCTCGTGGAGCGATTCGAGACTCACGACGTCCATCCACCCGAAGAACTTCACCACGAACGTTGCGGCGAGAGTCACGCCCATCGCGATGGGGAATCCGACGGCGAGCGCGAGAATCGAACGTCGACGCAACCGTCGATCCCGCCGTACGAGTGCCACAGCCAGCGCGGCCAGCGGCCCGAACTCCGGGCCGACGACCATGGCGCCCACGATCGTGATCTGAGAGTCGGTGACAACGCCGATTGCCGCGAGCAGACATGCGATCGTCAGGAACGCGACGAACAATCCGTTGAGAGTTGATTCTTCCCGAGTGCGGGACAGCAATTCCTCCCACACGACGGAATCCGCGGGATCACCCGGCACGTCGCGCTCAGCTTTGCGCGCCGCCGCCGACAACACCGTCTCGACTGGTACGAGCGTCATTCCGCCGTCCTCGGCGACGCCGAGAGCGGTCAGAGCATCGACGACGTCGTTGGCCGCCTCACGGGCGACGTCGGCCTCCACCATGTCGCCGGCGGGATGAACCGCGACATCACGTAATACGACGATGTGTGTCGCGCCCCGCTGCGACGCGAGCGCACCGAGAACTTGCTCGGTGCGCTCGGTCGGGCAGATCACCCGCAAATGCAGCATGGCGATCCGGTGTCGGCTCTACTTGGCTTCGACGGTGTCGCCTTCGGACTTCTTGTCCTCTGACTTCTTCTCGGGCTTCGCATCAATACCCGATTCCTTGCGCTGCTGCGCAGAAATCGGTGCCGGAGCATCCGTCAGCGGGTCGACGCCGCCACCGGACTTCGGGAACGCGATGACCTCACGGATGGAATCCATGCCGGCGAGGAGAGCTGTGATGCGGTCCCAGCCGAAAGCAATTCCGCCGTGCGGAGGCGCGCCGAAGGCGAAGGCGTCGAGAAGGAAGCCGAACTGCTCCTGCGCCTCTTCCTCGGAGATACCCATCACCTTGAACACTCGTTCCTGAATGTCCTTGCGGTGGATACGAATACTGCCGCCGCCGATCTCGTTGCCGTTGCAGACGATGTCGTAGGCGTAGGCCAGAGCGGAATCCGGATCGGTGTCGAATGTGTCGAAGAACTCCGGCTTCGGCGACGTGAACGCATGGTGCACGGCGGTCCAGGCGGAGTGGCCGAGCGCAACGTCACCGGATGCAGTGGCGTCTGCGGTCGGCTCGAACATCGGAGCGTCGACGATCCACACGAAGGCCCACGCGTCGGGATCGATGAGGTCCTTCTTGCGTGCGATCTCACCACGGGCTGCGCCGAGAAGGGCGCGCATCGGCTTCGTTGCGCCGGCTGCGAAGAAGATGCAGTCACCCGGCTGAGCTCCGACGTGGGCGGCCAGGCCCTCACGCTCGGCGTCGGTCAGGTTCTTGGCAACAGGTCCACCGAGAGTGCCGTCTTCGCCGACCAACACGTACGCCAGGCCCTTGGCCCCGCGCTGCTTCGCCCATTCCTGCCAGGCGTCGAGTTGCTTGCGCGGCTGGCTTGCACCGCCGGGCATCACGACGGCGCCGACGTACTCCGCCTGGAACACGCGGAACGTCGTGTCCTTGAAGAAGTCCATGCACTCGACGAGTTCGATGTCGAAACGCAGGTCCGGCTTGTCGCTGCCGTAACGACGCATTGCCTCGGTGTAGGTCATGCGGTCGATCGGCGTCTTGATCTCGTGGCCGACGAGCTTCCAGAGCGCCGTCAGGATTTCCTCGGCAAGCAGGATGATGTCGTCCTGGTTGACGAAAGCCATCTCGATGTCGAGCTGAGTGAACTCGGGCTGACGATCGGCGCGGAAATCCTCGTCGCGGTAGCAACGCGCGATCTGGTAGTAGCGCTCGATGCCGCCGACCATGAGTAGCTGCTTGAACAGCTGCGGGCTCTGCGGCAGTGCGTAGAAGCTACCGGGCTGCAGGCGTGACGGTACGAGGAAGTCACGGGCACCCTCCGGCGTCGAACGCGTGAGCGTCGGAGTCTCGACCTCGACGAACTCGTGGTGCGCGAGTACGCCGCGCGCTGCAGCACTTACCTTGGAACGCAAGCGAATTGCGGATCCGGGCCCTTCACGACGCAAGTCGAGGTATCGGTACTTGAGGCGTGCTTCTTCGCCGACCTGATCGTCGAGCTGGAACGGCAGCGGTGCGCTTTCGTTGAGAACCTCGAGTTCGGTGGCGTTGACCTCGATTGCTCCGGTGGGGATCTCGAAGTTCTGGTTGCCCTCGGGGCGAACCTCGACCGTTCCGGTTACGCGAACGCAGTATTCCGCGCGCAGACGGTGCGCCTGCTCGGCCACGTCACCTGCCCGGAAAACTACCTGCGCAACTCCGGATGCATCACGGAGATCGATGAAGATCACTCCGCCGTGATCACGACGCCTGGCTACCCAACCGGTGAGCGTTACGGTCTGCTCTGCCTGCTCGGGTCGCAATGAACCGGCGAGATGTGTGCGCAGCACGGGATTCCTTTCGAACTACTTCCAATAACCGACGACCGACTACTTTGCCTGCGATCCTACGGAGCGAACTGCGCAGAGCGGAAACGCGGACCCGCATCCCATGCGAAGCTATCTCCAGAAGTGACGGCAAGCACTTGTTCACGACAGCAGAAAGCGGACATAGATGACCTTCAACGAGGGGGCCCGCGGCGAAGCGGGACGCGTTCAGGTTCAAGGCGGCGGGGGCGGCGGTGGCCGCGGCGGCAAAATCGCGATCGGCGGTGGCGCGGGCGGCATCATCGTTCTGATCCTGGCACTGTTGTTCGGCGGTGACCCCGGCTCACTACTGGGCACGTCCACCGAAACTTCGAGTTCGTCGACCGGACTGTCGTCGGTCGACGAGTGCACCGGCGCTCAGGCAAACGCCGATGTGAACTGCCGCGTCACACTGACCGTCGGAAGCCTCGACGACGTTTGGGAACAGCAGTTGGTCAAGCAGACCGGTACGGCGTACGTGCGACCCGAAGTCATTCTGTTCAGCGGTTCGGTCAACACCGGTTGCGGCCAGGCGTCGAGCGATGTCGGTCCGTTCTACTGCCCGGCGGACCAAACGGCGTACTTCGATACGAGCTTCTTCCAATTGCTCGTCGACCGTTTCGGTTCCAGTGCCGGACCGCTCGCACAGGAGTACGTGGTCGCTCACGAGTTCGGACATCACATCCAGAATCAGCTCGGCGACATCGGCCGCGCGCAGGCCGACCCGCAGGGTGAGCAGTCGGGTGCGGTTCGCACCGAACTCCAGGCCGATTGCTACGCAGGCGTCTGGGCGCATTTTGCCGACACGATTCCCGATCAGGCGACCGGTCAACCGTTCCTGAAGCCCTTGTCAAAAGACGACATTCGCGACGCGTTGTCCGCCGCCTCGTCGGTGGGCGACGACCGTATCCAGAAGTCCACGACCGGTCGGGTCAACCCTGAAGGCTGGACACACGGTTCCTCGGCACAGCGTCAGGCGTGGTTCATGACCGGATACCAGACCGGCCAGATCTCGTCGTGTGACACGTACTCGGCGCGGGATCTGAACAATCCGCCCGATCTGAAGCGGTAGAGAACCTCCGAAATACCATCCCGCCGACAATTTTTTCTGTCTTGACAGATTTGGTTGTCGGTGGGATGGTTTTCTCATGTTGGAAGTTGCAGTCATCGATCGTCCCGCAGCTGCCGAGGCCTCGCTCGATCCGATCCGCCAACGGATTCTGGCTGAACTGGCAGTTCCGGCATCAGCATCCTCGCTGGCACCCCGAGTGGGTTTGACACGCCAGAAGATCAATTACCACTTGCGCACTCTCGAGGAACACGGACTCGTCGAACTCGTCGAGGAGCGCAAGCGGGGAAACATGACGGAGCGGATCATGCAGGCCAGCGCCGCGTCGTACGTCATCTCCCCCGCTGCAATGTCGGCGCTCGCGCCGGACCCGAGCCGGTTCCCGGATCAGCTCTCGGCGCGCTGGCTCGTCACTCTCGCGGCGCGGATCGTCCGAGAGGTCGGCGAACTGATCGCCGGCGCAACTGCGGCCGGAAAACCGTTGGCGTCCTTTGCCATCGACAGCGACATCATCTTTGCCACGGCGGCCGACCGCGCCGCCTTCGCCGGCGAACTCGGGGAGTCGATCAACTCACTTGTGGCCAAATACCACGACGGCAATTCCGAAGCCGGGCGCAAACACCGCTTGGTTGTCGCCCTGCATCCCAGTCTCACCACACCCCACGTCACCACACCCGAAACGGAGCAGTAGCGATGTCCGAGAAATTCGAAATCCGCCGCGAGGTGGTCGTCCCCGGAACTCCCGAGCAGATCTGGGCCGCGATCTCGGCAGAGACGGCCGGCTGGATGTTCCCGTCTCCGCTCGAAATCCCTGCGGACGGCAGTAGTCCGGACAGCCCGATCATCGCGACGTGGGAGCCGCCCCGCGAGCTCGCCATCCACATGCAAGGCCCCGACGGCTGGTTCAACAACCTCGAGTACGTCGTCGAGGCCCGCGACGAGAGCACCGCCGTTGTCCGCTACGTCCATGCCGGAGTGTTTGCCGAGGACTGGGACAACCAGTACGACGGCGCGGGTAAGCACACGGACTTCTACCTGCACAGTCTCGGACAATACGTGCGGTACTTCGCCGGCAAACCCGTCACCTATGTCTCGGCCGAAGGCCCGGAATCCTCGTCCTCGCCGCAAGCGATGGGAACGCTTCGCAGCGCCCTCGGAATCACCTCGGGCACCGCTGTCGGTGACGCCACGTCGGTGGAAGTCCCCGGAATCGGAACCGTCGACGCGATTGTCGACTACATCAACGACTGGTTCATCGGCTTGCGTACCGAGGACGCATTGCTGCGGTTCTACGGACGAAACGCCTTCGGCGGCACCGTCGACGCGGCCCATCACCTCTTCGCAGAGGGCGCTGACGGTGGATCAGCAACGACAGCGTGGCAGGCCTGGCTCGACGGCGTGTTCGCCTGAGTCGTCACACTCCCCGCTCTGCTGACACGCGACCGTCGTCGATCGCGGTCAGCAAAGCGGCATGATCGCGTGCGTTGCGTTTGGCGTAGGCAGCCGCGAACTCCCCGATCGCGAAATCGAATTCGGTTCCGTCACCGAGATATTCGGCGATCGCAATCCGATCGGACGAGCGAGCATGCGCATAGGCCAGGACCCTCGCGCATAGTCGCCCGTAGAGTTCCATCCCTTCGGGTTTCATGGTTTCGATGACCGCTGATCCCTTGCCGTCCCGAAGTTGGCGGATGTAGAAGTCGTGCTCATCCTCGTCGAGTCCCGGTCCGCGCTCCCACCCCAGGAAGATGTCACTGGTGGCCTGCATCAGGCGCTGCCCGTTCACTACTCGTTCGCCCTCGTTGGAGAAGGTGGGGCCATCGACGTACGCCGAGAGAACGGACGGCTGCGCCTCCTTGACCTGCAGGATCAACGGATCGTCGTCGTCGACGCCTTTCATCAGGATCATCCACGCGCGCGTTCCGACGCTCCCGACACCGACAACTTTCCGCGCGATGTGCGTCATCTCGAAGCTTTCGAGCAACACCCGACGGTCCCACTGCAACGTGCTTCGATAGGAACGAACGCGCTGACGTAGCAACTCCTCGATCTGAGTGAGGTCGGTGCCCGCGAACAATTCCTCTGCCGGCACGATCAGCGGCGGGTCACTGATGAACCGCCTTCTCCCGTCGACGATTTCGGTGAATTTTCCGGCAGCCTGAGCGCTGTCTCGGCGACGAGCCTTGTCCAACGTCGCCTGGGTCCGCTCGAGCATTCGCTTCTTCAAATCGACGCGAAGTTCTTCCAGTCCGTCTTCGGGTGCGATGTGCGCGTACCAGACTGCAAGGTTCCCCAATCCTGCCTGAGCGATCAGGGTTTCGCGATACTCGGCCGCACACCCGCGAACGATCTTCTTACGCTCTTTGCCGGAGTATCCGTTGTCCTTCGCTGCGATCGCCAAACTGGCGGCCAGTCGTTTCACGTCCCATTCGAACGGCCCCGGGTACGTTTCGTCGAAGTCGTTGATGTCGAACGCGAGCTTTCGCTCGGGCGTCGCATAGATACCGAAGTTGCTCAGGTGTGCGTCGCCGCAGAGTTGGCTGTTCAGGCCGGAATCAGGGCTTCGGGACAAGTCGTCCGTCATCACCAGGGCAGCACCACGGAAGAACGAGAACCGGGACGCCGACATGCGCCCGTATCGGATGGGCACCAGGTCCTGTACCCGCGACTTCGCCTGCAATTCCAGCAGTGATATCGGATCGCGGTCACTCTCAGTCAGATCCGCGAGCGCGGCCAATGGCGTATCTCTACGCGCCTGGCGACCGCGCGCCCGCCTCTCGTCGACAGTGGGATGCTCGGTACGCACTGCTGTCATCTGCCCGACCTTTCACTCGCAACGGCTATCGCTACGAACTCGACGCGTCGGGCGTCGTTCGGCCTCCTGATCCGCGCGCTGCGCGTACCAGGAGTTCCGGACTTGACACCAACGCCTTGCGCCACGGAAGTACCCCGTCGATCTCGATCTGAATCGACAGGCTCAACACGGTCCGAATCAGAACGATCATGCCCAGAACTGCGGCGTCGGTCAGCGACGGTGAAGACGTCACAGTCTTCACCAGATCAGCGGCGACAAGGATCTCGAGCCCGAGAAGGATGACCGCACCCATCGTCTCGCGCAGAGTGCGAAACGCTGAACTACCGTCGCGCGTTCGACTCCAGGCGCGCCCCGCGATCACGAATGCGAACACGAACCCGAGGACCATGGCGACAACACCGAGTACTTCGAACCATTCGGTGACAAGCTCGAAGAACCTGATTTTGTCCATGATCATGATTCTCGAGGTAATGCACCGATAAGTCGAGGTGACACGACGGAGTCAGCTGAAGATCCGCTCGATGTCGTCGAGTCGCAGCTCGGTCGCGCGAGGAGAATAGCCCGAGCCCCACAGGCTGTCGTCGACGTAATGGACGTTCCCCGAGCGGACAGCGGGAAGACGCTCCCAGAGCGGGTTCATTGCCAACTGCGCGCGGACGTCCTGCTGGTCCTGGAATGCACCCACGATGATCACGTCGCTGGTCACCTGATCGAGTTGCTCCGCTGTGAGTGTGCGGGTGAACTCCTCCGATGTAGCTCGATCGCCCGGGAAACCGAGAGCATCGAGAAGAGCGTCGACCTGGTTGTAGACGACACCGTTCTCGCCGGTACGCAGCAGCATCACCGACGGTAGCGAGCCGAGGGCCGAGAGCCGATCCTTGATTGCGAGGAGGCGCTCTTCCGTTCTCGCGTTCAATTCCGCAGCAGCTTCTTCCCGTCGGACCGCGACGCCCATCGAGGTGACCAACTTCTTCATCTCGTCCCACGTGAGGTACCCGTTGAAGCCGGCGAACACTGGAACACCGGTCGCAGAGAGTTCGTCGTAGGACTTTGCCGCATAAGCATTTCCGGCGGTCAGGAGCATGACGATCAGATCCGGCGACGCGCCGATGATCGCTTCCTTGTTCCACGTTCCCGCCGTGCCGAGGTTCGGGATGTTCGCCGCCTCCGGCATCGTGCGCAACACCGCGTCGCCGCCCACCCCTTCGAGACCGAAGAAGCCGCCGACGATCTTCTCCGGCGGCACACCGAGGTCGAGGACCGTCGCCATGGCGCTGACGTGGGCGATGACCATTCGCTGCGGATCCGACGGAATCTCGACTCTGCCCGTCTCATCCTGCACTGTGACGAGACCACTTGGCGCCGAGCCGTTTTCGTCGCTGCTGCACGCTGCCAGCAATGTCGCAGCCGCGACACCGAGCCCGGCGCCGAGGAATCCCCTGCGTGTCAGCGCATCGACGATGCGTTCCCACCGCTCGTCTGTATCGAGTGTGGTGTTATCGAGTGCGGGCGCCAGGCAGATCGAGTTCGGCACAGTTCGGTCCATTCGTTCGAGCGGTCGAAGATCTCCTCGATTGTGGCTATCGAACCGTCGAAACTGAACAGGATTTCGAGCCGACATCTATCGCTGTCCGGTCACACCTTCTTGACGACGCTCGACTTCAATTGCATCGGTCCGATGCCGTCGACCTTGCAGTCGATGTCGTGGTCGCCAACGCCCTGAACAAGGCGGATGTTGCGCACTTTCGTACCTGACTTGATGCCGGTCGGACTGCCCTTCACCTTGAGCGTCTTGACGACCGTCACCGTGTCTCCGTCCGCAAGGATGTTGCCTACGGCATCTTTCACCACACCCAGTTTCACCACACCCGAGTCCTCGCCGGCACTATCGGTCGGCGCCCACTCGTGCGCGCAGGACGGGCAGACCATCAACGCGCCCATCTCGTAGGTGTATTCGCCGGCGCATTCGGGGCAAGGGGGCAAGGTGTCTTCCACGCGGTTCATCCTATCCACCAGGCACCCGATCCCCATTTTTTGCATTTCATGAGGCATTCTTGGGCGAAATATTGCATTCGATGAAACTTTGCACTCTGTGCAATTATGGATGAAATGGGAACCGAAACTCTCGGATTGCGCGAACGAAAACGAATTGCGACGAGGCAGCTGATCGAGCACACTGCCGTCGAACTCGTCCTCGACCTGGGCTATGACGAAGTGACCGTCGAGAAGATCTGCGAGGCCTGCAATCTGTCGACCCGCACGTTCTTCAACTACTTCCCCACCAAGGACGCGGCGATCGGTGGGCTCATGCTCGTCGTGCCAAGTGAGGCAACCATGCTCACGCTCATCGGCGAGCACCCGGACGATCCGCTGCGCGGCGCCCTCGCGGTCTTCGAGGCGGCGATGCAGATCGTCGACGAGCGACCCGATCTGCTCGCGCATCGACGCGAATTGTTCGAACGTCATCCCACGCTGTTGCAACAACATCTGGCCACCTTCCACGATCTTGAAGACACGCTCACCCGGATCCTCACGCGGGAGTTGTCGCACAGAACCGAGTATCGCCGCCTGCACTCGGATACAGCCGCTGCCGACGAAGCCACGGCAACGGTCATCACCGCAGGCGCCGCGATGCGTTACGTCTTCCGAAAATGGCAGAACAGTGAACGGGCAAGCCCCAGAACCGACTTGCTTGATCCGGCGCTACTCCTGATGGCTCGAATACTCAGGTCCGAGAGCTGATCCACACTCTCGCACCAGCTGTCACTCAACTAAGGAACTACATGTCCACTCGAGAAGCTGCGACCGTCGAGCCCGACGGCACGCATACCGATACCGAGGCCGCGCCGGACAAACGGTCGATCATCCTCGTTTTTGTCGGGCTTATGATCACGATGCTTCTGGCATCGCTCGACCAGATGATCTTCAGCACCGCGCTCCCGACCATCGTGGGTGAATTGAACGGCGTCAACCACATGGTCTGGGTGACGACGGCATACATCCTCGCCTCGACCGTCATGATGCCGGTGTACGGAAAACTCGGTGACCTGATCGGCCGCAAGGGCCTCTTCATCGGCGCCATCAGCATTTTCATCGTCGGTTCGGTGATCGGCGGCCTGTCCCACGACATGACCACACTCATCGCTGGTCGAGCCGTGCAAGGACTCGGCGGCGGCGGATTGATCCTGCTGTCCCAGGCGATCATCGCCGACGTCGTCCCCGCCAGGCAACGCGGCCGGTACATGGGTGCGATGGGCGGCGTGTTCGCACTGGCTTCGGTTGCCGGCCCCCTTCTCGGTGGATGGTTCACCGAGGGCATCGGCTGGCGCTGGGCATTCTGGATCAACATCCCCCTCGGGCTCCTCGCCATCGCGAGCGCAATGGCATTCCTTCACCTGCGGAAGCCGAACCTCGGCAAGCCTCGCATCGACTATCTGGGAATGGTCTTGGTCGCAACGGCCGCAACCTGTCTGATCCTGTTCACCACTTGGGGCGGCAACACCTACGCCTGGGGGTCAGGCGTCATCATCGGGTTGATCGTCGGCTGCATCGTGACCGCAGTGGCGTTTGTCTTCGTTGAGAAGCGTGCTGACGAACCGGTAATTCCGATGCACCTGTTCGCTCAACGAAACTTCGTGTTGACCACGGTCGCGGGTCTGATCATCGGCATCGCGATGTTCGGTGCGCTCGCCTACCTGCCGACCTACATCCAGATGGTGACCGGTAAGAACGCCACCGAAGCAGGACTGATGATGATTCCGATGATGGCAGGCCTGCTGGTCGCCTCCATCGGATCCGGTCAGCTGGTCAGCAAGACCGGCCGCTACAAGATCTTCCCCATCGTCGGAACATCCATCGTCGCAGTCGCTCTTGTCCTGCTCTCACGTCTGACGCCGTCGACCTCACTGCTGGTCTTCGGTTGCTACATCGCACTCATGGGTATCGGCCTCGGCCTCGTCATGCAGATCTTGATCTTGATCGTGCAAAACACCTTCCCCGCGGCGGAAGTGGGAACGGCCACCGCGTCGAACAACTTCTTCCGTCAGATCGGTGCGTCGTTGGGCAGCGCGATCGTGGGCAGCCTGTTCGCCTCGCGTCTGACCAATCTCCTGGCCGAGCGACTCCCCGCGAATGGCGGCGCGGTCGGTGGTGACGAGAACTCCTTGACCCCGGGAATCCTCTGGAAGTTGCCCAGCCAGGTTCGCGAGATCATCGTCGGTGCGTACAACGACGCGCTGGCGCCGATCTTCCTGTACCTCGTCCCCTTGGTCATCGCGGCAGTTGTCCTGTTGCTCTTCGTCAAGGAGAAGCCACTCGCGACGACGATCGATCGCTCGGCACCCCCGCTCGAGTAATTGACTATCGTGGCGTGATGTCGCACGCACCGAATACGCCCAGACGCACTCTCGCTGTTCTGGGCGTATTCGGCGTTGTGGTGGTCGTAGTTGTCGCCGGCGCACTGTGGTGGTTCGCGCGCGGCGACGACGCTCTTGCCGGCGAGAATCTCGATTCGTTCCCGGCCGTCGACCACAGCATTCTCGGCGCTCAGCAGAGTGCGTTACTGGGCGTCCTCGAGCAGGAGTGGGAGTCAGGGAGTCCCGGCACCAAGTACGCCGAGGGTGTCGAAGAATCGTGGTGTGCCGATTTCGTGAGCTGGTCGATGAACCAGATCGGCACGCCGTTCTCGAACCCCAACTCAGGGTCGTGGCGCATCCCCGGGGTGTACACGCTGCAGGAGTATTACGAGTCCGTCGACGCGTTTGTCCCCTACGGTCAGGACTACCAGCCCAAGGTCGGCGACACGATCCTGTACGGCGACTCGAGCCCCTTCGGCCAACACGTCAACGTCGTTCTGGTCAACGACGGCGGCACTCTGACGACCGTCGGCGGCAACGAGAACAACAAGGTCATGCTCCATCGCATCGTCCCGTCGGAAGTCCCGGGGATCGTCGGGTTCGGCGTCATCTGAGCCACCCCCGCCGTCGTAGCTTGATGGTTCTTGCGATGTGCAGAGGTGAGGCTACAGATTCGGGGTTGCCGTTGGATGGCACTTGCTATCAACCAATATTCGGATAATTCCGTGTTTCCGTCATTGACAGATATTAGACATCTGTGAAGAAGTTTCCCTGCCAACTAGATTCGTATCCAGCTGTCCCCCACCCAGAACAGGAATTCGATGCGCCCTGGTGAGCTCACCACTCTCGAGCAGATACAACTCATGGCCCGCGCGGCTGCTACGCAGGCCATGAGCACGCCGTCGATGCTCCGGCTGCGGCTCGGCCGCTACCCCGCTCGCACACCCGAACTGCGCAAACGCCCACTCCCCGACACCAAGCTGTGCAGCGAAGCGCTCGATCACGCCAGAGGAACCCTCTCCCCCGCGGTCTTGAACCACAGCCTGCGCTGCTGGATCTGGGCCGACGCCTTCGCGCAGATCGATGCGATCGAGTACGACCCCGAAGATCTCTTCACTGCGTGCGCCCTTCACGATGTCGGACTGGGCGCAGAAGGATCGGCCGAGCACGGGTGTTTCACCTACATCAGTGCCGCAGACGCAGAAGAACTCGCGACCCGAGTGGGAACTTCGGAGAGGTCGGTACGGCGAATCGGCGAAGCGATCCGTCTACACATGGATCTGACCGTCGACCGCGGCGCGGGCGCTGACGCCTATCTACTGCATGCCGCAGCGCATTTCGACGTTGCCGGTCGGCGTGCGCCCGAAATTCCGCGAGCAACTGTTGATGCAACAATCGCGGAGTACCCGCGAACAGGGTTCACCGACGAGTTCGCGCAATCGATGCGGCGCGAGGTCGAGCTCCGTCCGCACTCTCGCGCGGCGACGCTCTGGAGATCGGGAATGGCCCTGCCGTTGCGTACCAATCCCCTGGATTGGAAGAGCCGGTAACTACGAAAAGTCCTCGAGCACTGCAGTTCGCGGCCCTCCGACGTTCCCGGTATTCACCACGCCGACGGGTTCGATCAACATCACCTCCGCTTCTTCCTCGGCGATCGGGCAATGTTCGACTCCGCGAGGTACCACGAACAGTTCACCGGGCCCCAGTGGAACATCTCCGTTTCGGAGTTGGATTCGAATCTGCCCCTTCGTCACCAGGAACATTTCGTCGGTGTCGGTGTGGGAGTGCCAGACGAATTCACCTTTGATCTTGACGATCTTGATCTCGTAATCATTGAGGGCCGCAATCTTCTTGGGCGACCAGTGCTCGGCGAACTGACCGAACTTCTCGCGGAGCGATACCGCTGTTGCCGAACTGTTCATGTTGTTCCTCCCTCGGGCGCGACACCATCGCGATGACGACCCCGCCACTCTTCGTCACCCGCGGCAGCTGCGTCTTGTACGTTTCTGACATGGATCCCCGCGGCGCACAGATCACCGCGTGGGCACCGGGCCTCGCGGGAATCACCGAGGTCTTCCATGCCGATTTCGTCGGACACGCCTATCCCAAACACACGCACGATCAGTGGTCTCTGATGCTCGTCGACCGGGGCACGATTGCATACGACCTCGATCATCGCGCTCATGGCGCAGCACCCGAGATCGTGACTCTGTTGCCGCCAGGCATCGCACACGACGGAGTTCCGGTCACCGAGGCCGGATTTCGTCAACGAATCCTTTACCTCGACACGTCAGTTCTCGGTGAGGTCCTCATAGGCCCGGCGGTGGACAGCCCCGAGATTCGAGACCCTCTGCTGCGCCACCGCATCGATCAACTGCACTCTGCACTCGGCCCACACGGCGAATCACTCGAAGCCGAAAGTCGCCTGGGGTTCCTCGCTGAAAGATTGAACGAGATCCTCACACCGGCCACAGGTCGATCCCGTCACATGCCGACCGTTGACGAACGCGTTGCCGATCAACTTCGGGACCTGCTCGATGCGCGACTCACAACGGGAATCACGATGCGGGAAGCGTCGAACATCCTGCAACGGAACCCCACGTATCTGATCAAGAACTTCGCGAAGCATTTCGGGCTTCCGCCTCACAAGTACGTGACGGGACGTCGAATCGATCTGGCGCGACGCGCAATCCTCGCCGGGCGCGAATTGGCGGACGTGGCCGTCGACGTCGGATTCCACGATCAATCCCACCTGTCGCGGCACTTCGTCAAGCATGTCGGGGCGCCGCCCGGTAAATACGCACTGAACGTGGTCGGCAGAGCGCGCTAGTCGAAGCACCTGGCACAGGTTTCGTCGAGCAGACACTGGTTCCGGTCAGCTGGAGTCAGTGTCCACTGAATGAAAACGGTGTCAGGTCCCAACGATCAAGCAGCCGTCTCGAGGTCGACCAGGAGGAAGTCCTCGCGCAGCGGCCCGTATTGACGATCGGTCAGCTGATACGAGCGCAACGCGCGAGGCGCGCGGGCCAACTCGTAGAACCGCTCGGACCCGGACACGAATTGCCTCGATGCCCAACCCCAGTTCGGGCCGTGCGGAAACTTCGGGTCGGGCAGCATGTCGGACTCCATCGACATCAGCCGTAGACGGCGAACCACTCCGGTAGTGGAGGCATTCTCGTCGAAATCGGTCCACGCCTGACGGGCATTTGTGTCGTCACGAGGAGTTCCGGAGGAACGAACCACCGAAGACGCAGAGCGTCGACCACTACCGGCGTGATCATCGTGTCGAAGTTCGCCGACGCACCGACCACTCGACCGGCTCCACCGCATCGTCCAGCCCGAGAACCACGCGAGCTGCATTGCGCCCTTGATCGAACAGGGACTGGCGAACTGTGGTCAAGCCGGCGTCCGATGCGGCTGTTGTGTCGTCCCATCCGACGACTGCGACATCGTCGGGCAGCGCGAGGCCGAGTTCACGGGTCGCGTCCAGAACCCCCAGAGCCAGTTCGTCACTCATCGCCAAGATGACATCGGGCCTTCGGCTCTCGGGAACGTCGAGAAGGGACCGAGCCATCCGCGCACCCTCGCTCCGCTCGTTGACGGTGACGACCCCCACCCGCACCGAGGGCCAATCGAGGCCCGCGTCGCGGACGGCGCGCTCGTAGCCCTCGAGCCGATGGCGGGACACCGGAAAGAACGCTTCACCTGGATCCACGGCCATCCGAATCTCGGACCGACGCTCACGATCCCACGGAAGGCTGATCACCGCGGGCCGCTGCGCCCCCGACAACCCGACTGCCGCGATCGCAACGGCGCCGGCAACATCGTCCATCCCGACGAGATCCACACCCTCGTGCAACGGCCCACCCTGGATGCATGCGGGTTTTCCGGTGCCGACAATCGCGTCAAGGATGGGATCGTCGAAGACGGTGGTCCAGACGACAAAGCCGTCTACTGCCGCGTCGCGAACTCTGTCGACGTCTCCCGGTTTCCCCGAGTTCGGCAGCATCATCAATCCGGCGTTCGCATCCAGGCACGCTTCGGCGACTCCCGAGAGGAATCGCCGAGCTACTGCGTCTTCGAAGGCATACGTCAGCTTCTCGCTGAAGACGACCGCGATGTTATTGAATTTCCCGCTCCGCAAGGACTGCGCCGCCCGGTTAGGGCCCGCGTACTCGAGCTCTTCGGCGGCGGCGAACACCTTGGCTCGCGTTGATTCAGACACGCGCTCGGGCTGTGCGAAGGAGTACGACACCGACATCACCGACACGCCTGCGGCCTTGGCGACGTCGGCCATCGTCGGTCGACTCGAACGCTGCGCACGTATGGCCATGAGCATCAGCATAGCGAGTGCAAAATATCCATTGCGCAGATGTGTATCGATACATGTATCGTTACACAACATGACTGCTCGACTGCCGAAGGCAACCACGCTACGGCTGATGACACTGGCCGGAGCAGCCTTCGCCTACGTGACGGCCGAAATGCTCCCCGTCGGACTGCTCAGCGAAATCTCGACGGACCTCGACGTCACCGAAGGGCGTGTCGGCCTACTGCTGACCTTCTACGCATACGGTGTCGCGGCCTTGACGCTTCCGCTGATCGGAGCGGTCAAAACCTGGCCGCGACGACGCGTCGTCGTTCTGACGGTGGCCACCCTCGCGGTGTCGCAACTGGTCGCAGCATTGGCCGTCAACTATCCGATGCTGGTGATCGGACGATTGCTCTGCGCTGCGACGCACGGCGTGTTCTGGGCTGTCGTTGCCCCGGTCGCAGCCACTCTGGTTCCGCGCGGACAACAGGGCAAGGCCATCGCGATGGTGTATGCCGGTACGTCTCTCGCATTTGTTCTCGGAGGTCCACTGTCTTCGGCGATCGGCCAATCCTGGGGTTGGCGGACTGCGTCGGCGGCAATCGGTGTGGTGGCAGTGGTCATCGCTTTCTCACTGCATCGTGCGTTGCCCGAAATGCCGGTCGATCAACTCCATCGGAGCAAGCGAGACAAACCGAAGCCGACACCGGCGATGAAACGGGCACTCGCCGTCATCTGCGCGGCAACGCTGTTTGCCGCCCTGGGGCAGTTCGCTTCGTACACGTTCTTCACACTTCTGGTGGAGGAAAGCCTCGGCTCGTCCGGTGGCATCCGTACCGCGATGCTTCTGGTCTACGGCGCCGCCGGCGCAGTCGGAGTGTGGGTCGCCGGCAAGTACTACGACCGCCGACCGCGTCTCTTCACGCTCATCTCGATCGCGACGGTGGCAGGCGCGCTGGCCATCTTCTGGCTCTTGGCGCCGTCGATGGGAGCGTTCGCAGTTGTCGCCACGATCTTGTGGGGTGCGGCGTTCACCACCGTTCCGATCTGCCTCCAGTCCTCGGTTCTGCGCGCCGCTCCGATCGGGACCGACCGTGCCTCGGCCATCTACGTCGTCGTGTTCCAGATCGCGATTGCAACGGGCGCTCTGCTCGGTGCGGCCGTCGTCGACAGTGGCGGGCTCTCACATCTGGCGGGCATAGGGGTCGCTCTGATGATCGGTTCGTTGGTGATAGTCGGGTTCGGCCGACGCGCATTTCCCCGCGAACCGCAGCGGTCTACTCACTCCCCCACCGACGCGGCAGCGACGGTCGCGTCGTAGATCAGGGTGTATCGCCAGAAAAGTCGTCTCCTGATCCGGCTACCGGGCAAACACAACGCGGCCGCGCGTCGGACGTCAGCCATCGACTCACCCGGTTCCGCGGTGGGAACCGTCATCGCCTTCAGTGGCTCGGAGGCAACCCGTCGATGCTTGACGACGCCGACGACGGGATTGCACACGGTCGCCAACACCGACAGGAGTGCGTCGGTTGCTGTGGTCGATCGATAACACCCGACCACGACGAGCCGCCCGCCCGATTCGAGCAGGCCGCTCAGCCGCTTCATCGACTCTTCAAGTGGAAGATGATGCAACGCCGCGACGACTGTGATCGCGTCGTACTTCGCCTCGGATGCAAAGTCCTCGATCCGCCGTGCTTCGATGATCACGTTCTCGTCGTCGACAAACCTTGCGCGTACGGCGGCCGACGTCGTCAGGTCGGGTTCCACACCGACCACCACGTCGAACCGCCGCCGCAAGAGGTCGATCAGATTGCCGGTCCCGCTCCCCACGTCGAGAGCGCGACCGGACCTGACCCCGCGCAGATTACGTAGAACCCACCGGCCGTAGTGATCGTTGTGACTCCACGGATGGCGTCGGTTGAAACCGTCCAAGCGCGCAATCACACCCATACCCGACGGTATCAATCCGACCCCGGGCACCGGCCGTCACAACCGCGGGTCAACCGGCTCCGATTCGAGAGCCAACACTGCGAACACGGCCTGGTGCGCTCGCCACAATGGTTCACGGTCGACGAGCCTGGATACCGCCTCCATGCCGAGCGCGTACTCGCGCAGCGCCATCGACTGCTTGTGTCCGAGGTTGCGGTTACGCAATCTCGCAAGAGTCGACGGTTCGAGGTAGTCGGCACCGTAGATCAATCGCAGGTACTCCCGGCCGCGGACCTTGATCCCCGGCTGAACCTTCGCGTTGTACCCCCGCGGTCCGTGAATCTGATTCGCCAGCGGTTTGACGACCATCCCCTCACCACCGTCACCGGTGAGTGACTCCCACCACTTCGTCGCTTCGGACACCGAGTCTTCGGAACCGAGATCGACCACCAGGCGACGTGTAGTGGTAAATCGACTCGGGTCGGCCGCGGCCAGGCGGTCCGAAATACCCAGGTGCCATTCGTGATCCCGTTCCCCGTACGACTTGCCCTCGGCCGCCAGAATCTGGAACGGCGCGATGGTGACGCCGTCCAGTCCGTTCGTCGGCCACACGTACCGTCGGTACGCCTCTCCGAAGCGCTCGATACTGGCGGCCCGAACAGTTGTCTGTTCGAACATCTCCGCCACGTCCAGGCCCCGCGCCCCGGCCTGCGCCAACACGGCCTCGCGAGCTGTGAGGTCTGATCGCCCGGCCGCCGCGACCGACGCGTACTGCGAGCGCAGCAGACCTTCCGCTTTGACGTTCCACGGCAACAGTTCGCAGTCGAGGAGCAGCCAGTCGGTGCCCAACTCTTCCCACAACGCAGCGGAGGTGACTGCGGCGGCGATGTCGTCGATCAACTGCTGAGTCAGGTCGTCGTCGAAGAACTGGCGGCCGGTGCGGGTGTGCACCATCCCGCTGAGCGCATCCGGTGCGTCGAAGCGGGACTGAGCAACCGATCGATCACGGCACACGAGCACCACTGCCCGCGAACCCATGTGCTTCTCTTCGCAGATCACTGTTCCGATTCCGCCGGCCCGGTATGCGTCGAACGCGGTCGACGGGTGTTCCAGATAATCATCGGATTGGGCGCTCGCGCAGGGCGCCATGGTCGGCGGTAGGTACCGCAGCCATTGCGGCGCGACGGCGAATCGGCTCATCACTTCCAAGGCGCCGGCAGCGTTGTCGGCGCGAACGGACACTCGACCGCGCAGTTCGGTGTCGACGCCTGTTGTTTCGAGGACGTCGGCGAGATCGAGCACGTCCGGATCGCGAGTCGGCGGTGCCAGCGGTACCACCGGCTCGTACCAAACCTGCTCCGCCGGAACCGACACGATCTCTCGTTCCGGGTATCGAAGGGCGGTGAGGGATCCACCGAACACACAGCCGGTGTCGAGGCACGCGGTGTTGTTGATCCATTCCACCTCGTGCACCGGAGTGTGACCGTAGAGGACCATCGCTGATCCTCGGTAGTCCTGCGCCCACGGGTATCGAACGGGCAAGCCGAATTCGTCCGTCTCACCGGTGGTTTCACCGTAGAGCGCAAAGCTTCGCACTCGGCCGGAGGCCCTGTTGTGGTAGTCCTCCTTGAGACCGGCGTGCGCGACAACGAGTTTGCCGTCGTCCAGGACGAGGTGCGCGACGAGACCGTCACAGAAGTCGACGACGCTTTCGCGGAACTCCGCCGACTCGGTGGCCATCTGCTCGAGGGTCTCGGCGAGTCCGTGACTCGGCGTGACCTTCTTACCGCGCAGCGCCTTGACGAGTTTGTTCTCGTGGTTACCCGGAACCGCTATCGCATGTCCCGCCGCGACCATCCCCATGACCAGACGCAGCACACCGACCGAATCCGGACCTCGATCCACGTAGTCACCGAGGAAGACGGCAGTTCGCCCGTCCGGCGGCACCGCATCGACAGCTCTGCCATCCGTCCCGAAGTCGACGGTGTAGCCGAGTTTCACGAGGAGCGTCTCGAGCTCACTTCGACATCCGTGGATGTCACCGATGACGTCGAACGGACCACGCTCGACACGCAGATCGCTGCGGAGCGGGTGGCGCAAGAATGTGGCTTCGGAAACCGCGTCCTCACCTCTGAGGATGTGAACCGAACGGAAGCCTTCCTTACCCAACCCGCGGAGCGAGCGAGTCAACTGTTGGTGCTGGCGGCGAATCACGTCGCGTCCGAACGTCCGATCAGAGCGAGCGTCGTTTCGTGCAGAACAGACCGATTCCGGAACATCGAGCACGACTGCCACCGGCAGTATGTCGTGCTCGCGAGCCAACGCAACGAGTCGCTTGCGCGCAGCGGGCTGCACGTTGGTCGCGTCGACCACCGTGAGGCGTCCGCGTCGCAAACGCTTGGCCGCGACGAACTCCAGCACTTCGAAAGCATCGGACGTCGACTCCTGTGAGTTCGGATCGTCACTGACCCACCCTCTGAATGTGTCACTCGAGAGGGTTTCGTAGTCACCGAAGTGGCGCGCCGCAAAGGTCGACTTTCCCGAGCCACTGACGCCGATGAGTACTACCAGGGCGAGATCTGGAATCTCGTACACCGTCATGTCGTTCGTGCCTCCTTCGTGAAGATTGCCATCTGTGTCGGCCCGCCGAGGACCGGATCAATTGCTCCGATAAATTCGAACTCCACGCAATAGCCGTGGACTCGGGCCGTTTCGGTTGCCCAGTCGTCGAATTGGGTCCGTGAGAACTCGAACCTGTGATCGGGGTGCCTGAACTCTCCCGCGGCCAATGCCGGATACAGCACGTTGTAGTCGGCATTCGGAGTAGTCAGCAGCACATACTGCGGTGCTGCGTCCACGAAGACCGATCTGACCAGCGCCGGCAGGCGCGCCGTGTCGACGTGCTCGACCACCTCCATCAGCACGGCTGCGTCGAAGCCTTTCAAGCGTGCGTCGCGGTACGTCGCGGACGACTGCATCAAAGACACACGTTCACGCTGGACGTCGGACATTTCGGTGAACTTCAATCTGCGTTGCGCCCGTGTCAGTTCGCGCGCGCTCACATCGACGCCGACAAGTTTGTCGAATCGAGCGTGCGGCATCAGCGCCTCGAGCAATTTACCTTCGCCACAACCGATGTCGACAATTGTTCTCACGTGCAGTCGCTGAAGCGTCGCCAAAACTGCGTCGACGCGAAGGCGTGCCAGCGGCGGATCCGGTCTCGGTGCTTCGATCTGCGCCTCAGCTTGTTCGGGAATCAGTCGATCGACCACCGATTCGACCAGGTCGCGTCGACGAGCCAGGTAGCGGGACATGATCAGCGCGGAATCCGGATGCGACGCCAACCACTCTCCAGCGACGCGGATCAATTTGTCTGCCTCGTCAGGTCCCACCCAGTAGTGCTTCACATCGTCGAGGACGGGCAACAGCACGTAGAGGTGCCGTAGGGCACTCTGCACCGTGTGTTCCCCGGTCAGTGTCAGCGACACGAAGTCGGAGTTTCCCCACGTCGGTAGGTGCGGATCAAGCTGCACCGGTATCGCGGTCACGTCCCAGCCCAGCGGCTCGAACAGCCGACGAGGCAATTCCGCATCGCTGCCACACGGAACCACCGGAATCGAGACGGTCAACGCGAGTTCGGCTCCGACGAGTTCCGGGTGCGACTTGCACGTTCCCGTCAACGCGGTGCGAAACAGCTTCGACAGAGCAACCGAGAGTATGGACGACGCCGCATACGGCCGATCGTTGACGTACTCCCCCAGCGAAAAGTTGTCGCCACTCTTGCCGCGTCGATACCTACTCTGCACAAGTTCGATGGGGTCGACGTCCACAATCACTGCCACCGTGGTCTTTTCGGCCGTGGCCTCCGGGTACAGAACCGTGGCGGTGCCGATCGCCAAGTCGAAGCTTTGCACGCGGTCGGGATGTTTGTGCAGCAGGTAGCTCAACGCGGTCGCATCAGGAGTCTGCGGGGTCGGGGTGGACGTCAGTGTGAGTAGCACCAGGCGAATGTAGCCCGGCAAACGTCCGGGGCGCCTCCGATTTACGCGCCCGCGGCCGTCAGAACAAAGTGAGAGCTGCTCCCGCACCCACCAGTTCCCGAGGCGCCTCACGCGGTTCACTGCCAGCCGCACTGACGTCTCGATGCTCCGAACGACCACCCAACCCATGACGCTCGATCAATGGCTCGACACGGCTTGCGAGCCAACGCTTGTATTCGGGAGTGACATACGCACCCCGCCCGTACAGCTCGCGGTAGCGACGGATGAGTGCCGGATGTTCCTGAGCAAGCCAATTCATGAACCAACCCCGAGTACTCCCCCGCAGGTGCATCGGGAAGACCGTCACACTCGTCGCACCGGCTTCGGACAGTGCCTCGAACAGACCGTCGAGGTGACTGGTGGAATCGGTGAGGAACGGAATGACCGGCGCCACCATGACATTGCACGAGAATCCCGCGTCGGTGATGGCCCGGATCATCTCGAGACGCGCCCGCGGTGACGGGGTACCAGGCTCGATCTGCTTCTGAAGTGCAGCGTCGTTGATCGCCAATGACACTCCGATTCCGACGTCGACCTGCGCCGCCGCCATTTTCAACAGCGGCAGGTCCCGTCGGAGCAGAGTTCCCTTCGTCAAGATCGAGAAGGGAGTTCCCGATTCGGTCAACGCGCGAATAATGCCGGGCATCAAGCGGTATCGGCCCTCGGCTCGCTGATAAGGATCAGTGTTGGTACCCAGTGCCACTGCCTCCCGTTTCCAGGACTTTCGCGCCAATTCCTTGCGGAGCACCGCGGCAATGTTCGTCTTCACGACCACTTGGGAATCGAAATCCGCGCCGGCGTCGAGGTCGAGGTACTCGTGACTCGGTCTCGCGAAGCAATATCGGCATGCGTGCGAGCAACCACGAAAAGCGTTGAGGGTGAAGCTGAACGGCAACGTCGACTCTTCGGGCATCTTGTTGAGCGCGCTCTTGCAGAGCACCTCGTGAAACGTGATTCCCTCGAACTCGGGAGTCTGCACGGAGCGAACCAACCCGGCCCGTTCGAGTCCGGGTAGCGCTCCGTCATCTGCATCCAATGCCTGACCCGACCACCTCATGGCCCCAAGTCGAACACTTGTTCTAAGGTATGTCAAGATGGAGCGAATACCCGACCGTGCCTCACCACGGCCGGGAAGTTGTTGGCAGAATTCGGTGCATGTCGAACAGAATCAATATTTCGTCCGGTTCCGAATGGGAACCCAAGATCGGTTACTCCCGTGCCGTGCGCATCGGTAACCAGATCGCAGTCTCTGGCACCACCGCTCCTGGTGAGACCCTCACAGATCAGACCCGCGCAGCGCTCGAAACTATCAAGGCAGCACTTGCCGAGGCCGGCGCCTCGCTCGACGACGTCATCCGCACTCGCATGTACCTGCGCGACATGACGCAGTGGGAGCAGGCCGCTCTCGCGCACGGTGAAGTGTTCGGCGAGATTCGTCCCGCCACGACCATCCTCGAGGTCAGCTCGCTGATCGACCCCGCTCTGCTCATCGAGATCGAGGCCGACGCGGTTCTCAGCTGATCGCCAATCCGGACATTTGTGAAATGGGCGCCTAGTCTGAGCCGATGAAACCGATGCGGCTGTATCCGTTGACGCTCGCGCTCGGCATCACCGCCGCTTTCCTCTCGCCCGGTTCTGCACTCGCAGATCCGGGCGAGAGTCTTTCGACGGCTTGCGGCAGCCAGTTGAGCAATGCCGAGGTGGGCCGGATTGCCGAACTCAGCGACGTCACGACGCTGAACGGTGCCGGACTGCCTCGGCTCGAGACCGCTGTCGAACGTCATCGTGAGATCACGTCGATCCTCGTCTCACACCACGATTGGCGAGGCTTGTTCTCCATCGGCCTCGACGCTGTCGAACACGAGGCGGTGATGCCTCTTCAGCGAGACCCTGCAGCCTTCGCCGATGACGAGTGGGCCCATTCCGTCAGCTTCGACTTGCTGCGCAGGTACCTGGTGAACGTCCATGCGGAGTTCACCGATACTCCCACCGATCCGGCGTGGACCAACTACTTCGCCCTGACACGTCAGTGCGACGCCAGTCCAGCACGGGTTGCCATGGCCGGCTACAACGCGCATCTCACCGTCGACCTCGCTCACGCCGTCGCCACGTCCGGAACCACTGCGGAGGATGTCACCGATTTCTACAAGATCGTCGATTCCATTGCCGTCAAGGGTGGTTCGATCGTGACCCTCACCAAGGCCGAGTACGACGCCGATCTGGGGCCGCTCTGGCGGTTCTACTTCGTCGGCGAAGGACTCGACCGATTGGCCGGAAACTCGCAGCCCTCGGAACTGCTGCTCCGCGCCGCCGACAGCGGATACAACACCATCACACTGGCCAACGGATTCGCCCTCCAGAATCCGCAGACACGTCCGGGCGCAGAACAGGAGATCGACGCACTCTGGCGTACTACGGATTCCGCTCTCGACGTACTCTCGCGACTCGGCGGTCTCTGACATCTCACCCTCCGCTGCCTGAAACGGACACACCTGCGACAATGACCCCATGACGGGGCACTCGGCGGGGCAAGGCATCCAGAGTCCCGCCATGCGCCGGGTGCGAGACCTGTTGCGCGGGCCCGCAATTGTCTGCGACGGCCAGGCAACCATCCGCGAGGCCGCGAAGTTGATGACCGATGCGGGCCGCCGTGCTGTTGTGATCCCGACGGAGACAAGCGGTTTCGGAATCTTCACCGAAGGTGACCTACGCGCTCGCGTGGTAGTCGGTGGTATCGACAGCAATCAGCCGGTATCAACAGTGATGACGCCGTCAGCAGTGACAGTCGATCCGGATCGATTGGGCGCCGACGCCGTGACCGACATGCTCGAGTACGGATTGCGCCATCTCCCGGTCGTGACCGAGGCAGGCGCACTGATGGGTGTGCTCGAACTCAGCGACCTCCTGACTTCGGCCACCAATCAGGGTTTCGAACTGCGCGCAGCGCTCGCCACAGCACAGGACGACGCCCACCTCGTCGAAACAGCCCGCGCGGTCCCTGTTCTGGTGACGGAATTGGTGGCCTCACGGGTCTCACCGCTCGACATCGGCGCGACGCTGGCCGTGCTGATCGACGTGACGGTCAGGCGAGCCATCGAATTGGTGGTGGGCGGAGACGAGCGACCGGATTTCGCGTGGCTGTCGCTCGGCAGCGTCGCCAGGCGTGAAGCGCTCCCCTCTTCGGATATCGACAGTGCGCTGGTGTGGGGCGGCGAATCACATCACGAGGGAGCCGACGCCGCGAAGACCATCCACGACATCCTCGATCTCTGCGGGTTCCCTCGCGACACCAAGAACGCCGTCGCGACCCAGGCCAGGTTTGCTCGGACGCTCCCACAATGGCGCACTGCGCTGCGGAAATGGGTATCCAATCCGTACCAGGACCAAGCCCTGGTCATGTTGTCGATGCTGGCGGATGCCCGCGTCGTCGCAGGCGATCCGGCGTTGGATCCTCGCCCTGCGGCGTTGGATCAACTGCGACTGCACCCGGCCGTCATGCGACTGCTCCTTCGCGAAGCGGTCGGCGACAAGGCAAAGCTCCATTCGTTCAAGGACGTGATGACGCGTCGGACCGGAACCGTCGACCTCAAAGCCAGCGCCGTCCAACCGATCGTGAACATCGCTCGATGGGCGGGGATTTCCGTGGGCGCCCGCACGAGTTCGACACTCGAACGCCTCAAGGCTGCGGCGGGAAGCGGTTTCCTACTCGACGACGACGCCCAGGTACTGATCGAATCTTTCGAGGTGTTGCAGCAGATTCGTGTCCGCCACCAGACCGATCAGTTCGCGGCAGGTCGGCCACCGACCGACGAAGTCGTGATCTCCGAACTCACTCCGCTCTCGCGGAGCTTGCTGAGCAATGCAGTGCGCGAGGTCGCAGGTGTGCAACGACGACTCGAATATGCCGCGTCCGCGTCGGCGCTACCCGACATCGACCCGTGAATCGCACTGCGCTCGAACAGGTTCTGGCGGCGGAGCGCCTCGAAGGCTGGGATCCGAGTAACGAGCAGATCGCGGAACTCGAGGCCGTCATGATCGGGATGCTTTCTCGGCGTGAGTATTTCGAGCAGGAGTTGGCGCGAGCCGTCGGCCTGTCGTCACCAATTCCCCCGCGGATCCGCTGGCGAAGATCAGCGCCGTACGTCTATCGCGGTACATCGGTGCTCGAGAACAATTTCGACGTGCGAGATCCCGCCGCACTGCAATCACTCGAGTTCGCGGCGACCGCGCTTCGTCTGGGTGAGGCGCATCTCGGCGGCGACCTCGTACCGCACACGCGAGACACAGCCGAACTTCTCCTACTTCACCAGCACGTTTTCCAAGATCTGTACCAGTGGGCCGGACACATCAGAACCGTCGACATCAGGAAAGGTGCGGCAACGTTTGCTCCGGTCTCGGCGATTCGGAACTACCTGTCCGAGGTGGAAGAGATCATCGCCGCCGTCGATTGGGTAGCGCTCGATCACGGCGCTGCGTCGTTCGCGCTCGCATCGGTGTACTCGACGCTCAATCATGCCCACCCGTTTCGGGAAGGAAACGGGCGAACCGGAACACTCTTCCTGCACCGACTCGCCGCCGACACCCGATATCAGCTCGACTTGTCGCGGGTGAGCAGAACCGAGTGGGTATCCGCGTCCAGGGATTCTGCGCCTTTCCGGCCCACCGGGACCCCGTCGCCTCGCCCGTTCATCGATCTGTTCAATCGCGCTCTGACTCGCTGACGCAAACATCTGCTGCCCGTTCCAGGCGGACTGAACACCGTTACTGCTGAGTGAGCACCGCTTCCGACACGCTGGAAGCGGTGCTCACTCGAAGAAAAGGGTGCTCACTCGACCATCAACCGGGCAGCGCGAACTCTCCTGCGTCGGACCAGCGCTGACGCTCGGCTCCGAATGCGACGGACTGCATCGCGCGGAACTCCTCGATCGAGCGCGAGTTCGACGCGAGGAACTCCTGATGCTCAGCCAGCGAGAAGCTGCCGTCCTCGATCTCGACTCCCCCGCCGCGGCCGGCCGCAGTGTCCGCGCGCAGATCCATCAGCTCTTCCGGCTCGACGGGGTACCAGGAGATCCGGTCGAAAAATCGCAGCAACCAGGGAGTGCCCTCCTCGAACGGGCCCGACTTCGCGGGGTGGCGGTGATTCCACACCTGCGTCGTACGCCCGACGAACTGGTACCCGCCCGGGCCTTCCATGCCGTAGATGCAGAGGTAAGCCCCACCGATCCCGACGGCGTTTTCGGGGGTCCAGGTGCGGGCGGGGTTGTACTTGGTCGTGACAAGGCGATGACGTGGGTCGAGCGGCGTCGCGACCGGAGCTCCGAGGTAGACGTCGCCGAGCCCGAGCACCATGTATTCTGCGCCGAAAACGGTGTCGAACACGTCGTTCACGGATTCGAGACCGTTCATCCGGCGGATGAACTCGATGTTCCACGGGCACCACGGCGCGTCTGCGCGCACTCCGTGCATGTACCGCTGGATCGCTTCGCGCGTAGCCGGGTCGTCCCACGACAGTGGCATCCGCACAGTGCGACTGGGCACAACGAGTTCGTTGGCCGCAGGCAAGGTGTCCTCCGCCTCGGCGAGCATTCCCATCAGTTTGCCGACGGGCAGCACGTCTGGGTCGACGCGGACCTGCAGGCTACGGATTCCCGGGGTGAGATCGAGTAGTCCGGCCGGCTTCTCGGCTTCGAGTCGCTGATGCAGTGCATGTGCACGCGCACGTAACGCCAGGTCGAGATTCATGTCGCCGTATTCGACCAACACATTGTCATCGCCTGAGCGCCGGTACGTGACCGCGGTGTCGCCGTCACGGCGGGCTATGACGCCGTCGTCGCCGTCACCACCGGAGGAATGCACAACCGAATTGGACGCTCGACGCGATACTCCGAGGTCACGGCGGGAGGCTGCCCGGTCGGCGCGGACCGGCACGAAGCGAATCTTGTTCCCGGGAGCCAACTGTCCAAGCTTCCAGCGATCAGCAGACACCACCGTGATCGGGCAGACGAAGCCGCCGAGGCTCGGTCCGTCGGGTCCGAGGAGGATGGGCGTGTCGCCGGTGAAGTCGAGTGCACCGATCGAATACGCGTTGTCGTGGATGTTCGAAGGGTGAAGTCCCGCTTCGCCGCCGGTGGTTCTGGCCCAGTCAGGTTTCGGACCGATCAACCGGACTCCGGTGCGGTCGGAGTTGAAGTGGACCTCGTACTCGGTCGCGTACAGCGTGTCGATGTCGGAGCGGGTGAAGAACTCCGGCGCCCCGTGCGGGCCCTCGGTCACCGCAAGTTCCCAGCACGTGTGTATCGCCGGAACATGCTCGGCAGGAACACCTCCCGCTGCCCCGGTCGCCTGTCCGAGTTTGAGAACGTCCCCCGCCCGCAAAGTCCTACCTTCGTGTCCACCGAACCTGCCCAGGGTGAAGGTCGACGCACTGCCGAGATAGTCGTCGGTCTCGATTCCGCCCTGTACGAGTACGTAGATGCGCAGTCCTGGGCCGCTGAGCGTCCCGACGTCGAGCACCGCTCCAGCGGGGACGAAAACAGGACGCCACTGACCGTGGGCGATGCCGTCGACGGTCACAGACACCGGAGCGCCCGTGACGCACACCGTGGTGTCCTCGTCGAACGTCATCGCAGGTCCGGCCATCGCGCATTCGATGCCGGGTGCGCCTTCGGGATTTCCGAGTGCGGTGTTTCCCAACCGAAACGACAGGTCGTCCATCGGGCCCGACGGTGGGACACCGATCTGCCAGTACCCGACGCGCCCTGGATAGTCCTGAACCGTCGTCAACATTCCGGGACGCACGATGGTCAGTTTTGCGTTCATTCGTCTGCCTCCGGCCGTGTGACGATCATGCGGACGGCCGTCGGATCGAAGCCGTTGCACGGGTTGTTGATCTGCGGGCAGTTGGACACGAGGACGAGCGCGTCGCGTTCGGCACGCAACGCGAGCCGCTTGCCTGGCGCAGACAGTCCGTCGACGATTCCGAGTGTGCCGTCGGGGTCGACCGGGACGTTCATGAAGAAGTTGATGTTGGACACCAGGTCCCGCTTGCCGAGCCCCCATTTTGCGCCCTCGACGAGGAAGTTCTCTACGCACGCGTGCTGATGCTTGGTGTGGTGGCCGTATCGCAGGGTGTTCGATTCCTGTGAGCACGCTCCGCCGACGGTGTCGTGGTTTCCGACCTCGTCCGCGACCAGGGTCATGAGTGGAGTTCCGTCGTCACTTCGGAGCACGGATCCTGTGGTCAGAAACAGATTCTGCTGCGCTGTGACCGTCGCTGCTGCCGAGTACCGAACGCTGTGATCGTCACCGGCAAAGACGAGTGTGTCGACGGCTTGATTTCCGTGCAGATCGACGATTGTCAGGACGTCGCCGGCGCGGACAACTGCGGACCACGGCCCGAACGCGTCAGCAATCTCGTCGAGGATCACCGTTCCGGGAACGAGGGCGGGGACATCCAAGGTGGTGGTCATGCGATCTCCTCCAGGTTCGAAGCCGTCCAGGCGTCTTCGGTATTGAGCACTGCGCGTTGGTATTCCGGCCCGAGATCGTCAAGGCTGCCGAGTTCGTCGGCCGCGTTCCACGCGAGCACTTCGAGGGACGTGGTGGGAAACTCCAGCGCCGGATCGAGTGGGTGCGCGGTGTTGGCGATCATCACGATGACCGGCAGGTGGATCAGAAGGTCGACCGTCGCGCCGGCGCCGGCGGAACCCGTACTGGTGAGAGCGCCGTCCGCCTCGACGCGGACACCATGGAAGAAGGACAACGGCGGCGCAATGTCCTGCGGCCCGAGTCCGTTCTTCGCGGCAGCGACGGTGAACAGTTCACGACCGGCGGGTGAGGCACTGTGCAGCGAACCCTGCCCGTACTTCGCCTCGTTGGTAGCGCGTGACGTCGTTCCGCAGAACGCGTCGTGGTGACCCGACGTGTCGGCGACCACCGTCGCGAGTACTCGCCCCTGATCGGAGAGCAACGGGTGCCCGACACCGAGATAGGCCTGCCATGGCACCTTGACGGTATCGGCGACGTTGAGACGCTCCCAGGGGGCGTCGGCGCGGTAGAGCAAGATGTTTGCACAGGCGCTGCCGACGATGTCGCGAAGTCGTAATCGGGTTCCACGGGCGAGAACCTTGGTCGTGTATCGCCCACCCGGCACTGTTTCAGCCCAGGTCAGACTCTCGGAAGCGACGTCCGCGGGCGGGTTCGGCCAGCGGGTGGCCGGCAACACCGGCATGGAATCTGTGATCGTTCCGGCCTGGGACCGGGCATGCTCGCGCGCTCCGGCGGTGGTCTGAGTACTCATGGTCAGGCTCCGATCGTGACGGGATTCGGGGTGGCGCGGCCACGTGGGAAGCAAGCGACTCCCAGCCCCACGACCAGCGCTACCGTGATGGGCGCGGCCCACTGCAGAATGGGGTACTCCCCGGTGGGGTTGAAGATCTCGGCTCGTGGCCAGGACAGGTTGATCACCATCAGCGCGCCGTACACAACCGCGGCGATGTTGACCGGAACTCCCCAGATGCCCAGGGAGAAAAGCTTTTTGCCTTCGGCGTCGAACTTGGGGCCGACTGCCGTGCGAGGCCATCCCTTGAGACGCTGAACCAGCAGCGGCACCGTCACCATGAGGTAGGCCAAGTAGATCAAGATGATGCATACGCTGGACAGGGTTGCGAAAATTGCCGAGTTGCCTACGTTGACGGCCAGGACGGCAATGCAGACCAGACCGATGAGGACGGACGGCGCGATAGGTGTTCCGGTGCGGGGGTTGACCTTTGCCAGTACCTGCGAGGCAGGAAGCCGCCCGTCGCGGGCCATGGAGAACATCAGCCGTGAAGCAGCAGTCTGAATGGCCAAGGTGCACACGAACACTGCGATCGAGACGTCGATCAACAAGACCGTGCCCCACGGCGAACTCAGAATAGAGGTCAGTACGTACGGCAAACCTTCCGTGGCCAGGCGTCCGTCGGTCAGTGAGGGCGCTGCCATCAACGCGCCGAGGATCATCAAGCCGCCGCCGAGCGCGGAAGCGGAGAGTGCAAGGCGGATCGTACGAGGTGCGACGCGTCGGGGGTTGCGGGTCTCCTCGGCCAGTTCGCCTGCCGAACCGAAGCCGACCATGACGTAGGCAGCCATCAGTCCGGACATGATCCACGCCCAGGCGTATCCGGGCTGACCGCCGGCACTGCCGGTGTCGAAGACGACGTCCGGTCCGCGCTGAGCGTGGGTGAAGAACATCCCGATCACCGCGATGACACCGACGATTTCGCAGGTCACGCCGATGTTGTTGATACGCGACATCCAATTGACGCCGATGCAGTTGATGAAGGTGGTCAGAACCAGAAGTACCGAACCGAGCAGTACGGCATTGGCAGCACCGCTCGAGGAGGTGAGTGCACTGTCCTCGCCGATGATCTGGAACCCGCTCCACACATTGGGGAGCACGACCTGCAAGGCGATCGCGGCGGCGGACGCGGTGACGATCTGAGCGAGAATCATGAACCAACCGGCGAACCAGCCGACGATTTCACCACCCATCCGCCGCGACCACTGGTAGATGGCGCCCGAAATCGGATATCTGGCAGCAAGTTCCGCGAAGTTGAGAGCAACCATGAACTGACCGATGAAGACGACGGGCCAGGTCCAGAAGAACGCCGGACCCGCGAAACCGAAACCGAGGCCGAACAATTGAAAGATCGTGGTCAGGATGGAAACGAAGGAGAAGCCCGCGGCGAACGACGCGAACTTTCCCAGCGATCGATGCAGCTGCTGCTCGTAGCCGAACTCCGCGAGGTCACCGTCGTCGTGAGGCGAAGAGGCGAGTGCGGATGCGGTGGTGGGCTGCGCAGCCGGGGTGGTTGCACTCAACGGCGTACTCCTTCGGCGAAGCGATTCAGAGGCGAATAACTGTCGATTGATAGTTTTCGCGAAATCCACTCGCCGCAGGTGACGCCCGCGTATACGATTCGCCTGATTCTGTAACAGGCTCGTTGAGTACGTTTCGAGCACGTGACCGAATGCTCACAGCGACGGCCACCCCGCATGTAAGGCCAGAGCCTGCCACTATGGAAGGCGTGACCAACGCCGGCCCCGGACGACCCCGCCTGACCGCTCGCCGACGCCCGGGTGGGACTGCCCGGGCGGAGATCTTGGATGCAGCCGCTGAACTGTTCACCACCCGAGGCTTCGCCGCGACGTCGACACGCCACATCGCCGAAGCAGTCGGAATGCGTCAGGCGTCGCTGTACAACCATTTCGCCACCAAGGACGACATCCTGGTTGCACTGCTCGCCGACACCGTGACTCCGGCGCTCGACTTCGCGGAGAATCTCAGGCCACGCGGCACCTCACCCGAGGTGAAGCTGTACGCGCTTTCGTACATCGACGCGGCCCAACTGATCACCGGACGGTGGAACCTCGGCGTCCTCTATCTCTTGCCGGAACTGAGAAGCGACAGGTTCATGTCGTTCCGAGCCGATCGCGATCGGCTTCGCGAGCAATACCGGGCCCTCGCCCAGGCAGTGCTCGACGCGATTGACGATCCAGCATCAACTCACCTGGCCGAGCTTCCGTTTCGCCTGGTAGAAAGCGTGATCAGCGCGCGAGCCGACGCAGTCGAAGGCACCCCGATCCCCAACGCCGCCGTCATCGCCGGGTCGGCACTGCACATTCTGGGGTGGCGCCAGGATCTTGATCCCATCCACACGGAAGCGGCAGAGCTCATTGCGAACGCAGAAAAGCCGAAATTGTCCGGGGCTGCATCAGCTCCGGACAATTTCGACGCAATGAGGACCTAAACGGCCACGAGACTAGACCGAGAGGGACTGTCCCGGGAAGATCAGGTTGATGTTCGGGACCTGGCTGGCGAGGTTCTCGAGCGAGATGCCGTGTGCAGCAGCGATCTTCGACAGGGTGTCGCCTGCCTTGACCACGTAGTTGCCGCTTCCGGTGCTTGCTGCCGGAGCCGACTCGACGGAAGCCTCAGCGGTGACGGGGGCTGCTGCGGCCTCGTAGTTGCCTGCGGTGGTGCCGGTGGTCAGGTACTGACCGCAGACGGGCCATGCGCCGACGCCCTGGCCTGCGAGAACGTTCTCGGCGACACGGATCTGCTCAGACTGGCTGGCGTTGGCAGCGTTGCCCGATCCACCGAACGCGTTCCAGGTGCTCTGCGTGAACTGCAGTCCGCCGTAGAAGCCGTTTCCGGTGTTGGCGGCCCAGTTACCGGAGGACTCGCAGTTTGCGACTCCGGACCAGTCGTGGCCGGCTGCCGAAGCGGTGCCGGTGCTCATGGCGAGCGGGATTGCGACGACTGCGCCTGCGGTTGCAACTGCGCCGAGGGCGCGCTTGAAGGTGATGCTGGTCATTGGGTAAATCCTCTCCGCTACCGCGGACGAGGTCGGCCCGGACGCTTTCACGTCTCGTCGATCGACTCGTCTGTTTCACTCCTGCCCCGCGAAGGTTTCGGGAGTACCGGACCCGCGGGGCAGAAGCACGCAGTTGCGGGTCGGTGTTTGCCCGGTAGTTTCGGGCTGTCAACGACCGTAGGCGATGGTCACGGATTGGTCACGGGGCAGTTTTCCGGCACTGCCGTACCAGATTCAGTCGAGATTCAAGAAATAACCACAGGTCAACTAGTTGATTCGAGCTTCAACCATACCGATCGTTATCCGTCCGTTATGTGGCAACCGTCACTGCCATTTTGTGACCCACCGCACCGAAACAGGCCGTGTCGGAACGCAAAACAGCCCCATTCAGATGTTAAGAGAGTCCTGGCAACGAGCAAAAACCAACCGCCCCAATCATTATGGAGAATGAACTGGTGATCGTCGCAGTAGAAGGACCCAGCGCCGCCGGCAAGACCACCTGGTGCCGAACCCAACTCGGTGGACAAACGGCAGCGGAAGGATTCGTCGCCGAGTATCAGCCCACGGGGCGCGAGCCGGACGGCACGGATCTCGACGTCCAGGCAAGTTACTGGGCAACCGTCAATTCGAAGCGATGGTCGCAAGCGGAAGAACTCGAATCGAGAACCGGGATCGCGCTCTGCGACAGCGACCCGCTGAAACTGCACTACAGCTGGTGTCTCGCCGCGGTGGGCGCCGCACCTCGGGAGCGATTCGAGTACGAGCTCGAGGCAGTCGAGACGGCTTTTACGCGCCTCGAACTGGGTCTCGCGGATCTGACCGTCATCTCGATACCGTCACCGAAGCAACTTCGACTGCAGCGCGAAGGAGACCCCAGCCGCCGACGACGGCATTTCGAGCTTCACGCGGCGCTCGCCGAGCCGCTCACCCACTGGTACTCGGCGGTGGACAGGGTGGATCCAGGTCGCGTTCTGTGGGGCTTCCCGACACTGCTCGATCTTTCGCGCTGTCCCCCACCTCGATCGGATCGCAGCGATCCGGGCCTCTTGCGCGCGATGATCAACGAGTTGCCGCCACTCCCCAGATAGCAAGCGGCTACTCGATCTCAGCGCGCTCGTTCGACCCTGGCCTCGTCCCACACCGGAGACTCGCTCTCGTACACGTTCCCGTCCGATCCGAATACCAGGAACCTGTCGAACCCGCGCGCGAACCAACGATCGTGGGTTACCGAGATGACGGTGCCGGCAAACTGTGCGATGCCCTGTTCGAGCGCGTCAGCCGAATGAAGGTCGAGGTTGTCTGTCGGCTCGTCGAGCAGCAACATCGTGGCGCCGGAAAGCTCGAGGAGCAGAATCTGCAGGCGCGCCTGCTGTCCGCCGGACAGGTCGTCGTACTTCTGTTCGGCTGCTTGGGACAATCCGTAACGGTCGAGCGCGCGGCTCGCCGCTTCACGCCCCATTCCGTTTCGGTGTTCGTCGCCCATGTGCAGGATCTCGAGCAGCGTGTTCCCGGTCAGATCAGGCCTGGAATGGGTCTGCGCAAACAATCCGGGACGTACCCGGGCACCCAGCGTCGCAGTACCCCCGTGCTCGACCGGCGCGATGTCGAGCGCCTCGACGGGCAGATGCTCGGTCCCCGGATCGGTCCCACCACCCGCCAAGAGACGAAGGAAATGTGACTTCCCGGATCCATTGGAGCCCAGCACGGCAACCCGATCTCCGTACCAGATCTCGGTGTCGAAAGGCTTCATCAATCCGGTCAGCTCGAGATCCTGACATACCAACGCGCGCTTGGCGGTTCGCCCGCCCGCCAGCCGAACTGTCACCTTCTGCTGAAGTGGAATCGCTTCGGGTGGCCCTGCCTCCTCGAACTTCGCCAACCTGGTTTGCGAGGCGTGATACCGCGCAGCGACGCCGTCGTTGAACTTGGCCTTTTCACGCAATCGCAGAACCAGGGCACGCAGTTTCGCGTGCTCCTCGTCCCAGCGTCGACGCAGTTCTTCGAATCGAGCGTTGCGATCCTCGCGGGCCTGGTGGTAGCTGGCCAGCCCAGCGCCGTGGGTCCACGACGTTGCGCCGCTGATTCCGGGCTCGAGCGTCACGATGTGGGTGGCCGCGTTGGCGATCAGTTCGCGGTCGTGGCTGACGAACAAAACCACTTTCGACGATTCCGAGATCGTCTTTTCCAGCCATCGCTTGCCCGGAACATCGAGGTAGTTGTCCGGCTCGTCCAGCAGGAGTGCGTCGTCGGGCCCAGCGAACAGTGCTTCGAGAACCAACCGTTTCTGCTCGCCACCGCTGAGCGAGTTGGCCGCGCGCCACTTCGCACGGTCATAAGGAACACCGAGAGCCGCGGTAGTGACCTTGTCCCAGAAGTCTTCGGTCTCGTAGCCGCCCACATCGGCCCAATCGGCCAGCGCATGCGAATACTTCATTTGAGTTGATTCCTCGTCGCGCTCGATCATCGCGTTTTCTGCCGTATCGAGCGCCAGTGCTGCATCCCGGATCCGCGCCGGAGAGACGGACAACAGAAGATCGCGCACGGTGGACTCGTCGCGAACCTGGCCGACGAATTGCCGCATCACGCCCAGTGTTCCGGATCGAGTGACAGCTCCCTCGTCGGCGACGGCGTCTCCGGCGACAATCCGAAGCAATGTCGTCTTACCAGTCCCGTTGGGCCCGATCAGTGCAGTCTTTGCACCGTTTCCGACCCGAAAGCTGACACCGCTGAGCAGTTGTCGACCATCAGGAAGGAAGTAGTCGACGTCGGCGATGTTGAGGTGGGTCACGCTCTCAAGGGAACCCTACCCACGGCGATCTGCCAAACCATTATTCCTGCCTTCGCTGTCGAGTTCACGACCGTCATGGGATCGTCCGACCGCATCGAGCGCCGCCAGATATCCGAAAACCATTGCGGGACCGATAGTTGCACCTGGACCGGCATAGGTATGACCCATGACCGGCGAGCTGGTATTACCTGCTGCGTAGAGCCCGTCGATGACCGAACCGTCGGCGCGCAACGCTCGCGCGCGAGCGTCCGTGTTGATGCCGCCTTTGGTCCCCAGGTCTCCGGGCACCATCTTCGCGGCATAGAACGGACCCTTCGTGAGTTCTCCGAGGCTGGGGTTGGGCTTGTTGGTGCAGTCGCCGTAGTAGTGGTCGTATCTGCTTGTCCCACGGCCGAAGTCGCGATCGACTCCGTCCCGCGCGTGACTGTTGAATCGTGTGATGGTCGCGGACAGCGCATCGCCCGGCACTCCGATCTCGGCAGCGAGTTCGGCAATCGATCCAGCTCGCACGATCGCACCCGATTCGATCCACGACCGAGGTATCGGCCTGCGCGCCGGCACTCCCGCGAACAGATAACGGTCACGATACGTCTGATCGAAGATCAGCCAAGCGGGGATGTTTTCAGCGGGTCCTTCACCTCGGCCGTACTTTCCGCCGAACATGGCGTGCGCGGCTTCGACGTAGGGAAGCGACTCGTTCATGAAGCGCTGACCGCTGGCGTTGACCATCAGGCTTCGAGGCAACGAGCGTTCCGCCAAGGCGAACCACGGGCCTTTGGGCAGCGGAATCGACGGGGCCCACCACGCGTCGTCCATGTACGAAATTGCCGCATCGACGCGTAGAGCTGCACGTATACCGTCTCCGGTATTGGTCGGCGCCCCGAGAGTCCACTGCGCACTACTCGGCCGGCGCTGATACTCGCCTCGCATGTCGTCGTTGTTGTCGAACCCGCCGCACGCGAGGATGACACCGCATCGAGCGTGCATGGTTCTCTGCACTCCCCCGGACTCGAGTCGCGCACCCACGACACGATCATTGTCGGTAACCAAATCCACAAGCCTCGTTCCGAGCTCGACCGTCACTCCGGCGTCCCGAACTCCGAGCATCAGTTCCGCCATGAGCGCCGGCCCGAGCCCGATCAGCTTCTTCTTCCGAGCTTTTGCGACCAGGGATCTCATTCCCACCCGAAGCATTCGCACCGGCCCCCGCCAATGCCGAACCCCCGTGCTCAGCCAACGGTAATCAGATTGTTGGACAACCATGTTGAGCGGCACCTTCATGTACGGCGGATGAAGGGTCGCGAGATCGTCGCCCAGAGCTCGCGCGTCGAACGGGCGCGGCTCGCACGAGCGGCCGCTTGCAAGTCCGCCAGGTGCCTCGGGAAAGTAGTCGGAGTAACCCTTCACCCATTCGAGCTCGAGTGCAGAGTGCCGAATCAGGAAATCGAGGGCTTCCGGGCCTCGATCGATATACGTGTCGATACGGTCGGTGTCTGCATCCTCTCCGACAATGCTCTTCAGATATGTTCGCGCAGAGTCGATATCATCCGCCGGCGCCTCGCGGCGAAGTATCGAGTTTCCCGGAATCCACACTCCGCCCCCGGACCGGGACGACGAACCGCCCCAGTACTCCGACTTCTCCACGAGAATTGTCGAGAGTCCGTTGCGGGCTGCAGTGATGGCTGCGGACATGCCGGCAGCCCCCGATCCCACAACGATCACATCCACCGCTGGTACATCCACTACCGAGAGCTCGGAGTTTCGAGAGTTCTCGTTCATCACTGGTCACGACCTTTCATGTCATCGTCATCCTGCGTGCGCCACCGGGATCCCTGAACCGCGTCGAGTGCCCCCTCGACGCACACGGGAAGTGATGCCCCACGCTTCTGGGGGTTACGTATCCATTGCCGATAGCCGAACTCCGCCGCCGCCAACATCAAGTGAACGAGTAGTCCTGGTCGGCTGTCATTTTCAGGATCGAGTTGCATTCGTTGTGCCACCAACTCCACCAACCGATCACGATGCTCGGGCGCGATCAGAGCGACTCGATCCATCAGGTGCGGCGCGGTGCGGAACGCTGCTCGCCACTGATCGATCTCCGCGGACTCGAAAGCATTGGAACGCTCGAGGATTGCCCGCGAGATCGCAAGATCAGCCGACTGAGATGCCGGGCGATCCTCGAGCAGTGTCACGATCCCGGCACCGCCCTGCCTGACCGGGTCCAACAGCAGATCCTCTTTGTTACGAACGTGCCGGAAGTACGTACTCGCCGACACCCCCGCTGCTGCCGCAATCTGCTCGGTGGTCACATCCTCGAAACCGTCACGCGCGAACAGATCGAATGCCGCACGTTGAATGTCTGCTCGCACCTGCAACCGTTGTCTCTCCCGTAGTGACATCAGCAACGTCCTCCCGCCTCGGCCGAGATCCGGCCATTCTCGATAATGGGAGTCTCACCTATTGTGACAGTCACTGTCAATATCCAATTCTCTGTCAGATATCAGCAGACCTCGGCATTTCGTTGACAGGGCATTCGATGCCACGACAAGCTTCGAAGATGAAACGATGGTTCGCGGCGGGCTTCGGAACGGCGATCGTCTCGCGATCACTTCTGCGCAAAGCACTCATCTTCAAGTTCCGACGCGACGTACGTGCACTCAATTCCGGCAATTACCGGCCGCTGTTGAATTCCTATCACCACCACGCGGTGCTCAGATTCGCCGAGGGTGATCATCGGTGGGCAGGAGTGCATGCCGGACGGGACCAAATCGAGACGTTTCTCCAGGAATTTGTCGACGCGGGGCTTCAAGGCGCGGTCACCGAAGCGTATTTCGGTGGTCCGCTCTGGCGCATGACACTGCTCGCCCGATTCGACGACCGAGCCCGTGGCCCGGACGGCGCCGTCATCTATCAAAATCGAACAGTGCTTCTCGTTCGAACCAAGTGGGGAAGAATCGTCGAGCAGGAGGACTACTACGAGGACACCGCCAGAATCGGTGACTTCGACAGACGGCTCCGCGAAATCGAAGCCGGACGAGCCTGTGGCACAGTCGCGGAATGACGGACGTCAGGATTGACCGCCACCGGAAACTATCAGCATTCCTGTCTTCCCGGAACGATGTCGAACTGGCCCGACTGGTCGACACCGCTCGAGTCTCGAGCGTAGGCGTGGGCGGCGCCGCAGGACTCGTCGGTGTCTGCGAAAACAGGTTCGACAGCGTTCCGGTCTTCACCAAACGCATCCCACTGACCGAACAGGAACTCGCCGACGTGGGCTCTACTTCCAACCATTTCGACTTGCCGACGTTCTGCCAGTACGGCATTGGGGGCCCGAGCTTCAACGCCTGGCGAGAGCTGGCCGCGAACGTCATGGTCACAGAGGCCGTTCTGGCCGGCGAAACACAGTCGTTCCCAATGCTTTACCACTGGCGGGTGCTGCCCGGTCGATCGCCGGTTGCACTCGAACACGCCGACATCGCTTCCGTTCCCACCGCCTGCGCCAGTAGTGAAGCGCGGGTCCGCCTCGAAGCACTCGCCACTGCGCCGTGCAGCCTCGTACTGTTCTGCGAGTACATCGCACACCCGATCTCGGATTGGCTGCAAGACAACCCGGCCGCCAAAGCTGCCGAAGTCGAGCGACAGTTTTCGGAGATCGTGGCGTTCTTACGCGATCGACAGTTGCTGCACATGGACGGCCATTTCGGCAACATGCGCACCGATATGGAGCGGATCTACCTCACCGACTTCGGACTGGCCACATCCCCACACTTCGACCTGTCGACTACCGAACATGACTTCGTCCGGCGCCATGCCACCCATGACGCCGACTACGCCGCCATGCTTCTGGTCAACTGGCTGGTCACCGAGGTCTGCGGAGTGCCGAGACCGAAACACGGCGGACCAGTCGCCCGCAACCAGTACGTACGACGATGCGCCACAGGTCATGTCCCAGGTGATGTGGCACCGGAGGTGGCCGCGATCTTGACCCGGCACGCGCCCGCCGCTGCGAGAATGAACGACTTCTACTGGCGATTGTTCGACGGCGACTTCGATGCGCCCTACCCTCATGCCGCGGCAGTTCCGACTTCCGGTCGAGGACAGGGTTTTCCCTGAACTGCCGTCTCCACATCTCAGGGTCCATGTCATCCTCCGGACCGATGTGCTGGTCAGCGCCGTAGGGCACAGTTCTCATCATGATTGAACTGAGGGGATTGACCAAGGTTTACGGACCGACGAAAGCGGTGGACGATTTGTCGTTCACGGTCAAGCCGGGCATCGTGACGGGCTTTCTGGGCCCGAACGGTGCGGGTAAGTCGACGACGATGCGGATGATTCTGGGTTTGGATCAGCCGACGTCGGGTGCGGCGTTGATCGAGGGCAAGCCGTACCGGGAGTTGAAGACGCCGTTGCGGACGGTGGGCGCGTTGTTGGATGCGAAGTGGGTGCATCCCAATCGCAGTGCGCGGGCGCATCTGCAGTGGATGGCCGCTTCGAACGGGATCCCGAAGTCCCGCGTGGACGAGGTGCTCGGGTTGGTCGGGTTGTCCGAGGTGGCGGGCAAGAAGGCCGGCGGGTTCTCGTTGGGTATGTCGCAGCGTCTCGGGTTGGCGGGTGCGTTGTTGGGTGATCCGAAGGTGTTGTTGTTCGACGAGCCGGTCAACGGTCTCGATCCGGAGGGCATCGTCTGGATTCGTAAGTTCATGCAGCGGTTGGCGGCCGAGGGCCGCACGGTGCTGGTGTCGAGTCACCTTCTCTCGGAGATGGCGTTGACGGCGGAGCAGTTGGTGGTGATCGGCCGGGGTCGGTTGATCTCGGATTCGACGGTCGCGGAGTTCGTGGATCGCTCGTCGGAGTCGACGGTGCGCGTGCGCAGCCCACAATTGGACGCTCTCCATGCCGCATTGACTGCCCACGGACTGACTGTCCGCGAGGAGCATTCAGGATCGGAGCCGGTGTTGGTGGTGGTGGATTCGACCACTGATGTGATCGGGGGTCTGGCTGGTTCGCAGGGAATCGTGTTGCACGAGTTGGCGTCTGTGCAGGGGTCGCTCGAGGACGCGTTCATGAAGTTGACCGGAGACGATGTCCAGTACCACGCATCCGGTATCGATCCGGGTGCCGGAGCCCACCACACAAACACACAGCACGCTATGGGAGGTGCACTGTAATGGCTGTTCTCAGTGCTGAACGTATCAAGATCACCACGACCAAGTCGCCGCTGTGGTGCACGATCACAATCATCGTCCTAGGGTTGGGCGTCGCCTGGATGATCGGGCGTTCGTCGAGTTCGAGCATCCAGGCGTACAACGACGAAGCCGCATCAGGAACTCCTGATTTCGAGAAGTTCCTCCCCACGTTCAATGAAGCGGGACTGGGAGTTTCCGGCTTCGGCGTCATGGTCCTGATGATCATGGCGGCCCTCGCGATTACCAGCGAATACCGCTTCGGCATCATCCGCACCACCTTCCAGGCCATCCCGAGCCGGGCTTCGGTCCTGATCGCCAAAGCCGGCCTGATCGGCGCCTTCGGCGCGGCGCTGTCCTTCGTTCTCATGCTCGGCGCGGTATTCATCACCAAAGCTGCTGCAGGCTCTGAAGGTTCCACCAATCTGGCGCTCGACAACGCCGATGCCTGGCGCGCCGTCTACGGCGTACCGATCTTCGCCTTCCTCTGCGTTGTCCTTGCCATCGCCGTCGGAGCACTCCTGCGGCAATCTGCCGGCGCTATTGCATTGCTCCTGCTCTGGCCGCTGCTCATCGAGAGCCTGTTCGGCATGTTCGGATCCTTCGGTAGAAACGTCACACCGTTCCTCCCGTTCGCCAACGCCGACCACTTCCTCTCTTCGGGTTCGAGCACCAATTTCCATTGGGGCCCTTGGGGAAGCCTGTTCTACTTCGCAGCATTTGTGCTGGTGGTTTTCGGAATCAGCATCGCCGTCGTCAACAAGCGCGACGCCTGACCTAACACCAAGACTGGCCGTACCGGAGATGTTCCGGTGCGGCCAGTTTCTTGTTGCCACAACCGCGGTCCACAGAAGTTAGGATAGGCTCACTTCCATCTGATTCGGCAACGAACTGAGGCAACGGACAGCGATGCAGACTCTGACAACCCAGACTATTTCCACTCCGGGCACCGAAATGCGTGTGTGGCGCACGCCGGCGCTCGATCGGAAATGCGTGGTCTTTCTGCATGGCGCCGGAGTTGATCATCGAATGTTCGACGACCAGGTCGCGGAACTCGCGGGCGCCTATTCCCTGTTCCTGCCCGACCTACGCGGTCAAGGGCTGTCGATTCTCGAGGAAGGCCACCGCGCCACTCTCGACACTGTGATCGACGACGTGAAGGTCATGCTCGACTCGCTCGGAATCGATCGCGCAAGCATCGTCGGACACTCGTTCGGCGGAAACATCGCGCAGGAGTTCACCCATCGTCATGCGAATCGAGTAGACAAGCTCGTCATGATCGGCAGCCCTGGCCAGCACCGGGAAATGAGTGGAACCGCTGCCTCGGCGATCAAAATCGGCACGCATTTGTATCGACGGATTCCGTGGGGTCCCTTTGCCTTTTACAGTGGCCGGTGGTCGAGTCGAAATCCCGCAACTCGCAGATACGTTGCAGACTGCATGCTGGCCGCCGGACGGCAGACCTGGCTGGATCTGGGAACAAGCGGGTTCGCGTCACTCTGCCCGGTGGATACGGCACCCCGAAAGGAGACCCTCCTGATGCGGGGAGAGGTCGACATGCCGCGCCAACTCGATCGAATCTACGACGCCCTGAGCGACCAGCTACCGGACCTGATTCGCCGGGTGGTGATCACCGGCGTCGGACATCAATGCACACAGGACAATCCGGAAGAGGTCAACCGCGCGCTGGTCGAGTTCTTGGCAGACTGACCTCACGTGTCAGCGTTCCAGGTGCGCGGCAAGCTCTTTCATCCAATCGAGGAATGCCGGCGGGCCGTCGAACTGGACGCCGTCGACAGCAGCCACTTCCGGTGCAATGTCATCGCCCTTGACCACCAACGCTTCTCCACCCGAGGCAAGGACAGCAGCAAAGGCAGGTAGGTCACCACGGTCGTCGCCCGCGTACGCGACGACGTCGACGCCTGCGGTGGCGATCACGCGAAGGAGGCCTGTCCCCTTGTCCTCCTCAACGGGTGGACGCAATTCTTCGACCAACTTGCCGGGCTCACGCCGCAACCCGGTCCGGCTCGCGATTTCTGTCGTCGCTGCTTCCACCAGGCGCTGCGCGACCGCTCGATCCGCGGCCCGACGCCAATGCACAGCCACCGCAAGGCCTTTGCTCTCGACGTGGATGCCAGGAACTGACTGAGAGTCGAACAGGCGACGCAGTTCGGCTTCTGCTTCGGCGACGGCATCACTGAACGCAGCGACGGCCGGAAGCACTTCGATTCCGTTCTCCGTCCAGGTCTCGACGCCGTAGGAACCCATGAGAACAACCGAATCCAGACTCAGTCGTTCTCGCAAGAACGACGCCGGCCGTCCCGAGAGCAAGCCCACCACGCCGAAGTGCCTCGACAAAGTCGCGAGCACCTCCTCGGCACCGGGCAGGAGCGCACTGGCCGACGGATCGTCGACGATAGGTGCAAGCACGCCGTCGAAATCCATCACCAGCCCACACCGAGCTGGATCGGACGTGAGTCGGAGGATGACGTCCGAAGCGGTTCGCATGGTTCGAGTGTGCCAAATCGATCGCACCCGCATAACCAACACCGGATCAGAATGTAATCTCTGCCACTTCGTCCAGGTTGTCCGGAAAGCGCAGGGTGAGCCGTGTCCACTCCCCTCCGGCGCCGCTTCTCTCCGATACAGTTCTCACGACGCTTACCAACTGGGGGGTAATGATGAGCGAATTGACTGTCGTCACTGACGACATCCGAAGGTACGGCTCGACGTCGGCCGAAGCTGCAGGACACATCGCGCAGGCCGCCGCCGTCGATCTGGGCGCCAACATCGCGGCAGTCGCACCAGCCGTCGGTCCTGTCGGCATCGAGTTTCTCGCGGCATTCGCGCGCGCCCAGGCAACTCACACCAAAGATGTTGCAGCACTGGCGACCTTCTACGCCGGCAACGCAGCAACGGCGAGTGCAGCCGCTCAGGCCTACGACACCACAGATCTTTCAACCGCGTCAGATCTCGCCGGCATCGCTGGATCGACGGACGTGACCGCGTGAACAGCGATCGCGTCGACACCGATCGCATGAACACCGAAGACGACTCGACGACGGTCCTCGAATTCCTTCAAAGTGGTGCTCCGGCCCCGGCATTGCCGAACAACACGGTCGAATCGATGCTCGCCGGCATACCGGTTCCGGCATTACCCGGAATCGAAGATCTGTTCGCGCCGTTGATCGAACTCGGGAAGAGCCTCGGCACCGGCACTTTTGCCGGCACCGATCCCGTCGGCATCTTCAACCAGGCGTCCACTCTCATCGACCAAGCCATGGGATTGTCCCAAAGGGCGGTCGCCGAGGTGGGCCAGACCTGGAACAGCACCGGCAGTGAAGCCGCGACCGAACTGTCGCGATCCGCCCAGAACAGCGGCGCAGAATTGAGCGAACGCGGAACCGCGATATCGAAAACCGCTGCTGCCGCCGCGGAATCGGTGCAGCGAGGCAACGCGAATCTCGCGGCGATCGCGCAGTCCTTCGCGACCACGGTTGCAGCTGCTGCACCGATCGCGTGGACACCACCAGGACAGGCGATGCTGATTGCCTCCGCAGCCGAACACATGCAGGCAGCCGTCGCTGCGGTGACACAGACTCGCGGGGAAATGCTCGGGCACACCGCTGCCATGAACGCCCTTGCCGGGTCGATCCCCGTGCCGACTCCACCGATCGGTGAGGCTCTCGCCAACCTTGCCACTCCGGAGGCGCTCGCCGACGCCGCCCGTCAGATCGCCCAACCTCTGGCGGCATCAGCCGCGTCGGCATCGCCGCTGTCTGGATCGCAGCTGTCTGGATCGACCGATGCCGGCGACGCACCGTTATCCGCGCACTCAGGAACCGATGCCGTTCGGACCGCGGCAGCGCAGGCAGGCGCCGGACTTCCGACCGGCGTCGACAAGCTGTGGGGCGCAGGCAATTCATCGACGTCACTCGCAGCCGGCGGGTCGCCGTCGCCCAGTGCGACAGCGAGCTCCGGCGGAGCATGGGTGGGTGGAAGCGGCACTACCGGTGGAACGATGAGAGGCGCAGCGGGAGTTGCTGCAGTTCAACCGGTTCCGGTAGCAACGCCCGGCCTGGGTGCACCATCTTCGGCGGTCGGCAGTAGCGGCATATCGCCGGGCGGCATGATGGGCGGCGGTCCTCGCGGAACGCGGGACGACGAGTCGTCACGCACGACTCCGGGGTATCTCGTCAGCGCCGGTGACGAAAACTCGATGGTCGACGATCTACCGATGGTGTCACCGCCCGTGCTCGGTGCCGAGAATCCCGATCAGTACCTGTTCCGAGATCTCTGATCGGGACTCCCCGGCCGGGGCGGCATTACAACCTCAAACGAAGCCCAACTCCCGTACCGCCGCACGCTCCTGCTCCAATTCGCTGACGGACAGGTCAATCCGTTCGCGTGAGAAGTCGTCGATCGCGAGATCCGGAACGATAGCGAATTCACCATCGGCACAGGTCACCGGGAAGGACGAGATCAATCCTTCGGGCGCCCCGTAGGAACCGTCCGAACAGACGGCCATGGATACCCAGTCGTCCTCGGCCGTTCCGATCACCCAGTCGCGGACGTGGTCGATCGACGCGCTGGCCGCACTTGCCGCAGAGGACGATCCACGCGCAGCAATGATGGCGGTGCCTCGTACCTGCACAGTCGGGATGAAATCGTTCTCCACCCAGTCTCGGTCGTTGATCACCGCGAGCGCAGGCTCACCCGCGACGGTCGCGTGGGACAGGTCCGGGTACTGCGTCGCCGAATGGTTTCCCCAGACGGACACCTTGCGCACCGACGACGCACGAACGCCGGTCTTCTTCACCACCTGCGCAATCGCTCGGTTGTGGTCGAGGCGCGTCAGCGCACTGAACCGAGTATCGGGTACATCCGGCGCGTTGTTCATCGCGATGAGAGCGTTGGTGTTGGCCGGGTTTCCGACGACCAGCACCTTGACGTCCGAGGCTGCGTTGTTGTTGATCGCCTTCCCATGCGCTGTGAAAATAGCGCCGTTCGCGCTCAGCAAGTCGGCGCGCTCCATCCCCTTGCTCCGCGGACGTGCACCGACCAGCATCCCGACGTTCGCGCCGGAGAAGGCGACATCGGGATCGTCGGTGATGTCGATGGAGCTCAGCAAGGGAAATGCGCCGTCTTCGAGCTCCATCGCGACGCCTTCGGCAGCGGACACGGCGGCGGGAATCTCGAGCAGTCGAAGTTTGATCGGTACGTCAGCGCCGAGCATCTCCCCCGCAGCTATGCGGAAAAGCATGCCGTAGGCGATCTGACCCGACGCTCCGGTCACCGTGACGGTTACGGGCGCAATACTCATTGCCGACTCCTCACCTGCCGTTTTCACGACTGTCCGTTCTACAACGCTGTAAGAACGGTTTCCACGCTAGTCGAGTAATCCGGCCACTTCGTGGTCTGTCAGTGTGGTTCTCGGCACTCGTCCCTCCGCCGTCACGAGTTCGACGGCGCGGTAGAGCGGACGCTCGGCCAGTCCGGCGCCGCGGGCTTCGGCACGCAACTGTTCGATCAGCACCGAGGACAACGCGGCAGCCGGTACCAACTCACTGGCCGCCAGGGCGTCGGCGAGCTTGCGGAGTGCAAGGATCTCCAATTCGCGCCCGCCCCCTGCCGTGTAGAGCGCGAGCGGTATTCGCACGGTGGACCGACCGTCACCGAGTGTCAGGCTGACCTCGCTGATCCGGCCGGATCGCACCGTCAACGCCGCCGTGAGCACCTCGGCCACATCGACGTCGTTGGTGCGAAAACCAGCTTGTGCTCGAATCCTGTTGCCATACAAGGTGATATGCCGGCGCAGCGTCATCAGAATCGCCATTGACGTCGGAACCGCGATGACGGCACCGACGATCACTCCGACCGTCATCGTCGAGAACACACTGACGATCAACCCGACGACCACACCGAAGACCACAACAACAACGGCGAACTTCTTCAGCCGCGGCGCGATCAACGCCACGGGAACCAGATCGAGCGAAACCGGTTCAGCCTCAGTGCTCAACGAGATCCCCGAGCTTGTCGACAACTTGGTCGAGCGGCACCGTCTCCTGCTCACCTGTCGCCAATTGTTTGACAACGACAACGCCCTCTTCGAGCTCGCGCTCGCCGAGAACCAACGCGACTGCGGCGCCCGAGCGATCGGCCGCTTTCATCGAGCCCTTGACGCCACGATTTCCGTACGCCAGGTCGACGCGAATCCCATTGGCACGCAACTGGTGTGCGATCTTCACCAGTGCCGCCTTCGCCTCGGCTCCCATCGGTACACAGAAGACGTCGACACGTGCCGGTGGCGCAACCGACTTACCCTCGGCCTCGAGCGCGAGAACCGTGCGGTCGACGCCGATTCCGAACCCGATCCCCGAGAGCGGCTGTCCGCCCAGCTGTTCCATCAGTCCGTCGTAACGACCACCACCACCGATTCCGGACTGCGCGCCCAGTCCGTCGTGCACGAATTCGAAGGTCGTCTTGGTGTAGTAGTCGAGGCCGCGGACCATGCGCGGGTTGACGACGTAGGGAACTCCCAAGGCGTCGAGGTGCGCTAGTACCTCGTCGAAGTGCGCCTTGCAGCTCTCCGAGAGGTGATCGAGCATGAGCGGTGCGCCGGCCGTCATCTCGCGTACATCTGGGCGCTTGTCGTCGAGCACCCGAAGCGGGTTGATCTCGGCGCGTCGACGTGTGTCTTCGTCGAGCGGAAGTGCAAAGAGAAACTCCTGCAGCAGTTCGCGGTACTGCGGTCGGCAGGTGTCATCGCCGAGAGAGGTGATTTCGAGGCGGAAGCCGTCGAGCCCCAACGACCGGAATCCGGCGTCGGCGATCGCGATGACCTCAGCGTCGAGCGCGGGGTCGTCGATCCCGATGGCCTCGACGCCGACCTGCTGCAACTGGCGGTAGCGGCCGGCCTGCGGGCGCTCGTAGCGGAAGAACGGGCCCGCGTAGCTGACCTTGACCGGCAACTGTCCACGATCGAGGCTGTGCTCGATGACGGCACGCATGACACCGGCGGTTCCCTCGGGACGCAACGTCACCGAACGGTCACCGCGATCGGCGAACGTGTACATCTCTTTGCTGACGACGTCGGTCGACTCGCCGACACCGCGCGCGAACAGGCCGGTGTCCTCGAAGATCGGCAATTCGATGTGGCCGTACCCGGCCAACCTGGCGGCGCGCGTCAAACCGTCACGAACGGCGACGAATTCGGCTGACTGCGGCGGAACGTAGTCCGGAATTCCCTTGGGTGCAGAGAAGGTGCTGGCTTTACTCACGAGAGGTACTTTTCCTTATTTCTGTGCGCTGAGTCCAACGAGAAACGGGTTCGAGCTTCGCTCGGCGCCGATCGAACTGTTGCCACCGTGCCCGGGCAGGACCACGGTCTCGTCACCGAGTACCAGTAGCTTGCGGGCGATCGAAGCGAGCAACTGCTCGTGATTTCCGCCTGGCAGGTCGCTGCGCCCGATGGAACCCTGGAACAGGGTGTCACCTGTGAACGCCAAGTCCACGGGCCCGCTCTCGGTGTTCGCCTGGGTGCGGAACACCACCGATCCCTGCGTGTGCCCGGGCGTGTGGTCCACGACGAACGTCATTCCGGCCTCGGTGATCTTGTCTCCGTCGCTCAGTTCGATCACCTCGTCCGGCTCCACGAACGTCATGCCCTGAATGAATTCCTTCATCGTCGGGCCGATCCCCCGTGCCGGATCGCTGAGCATGTAGCGATCCTCGGGATGGATGTAGGCGGGCACGGAGTACCGCTCGCAGACCTCGCGGGCCGACCACACATGATCGAGGTGACCGTGGGTCAGAAGTACTGCATTGACCGACATGTCCTTGGAGTCGAGATATTCGAAGAGCGGCTCGGCTGCATCCTGACCCGGATCGACGACTACGCATTCGCACGCGTCGTCCTGAGCGAGTATGTAGCAGTTGGTTTGGAACATCCCGGCCGGAAAACCAGTGACGAGCACGGGGGCAACTCCTCTTCGAAGGGTGGAAACGAACAACACGCTGTCGGTTACAGCCTAAGCTGCTGCCCCGCCAGTAAGTTCTCAGGTTGCAATGGGAGACTCTGACGACGAGTAGAGCCGCTTGCCGAAGCCGACCCCAGGGTGTCGCTCGGCGGGCCGACCACGATCCACCCGCGATACGGAGGACTACAGCAGTGCCGAGTAACGAGCAACGCCGCGAGGCGGCGAAACGCAAGCTCGAGCGTCAGCTCGAACGTCGCGCAGAACGTGCCCGCAAGCGCAAGCAGATGACGATAGCCGGAACTGCGCTCGGCGTGGTCGTCGTAGTCGGTGTCGTCGGTGGACTCATCTGGTTCAGCAATCGCAGTGACGACGACGCGAACACCACCAACACTGCTGCCGACGATTCGAGCCTCACGCCGCAGACCGCGGGCGCAATGCCGGCCGGTCTGTCGACGCCGCTGGCCGACACGGTTTCCTGCTCGTACCCGGCTGACGGCGCTACCGCGTCCAAGGCCAACAACCCTCCTCGTACCGACGGGATTCCCACCACCGCGCCGGACGCGACGCCGAGCATCAGCGTCGAGACCTCGCAGGGAAACATCGGGCTCACGCTCGACGGAACGAAGTCTCCGTGCACGGTCAACAGCTTCGTGAGCTTGGCGCAGCAGGATTACTTCAACGACACCACCTGCCACCGCATGACGACGAGCCCCTCGCTCCAGGTTCTGCAGTGCGGTGACCCGTCGGGCACCGGCACCGGCGGACCGGGCTACGGATTCGACAACGAGTTCCCCACCACGGCGTACGCCACCACCGACCCGGCAGCGCAAGAGCCCGTCACCTACGCGCGCGGCACGGTTGCGATGGCCAACACCGGGGCACCCGGTAGCAACGGCAGCCAGTTCTTCCTCGTCTACGGCGACTCACAACTCCCGCCGCAGTACACGGTTTTCGGCACGATCGACGAGACCGGTCTCGCCACTTTGGACAAGGTCGCGGCCGGCGGATCGACACCAGAGGGTGACGGCAAGCCGAATCTGACCACCGACATCAAGACAGTAAGGCTCGACTGATGCGACGTAATCCTGTGATGCGCTTTCCTGTAGTTATTGCCGCTGCAAGCGCCGCAGCGCTGCTTCTGGCTGGTTGTTCCAGTGATTCCGGTAGCTCGGACTCGCCGTCCAGCACCTCCAAGGCGAAGACGACAACGGCTGCCATGCCGCCGCTCGACATGTCACAGTTCGACGCACTCCCGCCTGTCCCGACTCCGGCGTCGGCGACTGTCGACTGCTCGTACCCGAGCGCGGCGGGCGCTGCAAAGACCGTCAATCCGCCGAACTCCACGGGCGTGTCCACCGAGGGAACCGTCAACGTCGCGCTCACGACTACGGCCGGCCCGATCGGGATGGAACTGAATCGCGCAGCAGCCCCCTGCACTGTCAACAGCATCGTGAGCCTGACCGAGCAGAAGTATTTCGACGACACCCCGTGCCATCGACTCTCGACGATGCCGGGTCTGCAGATTCTCCAATGCGGCGACCCGTCGGGTAAGGGCACCGGTGGACCGGGGTACCAATTTGCAAACGAGTACCCCACGACCACATACGCTGGGAACGACCCGGCGCTGTCGCTGCCGGTCGTCTACCCCCGTGGCACTCTGGCGATGGCTCATTCGTCCGTACCTGACAGCAACGGTAGCCAGTTCTTCCTCGTCTACGAGGATTCGATGCTGCCGCCTGACTACACGGTTTTCGGCACCATCGACGACTCCGGCCTGGCGACGATCGAGAAGATCGCAGCCGACGGCGACGACGGAGGCATGGGCGCAACCGGTGGCGGCGCACCCAACACCCCGATCACCATCGAGACTGCAGTAGTCGCCTAACCCTGCTGTGCGCCTTTGTTAACCGCCCGCGGTTAATAAAGGCGCACAGCAGTTTACGAAGCAGAGGTCACGCGGTAGACGTCGTAGACGCCTTCCACATTGCGAACCACGTTGAGCACATGACCCAAGTGCTTCGGGTCGCCCATCTCGAAGGTGAACTTGCTGATCGCCACTCGGTCACCTGAGGTGGTGACCGAGGCCGACAGGATGTTCACTTTCTCGTCGGCCAACGCCTTGGTGACGTCGGAAAGCAACCGATGACGATCGAGCGCCTCGATCTGGATCGCGACCAGGAACACCGACGTCGCTGACGGTGCCCATTCGACGTCGATGATTCGCTCGGACTGATCGTGGAGCGAGTTGGCGTTGGTGCAGTCGGTACGGTGCACGCTGACCGCCCCACCGCGCGTGACGAAGCCCAGAATCGAATCGCCCGGAACCGGCGTGCAACACTTTGCGAGTTTTGCCACCGTGCCGGGTGCTCCGGGAACCAGAATTCCGGAGTCACCCGTACTGCGGGTGCGCACCGGCATGGTCGACGGCGTCGAACGCTCGGCCAGTTCCTCCTCGACGGCGCCGACGCCGCCCAGATGAGCAACCAGTCGCTGCACGACGTGGTGCGCCGACACCTGGCTCTCGCCTACCGCCGTGTACAACGCCGAGACGTCGGGATAGCGAAGTTCATGCGCGATCGTGCTCATCGATTCGGCATTCATCAACCGCTGCAACGGAAGTCCCACACGGCGGACTTCCTTCGCGATCTGATCCTTGCCGGACTCGAGCGCCTCTTCGCGGCGTTCCTTCGCGAACCACTGACGGATCTTCGCCTTGGCACGCGGCGAGACGACAAACGTCTGCCAATCTCGGCTCGGCCCGGCGGTGGCAGCCTTCGACGTGAAGACCTCCACCACTTCGCCGTTTTCGAGAGTTCGTTCCAGCGCGACCAACCGGCCGTTGACCCTGGCACCGATGCATCGGTGCCCGACCTCGGTGTGCACCGCATACGCGAAATCGACGGGAGTCGATCCGGCAGGCAACGTGATCACGTCACCCTTTGGCGTGAAGACGAAGATCTCCTTGACCGCGAGGTCGTAACGCAACGATTCGAGGAACTCCCCCGGATCGGCCGCTTCACGTTGCCAGTCGAGTAGCTGACGCATCCACGCCATGTCGTCGACCTCGGCGATGTCGCCCGCGTGCTTGCCCTTGGTCTCCTTGTACCGCCAGTGCGCGGCGATACCGAACTCCGCGGTCCGGTGCATGTCCTGGGTCCGGATCTGGACCTCCAGGGGCTTGCCTTCCGGTCCCACGACGGTGGTATGCAGCGACTGGTAGACGCCGTAGCGCGGCTGTGCGATGTAGTCCTTGAAGCGTCCGGCCATCGGCTGCCACAGTGAGTGGACAACGCCGACCGCGGCGTAACAGTCACGCACTTCTTCACACAGGATGCGGACGCCGACCAGATCATGGATGTCGTCGAAATCGCGGCCCTTGACGATCATCTTCTGATAGATCGACCAGTAATGCTTGGGCCGGCCTTCGACGATGGCGTTGATCCGCGAGGCGGACAGAGTCGAGTTGATCTCGGCGCGAACCTTGGCCAGATAGGTGTCACGAGAAGGCGCGCGATCGGCGACCAGTCGAACGATCTCGTCATACTTTTTCGGGTGCAAGATAGCGAACGAGAGATCCTCGAGTTCCCACTTGACGGTCGCCATTCCAAGTCGATGTGCAAGTGGCGCAATGACTTCGAGAGTCTCTCGCGCCTTACGTGCTTGCTTTTCGGGCGGCAGGAATCGCATCGTGCGCATGTTGTGCAGACGATCCGCAACCTTGATCACGAGCACGCGCGGGTCCCGCGCCATCGCGATGATCATCTTGCGGATGGTTTCGCCCTCGGCGGCGGTGCCCAGAACGACCTTGTCGAGTTTGGTGACTCCGTCGACGAGGTGAGCGACCTCGTCACCGAAGTCCTTGGTCAACTCTTCGAGTGAGTACCCGGTGTCCTCGACGGTGTCGTGCAGAAGGGCTGCGACGAGGGTGGTGGTGTCCATACCCAACTCGGCCAGAATGCTTGCCACGGCCAACGGATGCGTGATGTACGGATCGCCGGACTTGCGACGCTGGCTCGAATGTCTGTCCTCGGCGACGTCGTACGCACGCTGGAGCAGCGCGAGGTCGGCCTTCGGATACAGCTCACGGTGGAGGCTGACCAACGGCTCGAGCACCGGGCGGATGGTGGCGTTGCGCTGACCGGTGATGCGCCGAGCAAGCCGAGCGCGCACCCTACGGGAGGCGGAAGCGGGCACGGCCAGGTTTTGCCCACCCCGATTGCCGGCAGTTTGCGCAGATCCCGAATCGTCGGGCACCGCGGACTTCGATGGTGTCGTCTCCGGAGCCGGATCTGCACCCGTCTCCTGCGACACTGCACCCGAGTTCTGTGATCGATCAAGATTCGACGTCATGTCGCCACCTCCTACCACCGAGTTGGTTGAGGCAACCGCCCTGCATCGGGTAATTGCCCTGGAGGTCTAACTCGACCCCCAGGAGACAACTTTAATACTCAGACCTTCACCAGGGATGTCAGTGGGTACTTCAAGAAGCGATCTCGACCGCGCAGTTCCTCGATCTCGAGCACCACTGCGACGCCGACGACGTTCGCTCCACCCAACTCAACCAACTGTACAGCCGCCTCGAGTGTCCCTCCGGTAGCCAGAACGTCGTCGATCACCAGAACATTCCGCCCGGTGAGATCGAAGCCGTTTGCAGGAATCTCGAGCGTCGAAGATCCGTACTCGAGGCTGTACGAACGAGAGAGCACCGGCGGCGGCAGTTTGCCGACCTTCCGCACGGCCACCACCCCAGCACCCATCTTCGCAGCCGCGCCGGCACCGAGCAGGAACCCGCGAGCATCGACGGCGGCAATCGTGTCGGCGTCCGGAGCACAGGCGACAAGGGCGTCGAGCACGGCCCCGAACCCCTCGGCGTCGGCGAACACCGGAGTCAGATCGGCGAACCGAACCCCGGGCCCGGGAAAGTTGTCCGCCCAACGGGTCAGCCGAACAACGGCGTCTCCGGCAGCCCGGTGGATTGCGATCAATTCTTCAGGCGTGTGCAAGGCAACACCATTCGAGACGCTCATCTGCGTAATACCCATCTGTCCATGTTCCAGCCGGTAGCGGCCCGAGTCGGATTGACCAACACTGCCGACATGCCTGGAGCTACAGCGACAGTTCGTAGTTGATTGAACAGTGGAATCGTAGGCACCTGTGTCCACAGGATGTTCTCCGCCTCCACCGAGAGTCCCAATTGCGCACTGGTGCTCGCATCCACGTTCAACTGATCGATGATCTGATCGATCCGTGCATTTCCGTACGTACCGAGGTTTGCGCCGTTGCCCGATCGCAACGCTCCGCGCGCGTCGATCATGCTCGCTGTTCCGCCTGCCCCGACTTTGCCTGCCATGCCGGAAAGCACAGCGTCGACTCCCCCGGACTGCAGACTCGCAGGATCGAAGCTGTCGGTACTCGCGTCCTCGATCGTGATTCCCGCCGGAGCACACGCGGCTTTCGCTTCAGAGACGATCTGCGCCCGCACCGGGTCCGGTGCGAGGTACCCGACCCGGACGGTCAACTGGTCGAGATCGGCTTCCGACAACGACGTCTTCGCGGCATCGACGTCGGCATTGGCGTACCGGTCACCGTCGACCGCAGCGGCGTCGCTGTAAACGAGTGAATCCGGCGCCATCAGTCGCGAATCGACCACGCCGGAACCCAGACCAGCCTGCGGCGCGTTATCCGTCTGCCCGAACTTCTCGAACAGAGTTGTCCGCGGAACACAATGCGCGAACGCTCGACGGGCGGCTTCGTCGCCCAGCGAACCAGACGTCGCGAGAACGAACTGCTCGATCGACCGCGACGGAATCTGTTGGACGTCGAACCCGGACGGAGTACCGAGCTCGCCCGCCGACCCGGAAGCGACGTCGACGACCTCGATCGAGTTCTTGTCGAGATCCTCGGTCAGATTCACACCACGTGGCCAGACGACGATGCGATCGGTCGCGGGCTTGTTGCCCCACCACCGCTCGTTCGCGACCAGCACCAGGCCGTCGTCGGCGCTGTACGAGTCGATTCGATACGGACCAGCGGAAGGCAGTACGGAGGTGTCCACCTGACCTGGAGTCAGGTTCCACCCGGTGTTCCAGAAGTCGGCGATCTTCGACAACGCTTCGGTGTCACCGGCATTCACCGCGCTCACCACGTCGCCGACTCCGGCGCGCTGCGTCACGATGTGTGAAGGCATCAATGCAGTCGCACCGAACAACGACCGCCAATCGGTGAACGATCGCCCGGGCTTGAAGAAGACAGTCGCGTCCTTCGACCCGCTCTGGCAGTCGATCCGGTCGATGTCCGCGTAACCGAGATTGTTCGCCGTGTCGAACATGGGCTTCACCGCACCATCGACGTCTTTGGTGAACTTGCCACTCGACGCCGCCCAGGTGAGGACCAGATCGTCACAGGACATCGGAATCCCGTCGGAGTACACCGACGCCGGATTGAGCTTGTACGAGACCGTGAGCACGTCACCGGGCAACTCCGACGCCGTTCCGATGTCGGTGTCCGACACAGGTGCTCCGGCCGGGCCGGTGAACGTGAAGCCGGGAAGCACCCGGCCGAACGCAGCCATCGCCCCGGACACCGATCCAGCTGTCGTGTTGGCGTTGTACGTGGAGATGGAGTTGTCGATGGCATATCCGATGGACGGAACCTGCTCGGCGCTTTCCGAGCAGGCCGCCAACGAACCGGCAGCCACAGCGGTGGCCGCAACGAACGTCATCGATCGAACCAGTGTGCGTGTTCTTGGGAGCATGTTCAGTGCCCCTTCTTGTTTCGCTTTCCGGTCGGCCGCACACCCGGCTGCGGAGCAACCGGCGCACGGCGTGCAGCTGGTGCGCCGACGGCAACCGTCTGCGTACCCTTCTCGGCCAGCGTAGCCCGGCGCGAGAGCACCTTACGAGTGTGAGCGGCAACGGGTCCCCAGCGTTCCTTCATCGACACCAGGAGCGGCGTCGCGAAGAAGATCGAGGAGTACGCACCCACGATGATGCCGACGAGCTGAACCAGTGCAAGGTCCTTGAGCGTGCCGACGCCGAGCATCCAGACCGCGACAACCATCAGAGCGATCACCGGGAGCACACTGATGACGGTCGTGTTGATCGATCGCATCAAGGTCTGATTCACCGCGAGGTTGGCCTGCTCGCCGTACGTCCGGCGCGTCAGATGCAGAACACCGCGTGTGTTCTCTTCGACCTTGTCGAACACCACCACTGTGTCGTACAGCGAGAAGCCGAGAATGGTGAGCAAACCGATCACCGTCGCGGGCGTCACCTCGAAACCGACGAGCGAGTAGACGCCGGCAGTGACGATGATGTCGAAGAACAACGCGACGATCGCGGCTACCGCCATGTCCCGCTCGAAGCGGATGGCGATGTAGATACTCACGATCACCAGGAACACAATCAGCGCGATCAGCGCCTTCTTGGTGATCTGGCCGCCCCAGGTTTCACTCACGTCCGCAAAACTGATGGCCTGCGCCGACGGGTTCCCGTTCTTGTCCTTGGGCTGGAACTCGTCGAAGAGCGCAGACTGCAGATCGTTGATCTGCGTCGCGTTCAACGTCTCCGACCGAATCTGCACGGTGGCGCTGGCACCCGAGCCGACCGTCTGCACGCTGACCGGCTCGAACCCGAGTGTGTCGGAGTAGACGGTTTCTACCTCCGACGTCTCGACTCCACCCTCGGCCGGGAACTGAATGCGCGATCCGCCCTCGAAATCGATACCGAAGGTGAAGCCGCGCAGGATGATGCTGAGCAGCGCAATGGCGACCAGAGCGCCGGTCAGTCCGTAGTAGAAACGACGCCTGCCGACGACCTCGAACGCACCCGTTCCCGTGTACAGCCGCGAGAGCCAACTGTGCTTGGGCATCGCGCCCTGATCGACGCCGGAGTCGGTGATCTCCGACCGGGCTGCGGCATCGGCGGACTCGGCCGAGGAACTGTTGTTGGACCCCACCGGGGAGTTGTTGGACTCGCTCATGCTCGTGTCTCCTTAGCCGACGCAGCGGCGGCAACCTTACGTTCGCGGGCAACCTCTTGCACTGCGCCGAGACCGTTGACGCTGGGCTTGGACCAGAACGCCGAACGGGACGCCATGCTGACCAGTGGCCACGTCACGAGGAACACGACAATCACGTCGAGAATGGTGGTCAGACCCAAGGTGAAGGCGAAGCCTCGCACCTGTCCGACCGCCAGCACGTACAGAACTGCAGCCGCGATGAAGCTCACCGCGTTGCCGGACAGAATTGTTCGGCGCGCTCGCGCCCAACCGCGTGGCACCGCGGAGCGGAAGCTACGGCCCTCACGCATTTCGTCCTTGATGCGTTCGAAGAACACGACGAACGAGTCGGCGGTCATACCGATACCGATGATCAGACCAGCCATGCCGGCCAAGTCGAGTGTGAAGCCGATGTATCTGCCGAGCAGAACCATGATCGCGTAGACCATGACTCCGGAGAGGATCAGCGACAACGCCGTCAGGACGCCGAGCATCCGGTAGTAGACGAGGCAGTACAGCAGAACGAGAACGAGACCGACCGCGCCGGCAATCAATGCCGCCTGAAGTGAGGCCAGGCCGAGCGTTGCCGAGACCGTCTCGGCCTCGGAGGCTGCGAACGAGAGCGGAAGCGAACCGTACTTCAGAGTGTTGGCAAGTTCTTTGGCGCTCTCCGCAGTGAAACTGCCCGTGATCGAGGTCGCGCTACCCGCAGGCGTTGCACCTTGAATCGTGGGAGCGCTGACGACCTTCGAGTCGAGCGTGAACGCTGCCTGCTTGCCGATGTTGGCTGAGGTGAACTCGGCCCAGGTGTTGCTGCCGGTCGTCTTGAACGAGAGGCTGATCTCGTGGCGCGACTGCTGCGAGTTGAAGACCGAAGACGCGTCGGCAATCTCCTGGCCGTCGATGATCGAAGGACCGAGAAGATAGATGTTCAGTCCGTCTTGCGAGCACGCGACCAGCGGAAGAGTCGGGTCGTCGTTTCCACGGAGCGGATCCGCGACGGAGCAGTCGAGGTTCGCCACTGCTTGCTGCTGCACCGTCGGATCGCTGCTCTGTCGGAGGGCGCGCGCTGCGGCGATTTCCGCTGCTGCTGCGTCGCCTTCGTCGGTGCCGTCACTCGATGCGTCCGCGGGGGGAGCCGGTGTTGTCGTCTCCGGCGCCGGGGTTGCCTCCGGAGTCGTCGGGTCCTGAGCCAGGAACGGGCGGTTCTGCGGCGTCTGGGTCCCGTCGGCCGGTACCTCGGGAGCCGGGGCATCAGTGGCCGGAGTTTCGGCCGCCGGCGCCTCAGGGGTAGCTGTCCGGTTCGCGTCACGGGTGGCGACATCGATCGAACCCGTCACCGGGCGGATGTACAGACGGGCGGTCTGGCCGAGCGAGCGAGCCTGCGCACTGTCGTCGCCGGGAACGGTGATGACGAGGTTGTCACCGTCGACGACGACCTCGGAGCCGGAAACGCCGAGACCGTTGACGCGGGTCTCGATGATTTCCTGAGCCTGCTTGAGACTGTCCTGACTGGGAGCGCTGCCGTCCGGGGTACGAGCGGTCAACGTGACGCGCGTTCCACCCTGCAGGTCGATGCCGAGTTTCGGCGTGGCCGACTTGTCTCCAGTGAAGAACACCAGGGCATACAGTGCCACCACCAGGACCCCGAAAAGGGCCAGGTAGCGGACCGGATGCACCGTTCCGGTGGAAGGTGCCACGATCTTTAAGTCTCCTCAGTAGGTGCAGAGCTTCAGTAAATGCAGGGCTCGGGCGGTCGACGACCACCCGAGCTGCGGCGTTCGAACTGCAAGGATTGATCAACGGGATGAACTGAGCTGCTGGTGAAAGAACTACTCCGATGAAAGAACTACTACAGACCAACCGATCTGGACGTGTGTCCGAGTTCACAACTCTAGAACACGTGCCAGGTCGACGAAGTCAGGACTCCTTGGTGAGCCGGATTTCGGTGTCAGCAGCTGATTCTTCGATCTCGGAAACCGAGTCGTCGTCGTACTCGTCGGTTTCGGCCGTCTCGACAACGCGCTCACGGATGACCAGACGCGACCAGGTGGTGATGACACCGTCGGCGATCTCGAGGTCCACGGTGTCGTCGTCCAGAGAAGCAATCGTGGCATAGAGCCCGGCCGTGGTCTGCACTCGATCGCCGACCTGCAGCGAGTCCTGCATCTCGGAAGTGGCAGCCAAAGCCTTCTTCTGCTTGCGCATGCCCAGGAACATGGGCACCAGCAGTGCGAGGATCAAGAGTGGGAAAAGCAAACTCGACATGTGTTGATCAACCTCGGTTGTGTTGCACGTTTTACGCCGCGATGGTCCCGGATGGACCTACGCAATACACCAGTGTGCCATTAGTTGCTGAGGATTCCTGACAGATCGGCCGTTCAAGTAGGCCTTTCCAGTCGAAATTCACTCTCCGTTCGGATCGAACAACGTGGCCTGCGGTTCGTTGACACGAACCTCGATACCGCCCGCTGCGGCATCCGGCGGCGGTGTCATTCCGAGTTGAGTCCAGGCAGCGGCGGTAGCCACGCGTCCTCGCGGCGTCCGGGCGATCATCCCGGCCCGAACCAGGAACGGCTCGCACACTTCTTCCACCGTCGACGGTTCCTCGCCGACGGCCACCGCAAGCGTCGACACGCCGACGGGCCCGCCGCCGAACGACCGCACCAATGCACTCAGTACGGATCGGTCGAGACGGTCCAAGCCCAACTGGTCCACGTCGTAGACAGCCAAGGCCGCCTGAGCGACGTCCATGGTGACGATTCCGTCGGCGCGCACCTCGGCGAAGTCGCGAACCCGGCGCAGCAATCGGTTCGCGATACGCGGTGTCCCCCGCGAGCGTCGTGCGATTTCGGCCCCGGCGTCAACTTCGAGATTGACTCCCAAAATTCCGGCCGAACGCATCAGAATCTGTTGCAGCTCTTCGGGTTCGTAGAAATCCATGTGAGCGGTGAACCCGAAGCGGTCGCGCAACGGACCGGTCAGCGCACCTGACCGCGTAGTCGCACCGACCAGCGTGAACGGTGCAACCTCCAGAGGAATCGACGTGGCACCCGGCCCCTTACCGACGACGACGTCGACACGGAAGTCTTCCATCGCCAGGTACAACATCTCCTCGGCCGGACGAGCGATTCGGTGAATCTCGTCGATGAACAACACGTCACCCTCGACGAGATTGCTCAGCATCGCGGCCAGGTCTCCGGCGCGTTCGAGCGCCGGTCCGGACGTCAACCGCAGAGAAGAGCCCAACTCCCCCGCGATGATCATCGCCATCGACGTCTTGCCGAGTCCGGGGGGACCGGACATCAGGATGTGATCAGGTGTGCTGCCGCGAAGTTTTGCTCCGGTGAGCACGAGCTGCAGTTGTTCGCGAACACGGGGTTGCCCGATGAAGTCGTCGAGACTCTTGGGGCGCAAACTCGCTTCGACATCGCCGTCTCCCGCCACCAATTCGGCAGAGACCTGCGACTCGTCGTCGAAATCGTCGATCGGGTCGAAGTTCATCGAGTCTTACCGAGCAGCGACAGAGCAGAACGCAGTGCTACCGACGTAGTGGCCTCGGGCGATTCCGCCAGGACCGAATCCGTGGCTTGCTCGGCCTGCTTGATCGGGAAGCCCAGACCTTCGAGAGCCTCGACGATCTGATCACGGATCGAACTGCCGACGACGACACCGGAAGCCGCGCCGGCCGTCGTCGCGACCGCGTCGACTTTGTCGCGCAATTCGACAACCATGCGCTCAGCGCCGCGTTTTCCGATACCGGGGACCCTCGTCAACGCCGTCAGGTTGCCTTCCGAGAGCGCCCGCCGCAATGCGTCCGGTTCGAGAACTGCAAGAGTTGCCATCGCCAGGCGCGGTCCGACTCCGGAAACCGTCTGCAGGAGGCTGAACAGGTCCTTCGACTCGGTATCGGAAAAACCGTAGAGCGTCATCGAGTCTTCGCGAACGATCATCGTCGTGAACAGTCGCGCTTCGCTTCCCCGATGCAGTGCACCGAGAGTCACCGGGGTGGCATTGACCCGATAGCCGACACCTGACGCTTCGATGACCGCGTGGTCGAGCGCAATATCGAGTACCTCGCCGCGTACCGACGCGATCATCGTGAACCTGCCTTCTTCATCTCGGCCAATTTTGCCTGATACTTACGCATTTGTTCAGCGGCCATCGCCTCGGCGCGGGCCATTCGCTCGATCATCGGTGCTCGCCAGCAGTGACAGATCGCGAGCGCCAGAGCGTCAGCGGCGTCAGCCGGTTTCGGCGCCGTCTTCAAGTTCAGGATTCGCGTCACCATCGCGGTGACCTGCGCCTTGTCGGCGTTACCGCTGCCGGTAACGGCGGCCTTCACCTCGCTGGGCGTGTGGAAACACACCGGGATACCGCGTCTGGCGGCAGCGAGCGCGACAACTCCGCCTGCTTGCGCCGTCCCCATCGCCGTACTGACGTTGTGCTGCGCGAATACACGCTCGATCGCGACGACCTCCGGCTTGTACTGCTCGATCCACAGCTCCGCCGCATCGGAGATCCGCAGTAGCCGAGACCCGAGGTCCATCTCGGGCGGGGTCCGCACCACGTCGACGGCAATGGGGCGCACTTTCCTGCCGTTGCTCCCGTCGACCACGCCCAACCCGCAGCGAGTCAAGCCTGGGTCCACTCCGAGCACGCGCACTTTGCCACACCTCTCCATACCGAACAGCTGTTCGATAGCTTAGCGGTGCGCGGGCCTACTACCCCGCATCAACACGCAACCCGGCCGAGACGCGGACGTCAGGGCCGGGTTGAGTTGAAAAGCAATCAGTCTTCGAGAGCCGCGAGAACCTCGTCGGACAGATCGATGTTGGTGTAGACGTTCTGCACGTCGTCAGAGTCTTCGAGCGCGTCGACGAGCTTGAAGATCTTGCGTGCGCCGTCGACATCCAAGGGAACCTCGACGGAAGCGCGGAAATCGGCTTCAGCGGAGTCGTAGTCGATGCCGGCTTCCTGAAGTGCCGAACGTACGGCAACCAGATCCTGTGGCTCACTGACGATTTCGAAGGTTTCACCGAGATCGGTGACTTCCTCGGCACCGGCGTCGAGCACAGCCATCAGGACGTCGTCCTCCGACTGGCCGTTCTTCTCGAGCGTGACGACACCCTTGCGAGCAAACAGGTAGGAGACGGAACCCGGGTCAGCGAGGTTGCCACCGTTACGGGTCATCGCGGTGCGAACTTCACCGGCTGCGCGGTTGCGGTTGTCGGTGAGGCACTCGATCAGAACGGCGACGCCGTTGGGTCCGTAGCCCTCGTACATGATGGTCTGCCAGTCTGCGCCGCCCGCTTCTTCACCGGCGCCGCGCTTGCGCGCACGCTCGATGTTGTCATTGGGAACAGACGTCTTCTTCGCCTTCTGGATGGCGTCGTACAAGGTGGGGTTGCCCGTGGGATCGCCACCGCCGGTTCGTGCCGCCACCTCGATGTTCTTGATCAGCTTCGCGAAGGATTTGCCACGACGTGCGTCGATCACAGCCTTCTTGTGCTTGGTGGTGGCCCATTTTGAGTGGCCGCTCATGCGATTCAAGCCCCTTTCCTGCTGCGTTGCGCACGCCGAATGCGCGTCTTTCAGCTCTGCCGATGTTACCCGTCCCACGTCACAACTCGCTGCATCCCCCGACACGAATTAGTCAAACCGCGCATTATTTGCATAGAATGCAAACATGTTGGTTCGAATAGATCACGCCTCCGCAACTCCGCTCGCGGAGCAGATTGCAGCCGGGGTTCGTGGCTCGGTCATCCGCGGTGAGATCGGACCAGGTGACCGCCTGCCGTCCGCTCGCGCTCTCGCCGAGTCGATCGACGTCAATCTCCACACGGTTCTTCGTGCGTACGCAACACTCCGCGACGAAGGCCTGATCGACCTCCGACGCGGACGTGGCGCCGTCATTCGCGCCGAATTCGACTCGGGAAGAACAGCTCTCAACGAATCTGCGCGCGAGTTCGTACGGCAGGCCCGAAATCTCGGACTCGACACTGCGCACATGCTCGACCTCATCAAGGAGACCAGCACACAATGACGACCAGCAAGATCCGACTCTGGACAGCAGCTTCGCTGACTCTGATCCCGACCCTGATTCTGGTGTTCGCACGCTTCGCGTGGGGTGACCGCCTACCCGAGACCGTCGCGAGCCATTGGTCCGGATCGACCCCGGACGGGTTCAGCACCACGACGACGTTTTTCGCCATCGCGCTGGTGATTTCACTGGTGGCTGTCGTTTGCGCCTGTGCCGTCGCGGCCCGTTCGAGCGACAACGCGCCCTTGTTTCTCGCCGTAACCTCGATCTCGAGTGCGACACTGGCGACGATCTGGATTCTGAGCGTCGCCTTGACGATCGACGCCGGGTCGCCGGAAGACGCGCGTATCGGCTGGTGGATTCTTGCGCCGATCGCGGCGGTACTCGTAGGAGTTCTGGCATACGCGCTGCCTGACCAGCAACGAAGCGGCCCGGAGTCGCCACTGCCGACCCCGACGCTCGACACTCCGCTGACGGCCTCCGAACGTGCAGTGTGGGTCGGGCAGGTCCGCAGCGTCTGGCCGTGGATCGTTACCGCCGGCCTCGTAGTGCTCGTGATCGCGACTGCCGCATACTCGGATTGGTGGGTTGCCGTGATCCTGGGTGTGTCCACCCTCGCCGTCACAGCATTCGCGTCGGTCACCGTGCGCGTCGACCGTCACGGTGTCGGCATCAGTTCCTGGGGCGTTCGATGGAAGAAGATCCCCATCTCGAAGGTGAAGTCCGCATCAGTCGACGCGATACGTCCGGCCGAATGGGGTGGATGGGGTTACCGAATGACACCGCGCGGAACAGCCGTCACTCTCCGCTCGGGTGAGGCCATCGTGGTCACTCTCGAGAACGGACGACTGTTCGCCGTGACCGTCGATCAGCCGGAAGACGGTGTGAAGCTGATCAATTCGTTGGTTCAGGCTGGTTGATTCACGAACAACGTCAATTTACGAACAACGTCAATTCACGAACAACACGGCAGCGGCATTGCCGGCGAGGTAGAAGCCGGCAATGCCGAACACCCAACCCATCGCGCTGTCGCCGTGGCGTGAGATGAACGAGTCCACCCCGCTCAGCGGCTTGTCCAGTCGGTCGCCGGCCACGATCCGCCCGCACAACAGAAGCACTGCCGGAGTGGCCATGATCAGGCAGTATCCGGCAAGTATCGACGCAGACGTGACTGCGGACAGCCCAGCAGCGGTGATCATCGCGATCGCCGCCAAGTAGGGCAGCATCGTCACCAACTCGGCGGTCCCGGCAGCAATTGCCATAAGTACAACACTTCTCGCGGAACTGCCCGAGCCGAGCACCCGCTCTCGCCAAACATGAGTTCGATCGGCCTGACCGGATGTGCGCCTCTTCTCGGAATCGAATCGAAAACTCCACGCGAACAACGCGATACCCAGTATCAACTGCGCACCGCGGGCGGCGGGGGTTTCGAGCAGCGGGGCGACGACAGGCATACCTGCCCGTGCCGTCGTCCAGACTGCCACCCCGACAACAAAATAGAACGTCGTGATGACCACCAGATACGTCAGCAGCCTGCGAACCTGCGGTCGTCCCGGCATCAACAACATCCAGACCGGGACGACCAATGTTCCGATGCTCGTACTGTCCAGCAGGGCGAGCCCGCCCAGCGTGGTGAGCAGGACGAGTTCCACGTCAGTCGTTTCGGCGCTCGGGTATCGCTGTCTCCCTCGTTCGGACTGCATTCACGATGTCGAAAGCACCGATGATCGCGAGGATCACGCCGAGTGGTCCGCCGCGAAACCAGAAGAACTCGGCGTCACGCGCGAACAGCCACAGACAGCCGCCACCGACGACCAAGAGAATGCCGATCATCAACTCGAAGCGAATTTTCATACGTCGAGCCTGTCTTCTCTATCGAATCCGCACATCAGCCATCGGAACAACGCCGACCTCATCATTTGGTATGACAAGTCAGGCGCCCCGATGTGCTCTGATAAGTCTGTGGTGACCAGAAGTCGGAGTGTCGGCAAGTGGAACGATCCGCTCATCGCCTTCGGCCTGTTCGCGATCGGGGTACTCCTCTACCTGGTCGGCCTGTACCAAATGTGGACCGATGTCGGAGGGGTCGCCGACGTTCCCGCCGGGGTTCGGATCGGGATGCTGGCTCTGCTGTGTGCGATCGACTCGTTCCGGCGGGTGCGTCCGGCAACGGCCTTGGCGGCGGGGGCCGTCATCGTCGCGGTCGACGCCGCTCTGGGACCCACTCTGCCGATGTGGCTGGTCCTCTCGGATCTCACCTACGCCGCAGTTCTGTACGGGACGGCGCGGCTGGGCCGAGTGGTGTGTTCTCTGACCGCGGTGACGGTTGCCGCGCTCACCGCACTCGTCTACCTGTCCACCCAGGACGTCCGCGCTGCGGCAGGGGCAGGCGTCGTGACGGCACTGTTCTTCGGTACACCGGTGTGGTGGGCACTGGTCATCCGTCGACAAGTCGAACTGACCGAGGCCGAACGCGAGCGTTCCAGAGTCCACGAAGCACTCGCCGCTCTAGACCGCGAGGCCGCAGTCGCTCACGAACGAGCAACCATGGCGCGCGATCTGCACGACGTCATCGCAAGCCACCTCTCCGCCATCGCAATCCATTCGGAGGCGGCACTGTCCACCACAGCTCTCTCCGGTGAACGGGGCGAACCAGACGACGGCTTGCGGGAGATGATCGGGGCGATCAGATCGAGCAGTCTCGCGGGCCTTTCCGAGATGCGGTCGATGATCGAACTGCTCCACGCCGGGGACGACGAGACCCCGGACCCGCGTTCCTCTCCCCCGCGGCTGACCGAGTTGCCCGTCGTCCTGGACGCAGTTCGGGCAGCCGGTGGCACCGTTCACGTTGCGATCGACATCGATGCTGCCGACCTGCCGAGCGTGGTCGATCACACGGCGTATCGGATCACCCAGGAAGCGTTGACCAATGCGCTCAAGCATGCACCTGGTGCGCCGATCTCGATGTCGATCTCTCTCCAGCACAATGCATTACAGATCGAGATCCGAAACCCCGTCGGTCGCGACACATCCCATCCGCGGGCTGGAACGCGTGGACTTGCAAACATGCGTCACCGCGCCGAGCTGCTGGGCGGTTCACTCGACGCACTTCCGGTCGACGGAGAATGGACGGTATGCGCGCAGCTACCGGTCCCCGCACCGAACGGAACGGATCGGTGATCACCGTCGCCCTGGTCGACGACCACGCCGCGATCCGCTCCGGCCTGGCGATGATCCTGCGGCAGCGCGACGACATCGATGTCGTTGCAGAAGCCGGTGACGGAGCGTCGGCGATCACCGTCACCCGCACGCATCAACCCGACGTCGTACTCATGGACGTCCGGATGCCAGGCACCGACGGCATCGAGGCGACGCGTCAGATCATCGGGACGACCCGCAGCCGGGTTCTGGTGTTGACCACCTTCGACCTCGACGAATACGTCTTCGCGGCCTTGCGCGCTGGCGCGTCGGGATTCCTGCTCAAGACGGCGACCGCGGACGAACTGACCAGCGCTATCCGCAATGTCGCGGCCGGAGATGCAGTGCTCGCTCCTCGTGCGGCGCGTGCACTGATCGGCGAGTTCGTTCAGCGTGCACCCAACCCACCGAACCGCTGGGATTGAGCGAGCTCACCGACCGTGAACGTGAGGTGCTCGCGCTGTTGGGGACGGGTATGTCCAATGCCGAACTGTCGCGTGAACTCGGTGTCGGTGCTCCGACGGTGAAGTCGCATGTGTCGCGAGTTCTGGCGAAGTTGCACCTCACCTCGCGCGTCCAGGCGGCGATCCTTGCCCGCGAACTGGAGCTGTAGGTTCGGCCGAGGCTGGCTACTCGAGTTATCCGCGAACCAGATCGACGAACATCTCGTGTACTCGACGGTCACCGGTTACCTCGGGATGGAAAGAAGTGGCGATCACCGAGCCCTGCCGAACCGCAACGATCCGGCCCGCGGCCTCCCCCGCGGCGGCGGGAACCTGTGCAAGGACCTCAACGCCCGGTCCAACTCGCTCCACCCACGGCGCGCGGATGAAGACGGCGCGGATGGGATCTCCGATGATGCCCTCGAACTCCAGGTCTGACTCGAAAGAATCGACCTGTCTACCGAAAGCGTTGCGGCGCACCGTCATGTCGATGGCGCCGAGATGCTCGGCGTCCGGTCGGGTGTCGAGTACCTCGCTCGCCAGCAGAATCATGCCGGCACACGAACCGTAGGCCGGCAGACCGCCGCGAAGACGCTCACGCAGCGGATCCAACAGTTCGAACACCTGCAGAAGCCGGCTCATGGTGGTGGATTCGCCACCCGGAATCACGATTCCGTCTACCTTGTCCAGCTCCTCCGGCCGTCGGACACCCACGGCATCCGCACCCGAATCATCAAGTGCAGCAAGGTGCTCGCGAACATCACCCTGGAGGGCGAGTACACCGATCAACGGACGCGTCATCACACAGTTCCTGTCTTGTTCTCACGGCTGTCGGGTTCGCGTTCCAGACGCGTCAAACCCTCCTGAACCACCGCTGCCACCATGTTGCCATCGCGATCGTAGATACGCCCCTGAGTGAGCGCGCGACCGAAACCTGCCGACGGCGATGTCTGGTCGTAGAGCAACCACTCGTCGGCCCGGAACGGACGCAGGAACCACATCGCGTGATCGAGTGAAGCAGTCTGCGTCTTCACGCCGCGGTGCGGGACTTTCGAAGTTCCGAGCAGGGTCATGTCACTGAGGTACGCAAGCGTGCAGATGTGCAGCAGCGGACGATCCGGCAGAGGCTCGCGGTAGCGCATCCACACGCGCTGTTGTGCGGCGAGATCCGGCGCTGACGCACTCTGCTCGGCCGGCACAATTCTGATGTCCCAGTTCTTCCACTCTTGGTAGAACTGGGATTCCGCCAACTTGGGGACGGTCTGCGCGTCCTGCAAGTCCTCCGGCGCCGGAACGGAAGGCATCCGATCCTGATGCTCGATACCTTCGTCCTCGACGTGGAACGAGGCCGACATCGTGAAGATCGTCTTGCCGTCCTGGACTGCGTTCACCCGGCGGGTGCAGAACGAGCGCCCGTCGCGGATGCGGTCCACCAGGTAGACCGTCGGAATCTTCGGGTTGCCCGGGCGCAGGAAGTATCCGTGCAACGAGTGCACGTGGTAGCTCTCGTCGACGGTACTCACCGCAGAAACCAACGACTGCCCGGCAACCTGCCCGCCGAACGTCCGCTGAAGTGCGGTGGGATGGACCGCACCACGGAAGATGTCCTTCTCCAGGTGTTCGAGCGCGAGGATCTCCTCGATACCAACCATGAGTCCTCCGGAAATAGACCGCCGCAGTGGGCGCGATGACGGTTCACAATATCGCCTCGGCGAGCGGGCACGGCACCATGGTGGGCGTGAGCACATTCATCCCGTCCACTCCCCTCGCCCTGGCCGAGCAGATCGCAACGCTGAGCGGATCATTTCCGTCGGTCGCGGTAGTAGCGATCGACGGACCTGATTGTGCGCAGCCGTCTCGGCTCGCGGAACTGGTCCGGGCCGCCGTCGAGTCGCACAGCAGGCCGAGTGCTGTTGTGTCACTGCACGACTACGTGCGGCCGGCTTCGCTGCGATACGAGTTCGGTCACGAGGATGCGCTGAGTTACCGCACCATCTGGTTCGACTATCCGGCACTCGATCGTGAAGTGATCACCGCTGCCCGCACCAAACGAGCGTTCTTGCCGAAACTCTGGGACGAACCCACCGATCGATCGGCTCGCTCGACCCGCGTCCCCGTCCATGAGCGCGCGGTCATCGTGATCGCCGGTCCGATGTTGCTCGGGCGTGGGCTGGAGTTCGACGTCAGCGTCCGCCTGGACATGAGCGAACCTGCCATGCGGCGGCACACACCGGAGGCGGATCTGTGGACCGTCGACGCACTCCTCGAACACCGCTCAGAGATGTCCGAGGAGGTCGATTTCGAGGTCAGGTACGACCATCCGGCCCGGCCTGCGGTGCGGTCTCGCCCGTGAAGGTCTCACTGCGATTGATCTCACTTCAGGCGACCTCACTTCGGCCTACCTCACTTCGGGCGATACAGCCTGGTCAGGCCTTCTTGGACGACTGCAGCAACCATATTTCCTCGGCTGTCGAAGATTCGTCCCTGCGTCAATGCGCGACCGAAGCCCGCTGACGGCGACGTCTGGTCGTACAACAGCCACTCGTCGGCCCGGAACGGCCGCAGGAACCACATGGCGTGATCGAGCGAGGCGCTTTGCATGGCGACGTCCATGTGAGGGCCTCGGGAAGATCCGAGCAGCGTCATGTCGCTCATGTACGCAAGCGTGCACACGTGAAATACCGGGTCGTCCGGGAGAGCCTCGCGGGAACGGAACCATACTTGCTGCTGTGCGGCAGCGCCTGGACGTTTGTTGATGTCGGCCTTCGGCACCATCCGGAGGTCCCAATCGGCCCACTCGCGAGCCAACCACGCAGTCTCGGGGTCTTCCGAATCCTGGGCGATGGCCAAGGTCTCGGGGTCAGGGACCGGTGGCATCTCGTCCTGGTGCTCGATGCCTTCGTCTTGGACGTGGAAGGACGCCGACATCGTGAAAATGGCTTGCCCGTCTTGAATTCCGGTGACCAAGCGGGTCGCGAACGATCGACCGTCCCGAACACGATCAACCAGAAAAACGGTCGGCTCCATCGGATTGCCCGGACGCAGGAAATATCCGTGCAACGAATGAACTGAATAGGCCGGATCGACCGTGCGTACCGCCGACACCAATGCCTGACCGGCGACCTGGCCGCCGAAAGTGCGGGTCAGGGTGGTCTCCGCGATGATTCCTCGAAAGATGTCACGCTCGAGGCGTTCCAACTCCAGAATTTCTTCGATCCTCGCCATCGATGCTCCACATCTTCCCGTGTACCGACGTCTACCGACCTTCACACAATGCCTGACGCACCCCCGGCCACCAAAGTGGGCATCCGAAAACACCGAGCGACGGGGCGCATCGACTCAGAATGGCGGTGGATCGTCTCCGCCGTCGAAGGTCCTCCTCGGGGCCTTCTTCATCCGCCGGTGCATCCGTATCCGCTGACGCCGGCGCTCACCCCGCACACGAGAGGCCTTGTTCTCCAGACGTGTGCGCCGACGCCGACCACCCTCGGGCAGTACAGGCTCGAGCATTCCCGCCAGCAGACCTGACGGCCTGGTTCGGTAACAATGTCCGGTCGGCGAGGTCAGCATGACACTCCGGTCCGGGTTCGAGATGTGCAGCCACTGACCGGAATGCTTGAGGCGGTGATGGTTTCGACAATACGCACTCAGATTCGACGCCACGGTCTTTCCACCACGAGCGGGATTGCGATGATCAAAGGGCTCAGTGTGATCAAGATCTGAATTCCATGCAGCGACATCGCAGTGCAACCACTGGCAGCTTCCTGCGATCACCCGCACCCAGGTGTCGAGGACAGTGCCTGGGCGGTAGACCGACGCCGAAGGAACAACGGGCGGAGGTACTGGCTCGCACTCACCGGAAGACTCGAGCGCGGCATCGACTGGTACTTTCACCTTCCGAATCAGCGCACCCGCGGCGATGTCACGCGCATGCTCTGCACTGATCACTCCATAACCGTCAAGGTGAGCGGGTTCGTCTGCACCTGGTGCGTCACCGCCCTGAAGCGTTGATTCCAGCATGACCACGTGAACCAACGGCCGACGCACCACGACAATCCCGCTTCGATCTTGTGGGCAATCGTCCCGGCCGCAATCGCACGGCAGAATCGTCGACCCGGATACCAACGCTCCCAATGCGTCAGCTCGTCGTTGCTCGTACTTACGGGAATCGTGTCGACACACCGACATTGCCAACTCCCGCAACCGACGGTCGAAAGCCCGTGCTTCCTCCGCCGGAATACTCCCCAATATCCGCGCCATTCCGTCCTCGGCAGCGCTCACACCCACGAACCGATCAGCCAGGGCGCGGCGTCGACGTTCGCGTATCCCCTCGGGATCCACCACGGCGACGATCCGGTCGATAGCCGCTGTCAATCGGCGACCGGTCAAGCCGGTACCGCCAGGCATCGGTGGCGCCGAGATCTTTTCGAGGAGTTGCCGTTCCACCTCGTCGATCAAATCGTCAGCGACGTTGGCCGTAGCGGAGTCGATCAATCCGACTCGATACAGATCCAGTTCTCCGCGCGCCATGGCGGCACGCGTGCGATGGAGCCGAGACTTGAGAGAAAAGCCGAGACCGATCAACTTTCCCGCTGCGGCACGGCCCATGGTCAATGCCGCGCCGAGCTCGGCCTCAGCCAGTTCGTGAGCGGTAGACGACCAAGCACCATTATCGGTGTGGTCAGCGCTGCGACGCTCGAAAAACTCGGCAATGGCAGCCAGTTTCCGTTCCGCGAGCATCGATTCGCGCGCATGCAGATCGGCGATGAGATCGATGAGGGCGCAGTCGGATTCGGCACCAGGCAGCTGCGCTGCGGTACCCGAACTTCCTACTCCGTCATCGAACATTCCTCAACATTATTCGAATATACGTTCGATAGCCATGATTTCCAGGAATCAGTCCGAACAATCCCGATTGACCGAAAATTGTTGCGGAGCAACCTTTGCGGCCACTCGTGTTCCGGCAACGGATTCCCCTACTGAACCAGGGCGTTGATAATGCGGGCAGCTTCGGCCGGGTAGATAGGGCGGTCGGACCCACCACTCAATACCCAGTGGACTGGACTACCTTCGTCGAGGACTCGGAGTTGCACGTCGAGCGGAAACGCATCGATGTCAGCTGAGTCGACTGCAAAGACATGGACAATCTCATGCCCAGGTCGCCCCTCGAACTCGAAGATGTTCTCGACGACCTCGAGCAACTCGACGCTTCCCAACCTGACACCGAGTTCCTCCGCGAACTCGCGTCGCAGCGCTGCCTCGGCCGTCTCACCGAACTCGATACCGCCACCGATCAATCGATGAAAGTTCTCCCCCGTGACAGAGTCCGTGCCGTCGAGCATGAGTACATGACCGGAACGGACAGGTATCCCCAGTGAGATGTTACGAATTGACGACATACGACACAGTTTAGGTGGCCAACTCGAACACCATTTGAATCCGACGACGGCGAATATCACCAAAAGTGATGGGGTGGGCGCAAATACGACTTGGACTTGCCGAGACTCCCGATGACAGACTCGAACACCATTCCCGGACAAAAGAACCCATTGAGGAACCGATGAACGACGCAAATACCTGGACCGCACGACTCGCCGCACTCGACCTGACCCTCCCGCCTGTTGCCACCCCCGCAGGCTCATACCTTCCCGCCGTTCAGACGGGGTCATACGTCTACACGTCGGGGCAATTGCCGCTCGTCGACGGCACTACGACGTGCATCGGCAAGTTGGGCGAGGGCGTCTCCGTCGAAGACGCCGCCCAGGCGGCGCGGTTGTGCACTCTCAACGGACTCGCGGCCGTTGATGCCTTGGTCGGTCTCGACCGCATCGTTCGGGTCGTCAAGGTCGTTGGATTTGTTGCTTCGGGATCCGGATTCTCGCAGCAACCCCAGGTGATCAACGGTGCGTCCGACCTGCTGGCCGAGATCTTCGGTACCGCTGGACAGCACGCCCGCTCTGCGATCGGCGTGGCCGAACTCCCCCGAAACAGTGCCGTCGAGGTCGAGTTCGTGTTCGAGGTATCGGACAGCATCTGACGGTCCGCCACACCCCGAAGGGCGGCGGTTGCCAATGCAACCGCCGCCCTTCTTGTGTGAAGACTTTCAGGCACTGAGCCCGGTCGTCGAACCTGCTGTCACCAACCGCGCTCTGCGAGGCGGTGTCCAACGGGCAGGTCGTCGACGTTGATGCCGACCATTGCCTCGCCGAGTCCGCGCGAGACCTTGGCGAGCACGTCCGGGTCGTCGTAGAACGTGGTGGCCTTGACGATGGCCTCGGCGCGCTGCTTCGGGTTGCCGGACTTGAAGATGCCCGATCCGACGAACACGCCCTCGGCGCCGAGCTGCATCATCATCGCAGCGTCTGCGGGGGTGGCGATGCCGCCGGCGGTGAACATGGTGACAGGCAGCTTGCCTGCCTTGGCGACCTCGACGACCAGTTCGTAGGGGGCCTGCAGTTCCTTGGCGGCTACGTACAGTTCGTCCTCGCTCAGCGAGGTCAACCGGCGGATCTCGCCGCGGATGGTACGCATGTGAGTGGTGGCGTTGGAGACGTCTCCGGTGCCGGCTTCACCCTTCGAGCGGATCATGGCCGCGCCTTCGTTGATGCGACGGAGCGCTTCACCGAGGTTGGTGGCGCCACAGACGAAGGGAGCGGTGAACTTCCACTTGTCGATGTGGTTGGCGTAGTCGGCCGGGGTCAGGACCTCGGACTCGTCGATGTAGTCGACGCCGAGGCTCTGCAGGATCTGCGCTTCGACGAAGTGACCGATGCGTGCCTTCGCCATGACGGGGATGCTGACGGTGGAGATGATGCTGTCGATCATGTCCGGGTCACTCATGCGCGAGACGCCGCCCTGTGCGCGAATGTCTGCGGGGACCCGCTCGAGTGCCATGACGGCGACGGCGCCGGCGTCTTCGGCGATCTTGGCCTGCTCAGCGGTGACCACGTCCATGATCACACCGCCCTTGAGCATTTCAGCCATGCCGCGCTTGACGCGGGCGGTGCCGATGGCGGTGGTGGGGGCAGAGTCGGGGGTGCTCACAGCAAACTCCTGCAGTAGTGGCGTGACAAAAGAAACGAGGCACGGCGAACACACGAGTTCATTCGCTCGGAGGCCTCTGGCCAGAACTCTAGGACTAACCGGCCTTCGATTCCGTATCCAATTTGCCATTGCTGGCCTTAAACGGCCGCGAGCACTGAACGACCGGACGATCAGCGGATGGAACGCACTTCCGGATCCTCGGAACCGTCCGCAATCGTCGCGGCCTCCACCAGGAGGTTTGCCAGATCCAACGGGTAGACGGGCTCACCGGACTTAGCCAGTCGGCGGATATCGTCGGCGCTGCACCAGCGATGGCCTGTGATGGCACGCTGTTCCAATTCCGTGTGGCCTTGGAAGACCGGCTCGAAGCCGTGAGTGCGCGTAGCGAAGAACAGCTCTTCCGAACGGATCAGCTCACCGTCGAACGGGAAGATCGCCACCCGACGCCAAAGCGGACCTCGCAGATTCTCCGGCGCCACGACGAATCCGGTCTCCTCCTCGATCTCACGAACTGCGGCCGCTCGCAGATGTTCGCCGCGTTCGAGCCCGCCGCCGACGGTGAACCAGAAGTAAGTGTTCGGGATCTTGGGATCGTGCCCGCGCAACAGCAGCACCCGATCTTCCTCGTCCAGCATCACCACGCGGGCAGAGGTCCGTGACGTATCCACGGTGATTCCCTCGGGCACCGCCGCCGCGGTCGTGCGCTCCGATATCTCGAAGTACTGAGGTAGCGGTGCCGTTCCCCCGAGGTGCAGCCAGCGAACAAGTCGACGCGTACGCAACGCGAGAGTGTCGCGCACCGCGTCGTTGTGGAACCGCCGAGCGATCAGGACCCTCGCCTCGGCATCGGCCAACTCGGCCACCAGTTGAGGTCGCAGCGACGTCGTGCCGTAGGCAGCGAGAGCATTGGACAGCCGGTTCTCGGCAAGCTCGCGATCCTGACGATCCGCACGTTCGGCGGCGTCCGCCAAGGTGACGAATCTGCGGGCGTCGTCGGCGCTCATGTCCACAGCCGCCGCGCGGACAACCGCGGCACGACGGGACAGAGCCGCATCGAGCGCCAACCACGACTGATCCGAACGCACATGCAGTCGATCGAGTCGGTTCGCCGTCCCGTACGCCCACAGTCCGACGACCAGGACGACGGCAGCGACGAGCCCGAGAATGAAGATTGTCAGAGCGGAGAAGGTCATGAACCCACCACGCGTACGCCGGTGCCGCCAACCGTGACGGTCTCGTAGACACGCAGGATCTGTTCGGCCACCACCGGCCAGTCGTATTCGGCAACAACACTTGTCGCGGTGTTGACCAGCGCGCGTCGTCGATCCGGGTCACCGAGAACGGAATCGATTGCCTCGGCCAAGGCATCGGAGTTCCCGATGGGGACCAGCAAGCCGGCCTGACCGTCGCGAAGAACACGGCGGAAAGCGTCCAACTCACTGGCCACGACGGCAGTGCCAGCCGCCATGGCCTCGACCAGCACGATCCCGAAGCTCTCACCGCCGAGATTGGGCGCACAGTAGACGTCCGCACTGCGAAGCGCCGACGCTTTCTCCTCATCGCTGACCTGCCCGAGCAGGCGGAGATGCTTGAAGTACTTGCCCGCCTCTTTGCGGAGTTTCTCCTCGTCGCCGCGTCCGACCACGATCACTTCGAGATCCGGGTGACGCTCGACCAACTCCGGCAGTGCGCCGAGGAGGACGGCCATCCCCTTGCGCGGTTCGTCGTAGCGACCGAGGAACAGAATGGTTCCACCTTCGCGCGGGTAGCCGGGCAACAGATCGGCCTCGGCAAACGCTGCGACATCGACGCCGTTGGGAATTTCGACCGCGTCGGATCCGAGGGACTCGACCTGCCACCGACGCGCCAACTCCGAGACTGCGATCCGGCCACTGATCTTCTCGAGATACGGAGCCAAGACACCCTGAAAAGTGCTCAGCACCAACGACTTCGTGGTCGACGTGTGGAAGGTGGCGACGATCGGGCCTTCCGCGATACGCAACGCGAGCATGGACAGACTCGGCGCATTGGGTTCGTGGATATGTAGAACGTCGAAGTCACCTTCCGCGATGAACTTGCGGAGGCGGTTGTTCGCCGTCGGGCCGAAAGACAACCGCGCAACAGAACCGTTGTAGGGAATCGCGACGGCTTTACCTGCGGAAACCACAAAATCCGGCAACTCGTCGTCATCGGACGACGGCGCAAGCACACTCACTTTGTGACCACGTTCGATCAGCACCTCGGCCAGATCCACCACGTGCGCCTGCACGCCACCGGGGACGTCGAAGGAGTACGGGCAGATCATGCCGATCTTCATTCACCCTCCATGCGGGCGAGCCGCGATTCGGAGAGGTCGGAGCGCCACAGCGGCTGAAGCATGTGCCAGTCAGCGGGGTGCGCTGCGATGTTGACCGCGAAACGGTCGGCAAGTGCCTGCGTGGCCGGGCCGACTCCGCCGGATACGTCGATCGGCGGGTCGATCTTGAAACCCCAACCGTCGGGAGTGAACCAGCAGTGGACCGGAAGTAGCGGCGCGCCGGTATCGATCGCGAGCTTCGCCGGGCCGGCGGGCATGCGAGTGGGTTCTCCGAAGAAGGTGACGGGCACACCCTTCTTCGCCAGATCGCGCTCCCCCAGCAGGCACACGATCTTGTTCTCGCGCAGATGCTTGGACAGTTCGACGAATGGAGGATGCTCCCCGCCGCTGAGCGGAAAGATCTCGAAACCGAGACTCTCGCGGTATTCGACAAACCGTTCGTACAGGGATTCGGGCTTGAGTCGCTCGGCAACGGAGGTCAACCCACCCCATTGCTGAACACACCACACGCCGGCCATGTCCCAATTACCGCTGTGGGGCAGCGCCAATACCGCGCCATGACCTGCTGCCATTGCTTTTTCCAGATGTTCCTGGCCCTCGACCAGCGCATGCAACGCCTTACCTGTCGCGACCAGGTCCATCGACGGTAGACGGAATGCCTCACGCCAGTACCGGGCGTACGAGCGCATAGAATCCTTGATCAACTGATCCGGAACTTCCTCCGGCGTCGTGCCCAGAACTCTCGCGAGGTTCTTCCTGAGTTGTTCGGGTCCGCCCTTGCGTACCGCGAAATCTGCTCCGGCGTCGAACAGCTTGACCGCCACCGATTCCGGCAGGCTTCGTACCAGACGCCAACCCGCGGCGTATCCCAGATCGGTTGCACGCTCGGCAAAGCTCATTTCTCTGCCTCGCCGTCCGTTTTAGGCTCGCCGTCGGTGTTCGGCGCGCCTTCGACCGTCGATGCCGCCGGGGCGATCGGCAGAAGTTCCCGGGCGCCAGGCGAATTGCGCACCGCGAGCACTCGTTGGAAGACCGTCACGATACTTCCGGCGGCAAGTACCCACATCGCGATGTGAATCGCCCACGGTAGACCCATACCTGTCAGGCCAGATCCGACCAACACGATGATCAGTCGGTCCGGGCGCTCGATCCACCCGCCGTCCGCAGTCAGCCCGCTCGCCTCCGCGCGCGCCTTCGCGTACGAGATGACCTGCGAGGTGACGAGGCAGATGAGCGTCGCGACGAGCAGCCACTTGCTGTTCTCGTGGTAGACCGCCCACCAGGCCAGGCCGGCAAAAATCGCGCCGTCGGCCACGCGGTCGCAGGTCGCGTCCAGTACCGCCCCGTACCGCGTTCCGCCGCCGCGAGCACGAGCCATTGCGCCGTCGAGCATGTCGAACATGACGAAGAACCAGATGAACAAGGTTCCCCAGAACAGATGTCCGGACGGAAACAGCGTCACCGCACCGGCGACGCTTGCCACCGTGCCGATCACCGTCACCGAGTCCGGCGTCAGACCGGTCTTGACCAGCGCCTTCCCCATAGGTGCCGTCACCTTGGACACCGATGCGCGCCCGAAGAAGCTCAACACCGCAGGAACCCTCCCCGTCGTGAGTTCCGGTTCGGAACTCGTTGCAGCAATGCATCCTGCCATGAAGCCGGATGCATCAACCTATTGTTGCCAGGCACCGGCGAGTAGTCCCCTGGTCTCCCGCAGCAATTGCGGCATCACCTTGACCCCACCGAGCACGGTGATGAAGTTGGCGTCGCCGCCCCAACGTGGCACTACGTGTTGGTGAAGGTGCTCGGACAGCGAACCGCCCGCGGCAGCACCGAGATTCAGACCGACGTTGAATCCGTGCGGATTCGACACGCTCTTGATCACCCGCAACGCACGCTGGGTGAACGCCATCAACTCGGCGCTCTCCTCCGGCGTGAGGTCTTCGAGGGCCGCGACCTTGCGGTACGGCACCACCATCAGGTGACCCGGGTTGTACGGGTACAGGTTCAAGACCGCGTAGACGTGTTCACCGCGGGCGACGATCAACCCTTCCTCGTCCGACATTTTCGGAATGTCGATGAACGGTTCACCCGTCGTACCCGGGGTGTTGGGCGCCTCGGTGATGTACGACATCCGATGTGGCGACCAAATACGCTGCAAATGATCAGGATCGCCGACGCCGTGGTCGATCAGCGAACCCGGACCATCGTCACCGGGGGCGCTCACTGCGCCACGCTTGGCTGCACCAGTTCGGCTGTCGGCGAGGCATTCTCGCGGCGGCCGATCCACTCGGTGATGATCCGGACGGCGTCGTCGACGGGAATTCCGTTGATCTGGGTGCCGTCACGGAAACGGAAGCTGACCGCGCCGGCTTCCACGTCACGCTCGCCCGCGAGGAGCATGAACGGGACCTTTTGCGTGGTGTGGTTACGGATCTTCTTCTGCATCCGGTCATCACTGAAATCGACCTCGGCGCGAACACCGGCTGCCTTGAGCTTCTTCGTGACGTCGAACAGGTGATCGGCGAAGGCCTCGGCCACCGGGATTCCGACGACCTGCACCGGCGCCAGCCACGCCGGGAACGCGCCCGCGTAGTGCTCGGTCAGGACACCGAAGAACCGCTCGATCGAGCCGAACAGCGCGCGGTGGATCATGACCGGACGAGTCTTGACGCCGTCGTTGCCGGTGTATTCGAGCTCGAACCGCTCGGGCAGGTTGAAGTCGAGCTGGATGGTCGACATCTGCCAGGTGCGGCCGAGGGCGTCCTTGACCTGAACGGAAATCTTGGGACCGTAGAAGGCGGCTCCGCCCGGATCCGGCACCAGCGTCAGGCCGGAAGCTTCACCGACCTCGGCGAGCGTTGCGGTCGCCTCTTCCCAGACGTCGTCGCTACCGACAAACTTGTCCGGGTTCTTGGTGGACAGTTCGAGGTAGAAGTCGTCGAGGCCGTAGTCCTTGAGCAGGTTCAGAACGAACTGCAGGGTGGTGGTCAGCTCGTCGCGCATCTGCTCACGGGTGCAGTAGATGTGAGCGTCGTCCTGGGTCATGCCGCGCACACGGGTCAGTCCGTGGATGACGCCGGACTTCTCGTAGCGGTACACCGAGCCGAATTCGAAGAGCCGCAACGGCAATTCACGGTACGAGCGTCCGCGAGCACGGAAGATCAGGTTGTGCATCGGGCAGTTCATCGGCTTGAGGTAGTAGTCCTGGCCCGGCTTGCGCACGGTGCCGTCCTCGTTCAGTTCCTCGTCGACGTGCATCGCCGGGAACATTCCGTCGCGGTACCAGTCGAGGTGACCGGAAACCTCGTACAGATGTCCCTTGGTGATGTGCGGAGTGTTGACGAACTCGTAGCCCGCCTCGATGTGGCGGCTGCGCGAGTAATTCTCCATCTCCGTGCGGATGATGCCGCCCTTGGGATGGAACACTGGCAGACCCGAACCGAGCTCGTCGGGGAAGCTGAAGAGGTCCAGTTCCGTACCGAGCTTGCGGTGATCACGACGCTCGGCCTCGGCAAGCAGTTCCAGGTACTCGTCCTGAGCCTCGGTGGACTCCCACGCGGTGCCGTAGACACGCTGCAGATCGGCGTTGTCCTGGTTGCCACGCCAGTAGGCGGCGGAGCTTCGGGTCAACTTGAAGGCCGGGATGTGCTTGGTGGTCGGAATATGCGGGCCGCGGCACAGATCGGACCAGATCTTGTTGCCGGTACGAGGATCGAGATTGTCGTAGATGGTCAGCTCGTTGCCACCCACCTCCATGATCTCGGGATCGTCGATACCGGACTTGTCATCGATCAGTTCGAGCTTGAAGGGCTCGTCGGCCAACTCGACCCGAGCGTCCTCGATCGAATCGACCACTCGACGCGAGAAACGCTGCGATCCCTTGATGATCTGCTTCATACGCTTTTCGAGCTTGGCCAGATCCTCCGGAGTGAACGGACGATCCACTGCGAAGTCGTAGTAGAAGCCGTCCTTGATCGGCGGACCGATGCCGAGCTTCGCGTCGGGGAATTCTTTCTGAACCGCCTGCGCGAGGACGTGGGCCGCGGAGTGCCGGATGACGCTGCGGCCGTCGTCGGTGGATGCTGCCACCGGCTCGACATCGACATCGACCTCAGGTGTCCACGACAGATCCTTGAGCGTTCCCTCGCCATCGCGGACAACGACGATCACGTCGGGCCCCTTCGTGGGGTATCCGGCTTCGCGCACTGCAGTCCCGGCGGTCGTCCCCGCGGGCACCCGAAGTGGGGCGGCTGAGTGCTCTGGCGCGGGACTGGTCACGGCGATGTGCTCCTAAAGGTATTGCGACAAGTTAGACAGGCGTCGTACCCACTGCGAGCACGCGCACGATCATGTTATCGGCCCTACCGACATGGTGAGACAACCGAGTGAAGGAAACCGGGCCGCGTTCAGCTCACAGTGGCGACTCGAGCCACGAGTAGTCCAGGCCCACCCATGTCCCGATCAGGCCGAAGGTGCCGAGCACCCACAAAGTCGCCAGGACGATCACTGTGGTGAACAGAACGCCCAACCCCTTGACGAACAGCGACTGCTTGCCGAACCATTCCATGAACCTGTCGTATCGAGCCTTCGCGAAATGAAGGAGTCGATGTGCCCACGCGAACTCCGACGCCAGTATGCCGAGGCCGGCGAAGACGATGAGCCAACCGGGCCCGGGGTACGGAATAGCCACGATGCCTGCTGCGAACACGATCGTGCCCACGACTCCCACACCGATGCGGTACGCAAGATTGAGGGTGGGCCGCGCGGCGATTCCAGCGCGCCACCGCTCCCAGCGGGACTCTGCGTCTTGGAAGACGGACAGGTCTGAATCGTCGACGGGAGAATCGACCTTTTCGGTACTCAAGTCGGTCACCTTTTCGGTCGCGAAATGTCTCTTCGACCAGGCTACCGAAATCATCGGCCGGCGACCTGCGACGACGGTCTGCATGCCGAAACAACCGTGCCCTCGAACAGCTGTGCTCTCAAACGACTGTGCTCTCAAACAGCTGTGCTCTCAAACGACTGAAGGCGTCCCCGATGATCGGGAACGCCTTCAGTGCTTTTCTGTGGTCCCGGCTGGGATCGAACCAGCGACCTTCCGCGTGTGAAGCGGACGCTCTCCCACTGAGCCACGGGACCGTAAGTCATCCGAACGCATGCGCTCGAACGAGTTGGAACATTAACACGGCTGCGCGATGAATACGAATCACCAGGTTGGCATTCGTTTTGCTCCAGGCGACCCCGAAATCTACGAATTCGAGCTGATTTCAGACCGTATTCATCGCCAAGACGGACAGTTGCAACGCGCGCGACGGGCCAATTCGACTCCGAACACGCCACTGAGCTGGTGATTTGTGTGTATCCGACACGGTCGGCTAATGTTTCCAACGCACCGAGGAGAGCGAGCAGCTCCCCAAGCAACACGGTGCGATGCGGACGTGGCGCAGCTGGTAGCGCACAACCTTGCCAAGGTTGGGGTCGCGGGTTCGAATCCCGTCGTCCGCTCGAGAGGTGTGACTCAACCTTTTACGGTGGAGTGGCCGAGTGGTGAGGCAACGGCCTGCAAAGCCGTGCACACGGGTTCGATTCCCGTCTCCACCTCGCGCGATTAGCTCAGCGGGAGAGCGCTTCCCTGACACGGAAGAGGTCACTGGTTCAATCCCAGTATCGCGCACCACGTCAGGCCCTCGGGCCTGATGGTCAAGACCTGCTTGCAGGTCTGATAAGTTAGAAAAGTACTGAGTTCCGGTAACGGAGTTCATTGCTCATGCGGACGTGGCGCAGCTGGTAGCGCACAACCTTGCCAAGGTTGGGGTCGCGGGTTCGAATCCCGTCGTCCGCTCCACTTTTCTCCAGAACCCGCGCGATTAGCTCAGCGGGAGAGCGCTTCCCTGACACGGAAGAGGTCACTGGTTCAATCCCAGTATCGCGCACCATTTGAAATTGCAAGAAGCCGGAACCTCAGGGTTCCGGCTTTTTGCGTTCGAGCGCCGAACACATCAACCGCAGTACAGACGCAAGCCCTCTCGGGAATCCACGTCAGTACTGCGGTTGATGTAGCTGATCAGATTGTTGTAACTGATCAGTGAGAGAAGCGGTTCGCTGCCGAAGTCATCGCGCGCAGCGAGGACTCAGTCGACGACTCCGCAATCCCCATCGCCCAGCTCCGACGGCCGTCGCACTCGGTAAAGATGAACGTCGCCGTGCGGTGGCCGATCTGGTGCTGATGGAAAGACAGGATCTCGAGCGAGATTCCCGCGTCGTGCAGCATCGACGTCATGGCCGAGATCGCGCCAGTCGAGGTGGCGGAAGCCTTCTGGATGCGCTCCCCCAGACCGAGAGTCGCTTCGAAAGTCCAACGACCCGGCGCAATCTTCTCGGAGGACCACGCGCCCAAACGGATCGGGCCGCTCATAGCCGCATACGTGGACTCGAACTCGGTCCAAGACATCGCTGAGCATTCGGCGCGCAGGCCGGCTGGCAGGGATTTTCCGTGACGCGTCGCGAAAGGATCAGCAGCGGTAGAAGAAGAATCAGAAGCAAAGGCAGAATCAGAAGCGAAGGCGAAGTTGTAAGTCATGATCGTGGTCTTCCTGGAATGAAGTGGAGGACCAACTGGTAGCAAGACGACCCGCAGCGAGGGGTCGGTCCGATTCAGACCCCGCTACGGCGGCTTACTACGAGAATTCGCTTCATGAGAGACGAGGCTAGGCGGCCCGGTTCGAGAATGCAACCCGGACCGCCTCCGCACAGGTCAGACCTGAGCCGATTTGTGCCCGGCGATCAGGGCGCGATACCACTCGAACGAGGTCTTCGGTGTGCGCTTCTGGGTATCGAAATCGACGTGGACCAGGCCGAATCGTTCCTGGTAGCCGGCTGCCCACTCGAAGTTGTCGAGGAGTGACCACACAAAATAGCCACGGACGTCGACACCGTCGTCCATTGCCGATCGGAGGGCGCGAAGGTGCGCATCGTGGTAGTCGATTCGCGCTTCGTCCGCGACGACGCCTGCGGCATCCGGTGCGTCGTGGAATGAACATCCGCTTTCCGTGATGTAGATCGGCGGCAGTGCGTCACCGAACCGAGCCTGGAACGTCCGCAGGATCTCACCCAGCCCTTCGGGAACGATCGGCCATCCGAAATCGGTTGTGGGATAACCGGTAATCGCGACAGGCGCAAAGGGCAGGCCCGGCGGTAGGTCGACCTCGAGCACACCTTCGGTCCCCTGGCCTTCCACCGGAGCGGCAATCATCGTCGGCTCGTAGTAGTTGATCCCGTACCAGTCCAGCGGCGCCCCGATGATTTTCAAGTCCTCGTCGACGGGACCGCTGAGCAGCTGAGCGAATTCGTCGGCGGGGTACTTACCGACCAATATCGGGTCGGCGAACATCCAATTGACGACGTGGTCGTAGATGTCGGCAGCCATCACGTCTTCCGGGGAATCGGAAGCGGCACGCACCGGTGCATGGTTCGAGGCGATTCCGATGTTCGTGCATCCGGTTGCCCGAAGCGCTTCGACAGCGAGGCCGTGCCCGAGCAGCTGGTGATGTGCGGCTTGGAAAGCCTCGAACCCCAAGGCCAGGCCGGGGGCATGAACTCCCAGGGCATGACCGTAGAGCGTATGCACTACCGGTTCGTTGAGCGGCATCCACATTCCGACACGATCGGACAACCGTTCGCCGACGACCTGGGCGTACTCCCCCAGCCGGTACGACGTGTCTCGGTTCATCCAGCCGCCCTGCTCTTGCAGTGCGAGGGGCAGATCCCAGTGAAAGAGAGTGACGGCAGGAGTAATTCCCACCGAACACAGTCGATCGATCAGGCGGTCGTAGAAGTCGAGCCCTTTCGCATTCACAGCCCCCGATCCGGTGGGCAGAATTCGCGACCACGACAGGGACAGCCGATAAGCGTCGAGCCCGAGGTCTTTCATCAACTCGATATCCGATTCCCAGCGGTGATAATGATCGGCAGCAACCGCTCCGGTGTCGCCCCCGACGACTACACCGGGGCGGTCACAGAACTCGTCCCAAATCGACGGTCCGCGACCGTCTTCGGCCACAGCTCCTTCGATTTGGTAGGCCGCGGTGGCGGTTCCCCAGACGAAGGAAGACGGAAATTCTGGTGTCGGCTGCCGAGTCATGTCGGTCAGTTAATCAAAGAACCGTGCAAAACACGCAGCTTTGTTGGACACTCGACCAGTATCAAGATCCAGTACCGTTCGGCCTAACCGAACGAACGAGACAAAGGCCCTGCTTGATGACGGATAACACCCGCACCCTGACGAGGGCTCGGATCGCCACTTCGGTGGCCTTCGGACTTCAAGGATTTCTGCTCGCCGCCATTCTGACGCAGCTGCCGCAGTACAAGAATTTGTTCGAGCTGAGCGAGACACTGGTTGTGGTTGCGGTTGTCACCGTGTCCGTCATCGCCGGGCTCGGCAGCGTGCTCGCCGAGATTCTGGCCGTGAGAACGTCGAGCAAGATGACTCTGCGAACCGGACTCGCCGTCATCGCAGTCTTCGGCGGGGCAACCGGAATTGCGCCCAACGCGGCGATGTTCTTCGTCTTCCTGGCGATCTACGGCATCGGACTCGGCATGGTCGACGCCGCCGCCAACATGCAGGCAGTCTCGATCCAACACGCCAAGGGTCGCTTCATCCTCTCCTCGTTCCATGCTTCCTGGAGCGTCGGAGCGATTGTCGGCGCTCTGTTCATCTCTGCTACCGCAAGCCTCGATATCTCGATCCGCATCACGCAGGTGATCGCGGGAGTTGTTGTCGGACTGATGCTTCTGGCCTTCGGCCCGCAACTGCTCGATCGCTCCGAGTCTCCGGTTGCCGATGCAAACATCACGAGCACCGCGAAATTCACCGTACCCACCCGCGCCTTCGTCCTGCTCGGCGTCGCGATGGCATTGTTCTATGCGGTCGACTTCAGCGTCGGAAACTGGTCGACGCTGTACGTCAAGGACGAACTGCTCGCCGACGCCGGGACGGCCGCCCTTTCCGTGGCGGCGTACCAAATCGCGGCACTGGTCGCACGACTGACCGGCGACTACTGGGTCGGCAAGTTCGGTGAGACCACCGTCGTGCGGATCGGCTCTCTGATCGGCGTGGTCGGCATGACGATCGTTGTCCTAGCGCAATCTCCCGCCGTTGCCATCGCCGGCTTCCTGATCGTCGGCCTCGGCGTACCGGTGATCGCCCCGATTTGCTTCAGCGCGGCCGGACGGATGGCTCCCCCGGATCAGGTCGACGCGGTGATCGCACGCATCAACCTCTTCAACTACGTCGGCACGGTGGTCGGCGGCGGCATCGTCGGCGCGGTCGCTGCCTTCAGTGACCTTCGAATCGGGTTCCTGATTCCGCTGGCGTTCTGCGCGATCTTGATAGTTCTTGCTCCCGCGTTCGCACCGAAACGAGCCACGACGCCGGTCGCCGAGAACGCCGCTTGAGCATCACGCTCGACGAAGGTGGTGTACTTGATCAACCGAATCATGCGCGCGAGAGGTAGAAACTGACGTGACGATCACCGTTGACCGGGCCGGAATCTGGGATTCCGAAGCAATCGCCGACGTGGCAGCGGTGACGTTTCCGCTGGCTTGTCCACCGGACGCATCCGACGACGACATCAGTGCCTTCATCGACAACGTCCTATCCGTCGACAAGTTCTCCGAGTATCTGACGGACCCGACACGAACCGTTCTCAAGGTCATTCGCGACGGCTCGATCGTCGGCTACGCGATGCTCGTCGACGACGAGCCCGCCGACCCGGACGTCAAAGCTGCTGTGACACTTCGCCCGACGACGGAACTGAGCAAGTTGTACGTGCTTCCGGGAAACCACGGAACCGGCGCGGCAGCATCCCTGATGGACGCGGTTGTCGACCATGCACGACGCAGCGGAAGTGCCGGGATCTGGCTGGGTGTCAATCAGGAAAATCTGCGCGCCCAGAAGTTCTACGCCAAACACGGCTTCACCCAGGTCGGCACGAAGACTTTTCTCGTGGGGGCACAACTCCACCACGATTTCGTGATGGAGCGCCCCGTCAGCTGACAGGCCTGCTGATCAGCCGGCCGCGACCTCGAAACGAGAAAGTGCGAGCAGACGCGAGGTCGCGCGCAGGTACTTCTTCTTGTACCCACCGGCAAGCATCTCGGGGGTGAAGATCTCGTCGAGGCGTGCGCCGGAAACGGTGACCGGGATGCTCGCGTCGTACAAGCGGTCGGCGAGAACCACGATGCGCAGTGCAACAGACTGATCCGTGGCCGGGTGAACGCCGTCGATGAAGACCGCCTTCACCCCCTCGACCAACTTGTTGTAGCGCGACGGATGCAGTGTGCTGAGGTGCTTGCACAGCTCGTCGAAGTTGTCGAGCGTGGCGCCGTCGATCGCCTCGGCCCGAGAGACCAATTCCTCCGAGGAGATGGGCTCCGGTGCGGGCGGGAGATCGCGGTGACGGTAGTCGGGGCCGTCGACGCGAATCGTCTCGAAGATCGAGCCGAGCTTCTTGATCTCGCGAAGGAAATCCTGAGCCGCGAAGCGACCCTCACCGAGCTGGCCGGGAAGCGTGTTCGACGTCGCGACGATGGACACGCCGCGCGCGGAAAGCTCCGAAAGGAGGCGAGAGACGAGCATGGTGTCGCCCGGATCGTCGAGCTCGAACTCGTCGATGCAGAGAACGCTGTGGTCGGCGAGCGCTTCGACCGCTTTGTTGAAGCCGAGAGCGCCGACGACGTGTGTCAGCTCGACGAAGGTTCCGAAGGCCTTCGGCGACGGAACGCTGTGGAAGATCGACGCCAGCAAGTGAGTCTTACCAACACCGAACCCGCCGTCGAGGTACAGGCCGGCGCCGGTCGCCTGGGTCTTCTTGCCGAACAGTCCGCGGCGTCCACCACTACGGATCTTGGTTACGCGCTTGGAGAATTCCTCGGCCTTGGCGACAGCAGCTGCCTGGCTCGGTTCCTTCGGATCAGGAATGTAGGAGGCAAAACTCACCTCGTCGAACATTGCGGGAGGCACCATTTGAGCTACCAGTTGATCGGCGGGTACCACCGGGCTGCGATCGACAAGACGTTCATGCATCCGTCAAGGGTATCTACGTGATGTGATCTCTCATGTGCACCGTATGGATATTGCGACCTACTTCACACCAGGCCACGAAGCCGAACTCCGCGGCTTGTACGCCTATCCGGCGAACCTCTCCCAACCCTGGATGCGCGTGAACTTCGTTTCCAGCATCGACGGGTGCGTCTCCGTCGACGGAGTGAGCCATGGACTGGGCACACCTGCAGACAAGTCGGTATTCGGGATCTTGCGCGAACTTTGTGACGTCGTCGTGGTCGGCGCAGGCACAGCGCGAGCCGAGAACTACGGGGGTGTGCAGATCTCGGACGCAGCCCAGGCGCGACGAAAGGCGGGCGGCCTCGCTCCGGTCCCACCGATCCTCGTCGTCTCGGCGCACGCGTCGATCGACCCTGAAAGCCGGCTCCTACGAGATACCGAAATTCCGCCGATTCTTGTTGTCGGTAGCGCCGCGGACAGCGCAGCGATTTCAGCGCTGAGGTCGGCCGGAGCGCAGGTGGAGGTGACGGACTCACCGAATGTCAGCAGCGGCGACATCGACAGGGCCTTGTCGGCTCGCAAGCTCCGTCGCGTGCTGTGTGAGGGAGGGCCGTCACTTTTCGGGCAGTTGATCGAGGACAATGCCGTCGACGAACTCTGCATCACCACTTCACCTCAACTGGTGGGGAGCAAAGTCGGCCGAATCTCGCTCTCCCCCAATGCAATGCCCACGTCGATGCATCCCGCTCACATTCTCGGCGATTCGGACGGCACGATCCTCACTCGATGGGTTCGTCAGCAGCCACGTCGGTGAACCTGGCACTCTGGTCGGCATGCGCAGAGTTGCTTTGATGGCCGTCGTCCTCGCGACGTGTTGTGCGTGCGGCGCCGGGCCGTCGCTTCGGCCCGCCGTCGCGGTCGAGGGCCGCACCGACGGCAGCCCTGCCCAGAGCGAGGGACCGTCACCCGATGCGCCGCCGGTTGACCCCGGCGTCCCGACCGACGACATACCGTGGCGAGACTGCACCGGCACGTCACTCGCCGACCAGGCTCTCGCAGCGTCGAGCGCCGGCGTCATCCTCGAATGCGCGGAATTCAGTGCCCCCATCGACGTGACCGGCGCCATCGACGGCAACTTCACTGCCGGCTTGACCCGCGCTCGGACGTCGTCGACGCCTGCCAACGCGTATCCGATCGTGTTCACATCCGGCACCGACCGTTCGTCGGGAAACTCTCTGGCCATGCTCGCTACGTCCGGCTTGACGACGGTGCTCGCGGACCACCCCGTCGTTGCCCTGGATCGACGCGGAATCGACAGGTCCACCGCAATCGACTGCATGACGCCGGAGATTCGGCGCGGCCTTCACGATCTGGGCCAGTTCGACGCGGACTCCACCGGCGACGCCGCCGACGCGGTCGCCGCTCTCGGTCACGATGCAACCATCGCCTGTACCGACTATCTCGATCCTCAAGAACTGAAGTTCGGCGCGGACTCCGCGGCCGAGGACATCGACGCTCTACGTACGCGGTGGGGCGTCGAGACCATCGCTCTGTGGTCGGCAGGGTCCGGCTCGGACATCGCGCTGAGCTACGCGGCAGCCCACCCCGACAACCTCGCGAGGTTGATCCTCGATTCTCCCGCTCCGGTGGCCACGGACGCTGCCACCGAGGCAGAGAGCCGCGTGCAGGGCGAGGAAGCGGCGTTGACCGCATTCGCTCAGCGATGTGTGGCGCTGGGGTGCTCGCTCGGACCTGATCCGAAGAAAGCGGTCACGGACTTGATGGAGCGCGCTCGGGCCGATGAATTCCAGCCGCTGTCCGCCGCTGCGGTGTCGAACGCGATTTCGGCGAGCCTGTGGACTGCCGGAACCAACCGTGAGCAAGAGACCCGCTCGCTCTCAGACGCTCTGTCCGCGCTCGGTACCGGCAATGCTTCGCCGATTCGAGAGCGCGCCGCCCGGGCAGAGAACGAGGTGGACGGTGACGGCCAGTTCATCGGACGATGCACCGACGGCATGCAGTGGCCGGGGATCGGGCGCGTCCGCGAACTGGCGGACACCTGGGGCACCAACTATCCGGTATTCGGTCGAGAAGCCGCGCTCGGTTTGCTCGCATGCGCCAGCTGGCCGTCGACCGCCAACTCTCCCCTGCCGAATCAGTTGAAGCCCGCCGTCCTCGTGCTGAGCGGTCAGGGCGACCCGGCCGTCGGAAACTCCGGACTCTCGACCGTCACCGGCGTCGTGACCAACGCGGGGTCGCGCTTCGCAACCCTGGACTGGCAGGGTGCGGGTCACCCCGCGGCACAATCCACCTGCGCGCAGCAGGCGATGAGGGCATACCTCACCGACGCCTCCCTGCCCAGCAACGGAAGCGTGTGCCCGGCCTGACTCGGGCGCTTGTCCACCACGACCGAAAAGGGGTGCATCCCCCGATCACACCCTGCTCCGGTGTACCGTGCCGAAGTGTTCCTTCGACAGCTCGAGCCGCGTACCGGGCGGACAACCCAACAAGTCGTCAACTTCGTTTTGTGGCCGATCGCCGTGATGACCGTGCTCAATCGTGTCATCGTCACAGCAGTCAACGGCGCCATCACCGATGACTTCCGACCGGTCTACAACGCCGCGCTGGCGTTCTGGAACGGGCGCGACGTCTACACCGCAGATTTCAACTCCGTAGACCCCCATTATCTGTACCCACCATCGGGTTCCTTGTTGATGGCACCCCTGGCGATCCTCGATCCCGAGCGCTCGCGGTGGCTGTTCATCGGTGTCAATGCCGTCGCCATTCTCGTGGCTCTCTACCTGCTGTTGCGCTTGTTCGACCTGACGATCAGTTCCATCGCGGCGCCGATTCTGGTGCTCGGTGCTTTCATGTCGGAGACGGTCACCAACACGTTGGTGTTCACCAACATCAACGGCCTCGTACTGCTCGGCGAAGTTGCCTTCCTCCTGCTGCTGATGCGCAAGAAGGATCTGTGGGCCGGCGCCGCGATCGGTCTCACCATCGCAGTGAAACCCACTCTCGCGCCACTGCTCCTGCTGCCGCTCGTTCGCGGTCAGTGGAAGGTGCTCGTCACCGCCCTGGGCATCCCGTTCATTCTCACGGTCGTGGCATGGCCGCTTGCGTCGGATCCGATGGACTTCGTCCGCCGCACCGTGCCGTACCTGCTCGAATCTCGTGACTACTTCAACAGTTCGATTGTCGGAAACGGCGCTTACTTCGGTCTGCCCGAATGGTTGATCCTGCTGTTGCGCGTCGTGTTGGCCGCCATGGTCGTCGTCTCTCTGTGGCTTCTGTACCGCTATTACCGCAACGACGAACTCTTCTTCCTCACCACCGCGACCGGTGTGATCATGACCGCGTCGTTCCTGCTGCCATCGCTCGGCCAGATGTACTACTCGATGATGCTGTTGCCGCTGTTGATGTCCGTGGTGCTCAAGAACTCGGTCATGCGGAACTGGCCGGCGTGGCTCGCCGTCTACGGCTTCATGACGTTCGACAGCTGGTGGTCGAACCGCTGGCCGACCTTCGGCCGGGCAGCCGAATACACCAAGAGCACCCTCGGCTGGAGCCTTCTGCTGATCGTGATCTTCTGTGTCCTCGGATACCGGTATCTGGTCGCGCGTCGCGAGGGCCGCTTGGATCGCGGAATCGATCCCGCCTACCTCCTCGATCCCCCGCTCGATACCGTCTCACCTGCCGACGAAGCCGAAACGGCGACAAAGCATTAGCGTGGAGGCATGAGTTCTTCACACGATGGCATCGACAGCACACCTGAGGTCACGTACACCGAGAGCGAGTGGCGCGAAAAGCTGACTCCGGAGGAGTTCGCCGTCCTGCGCCAAGCCGGCACCGAACGCCCCTTCGTCGGCGAGTACACCGACACCACCACGGAAGGCGTTTACTCCTGCCGAGCGTGCGGAGCCGAACTGTTCCGCAGCACCGAGAAGTTCGAATCGCACTGCGGGTGGCCGTCCTTCTTCGATCCGGCGGATTCGGATGCCGTGATCCTGAAGGAGGACAGCTCACTCGGGATGCGCCGTGTCGAGGTCATCTGCAAGAAGTGCCACAGCCACCTCGGTCACGTCTTCGAGGGCGAGGGATACCCGACGCCGACCGATCAGCGGTACTGCATCAACTCGATCTCGCTGGTTCTCAAGCCCGCTCAGTAGCCAGGTCGTGGGCTACCCCGTGTCACTGGTAGCCCACGATTCGAGACTTCAACTCAGAAGTCCCAGTTCAGCGCAGTCGGGCTCAGACCAGCCGCGTTCAGATCCTCGTTTCGAGCGACAAGACCGTCCTTGACTGACCCGATCCCACCACCGATCGCGCCGGACGTGATGTCCGTCAACGAGGCATCGCCGCCCGTGACTTCCTTCGTCACGATCGCAGCGGACGCTCCCGATACCGCATCGTCGAAAGCCCCCCGCGCGATCTGCTGCAATCTCGAACCGGTCGGGAGCGGGTTCGGGTCAGGGCCGACACGATCCGGCGTCGTCTTCAACCCTCCGTTCGCAAGTCCCTTGATGAAACCGTCGCGGCCCTCGGTCACGACCTTGCCACCGTCGATCGACTGGCGATGATCCATCTTCATCTGCCCGAGTTGAATGGCGAGGCCGGAGAAGACGGCAGCGGCAGCTTCCACTGCTGCGGCCTCGATCACTCGTATCAACAATTGCTGCAACAGCATTCGGACCGTGAGTGTTGTTGCCACCTCAGCCGCCACGATTCCGGCGGTACTCGCACCCAGTGTCGGGACAGCGGCCGCCAGCATGGCGGCAATCTCGAGCGCCAGTGCGCCCAGCGCCGCGAGGATCGACAGTTTGGTGTACTCGATGTCCGTGCCGGTATCCGTGCATGACTGACCCAGTTCGGCCGCGGTAGAGGACAACCGCTCGAAGACCTCCGCAACTCCCCCGGCCTCCGACCAATACCGAGACAACGAGTCGCCGGCTCGACCGTCGATCGATGCCAGTACTGTTTGCAATCCGTAACCACCGGCAGCGGCCGAAGCCTCGATCCGATCAGCCGCGCCTGACCAGGCATCACCCAACCTCCACAGTGCCGTTTCGTCTCCTTGCGGCCAGTCACTGCCCACCGCAACCGACGCAACCGCCTGTAGCCAGCCTGGAATCTCGAGTCCCATCAGAGCCCACCCGCCATGTCGTCGGCAAGCGAGGTGTCGATCGATTCGAAACGATCGGTGATCTCGATCAGCGTGGCGGTCAATTCGCGGAGCGCGCCCGCGACCAGTGTCATCCCGCCGACTGCTGACTCCGCACCGGGAACATACGCGTCCGAGAATGCGGTTCCGAACTGGTCAGCGCCCCAGCACCCCTCTTCGGCGCCGGCCACTGTTTCCAGAGCACTCCGCGCCTCGTCGAGATCGGCAGCGACCACCTCGAATGCTGGTGCAGCACTTCCCATCGCGGCCACGTCCACGTCCAGTTCAGACATTGCCGGAGCTCCTCAGAACGGTGCGGTCCCAGTGCTCGTCGCCGCCGACCGGCACCGACGCCGGACGAGGCGCGAGAATCTCACGCAATCCGAGCACACCGGGAACGAGGTCGGGCAAATCGATCCTGGCCGCTTCGGTGAACGGCCTCGACATCTCGGCAACCTGTCGGCGCATGTCCTCCGCCGCAGATGTGGCCGTGGCCAGGATCAGATTTCCCAACGCTACCGGCGAATGCTTGCCGTAAGCGCTCCCGGAGAGGGTGACTCCCACGGTCGCCCCAGAAGCGTCTACGACGACTTCCACGCTGCCATCACTCGAGCGTGCACTCGCCGTCGCTCGTGCGATCTTCTCCTGCATATCCGCCAGCGATCGCGTTCGCTCCAACAGATCAACCTGCATCGAATCGATCTGAGCCCGAAGAACTTCGACCTGTCCCCTCATCGAACCAACATCCGCTCCACTCACGATGGCCCCCACCTTCGATAGATCGTGACACCTGATTCAGGCGCTCACGAGGTTCGACGCGGGAGGTCGCCGATCGGTTCCGTCAGCGCGAACGAAGCACGGGCGGATCGAACGCCTTGACCAGCGGCAGAACCCCTTGGAATTTCTCGATCTGCACCAGAACGTGCTGGCCGGTGCACCCGTGCGAAAGCGAAGACGTGCCGACGTCTGGCGTCAGAACGTTGGGATTTCCGTGAACACACAGCGAATCGGGATCGGCAGGATCGAGCGGGTCGTACCACGCCCCGGTCGACAACTGGACGACGTCGCTCCGCAAATCCGAATCGACGATCACACCAGCCAGGCACGCCCCGCGATCGTTGAATACGCGCACCACGTCCCCAGCCGACACGCCGCGCGCGGCCGCTGCATCCGGGTGCATACGAATCGGCTCGCGTCCCTGAATCTTCGATGCCTGGCTCGCAGCGCCGTGATCGAGTTGGCTGTGCAGCCGCGTCTTGGGCTGGTTGGCGATCAAGTGAAGCGGGAATTGCGTGGCCCGTGGTCCACCCAGCCACTCGTCGGGCTCGTACCAGCGCGGATGGCCGGCGCAGTCGTCGTAGCCGAAAGACTCGATGGTCTCGGAGAAGATCTCGATCTTCCCACTCGGAGTCGAGAGCGGATACTTCTCGGGGTCCTCGCGGAAGTCACCGAAGAGCACGAGGTTGTCTTCGGTTCGCATCCGGTAGTGCCCATCCGACCAGAAATCCTCGAACGTCGGTGTGTTGCCGCCGTCTGCATCGACGAACGGCCGCCATTGACCGTAGAGATGCTCGATCCACTCCTGTGAGGATCTCCCCTCGGTGAACTGCTCCCCGAATCCGAGCGCAGAAGCCAGAGCGGCAAACGTGTCGTAGTCGTCTCGCGAATTCGCGAAAGGTGGAACTACTTGCTGCATCGCGACCAGAAGTGGATCATTTCGTGTGCAGCTCAGGTCATTTCGTTCGAGCGACGTTGTCGACGGGACAACGATGTCGGCATTGCGAGCCATCGGCGTCCAGTAGGGATCGTGAACGACGATCGTGTCCGGACGCGCAAATGCCCGTCGCAGCCTCGGGAGATCCTGGTGGTGGTGAAACGGATTGCCACCGGCCCAGTAGACCAACCGAATATCCGGATAGGTCAGGCGCCTGCCGTCGTAGTCGAACTCCTCGCCGGGCGAGAGCAAGAGATCGGAGATCGCGGCCACCGGAATGAAATCGGGCACCGGATTCACACCTTGTGAGAAGGTCGGCAACGGATACGGCACCGGAGCCAGACCCGGCTCGTTCATCGAACCGTAGCCGTGGCCGAAACCGCCACCCGGAAGCCCGAATTGGCCGAGCATCGCGGCGAGTGTCACGCCCATCCACGGTGCCTGTTCACCGTGTTTGATGCGTTGCAACGACCACGTGACGGTCACCAGCGTCCGGCCGGACGCCATTCTCCGAGCCAGGTCGGTGATGAACTCCGCCGGCACCCCGGAGATCTTCTGCGCCCAGCGCGGATCCTTCGGTACACCGTCGGCACGTCCGAGCAGGTAATCCTCGAAGCGTTCGTAGCCGACGCAGAAGCGGTTCAGGAAATCGCGATCGTGCAGGTCCTCCGACGCCAGGACAAACGCCAGGGCAAGCATGATTGCCACGTCGGTTCCCGGAACGGGTGCGATCCACTCACAGTCGCCATCGACGTCGTCGCGCAACGGACTGAAGGAGACGATCTTTCCGCCGCGGGCACGAAATGCGTCGAGCGCCCCGCGCGTCGGATGATCGCTCGTACCACCGGCATTGACGCCGGTGTTCTTGATCGGTACTCCCCCGAACGAGACGAGAAGATCGGAGTGCTTGGCGATGACGTCCCACGACGTGGAGCGCGCGAACAACTTCCAGTGTGTTCCGACCACACGCGGCATGATGACACCGGTGGCACCGAGCGAGTAGCTGTGGACCGACTTGGTGTATCCACCCAGCTGATTCAGAAATCGGTGAACTTGGCTCTGCGCGTGATGGAATCGACCGGCGCTGGCCCAGCCGTACGAGCCGCCGAAGATCGCGTTGTTCCCGTGCGTGTCGACCACGCGACGCAACTCGCGGGAGAGGAGTTCGGTCAGTTCGTCCCACGAGACCGAGACGAACTCGTCCGCTCCACGTCGGTCGCTGGGACCAGGCCCGTTCTCGAGCCAACCGCGGCGCACCGCCGGGCCCGAAACGCGAGCCCGACTGCGCACCGAACCGGCGAGGTTCCCGAGCATCGGCGAGGGATTCGAATCACCCTCGTACGGATGCACGGCGGTCACCTCGCCGGCAACCGATTCGGCGGTGAACATTCCCCAATGGGACATGTGTTGACGACGCCGGTTCGGTGCAGTTGTCACAGAAACTACTTTCGAAGTAGATCAGGGTAGGGAAAGGACCAGCTTCTCGATGTCCACGCGCGGCCCGGTGAAGAACGGCACCTCTTCGCGAACGTGCAAGCGAGCTTCGGTGGCACGCAGATCGCGCATCAGATCGACGATACGGATGAGCTCAGGCGCTTCGAACGCGAGAATCCACTCGTAGTCCCCCAGAGCGAAGGCCGGGACCGTGTTGGCGCGAACGTCCTTGTACGAACGAGCAGCCATACCGTGATCGGCGAGCATCTTGCGACGCTCCTCGTCGGGGAGCAGGTACCACTCGTACGAGCGGACGAACGGGTAAACGCAGATGTAGTCGCCCGGATCCTCACCCGCGATGAACGAGGGCACGTGGCTCTTGTTGAACTCCGCGGGGCGGTGCACCGCCGAGTTGCTCCAGATGGGAGCACTGGCCTGTCCGAGGACGGTGGTGCGGCGGAAATCCGCGTACGCGGCCTGAAGTTCCTCGATGCTGGCCGCGTGGGTCCAGATCATGAAGTCCGCGTCGGCGCGCAAGCCGGCGACGTCGTAGATGCCGCGAACCACGACGCCCTTGTCTTCGAGACCCTCGAAGAACAAGCGGGCGTCCTTGACCGCAGCTTCCCGATCATCGCCCAGCACACCGGGTTCCACCTGGAACACGGAGAACATGAGGTAACGGATTTCAGAGTTCAGTTTGTCGAAATCAAGGCGTGCCATGGGTCTATCGTGCCACTCGCTCGAATATCCGTGTAGCCGCCGTCGTGCCGACTGCGACACACGCCGGAACCCCGACGCCGTGCAGCCACGACCCGGCCACTTCGAGGCCGTCGAACTGCGTCATCCCGGACTCGATTTCAGCCACGATTTCCGTGTGACCTGGGGAGTACTGGGGAAGACCGCCGTGCCACCGCTGTACGAAGCTCGCTCCTGGCTCCTCGGTGATTCCGGTCACGGTCTCGAGATCGGTGCGCGCAAGTTCGATCAGTTCACCATCCGGCCGGTCGACGATCTCCGATGCGCCGAATCGACCGAACGACACCCGAACGAGATGCTCGCCGCGATCAGCGAGGTGCGTCCACTTTCGGCTCGACAGCGTGAACGCCTTGGCGGTCAGGTCGGCGTCGGTGGCAACCAGGATCCCCGAATTCTGCGGAAGGTCGACCTGACCGGACAAGCGGAGCGCCACCACCGCGGACGACGCCAGTTCGATCCGCGACGCGATACGCGCAATATCCGCATCGACGCCGGCCAACAGCACCGCTGCGCGCGGCGCCGGAACAGCCAGAATCACCGCGTCGACGCTGCCGAGCGGATCGACGTTCCAACCTTTCCCGTCCCTGCGTAACTCGGAAGCCTCGCCGCGGACGAACGTCGCGTCGGCGGCCTGCCGCAGCGCATCGAGCAAGATGCCGTAACCGTCCCTGAGCGCTCCGAACACTGGTCCGGGTGCAGGTGTCGGCACTGCGGCTGCAACTGCATCCGTGAGGCTCTGAGCGCCCGCATCGAGCGCCGCAGCGAGTGTCGGCAAAGCTGCACGCACTCCGATGGTCTCCGCCAGGCCCGAGTACACCCCGCCGAGAAGGGGATCCACCGATCGGCTGACCACCTGATCACCGAATCGCCCTGAAACCAGTTCGGCAACACTGCAATCGGAACCGCGGGTCCACTCGAACGGAACGCCTGGTTCGGCAGCTATGCGCGACAGCGTCTGCTCGTCGACTAGATCTCTCACCGACTCGGACGATGCCGGGATTCCCATCAGGGTTCCGGCAGGAAGTCGATTCAGTGAGCCCTGGGACCAGATCAACGGGCTCAACCCCGCGGGGTAAACGATCTGATCGGTCAGTCCCAGCTCGGAGAGAAGGGCAGGGACTTCGGGCCGACGGGCGATGAACGCCTCGGCGCCGATGTCGATCGGGCCACCACCCAGATCAATCGTTCGCAGCTTCCCGCCCAGTCGCGGAGAGTCGTCGACGACCGTGATGTCGGCAACGGAGCCCAGACTGCGCCGAAGCCGGTACGCGGCAACCAGACCGGAGATTCCGCCTCCGATCACCGCGACCGACGGCCGAGTGGTTGTCACAGCGAGTGCACCAGCTCCACCGCCGAGGTGATCGCCGTGGGATCGGTGTCGGGAAGAACTCCATGGCCGAGGTTGAAGATGTGGCCGATGGCACCGGCTTCGATCGCGCGGTCACCTTCAGCGGCGATCCGGCGCACCTCACGATCGATCACCTCGGGGCCCGCGAACAGTACAGCGGGATCGAGATTGCCTTGCAGCGCCTTGCCCGGACCGACACGACCGGCCGCGACGTCGAGCGGAATCCGCCAGTCGACACCCACGACGTCGGCACCTGCCTCCCCCATCGCGCCGAGAAGTTCACCGGTTCCGACACCGAAGTGGATACGCGGAACGCCGGCAGCGGCAACCTCGGCAAACACCCGTTCGGAATGCGGGAGAACAAATTCCCGGTAATCGGCCAGCGAGAGCGCGCCGGCCCACGAGTCGAACAGCTGAACCGCGTCGACACCCGCCTTGAGCTGCGTCTGCAGGAAGCAGATCGTGGTGTCTGCCAGGCTTCCGAGCAACGCGTGCCAGGTCTTCGGATCGGAGTGCATGAGCGCCTTGGTCTTCTCGTGGTTCCGGCTCGGACCACCCTCGACCAGATACGACGCCAAGGTGAACGGCGCTCCGGCAAAGCCGATCAGCGGAGTCGAGCCCAACTCGGTGGTGAGAAGTCGAACGGCCTGCGCGATTGCCCCGACCTCTTCGGGGACCAACCGCGGGAGGGCTGCGACGTCGGCGATGGAGCGAATCGGATTGGCAACCACCGGTCCGACGCCGGCAACGATGTCGAGATCGATTCCCGCAGCCTTGAGCGGAACAACGATGTCCGAGAACAGGATTGCCGCGTCCACGTCGTGACGGCGCACCGGCTGCATCGTGATCTCACAGACCAGCGCCGGATCGAAACACGACTCCAACATGCCGATCCCCGCGCGGATCTCGCGATACTCCGGCAACGAACGTCCGGCCTGGCGCATGAACCACACCGGCCGTCGACTCGGAGTGCGTCCGGTCGCCGCGGCGAGCAACGGTGCGTCGGGCAAAACTCGCCGAGCGCTGTATTCCGCCGACCCGGTCATGCCTGAATTCATGTTGTCCAACCCGCTCATCAGTCCTCGCGCTCTCCGCCAACGTGTGTCTTCGATCGACTCAATGCTGCCATGTCCCACACTCGGGATCGGACACCCGAGCGGTTCGTGAGCGGCCACACACCCGAACCACACTCGGTCGGCGCGCCTCCACCTACCCGCCCTTATCCCCGACTAACGTCCTGACCTGTGACGACATCCGGATCGACAGCCGACCCGGCCGAGTTCCGTGCCGCCGTGGAGGCGATGACCGCTGCGCGGGTTCGGCCCGAGATAGAGGTCGGTCCCATCCGTCCGCCGCAGCGTCTCGCTCCGTACAGCCACGCAGTGGGAGCCGAGGTTCTGCACCCGGACTCCGACGTCGTGGCCGAGCAGTCCGAAGGCGACGCTTTCGGCCGCCTGATCCTGTTGTTCGATCCGGACGGCGACGAGGCGTGGAACGGCACCATGCGGTTGGTGGCCTACATACAGGCAGATCTTGACGAAGCCGTCGCCGCGGATCCACTACTTCCCGAAGTAGCCTGGAGTTGGCTGGTGGACGCACTCGAAGCCGGACCGGAACCTTTTGTGGCCCTGGGCGGTACGGTCACAGCCACAACTTCCGTGCGATACGGCGACATCGCGGGCCCGCCGCGAGCCCACCAACTCGAGTTACGTGCATCCTGGACTGCAACGTCATCGGAATTGGCTCACCATGTCGAGGCTTTCTGTGAAGTTCTCGCGTACGCGGCAGGACTTCCGCCTGCCGGGATAACCACGCTGTCGCGGCAGGGCGACTAACTCCACTACTCGTTTACGCATTCCCCCGGAAAAATACTAGAACCTGTTCTAAAATGAGTCATGCAACGTCTCAGCGGACTCGACGCGACCTTCCTCTACTTGGAAACACCGACCCAGCTATTGCACGTTTGTGGACTCGTACTGCTCGACCCCTCGACCATTCCGGGCGGTTACGACTACCGGAAGCTGCTTCGCGAGTTGGACTCGCGGATGGCCACGATGCCGACCTTCCGGCGCAAACTCAAAGATTCCCGCCTCAATCTCGACTACCCCGTGTGGGTCGACGATCACGATTTCGACATCGAGCGGCACTGCCACCGGACCGCGGTACCTGCTCCGGGCACACACGCGGAACTGGCAGAACTCGCCGGACACATCGCGAGCCAACCGCTGGATCGTTCCCGCCCACTATGGGAGATGTGGGTCATCGAGGGACTTGCCGACGGACAGATCGCCGTCATGTCGAAGATTCATCACAGCGCTGCCGACGGTGTCACCGGCGCGAACATCCTCGCTCAGCTGTGCAGCCTCGAACCGGATTCACCGGCGCTCGTGGATCCCACCGCACAGGGTGCGGGCGACGCGGGAACGCTGGACATCGCCATCGGCGGACTCATGGCCGTCATCGCCCGGCCCGCAAGAATTGCCCGTCTGGTCCCGGGCGGAATCGCCATGCTCCCCAAGTGGGTGACGCGTGCACGAAAGGGTGAAGCGATGCCTGCTCCCTTCACCGCGCCGCGGACCTCGTTCAACGGCGCGATCACCGGCCACCGCAACGTCGCCTTCAGCCAGCTCGATCTCGCGAAGGTCAAAGCCGTCAAAGATCGCCACGGCGTCAAGGTCAACGATGTGGTTCTCGCGCTGTGCGCGGGTGCTTTGCGGACCTACCTCGAGGACCGCGACGAACTGCCGGAGGACTCACTCGTCGCGATGGTCCCCGTATCGGTCCACGGTAAATCCGATCGGCCGGGCACAAACCAGATCTCGGGCATGTTCACGCAGCTGGGCACCCAGATCGGCGATCCGGTCGAGCGTCTGCACGCGATCAGCGATTACAACGCCACCTCGAAGAACCACAACGAGGCTCTGGGTGCGAACATGCTCCAGGACTGGTCCCAGTTCGCATCACCAGCGGTGTTCGGCGCCGCCATGCGGGTGTACTCGTCGCTCAAACTCGCCGAGCGTCACCCCGTCGTGTCCAACCTGGTCGTCTCGAACGTGCCCGGGCCGCCGGTCCCGCTCTACTTCCTCGGCGCCCAGATCAAGGGAATGTTCCCGCTCGGCCCGATCTTTCACGGGGCAGGACTCAACGTGACGGTGATGTCACTCGACGGAAAACTCGACGTCGGCATCGTCAGTTGCTCCGATCTGGCACCCGAATTGGACCAGCTCGCGCAAGGTTTCGGAGCCGCACTCGACGAACTGTTCGACGCTGAGGTGACAACCCCGGCCCCGACTGCGACGTAGAGTCAGTGACCATGTCCGAAGTCACCGATGATGCAACCGAGCCCACCTCCGACGTAGTTCCGCTGCTCGTTCCGCGTGACGGAGTTCCGGACGTCATCACCACTGCCGCCGGTGTCGCCGACGCCGCGGCCGCGCTGGCCTCCGGCCACGGCCCGCTCGCCGTGGACGCCGAGCGGGCATCCGGATTCCGTTATTCGGCACGGGCGTACCTGATCCAGCTCCGACGCGAAGGAGCGGGATCGTTCCTGCTCGACCCGATCCCGACAGCGCAGGACCTGCAGCCGTTGGCCGAGGCGATCAACCCGTTGCAATGGGTGCTGCACTCGGCCGATCAGGATCTCCCCGGCCTCGCCGAACTGGGCCTGACACCGGCCGAGCTGTTCGACACCGAACTGGCCGGTCGACTAGCCGGGTTCGAACGAGTCGGACTCGCCGCGATAGTGGAACGAACCCTTCGGGTGGAACTTCGCAAGGGTCACGGGGCCGCGGACTGGTCGACACGTCCGCTGCCGGACGCCTGGTTGAACTACGCCGCCCTCGACGTCGAAGTGCTTCTCGAACTGCGCGACGCCATGGAAGCCGAACTCGAATCCCAGGGCAAGCTCGAGTGGGCGAAGGAGGAGTTCGAGTACATCCGTCTGGCCGGCCCGCCCAAGCCCAAGCCCGACCGTTGGCGTCGTACATCGCACATCACCTCGCTCAAGACCACTCGGCAGTTGGCGGCAGTACGGGCGCTGTGGCAGGCGCGTGAGGATCTCGCGCGCAAGCGCGACGTGTCGCCGAGCCGGGTTCTCCCTGACTCCGCCATCATCGACGCCGCTCTCAAAGATCCTCAGTCGCTGGATGCGCTCCGTTCGCTTCCCGTGTTCGGCGGACCACGTCAACGCCGGTATTCGCGTGTGTGGATGGACGCGCTGGAAGCTGCGCGCAGGCTCCCGGACAGCGAGCTTCCGCCGAAGACCCCGCCGATCATCGGACCCCCTGCCGCCGGCCGGTGGGCTCGCCAGGACCCGGCGGCGGCCGATCGACTGACGGCGGCTCGGGCCGCACTGTCGGACCTGAGCAAGGAAGTGTCGGTGCCCGTGGAGAATCTGCTCCAACCCGACCTGGTCAGGCGCCTGTGCTGGGACTGGAAGTTGGAACCCGACTCCGACATCACCGAAGTCGAGAGCGCAATCGAGACCAAGCTCACTTCCGGTGGCGCACGTGGCTGGCAACGCACTTTGACGGTTCCCGTCCTCGCCGAGGCACTGAACTCCGTGGTCCCGGCCGAGCCCGAAGTAAAAGAGCCTGAATCCTGACCTGACCCCGGTGTGAGGTTGGAGCAATTCGGCACGTTAAGTTACCGGTCAGTAATGGGCAGTAGTACGCTCGATACGAGGCCGGACGCCTGGCCGTGATCGCCGAACCAACGTCTCACCGCACTTCGGAGTGGTGGGCAGCTCCATCAGGAGGAATTCGCGTGGCTCCATCCACAAACAACCAACGCAACGTCGTCTTCGTCGACGGCATTCGCACCCCGTTCGGCAAGGCCGGCCCGAAAGGCATGTACGCCGACACGCGCGCAGACGATCTCGTCGTCAAGGCGATTCGTGAGCTGCTTCGCCGTAACCCGCAGCTCGATCCCGCACGGATCGACGAAGTGGCTGTCGCAGCCACCACGCAGACCGGTGACCAGGGCCTGACCATCGGCCGCACCGCTGCGATCCTCGCCGGTCTCCCCGAAACCGTTCCAGGATTCGCCATCGACCGCATGTGTGCCGGCGCGATGACCGCCGTCACCACCACCGCGTCGGGCATCGGCTTCGGCCAGTACGACGTCGTGATCGCCGGTGGCGTCGAGCACATGGGCCACCACCCGATGGGTGAGGGCGCAGACCCCAACCCGCGCTTCCTCGCCGACCGCCTGGTCGACCCGAGCGCCCTCGTGATGGGTAACACCGCCGAGAACCTGCACGACCGGTTCCCGACCATCACCAAGGACCGCACGGACGCCTACGCCGTCAACAGCCAGAACAAGTACGACGCTGCCAAGAAGGCCGGCTTCATCGCCGACACCCTGGTCCCCGTCGCCACCCGCAGTTCCGCGGGCTGGGGTCTGGCCACCGAAGACGAGCCGCCGCGCCCCGGAACCACCGTCGAAGATCTCGCGAAGCTCAAGACGCCGTTCCGCCCGGCCGGACGAATCACCGCCGGTAACGCCGCCGGACTCAACGACGGCGCCACCGCAGCACTGCTCGCCGGTGAGGACACCGCAGCCGAGCTCGGCCTGCCGGTCGGCATGCGCATGGTGGGCTTCGCCTACCAGGGCGTCGACCCCGCCGTCATGGGCATCGGCCCGGTTCCCGCCACCGAGAAGCTCCTGGCACGCACCGGCCTGAAGATCGAGGACATCGGACTCTTCGAGATCAACGAGGCGTTCGCCGTTCAGGTCCTCGCGTTCCTCGAGCACTACGGAATCGCCGACGACGACCCGCGCGTCAACCAGTGGGGCGGCGCCATCGCGTGTGGCCACCCCCTCGCTTCCTCGGGCGTTCGCCTGATGACGCAGCTCTCCCGCCAGTTCGCGGCGCGTCCCGACGTGCGCTACGGCTTGACCACCATGTGCATCGGACTCGGCATGGGCGGCACCGTCATCTGGGAGAACCCGAACCACGCTGACTACCAGGCAGGGGTTAACTAAATGTCTGATATTGCAACAGCATTCGCCGACGAGGTCGTGACGAACGCCTACACGAAGATCATCTCGGTCCCCGGCATCGAGGGCCCGTTTGCACTGATCACCCTCGACAACGGCTTCGACCACACCAAGCCGTCGTCATTCGGTCCCGGCGGACTCGCAGCATTCGACGCTGCCCTCGACGAAGCCTTTGCAGCCAACCCGGTTGCCATCGCCGTCACCGGCAAGCCGTTCATCTTCGCCGCCGGCGCGGACCTCAAGGGTGTTCCCGCGATCACCTCTCGCGAGCAGGGACTCGAGCTGGGCCGCTTGGGTCACAAGGTGTTCCGACGCCTGCGTGAGTCGTCCGTTCCCACGTTCGCCTTCATCAACGGTGTCGCTCTGGGCGGCGGCCTCGAGGTCGGCCTGCACAGCCACTACCGCACGGTTGCCGCCAATGCGGGCGCACTGGGTCTTCCGGAAGCATTCCTCGGCCTGGTCCCCGGTTGGGGCGGAACGCAGTTGCTCCCCAACCTCGTCGGCCCGTCGAACGCCGTCACCGTGGTGATCGAGAACTCGCTGAACCAGAACAAGGTGCTCTCCCCCAAGAAGGCACTCGAACTCGGCGTCGTCGACGTCGTTCTCGATTCTGCCGACTTCATCGAGCAGTCCCTCGCCTGGGCGTCGCAGGTCCTCGCCGGCACAGTTACCCCCGCTCGCCCCGAGATCGATCGTGGCCAGGGCTGGGACGACGCGATCGCTCGTGCGAAGGCGATCGTCGACGGCAAGACCAAGGGCAACGCTCCCGGCGCCGTCAAGGCCGTCGAGCTGCTCGAACTGGCTCGCAGTACCGACATCACCGATGCCGCCTCGCTCGACAAGGGCTTCGCGGCCGAGGACGAGGCTCTTGCCGATCTCCTCCTGACCGACGAACTCCGTGCAGGTCTGTACGCCTTCGATCTGGTGAACAAGCGCGCCAAGCGCCCCGCCGGAGCACCCGACCGCTCGCTCGCCCGCAAGGTCAGCGGCGTCGGCATCGTCGGTGCCGGTCTCATGGCCAGCCAGCTCGCACTGCTCTTCGTCCGCCAGCTCAAGGTGCCGGTCATCCTGACCGACATCGACCAGGAGCGCATCGACAAGGGTGTCGGTTACGTCCACACCGAAATCGAGAAGCTCCAGGGCAAGGGACGCCTGTCCCCCGACGCTGCGAACCGCCTCAAGGCGCTCGTCTCCGGCTCACTCGACAAGGCCGCGTTTGCCAAGACCGACTTCGTCATCGAAGCCGTCTTCGAGAACATGGACGTCAAGAAGAAGGTCTTCGCGGAACTCGAGCAGTTCATCGCTCCCGAAACCATCCTCGCGACCAACACCTCGTCGCTCTCCATCACGGAGATGGCGTCCGAGCTGAAGCATCCCGAGCGCGTGGTGGGCTTCCACTTCTTCAACCCGGTTGCCGTTCTCCCACTCCTCGAGATCATCAAGGGCAGCAAGACCGACGACGCTACGCTCGCAACGGCTTTCGCCACCGCGAAGTCACTGAAGAAGTCTGCTGTCCTGTGCGGCGACAAGGCCGGCTTCGTCTTCAACCGCCTCGTCACCCGCACCTTGGGTGAGGTCATGTCCGCCGTCGACGAAGGCACCCCCTTCGACGTCGCGGACAACGCCATCGCCGAACTCGGCATGCCCATGTCGCCGTTCACCTTGCTGGCCCTCGTCGGACCCGCAGTGGCTCTGCACACCGGTGAGACCCTGCAGGAGTCGTACCCGGACCGGTTCAAGAGCTCACCTGGACTCGAAGCACTCGTCGAGGCTCGCAAGCCCGGCGTGTGGACCTGGGGCGAGAACGGTCAGGCCGTCGATCCCGAGGTCGCCGCACTGTGGCCGCAGGGTGACAAGGTGTCCACTTCGGAAGAGGTCCTCGAGCGCACACGTCGTGCGTTTGCCGAGGAAATTCAGATCATGCTCGACGAGGGCGTCGTAGCGGCAGCCGAGGACATCGACCTCTGCCTGCTGCTCGGCGGCGGGTTCGGATTCTGGAACGGCGGCATCACGCCGTACCTTGACCGGACCGGTACCTCCGAGGCTGTCAACGGCAAGCGCTTCCTCGCACCTGGTGTTGCCAGCGTCTGAGTCAGTCGATCGACCCGTCACGGACGGCGCGCCTTCGGGTGCGCCGTCCGTGGCGTTTGCGCAGGTTCAGAATAGGGTTCCCACATCGTCTTTCACGATGTTCTCGAGCGCACGCTCTGCGACGGCGGCGATAGTCATCGACGGATTGCACGCAGCGGAGTTCCCCGGCAACAGAGCGCCGTCGAGCACGTACAACCCCCGCTGGCCCAGAACCCGACCATCAAGATCGCACACCGAGTTCATGCAGGCACCGCCGAGGGGATGCCAGGTGGACGGCAGTAACGCGTTGGTGTCGGTGAGCAGTCCTCCTGCCGCGATCCGCTGGGCCGCAGGTCCGATGTGGCCTTGCTGGATCGCAGAGTCGCCATCCCTCGGCCAACGGAGCACCGCCTCGCCTCGCGCTGAGTCGTACACGAACCGACCTCGGTCGCTGCTGACCCCGAATCCGACCATCACCGTGCTGTGAGCGTCGAACGCCACCGGCGGGAACGACGCCTGAATGACGGTGAACGCGTTATGCGGGTCGTCCCAGTTCCGGCTGCCGTAGACGACCGGCCCGCCCTGTGTCGCACCGAAATTCTCCGCGAGATCCGACCAGATGTAGATCCGGTCGGCATTGGTCCCCCATCCCGCGCCGAGTTCGTCGGGCAAATCCGTGATCCGCCCCGTTGCTGCGGCGCGGACCAGGAGTTTGGTGGTGTTCATGCTGCCGGCAGCCATCACGAGCGCATCCGTCGTCAAAATCTTGTTCTCGAGAATCTTGCCGGAAATGTCGGTCCGGTCCACGTACACACGCCACCGTCCGTCGGCCGCCCGCTCGACATCGGTGACCTGGTGCAGAGTCTCCACATTCACCAATCCGGTCGCTTCCGCTGCCGCAATGTAGGTGACATCCACCGAATGCTTGCCCCCGTTGTTGACACCGAGCGCGCCGTCACCGTTGGTGTACGACGGCTTCATCTCACCCCTCAGTTCGGCCAACGCGTAGTTCCAGTCGATCGGCATCGGAATCTTCGACACGGGTAGACCGGAACGCGTTGCGTTACGCGCGAATACACGTGCCGCCTCGTAGTTCGGGCTGGAAATCAGTTCGTCGGGTGCAGTTTCCACTTGCAGCATTCGCGCCACCCGCGGGTAATGGACGCGGTCCATTCGTGCGTAATCGAGCTCCTCCGGAAAGTGCGTGTTGAAGACCGCTTCTTCCGGTTGCAGCGTCATCCCTTGGTACACAAGCGATCCGCCGCCCACCCCGGCTGCGCAGATCGCGGTCATGTTCTCACCGGTCACCGTCTCCAACAAACCCGCGTATGGCTCGAAGATCGCCGGCCTGCCGAACAGAGTCGGGTTGGACTGATGCCAGAGAATACGCTTGTCCGGACTGGCGGGATGCGGAAAAGTTTCGGCATTCGGCCCGGTCTGCCACCGAATCCCTCTCTCCAGCAGGGTGACCGGAACCCCGGCCTCGGCCAAGCGAAGTGCCGTCACCCCTCCGCCGAACCCCGAACCGATAACCACGACACGGTGCACTTCACGTGTCAGCGGAATCCCTGTTGCAGCCTTGGCAGTGCGTGGCGCCATCATCGCGACTCCCACGGCGGCCGTACCGGCCAAGAACGATCTACGTTTCACTCCGGACATGACTGGTGCTCCCTCGAAGAATGTCGCCAGAGAATTCCGGGCACGCCAAAACTAGACACTCTGACGCTCGAGTGTCAAGGTTTTGGCGGAGCAGGCGAGGAACTACGAGGTCGACCGGATTGCGGGCCCGAGCCACCTCGAGAGAAAGGCCCGCAAGGAGTCATCGGAATGGACGAGGTCACTGTCGAATGCAACAACCGAAAGCCCCAGTCGCACGGCAATTTCCACTATCTCATCCAACTCCGCCTCCGTGGCGAGGCCACGTTCGACCATAGGGGCGAGCATCTGACCAGCGAAAGGTATTGCTCGACTCATCATTTCGAGATCGAAGACAGGGTTTCCCCGCTCGGCGAGGAGCAGAGTCGCGAGCACCGGGTGAGCACGCACGGCAGTTCGCGCGGCAACGATGAATTCGACGACGTAGTCGCACGCCGTGTCAACCGACTCCACCTGTGCCGTGATCTCCCCGAGAACCTCGACAGCGAGACCGCCCATCGCCTGGGAGACGACCTCTTCACGTGTACCGAAAATCGAGTACACCGTCTGGCGCGAGACACCGGCCGCGGTGGCAACTGCGGCAATGTTCACAGCCTCGAATCCGCCACCTTCGATCAGCCCGAGGGCGGCGCCGAGAATCTTCTGCTGTGATCGCACGAGGAAAGTATCGCCCACCGAAACGGCGCCCTGAGAAGCGCGGTCGAGATCCGACTCCCACCTGCATAAACGGCACGATCGGTTTCGTTTGGCTGCCGAAATTCAGTAGGTTAGGCTGCCCTTCATGAAAACATCTGTTCGGGGCTTCACTGCCCTCGGTGCGGCTGCAATCGCGGTCACCGCACTTGTCTCGTGCTCCTCGGATTCAGGCACATCCACGACATCCCAAGGTACGGACGGATTCCCCGTCAGCATCGAGAACACCTTCGGCACCACGACCATCGACTCGAAGCCCGAGCGCCTCGTCACCCTCGGATGGAACGCGCAGGACATCCTGTACGCACTCGATCTGACTCCGGTCGGACAGCCCAAGTACACCTACGGTGCGGACGACAACGGCGTCATGCCCTGGGCCCAGGACTACTTCGACGCGGACAAGACAACGCTCTTCGACATGCCGGCCAGCGGAGAACCGCCGATCGAGTCCATCGCGTCGTTGACCCCCGACGTCATCCTGGCGCCGTACGAGGGCTTCGAGGAATCCGTCTACAACCAACTGAGCAAGATCGCACCGACGGCCGCTTATCCCGGCGCAGCGTGGCAGACGTCCTGGCAGGACCAGACCCGCATCGTCGGCAAGGCAGTCGGCAAGAGCGAAGAGGCCGAGAAGCTCGTCGACGGCCTCGACGCGACTCTCGCCGATACCGCCGCAGCCCACCCGGAGTTCGCCGGAAAGACATTGGCAGTGGTCAACTTCGACACCGATTCGAGCAACATCAACGTCTATCTGCCCACCGACCCGCGGGTCCAGGTGCTGACGGAACTCGGATTCGTCAACGCGCCGGGCGTCGAGAAGCTCGCCGCGGACAATGCAGGTGGATCGTTCTTCAAGACGATCTCCTACGAGAACATCGCCGACATCGACGCCGACGTGATCGTCGGCTTCACCGACGGCTCCGGTGATCCGTCCGGCATACCCGCAGTCGGTGGACTCGACGCGGTCAAACGCGGATCCACCGCATTCCTCAGCGACACCCGCGTCATCGGCGGACTGAGCAACGTCAACGTCCTGAGCACGCCTTGGGTCCTCGGCCAGATCACACCGACGTTGAGTGAAGCCGCAAAGCGCGCGACCGCCTAGAAACGGGATTTTCACGACACCCTCAAAGCCAACTCCCACGGCATGAACTACACGAGCGGGTTCACACTGAAGCCTGACGCCACGGGCACGATCCTCGAGATGTACTTCTCCGGGGAATCCGAATCCACTTCACGTATCTCGAAGATCTTCACAGCGGTATTCGGTCGATTGGGCGCGCGAGTGACCGGAAATTCATGGCAAAGGATCTCGAGGACATCGCAGCCAAAGCTGAGAGTCTCGCGGGTAAGTAAACCGCCCTCACCTGCACCGACATTATTGTATGCATAATGACTGCAATCAATACCTTGTCTCTGCGTCCGGTTGTTTCGACCTGGGAATGGACTCAGCTGGATAACGGCGCGTGAGTCCCCGCCAAATCTCGTCCGGTGGGCGTAGCGTGCAGAGTGCTCGCGGATGGATCGACGCATCGGGGTGTCGACCGTAGGGCCTTTGAGGGGGCAGGAATGGCATTCAGCGGAACCGCCTCCGGCGGTGGATCCGGCGCTACTCGCGCCGACGTCGGACATGCAGTGCTCTTCGCCGGCGCCGCCGCGCTCGGCGGTTTTCTGTTCGGATACGACACCGCCGTCATCAACGGGGCAGTCGGTGCGATCCGAGACAAGTACGACATCGGCGCCTCGGGCACCGGGCTCACGGTCTCACTGACTCTGCTCGGCGCAGCACTCGGCGCCTGGATCGCAGGCACACTCGCAGATCGCCTCGGCCGCATCCGCGTCATGCAAATAGCCGCGGTGTTGTTCATAATCGGCGCCGTCGGTTCCGCAGTTCCGTTCAGCGTCTACGACCTCACGTTCTGGCGCGTGGTCGGCGGCCTGGCCGTCGGTTTCGCATCGGTCATCGCTCCGGCGTACATCGCGGAGATCTCTCCCGCTGCGATTCGCGGCCGTCTCGGTTCGATGTACCAATTGGCGATCGTTCTCGGAATCGCCGTGTCGCAGTTGGTCAACTACGCACTCCAGGCCGCGGCCGGTGGCGATCGCAATCAGATCGCGGGCCTCGAGGCCTGGCAGTGGATGTTGATGCTCGAAGCCGTTCCCGCAGTTCTGTATCTGATCATGACGACCACGATTCCCGAGTCGCCGCGATTCCTCGTAGCGCAGGGCAAGGACGATCGCGCTCGCAAGATCATCTCCGACCTGGAAGGCGGCGATCACGACGCCGTCACCGAGCGGATGAACGAGATCCGCGACTCGCTCAGCGAGAAGCAAGCCAAAACCACGGTCCGCCAACTCTTCTCGAAGCGGCTCGGCGTCTCCCACCTCGTGTGGGTCGGTATCGCGTTGGCCGCACTGCAGCAACTGGTCGGTATCAATGTGATCTTCTACTACTCCAGCACCCTGTGGCAGGCAGTGGGATTCGGCGCCGACCGCTCCCTTCTGATCAGCGTCGTGAGCGCCTTGGTCAACATCGTCGGTACGTTTGTCGCCATCGCCGTCATCGACCGGGTCGGTCGAAAACCGCTGTTGTTGGTCGGTTCCGCCGGTATGGCCATCTCACTGGGCACCGCGGCATTCTGTTTCCATTCGGCAACAGTGACCAAGAACGAGATCGGCGAATCTGTGGCCACGCTGACCGGAGCCAACGCGACTGTCGCACTTATCGGTGCGAACGCATTCGTGTTCTTCTTCGCTCTGTCCTGGGGCCCGGTGGTCTGGGTGTTGATCTCCGAAATGTTCCCCAATCGCGTGCGTGCTGCAGCAGTAGGAATTGCGACCGCCACCAACTGGGTCGCGAACTTCCTGGTCTCCTGGACGTTCCCGGCACTGGCCGATTGGAATCTGTCGTACACCTACGCCGGCTACGCCGTCATGGCAGCGTTGTCACTGTTCGTCGTCCTGCGATTCGTGAAGGAAACACGAGGCAGCACACTCGAATCCGTCCAGTAGCGAGATCTCACGGTTTCACACCGAAAAGCGGTGGCCCTCGGATTGATCCGAGGGCCACCGCTTTTCGAGATTATCGTGAGACGAGCCGTCAGCCTTGCGCGACTTCGCCCTGAGCCGAAGCCGACGACGCGTCTTCCTGGACGTGGACGCCGACGCTGCCCATCCCCGCCACCCAGCCGGTGATCTTGCGGGAGAGGTCCTGAGCCGTGAGTCCGAGTTCCTTGTGGATGGCTTCGCGGCTGGCGTGATCGAGGAACTGCTGAGGAACGCCCATGTCGCGGCACGACGTGTGCACTCCGGCAGCACGCATCGCGGCCGAGACCGTCGAACCGATGCCGCCGTGCAGACCGCCGTCTTCGATGGTGACCACGAGGGCGTACTTGTCCGCCATCTTCACCAGCGAATCCGCGACCGGCAGAACCCATCGCGGATCAACGACGGCAACCGAGATGCCCTGCTTGTCGAGCCGCTCGGCAATCTCGAGCGCCAAGGATGCAAACGGGCCCACCGCGACGAGGAGCACGTCGCCGCGCTCACCCTCGCTGGCCTTGAGGACGTCGACCATTCCGTCGAGTCGCTTCACTGCCGGAATCGCTTCGGGTACAGCACCCTTCGGGAACCGTACGACCGTTGGGCCGTCGTCGACGAGAAGCGCCTCGTCCAACTCTTCCCGCAGTGTGTCTGCATCACGCGGTGCCGCGACGCGAATCCCCGGGATGATTCCGAGCAGCGAAAGATCCCAGACGCCGTTGTGGCTGGCGCCGTCGACTCCGGTGACCCCGGCGCGGTCGAGCACGACTGTCACCGGTTGTTTGAGCAGTGCGACGTCCATCAACAACTGGTCGAAAGCCCGATTGAGGAAGGTCGAGTAGATAGCAACGACGGGGTGAAGGCCGCCAAGTGCAAGACCGGCGGCCGAGGTCATCGCATGCTGCTCGGCGATACCGACGTCGAAGATCCGATCGGGGAACTTCTCACCGAAGGCCGCGAGGCCGGTGGGCCCGGCCATCGCCGCGGTGATGGCGACGATGTCCTCACGACGTGAAGCCTGCTCGATCAATGCGGCCGAGAAGACCGACGTCCAGTCCGGCGCGGACGACTTGGTGCCGCGACCGGTGACGGGATCGATGACGCCGGTGGCATGCATCTGGTCGGCCACGTCGTTCTCGGCGTGTGCGTAACCGTTGCCCTTACGAGTGACGGCATGCACGATGACCGGTCCGCCGTAGGCCTTCGCCCGGCGCAACGCCGATTCCATGGCGGCTTCGTCGTGTCCGTCGACCGGTCCGAGGTACTTGATACCCAGATCGGTGAACATGACCTGAGGGCTGACAGCGTCCTTGAGACCCGCCTTCATTCCGTGCAGGACGGAGTACGCGGTGCGCCCCACCCAGGGCAGTCTCTTGACCATGCGTCGGCCACTGTCGAGGGCGCGCTCGTAACTCGGTGCGGTGCGCAGTGCCGAAAGATGGTCGGCGAGGCCGCCGATGGTCGGCGCGTACGAGCGGCCGTTGTCGTTGACGACGATCACCACCGAACGGTCTTTTCCGGCTGCGATGTTGTTGAGGGCTTCCCAACACATTCCGCCGGTCAGGGCGCCGTCACCGACGACGGCGACAACGTGGCGATTCTGGCCCGTGAGCGCGAAGGCCTTCGCGAGGCCGTCGGCATAGGACAACGCGGCGGAAGCGTGAGAAGACTCGACCCAGTCGTGTTCGCTCTCGGCGCGGCACGGATACCCGGACAGTCCGCCCTGCTTACGCAGAGTGTCGAACTGATCCTGACGACCGGTGAGGATCTTGTGCACATAGGCCTGATGGCCCGTGTCGAAGATGATCGCGTCCTGCGGCGAGTCGAAAATTCGGTGCAGTGCGAGGGTCAACTCCACGACGCCCAAGTTGGGCCCGAGGTGACCACCGGTCGCAGCGACCTTCAGCACGAGGAACTCACGAATCTCGTCGGCCAACTCCGTCATCTCGGCGTGGCTCAACTGACGTAGATCGTCAGGACCCTGAATGCGGGCAAGAACACCCAACGAGATCGCTCCCTCCGTGCTTCACAGCTGCACCGGTGCGCGCCGCGGCTGTCTTCGCGACAGTGCTGCCAGTCTACGGAGCGTTCCGGCGAACCGACACGCGGACTCGGCCCGAATCCGGTGTGACTTCGCGTAACAGCGAAATCCCACGGATCGCTCGTGATCGCAATCACAGACAAATGGGATCCGTCGCAATCGACTCGACAACTCTTGTTCCACAAAACGACCGCCATGTCGGCTTAAGGTCGACATATGGGAACTGTGGTCGAAGACCTTATAACGCGAGTGTTCGACGAAGTCCGATCACTCGACGAGGGCGAGTTGGCCGACTACATCCCCGAACTCGCTGCGGTCGCCCCCGATTCGTTCGGAATCTGCATCGCCACCGTCGACGGTTACGTCTACGAGATCGGCGACTCGCGAATCCCGTTCACCATTCAGTCGATCTCGAAACCCTTCACCTACGCCTTGGCTCTCGCCGATCGGGGAAGCGAGGCGGTTGCCGCGAAAATCGACGTCGAACCATCCGGCGAGCCGTTCAACGAAATCAGCCTCGACCCGCTCACCGAACGGCCACGAAACCCCATGATCAATGCCGGGGCGATCACCGCTGCATCACTGGTCGCCGGCCCGAATCCCGAGGCCCGCTTCGAGCGCATCCGCTCGGCGTACTCGAGGTACGCGGGCCGCGAACTGGCATTCAACGAGTCGGTCTACACCTCCGAGGCGCGCACCGGTCACCGCAACCGCGCGATCGGACACATGCTGCGATCCTTCGACGTCATCACCGGCAATCCCGACGAGGCCGTCGACCTGTATTTCCGTCAATGCTCGATCGACGTGACCTGCCGCGACCTGAGTCTGATGGCTGCGACGATGGCGAACAACGGTGTCAATCCGCTCACCCACGAGCGCGCGCTGGCTCCCGCGGGCGTCGAACAGGTCCTCAGCGTCATGGCTACGTGCGGAATGTACGACGGTGCCGGCAAGTGGCTGGTAGAGGTCGGATTGCCGGCCAAGAGCGGCGTCGGCGGCGGAGTCCTGGCGGTTCTGCCTGGCCAGATCGGCATCGCGGTGTACTCCCCCAGGCTCGACGTTCACGGAAACAGCGTTCGCGGAGTTGCGTCTGCCCGCGCACTGTCGAAGGAACTCGAACTGCACTTCCTCCACGTGACGCGGGCGTCACGCTCGTCGATCCGGGCCAGGTACAGCGTCATCGAAGCACCGTCGCGAGTACGACGCACCCCGACCGAACAGGCTGTGCTCGACGACGTCGGCAAGCGCAGCCGGGTCTACGAACTGCACGGCGATCTCCTCTTCACCGGTGCCGAATCGGCGGTCCGCGAAATCGGCTCGGTGGACGAGGGCCTCGAAGTTGTAGTCATCGACGTCCGCCGTGTCGACGACGCAAGCGACGTCGCAGTACGCATGATCACCGCGCTGCAGGTTCAACTGGCCGAGCAGGCTTGTGCGGTGGCCGTCGTCGATCCGCAAGGACTGCTGGGACAACGAAGTTCGAGCATCGACCCCGCCAGAAGAAGTGGTCGGGTTTTTGCGGATCTCGATTCCGCCATGCAGTGGTGCGAAGACACGTTGCTTGCGGTGCATTGTGAGGCCGAACGGCAGGCGTCGACGATCTCGATCGAGGACCACCCAGTTCTCGATGCTCTGTCCGCGGCACAGATCGAGGGATTCTCGGCAGAGTTGGAGACCCGTACCTATGCCCGCGGCGAGAAGATCGCCCGCCGAGGTGAATCGGCGTCTGGCTTCTACCTGATTCTCAGTGGCCAGGTCAGCACCATGTTCACCGACGCGCACGGGGTCGAGCACCGCATCACGACGCTCTCCGCCGGAATGACGTTCGGCGAGATGACGATGTTCCTCGACACTCCGTTCCTCAACGACATCCGCGCCGATTCCACGGTCACCGTGGCCGTGCTGACTCCGGAGCGATATGCAGAACTGACCGCACAGGCACCCGAGTTGAAACTTGCGCTTCTCGAACGACTGGCTGCGGGAGCCTACGAGCAATTGGACCTGATGTTGCGGAGTGTCATATCCGCCGGACGAATCGGATAGGAAGTACACATGCCGACCACCGCCCTCACCTCGGAACCGTCCACTGTCACGGTGACCGGAACTGCCACTGCAACAGCTGTTCCCGACATCGTGCGGCTGACGATCGGAGTATCGGTGACACAGACGGCCGTTTCCGACGCATTCGACGCCGTCGCGCGTCTGTCCACTGCTCTGACCGAGACCCTGCACGCGCGCGGTGTGCGCGGAGCGGACCTCACCACCGCCGGGCTGAGCGTCCATCCGCAGACTCACTGGAGTGACGGAGGCCGCCAGGAGACAACAGGATTCACCGCATCGACAACTTTCCGAGTCGTACTGCGAGAGCTGGAGCCGGAAGCGGCGAACTCCCCCGCCGCCGTCATCGCGGCGTGTGTATCGGTGGGCGGCGACGCGATTCGGCTCGACGGGCTCGAGTTCGACCTCGACGACCGCAGCGATCTGGCGACAAAAGCACGCGAATTGGCATGGACGGCAGCCGAATCGAAAGCCAGACAGTTCGCAGACCTGGCAGACAAAGATCTGGTCGAAGTTCTCGAGGTGCTCGAGGACTTCGACCAGATCGTGCCGATGCGCGGACGTGTCGCGGCGATGAAAGCGGATTCGGCCCCGATAGCCGTCGAACGCGGAGAGATCGAAGAATCGATCTCTGTCCGCGTTCGATGGGCTATGGCGTGACAGAACTGTTCAGAAGACGCGGCCGGCGGTAGACCAGCCGGGCATGCGGATCAGCGAGTGAGGTTCTTCTCTTCGTTCTTCTCTTCGCGCTCTTCTTCGTACTTCTGCTCGGCGTCAGGAGTCGCGATGTCGATCGTGGTGCGCAGCGGACGGTTCGGGATGAAGATGACCGACACGAGCGTGACCACAGCGACGACGGCTGCGACCAGGAAGATCCGTCCTGTTGCGTCGCCGTAGGCGAACCGAACGATCTGCGAGACGAAGTCAGGCATATTGCTCAGGTCGAGGCCGTCCTGGAGGCTCTTTCCAGCTACTGCCTGCTGCTCGGGCGGCAAGGTGGAGACCGAATCGACTGTCAGTGTCTTGACGCGAGTCGCAAGAATCGAACCGAGCACCGACACGCCGATCGCGCCGCCGAACGTGCGGAAGAACGCCACGATACTGCTGGCCGCACCGATGTTCTCGACGCTGACCGTGTTCTGCACCGCGAGCACGATGTTCTGCATCAACATGCCGGTACCCAGACCGACGATGGCGATGAAGATTCCGATGGTCCAGAGGCTGGTGGCGTGGTCGATCGTCGACAGCAGCCCGAAACCGACCAGCAGCAGTACCGCGCCGGCGACGATGAAGGGCTTCCACTGACCGAACTTGGTGATCAGCTGTCCCGAGCCGACGGAGGCGACGAGCATGCCTGCGACCATCGGAATGGTGAGCAATCCGGCTTCGGTGGGATCGAATCCGCGTGCGGTCTGGAAGTACTGCGTCAGGAAGGTCGTCGCGCCGAAGAGGCCGACACCGACTGCGATCGAGGCGATGATCGCGAGAGCAGTTGTGCGCTCGGTGATGATCTTGATCGGCAGGATCGGATCCTTGACCTTGGATTCGACGAACATCGTCAGGCCGAGCAGGGCCAGACCACCGATGACGAAGAAGGCCGACTCCTTCGAGAACCAGGCGTAGTAGTCGTCCTGACCGGCAAACGAAACCCAGATCAGCAGGACGCTGACACCGGCGGTGAGCAAGGTGGCGCCCATCCAGTCGATGGAGACGTTGTCCTTCTTCACGGTCTCGACATGCAGTGTGCGCTGAAGCAGGAACAGTGCGATGACTGCCAACGGAACACACACGTAGAAGCACCAGCGCCAGCCGGCAGTGTCCACGAGGACGCCGCCGAGGATCGGTCCACCGGACATCGAGACGGCCATTGCCGCACCCATGTATCCGGAGTAGCGACCGCGATCTCGCGGCGGGATGATCGTGCCGATGATGGCTACGACGAGAGCGGTCAGGCCGCCCATGCCGATGCCCTGGATGACACGTGCACCGAGCAGCAACGGAACATTGTGCGCCGCGCCGGCGATGACCGAGCCGATCACGAAGATGACGATCGCGGTCTGGACCAGGACCTTCTTGTTGTAAAGGTCGGCCAGTTTGCCCCAGATCGGCGTCGATGCCGCAGTGGCGAGCAGTGCCGTGGTGATGATCCAGGCGTACTGCGTCTGAGTTCCGTGCAGTTCACCGATGATCGTGGGAAGCGCTGTCGAAACGATGGTGCTGCTGAGCAGCGCGGTGAACAGCGCTGCGATCAGTCCGGTGAGTGCTTCGAGAATTTCGCGGTGAGTCATCGCGCCCGCTTCGCGAGCCGATCCGTCACCTCCGGTACTTGCCCGGGTTTCTCCTACTGTTGCTGCCATGTGCCTTATCTCCCAATACTTTCTACGCCCGTGTGCGGAACTGCCGGTGAGGCCTGCCGATTCGATGCGCCGAACGTCTCGTTGAGACGTTGCAGCGATGTCACTGCGGCCATGGCCTCTTCCTGGCTCCAGTCTTCGAGCATGTTGCGCAAACGCGCCGCACGCCGCTGCGTGGTTCTCCGTAAAACGTCGTGTCCCTCTTCCGATACTCGGATGCGGAACGCCCGCTTGTCAGCCGGATCGGGATTTCTCTCGACATACCCCGCGTCGACCAGATCCGACATTTGTCGGCTGAGCGACGACTGACTGACACATAGATCGACGGCCAATTCGTTCTGTCGGCACTCCCCACGCGCTGCCAGCATGAACAACACACTGACCAGCGCAGGCGGCAGCAGGCTGTCTGCACCGGTGGTGACCGCGGCTCGCAGCGATCTGCCGAACATGAAGATCGTGTCGACGAGCGCCTGGGCCGTCTCCGGCTGTACCGACATTGCCTACCCCTGAATTCGAGCGGCCCGAACGAGCCGTGACTTGAAAACGGAAAACTACTTGCAGAACGAAACTATACGATTAGTTGCGTAATGCAAGCAACTGTTCTGAACGCGAGAAGCGTCACACCGTTTCAGGGAAAGATTTCGGGACGCGTCAGCGTTCGAGGAGCGCGATGCACTCCATGTGGTGAGTCTGAGGGAAGGCGTCGAACGCCCGGAGGCCGCCGATTCTGAAGCCCTGCTCCAGGTAGAGACCGATATCGCGGCCGAACGACGCCGGGTCGCACCCGATGTGCACGATCCGTTCAGCGCCCGTTGCTGCGAGAGCTTCCACGACCGGACGGCCGGCTCCCGCACGTGGCGGGTCTAGCACGACGACGGCAGGCGAACGCTCCAGATCCGCGATGACGTTCTCGACGCGGGCGCTGTGGAAGCGCACCTGACCGAGATCGGACAGAGCTGCCCGCCCGTCCGCGACTGCGCGCGCCGAAGATTCGACTGACTCCACCACGCCGGACGGCCCGACAAGGTCGGCGAGCACGGATGCGAAAACCCCGACTCCGCCGTAGAGATCCCACGCCGTGTCCGCGGTAGCGGCTCCGGCCCACTCCCCGACCACCTGTGAGTACGCGTTCGCAGCGCCGCGATGGGCCTGCCAGAAACCGGTCGCGGCCAGCGCCCATTCTCGATTGCCGACGCGCTCGATCACTGTGTCCGATCCGATGGCCACTCGGGTCTTTCGCGGGCCGCCGCTCGCCGCTCGGCGTGCCATCGCGCCGCGACGCCCCGGCGTCCGCCGTCCCGTCTTGGACACCGCGGGTGCGGCAATTTCCACGACGTGCCGCTGACCGGCAGCGTCGAGAACGACCTGCAGCTCGCTCCCTGGCGCCCATTGCGCACCGCCGAGACCGTCGTACGCGCTCTGATCGATCTGGGTGCAGCGCAGGTCCGTGACGATCCGGTTGCTCCGGTACGCGTGGTATCCCGCGACCCCGTGCCCGTCCACCGCCAACCGGACTCGCGTGCGCCAACCCGTTCCGTCTCCGGTTCCAGGTAGTTCCTCTACCGCGACGTCCGATTCGACACGAGCGAGTCGCAGAAGCTGCTCACGCACGACCGAGGTCTTCATCTCACGTTGGACACTCAGATCCGCATGCGAGTAGTCGCAGCAGCCCGCCCCGCCCGGGCCGGAGATCGGGCATGTCGGATCGATGCGATGCGGAGATGCGTCGAGGACTGTGATCGCGTCGGCGCGGCAGAACGATCCGCCCTTGTCCTCCGTCACCCGGACCAGCGCCCGCTCCCCCGGCAAACCGTGACGGACGAACACGACCCGTCCCTCGTGCCGGGCGACGACGAACCCGCCGTGACCGGGGTTGCCCAGATCGACCTCGAAGGTCTGCCCGGTCCAATTCTCACTCAACGAACTACGCCTGCCATTTCGATGTTGCCGATCATTTTTCGCCGGTGATCATTTCTCGCCGGTGTCGTAACCGCGACGCGTGGCGCCTGCGGTCTTCTCGATGTCCAGCGGCTTTGCCTTTGCCGACGAACTCAGCTGCCACGGAACGCTGGTCACCATCACGCCGGGCTGGAAGAGCAGACGACTCTTCAGACGAAGCGCGCTCTGATTGTGCAGGATCTGCTCCCACCAGTGTCCGACGACGTACTCGGGAATGAAGACGGTGACGACATCACGCGGAGCATCGCGTCGTACACGCTTGACGTAATCGAGAACCGGCTTGGTGATTTCGCGGTACGGCGACTCGATCACCTTGAGCGGAACCGTCACGTCGCTCTTCTCCCACTCACGCACGAGTGCACGGGTGTCGGGCTCGTCGACGTTGACCGTGATGGCTTCGAGGGTGTCCGGTCGCGTGGCTCGCGCGTAGGCGAGAGCTCGCATCGTCGGCATGTGCAACTTCGAGACGAGCACGATCGAGTGCGTGCGGCTGGGAAGTACGCCGTCCCACTCCTGCTCCTCGAGCTCGGCTGCGACGCTGTCGTAGTGCTTGCGGATCATCTTCATCACGATGAAGATCGCGACCATCGCGACGATGGCGATCCAGGCGCCGGCAGCGAACTTGGTGATCAGAACGATGATCAGGACGGTGGCGGTCATTGCGAGACCGATCGAATTGATCACTCGCGAGCGCTGCATCCGGGCCCGCTGTGCCTTGTCGGTCTCGGACTTCAGATGCCGAGTCCAGTGCTTGATCATGCCCGTCTGGCTGAGCACGAACGAGACGAAGACGCCGACGATGTACAGCTGGATGAGCTTGGTGACCTCGGCGCCGAACACCACGACGAATGCGATCGCAGCACCGGAGAGGAAGAGGATTCCGTTGCTGAATGCCAGTCGGTCGCCGCGCGTGTGCAGCTGACGCGGTAGGTACCGGTCCTGCGCCAGGATCGATCCGAGTACCGGGAATCCGTTGAACGCGGTGTTCGCAGCCAGAACCAAGATCAGTGCCGTGACGATCGCCATGAAGAAGAATCCGATCGGGAAACCACTGAACACGGCTTCGGCGATCTGCGCGATCAAGGTCTTCTGGTGGTAACCCTCCGGCGCACCGACCAGCTGTTCCTGCGGATTGTGTGCGTAGACGATGCCGATCTTCTGAGCCAGGATGATGATGCCCATCAACAGGACGATGGCGATCGACCCGAGCAGCAGCAAGGTCGTGGCCGCGTTGCGCGATTTCGGCTTCTGGAACGCCGGTACGCCGTTACTGATGGCCTCGACGCCGGTCAAGGCAGCACAGCCCGAGGAGAAGGCGCGCGCGATCAGGAACGCGAAGGCAATTCCGTACAGATGCGAATCCTCGGCGTTGAGTGTGAACGACGACGATTCCGCGTGCACGTCCTCCCCGAGAACGTAGATCCGGAAGAACCCCCACCCGAGCATCAGGAACATGCCGACGATGAATGCATAGGTCGGAATAGCGAACGCGGTCCCCGATTCACGGATACCGCGAAGGTTGACCGCGGTCAGCAACACGATCGCCGCAACCGCGAACAACACCTTGTGCTGTGCGACGAACGGCAGAGCCGAGCCGATGTTCGACGCCGCCGACGAGATCGACACGGCGACCGTCAGCACGTAGTCGACCATCAGCGCACTACCGACGGTCAGACCGGCGGTCGGGCCCAGGTTGACCGTCGCGACCTCGTAGTCGCCGCCACCGGACGGGTATGCATGGACGTTCTGGCGGTAGCTCGCCACCACCACAGCCATGACGATGGCGACGGACAATCCGATCCAGGGCGTGTACGCATACGCGGAAATACCCGCGACGGAGAGAACCAGGAAGATTTCTTCGGGGGCATACGCGACGGACGACATCGCGTCGGACGCGAAGACCGGTAGTGCAATTCGCTTGGGTAGCAGCGTGTGCCCGAGTTTGTCGCTTCGGAACGGCCGACCGAGCAGGAGCCGCTTGGTAGCGGTCGAGAGCTTAGACACGTGCAAAGCGTAAGCCGTCTCGCCCGATTCGGAGTCATCAGAGCCCCAACTTCACCTTTTGTCGTGACACCCGGCACGCAGGCGACCGTTGTACTTGCTCTTCCCGTGAGGGGCTGTACCGTTCGATTCGGCGTGCAATCGCGCCATGAGGGTCCATGAACGGAGTAGGGCGTGTATGTCGTCATCATGGGGTGCGGTCGAGTGGGTTCTTCCCTCGCCGCGTCTCTGACCAGGATCGGACATGAGGTCGCCGTCATCGACCGCGATCAGAGTGCGTTTCTGCGTCTCGATCTCGACTTCCCGGGAACCAAGGTTCTGGGAATGGGGTTCGACCGTGACGTGCTGGTCCGGGCGGGCATCGAGCGGGCCGACGCCTTCGCTGCGGTGTCATCGGGAGACAACTCCAACATCATCGCAGCGCGAGTCGCACGCGAGACTTTCGGCGTCGAACGCGTCGTCGCGCGTATTTACGACGCCAAGCGTGCCGCTGTTTACGAGCGCCTCGGCATCCCCACCGTCGCGACCGTGCCGTGGTCGACGGATCGCTTCCTTCACACGCTGACCAAGGAAAGTCAGACCGCGAAGTGGCGCGATCCTTCGGGCACTGTTGCGATTACCGAACTTGCCCTGCACGAGGATTGGGCCGGCAAGCCGATCGCACTACTCGAGAGCGCGACCAGTTCGAGAGTCGCCTTCATCATCCGATTCGGAACCGGCGTGCTCCCCGATCGCAAGACCGTCATCCAGGCCGACGACCAGGTCTACATCGCCGCGGTATCGGGAACTGTCGCCGAAGCGATCGCACTGGCCGGCAACCCGCCGCCGAGTGACGACTGACGGAGGCCGCAGATGACTGATCCGAACGCCGCCCCTCACAACAAGCCTGCGACTGTGTTGCACTACAACGTGATTGGAAGTTCTCGATGAAGGTCGCCATCGCCGGAGCCGGCGCAGTAGGCCGCTCCATTGCGCGAGAGCTGATTCGAAGCTCACACGACGTCATGCTGATCGAGCGCAAACTCGATCACATCGAACCGGAGTCGGTGCCCGAGGCGAAGTGGGTACACGCGGACGCGTGCGAACTCAGCCGCCTCGAGGACGCGTCGATGGAGTCCTACGAGGTCGTGATCGCCGCAACCGGAGACGACAAGGCCAACCTGGTCCTCAGTCTGCTCGCGAAAACCGAGTTCGGCGTTCGCCGAGTTGTCGCCCGCGTCAATGATCCCCGCAACGAATGGCTCTTCGACGAGTCGTGGGGCGTCGACGTCGCCGTCTCGACACCGCGGATGCTCGCTTCGCTCGTCGAAGAAGCCGTCTCCGTCGGTGACCTGGTCAAACTGATGACACTGCGGCAGGGGCAGGCCAATCTCGTCGAGATCACGTTGCCCGACAACACACCTCTTGCCGGAAAAGCCGTCAAGAAACTCGAACTTCCGCGGGACTGCGCACTGGTCACCATTCTGCGGGGCGGGCGTGTGATCGTCCCGCAGATGGACGATCCCATCGAAGGTGGAGACGAACTCCTGTTCGTCGCGGCCGTCGACGCCGAGGATCAGTTGCGCGTTGCACTCCGCCTGGAGAACTGACCGACGAACACACTGACGACGAAAGGGAATCACATGGCACAAGCACCCGAAAACACCGTAGTCACCGACAATCCAGCCCAGAGCCGGTACGAGATCCATGCAGACGGCGACCTCGCCGGCATCGAGGACTACACCACGTCCGGTGACGTCGTCTCGTTCAACCACACCGAGATCTACCCGGCCTTCGAAGGTTTCGGGCTGGCCGCGATTCTGGTCCGCCAGGCTCTGGACGACCTACGCGCCCGTGGCCTCAAGGTTCACCCGGTCTGCCCGTACGTCGTGAAGTTTCTCGACAAGCACCCCGAGTACCAGGACCTGATCAGCTGAGATCGCGGTCTTCGCGCGGCTTCGTCAGATTCACCGAGCCCACCTCTTCGGACCCTGCGTCCGTTGCGGTGGGCTCGCTGCTTTCGGGCTCGACAACCGGTTCCGGCTCGACGATGCGATCGGCCTTGCGCACAGCCCAGACCGTCACGAGCAGCACCAAACCGGTCAACGGCCAACCCATGCCGATACGCGCGACTGCGAGCCATCCGGTGTGGTCGGTGTCGTAGAGCTGTGACTGAACGAGATACCGTGCACCGAAGACCAGCGCCCACGCCGCCGTCGCGATGTCGTAGAGCCGGACGGCGGAGCTGTGCTTGCGCCAGAGATTGCCGTGCCCGTTGAGATAACCCCAGATGATTCCGACGAGGGGCCAGCGCACGAGGATGGAAATCAGGAAGACCGCACCGTAGGCGAGGCTCGTGTAGATACCGAAGAGGAAATATCCTTTGGCATCGCCGGTGCGATAGGCGATGAACGCGGAAACTCCGACTCCGAGAAACCCGGAAATTGCGGGTTGGAGGGAATCCTTGCGGAAGAGGCGCCAGGCCGCGATAGCGACAGCGACGCCCAATGCGGCCCAGATTGCCGCGGTGAGGTTCCAGATGCTGTTGACCGGGACAAAAATCAGAATCGGCAAAGACGAATAGATCAGACCACTCAGCCCGCCGAGTTGGTCGATTACCGATCGCTGTTGTGTTTCAGTCACCTGTCGAGGGTGCCACAGTCACCGAGTTGCACGGTAAATGCGGGAAACGCGCCTATTCGCCGCGCAGTTCGTAGTAAGGGTTGAAGATCGCCTTGCGACCGTCACGCTCGCCCACACGACCGCGGATCAGCAGGGTCTTACCGGTCTCGATTCCCGGGATCCGGCGACGCCCGATCCAGACGAGATTGATCACCTCGGTGCCGTCGAAGAACTCGGCCTCGATGCTGGCATTTCCCGACTTGGGACACGCGTCGACGCTGCGGAGTCGGCCCACCATCGTGACTTCTTCACCGCGACGACAATCGCAGGCCTTCTGACCTCCGGAAGCCTTGTTGGACTCGGCCATCTCCTGGGCGTCCAACTGGTCGACGTCCTCGGTCAGACGCTGGGTCAGTCGACGAAAATATCCTGCGGCGGCGGGTGCCATTGCGCGCTCCTGCGAACATGTGTGACGCAAGGGTTTCGCGTCACGTGAAGGGCTGTGTGATCGCCACTGTAGACCCATTACGAGCGTGTAACCACACCGGTCAGTCCGCGTCTCGGGGGCACCGGGCAAGATCAAAAGATGCAGAACTCAGAATCGGCGACCGTTGCCGTCGTTCTCCCAGGTACAGGCTCTGACGCCCACTTCGCAGACCGCGCATTCCGGGCGCCGCTAGCGGCTCTGGGTGTGCGCATCGTCGCAATTGAACCGGACCCTCGGCGTGTCGTGGACGGCTATCTGGACGCGATGGACAGAGCCGCGGACACCCACGGCCGAATCATCGTCGGAGGCGTCTCGATCGGGGCCGCCGTGGCGCTCCAGTGGGCCGCCGAGAACCCCGATAGAACCGTTAGTGTGTTGGCAGCGCTTCCGGCCTGGATCGGGTCGGCGGACGGCGCACCCGCTGCAGCGAGCGCGAGGTTCACCGCAGCACAACTGCGCTCCGAAGGATTGGAGGCGGTGATCGCAGCGATGCTCGCGTCGAGTCCGGCGTGGCTCGGAGCCGAACTCGAGCGCTCCTGGCGCTCTCAATGGCCCGATCTCCCGGCCGCGCTCGACGAGGCGGCGTCGTACCACTCGCTCAGCGAGAGCGCGTTACAGGCGGTGGGCATTCCGGTCGGCATCGCTTCGGCGGTGGACGATCCGGTTCATCCCGCGGCAGTGGCGCAGGCCTGGGCGAATGCACTCCCCCGCGGCGCAGTCGCCACGACGACGCTCGACATGATCGGGCGCGACCCCACGGTTCTCGGGTCCACCTGCATCAAAGCGCTCGCGGCGATCGAATCCGATACCACCGCGAGCGCCTGAAAGAAAACCTGCTACTGACCCAATTGCTGCATGGCAGAACCGGATTCGCCGCTACGCGGCGGCGGGGTCGGTCGCGCTGGAGGTGACGGCGGAGCGGGCGGAGCTGACTGCTGTTGCTGCTGGGCGGCGACTTGTTGCTGCTGCGCTGTTGCCAACTGCTGCTCGTGTGCGGCCGCCAGCTGCTCGGCGAGTACCTGCGGGAGCACGACGGGCAGCGGTGTCCGCACCGGATGCGGCTCTGATCCTCGGTTGACGACGGTGTCGCGCAGGATGTCGCGTGCGATTGCCACCAAAGGGGTGTTCGCGGCGGTGGATCCGCTCGGACCCGCTACCACGCAGCGCACCATCCACCGCGGACCGTCGACGCCGATGAACCGCAGGTCCATGTTGGCCGTCACGGCAGCCAGTTCCCGGCCCCAAGGGCCGTTCTCGACGCTCACCGCAGAATTGTCGTCGCGAAGCGACTGCGCGAGCTCGGCAACGACCTCACGCCACTGACCGGGTGATTTCGGGGCGGCGTATGCAGCAACCGTGATGCGGCCATGTTCGGTGACCAGGTGCACGGCCTGCGGCGAACCGTTGGGTGCCATCTCGACCTGCAACTGTCCGCCGGTCGGCATCGGCACCAGAACGGAACCGAGATCCAGGCGCTGACCGTCACGGCCTGCCGTCGGATCGTCGGAATCGATCTCCGTGATGTCGTAGGGGCCTTCCGATTCGTCACCGAACTCGTCGCCGGCGACGTCGAGATCGTCTTCGACCTCGTCGATCTCCACCGACTCGTCGTTCTCGTCACCGAAGAAGCTGGTGGGTTCCTCGTCGACGTCTGTCTTCTTCTTGCGTCCGAACATGATTCAGACTCCCTCTCCGACGACCGCGCCAGGCGCATCGGTATCGAGTATCGCGTGACCGCCGCTGGAACCGTAGCCTCCGGTTCCTCTGGTCGTGTCGTCCAGCGACTCGACTTCCTCGAAAACCGGAAGTTCGACTCGTTGAACCACGAGCTGAGCGATTCGGTCACCGCGGCGGATGTCGATGGCTGTGGCCGGATCGAGATTGATCAAGCAGACCTTGAGTTCGCCCCGGTATCCCGCGTCCACGGTTCCGGGCGCGTTCACGATCGACAGTCCCGATTTTGCGGCAAGTCCGGAACGCGGATGGATCAACCCGACGGTGCCCACCGGCAAAGCGATCGCGATCCCCGTTCCGACCAGTGTTCGGTGGCCGGGTTCGATGGTGACATCGCTGGTGGAGCACAGATCCACACCCGCATCTCCGGGATGCGCACGCTGTGGAACGGGCAGGTCTGGATCCAGTCGCTTCAAGGCGATGGAGAGATGGTCGCTCACGTGGGCCAAGACTACTCGTAGCGACGGACTATCCTTGACAGGTGCCCGAAACATCTCGACCTGACGTCGCCACCACAACGCCCCCGTCCACGACGCTGTTCTCCGAGCGCCTGTGGGTGCCGATCTGGTGGTGGATCGCCGGGCTGGCCGTAGCCGGACTCCTCGCGGCCGAGGTCCACATGGGCCGCCCGGGGCTTCTCTCGTACCTGGCGTACGTCGTGCTGCTCCCCATCCCGATCTGGGCGGCATTCTGGCTCAGCCGGATGCGCGTCGAGGTGGTGGAGACAGCAGGGGTGAAAGAACTGCACGTGGGTCGAGCCCACCTGCCGGTCGAACTGATTTCGCGGGCGGCAGCAGTGCCGGCTTCCGCAAAGAGTGCGGCGATGGGGCGCCAACTCGATCCGTCGGCGTTCGTCCAACATCGCCCATGGGTCAAGACAATGGTGTTGATCGTGCTCGACGACCCGGAGGATCCCACGCCGTACTGGCTGGTGAGCACACGTCGTCCCGCTGATCTGCTGGCTGCGCTGGATCGCTGACCAGCGCGGTCACAGCAAAGCAGTACTTCCCGACCCTTGGTCGACCCGCGAGCTGACGGGTCGACCACCGGGAAGGGAGATCAGGCAGCGCAGTCCATGCATACGAGCTGTCCGTTGGCATCACTGGCCAGGCGGCTGCGGTGATGAACCAGGAAGCAGCTCGAACACGTGAACTCGTCTGCCTGCTTCGGAACAACTCGAACCGAGAGTTCCTCGCCGGAAAGGTCGGCACCCGGCAGCTCGAAGGACTCCGCGGTGTCCGTCTCGTCGATGTCGACGACGGCTGACTGCGCTTCGTTGCGTCGCGCCTTCAGCTCCTCGAGAGAGTCCTCCGAAACCTCGTCGGACTCTGTACGCCTCGGTGCGTCGTAGTCAGTTGCCATCTCGTCTACCCCATCCTCTTCGTGTATCCCGGTCCCGTGTGCGCCGAGAATCCGGTAGATCCTTGATGCGCATGGAAACCGCCGTGGCATCCAGATCATTCCCTGTCGCTGCATAACGCTGCAGGACTGGAATTAGTGCCCGGAAGTTCCTTCCGAGAACGTGATCTGCGCCTCATTTGGTTGTCATTTCGGCGTCCGGCCGATGCCCAGTTGAACGACCTGGGCCGCCAGACAGTAGCCGACGTGAGCACGAAAGTAGTAACCGAATCGGAAATTTCCGAAAAATGACTGCGAATTGTCACCAAGGCAAGAGCAAGCTGTGACCTTTCGGCGACATTTTCAGACCGGATCCGGGTAGAAACTGCCCGCTAGTTGCCCAACTACCGTTGGGCGATCGCCAGCGGCCCGACGCGTCGAGCCGCGCTTCGGCTGTGTCGTCACACAAGCCCTCTAAGGTAGGCACCGAACGTCATGCCGGCGCCGCTCGGCCCGATGGCGAAGTAGAAGTTTCGTCAAGAAAGTCGAGGGATACCGTGGTTTCTCTGATCACCGAAGGCAGCTCTACCGATGACCAGGGACGTCCGTTCCGCCGTCGGCGCGCGTGGCCGGTGATCGCCGTGTTCGCGGTACTCGCATTGATCGGCAGTGTCTTGTGGGTCCGCATCCTGAGCGCCGAGGCAGAAGTCAGTGACACCGTCGCCTGCAACCTCCCGCAGCCTTCCTCCGATCCCTCGGCAGCGGCGCCACTACCGCTGGGAACCGTCGTCGACCGTTCGAAGCTGCTCGACGTGGATCCCGCTCCCCTGGCGGCCACCAAGGTTCGTGTGTTCAACGCCAACGGCGAACACGGTCAGGCCGCCCAGGTGGCAGCGCAACTGAGCGAGTTCGGCTTCTCCAGCGCGCCGGACGTCCAGGTCGGAAACGACCCCGTCTACGTCGACCAGAACATGGAGTGCCAGGGTCAGATCCGCTTCGGAGCGAACGGCCTCGCCGCCGCCAGTTCCGTCTGGCTGGTCGCCCCCTGCGCCGAACTGGTCCAGGACGGCCGCGGCGACGACACCGTCGACCTGGCTCTCGGCACCTACAACAAGGGCGCCCTGACCCCCAACACCGACGCCACCGCGATCCTGCATGCTCTGGCCGAGCAGCCCGCAAACGCCGAAGTCGCTCCGATGGACATCGCACTGCTCAAAGCAGCGCGCACGGCGCGCTGCTGACAAACCGGGTTCGGCCTCAGCTCGGAATCGGCTGATCTGCGCCGATCGAACTGAGCATGTGCGCGAACTGCTCGGCGATCGCCGGAGCCACCGCACAGACGACATCGCCGTCGGCCGACGTGGAATTGGGCGCCGGGATTTTGATCACGGCGCCCGCTTCGGAAGCGATCAGGGAGCCCGCGGCCCAGTCCCACGGACTCAGCCCGTGCTCGAAGTGAGCGTCGACCCGGCCGGTGGCAACCATGCACAGATCCAAAGCAGCCGAACCTATGCGTCGGATGTCGCGAACCTGCGGCAGGATCTGCCCGATCAAGGTGCCCTGCACCTTTCGGCGATCCGCTCCGTAGCCGAAACCGGTGGCCAACAGAGCCATTGACAGTTCGGTCACCTCATTGGCGTGCAGTTCGCTGACGACGCCGTCGGCCGTGGCCATGGTTGCGCCGCCGCCCCGGTGCGCGGAATACGTTGTTTCCAGCGACACGTCGACGACAGCCCCGGCCACTGAGATCCCGTCGATCTGTACGGCCACCGAAATGGCGAACGCGGGGATTCCGTAGAGAAAATTCACCGTGCCGTCGATGGGATCGACAACCCATCGAACTCCCGCGGAATCGTCGGTGTCTCCGCCACCTTCCTCACCCAAGATCGAATCTGCAGGGCGCAATTGCGCCAGAAGGTCGCGAATCACCTGTTCGGTTTCGGTATCGACCACCGTGACGGGATCGGTCGGCGTGCTCTTTGCAGCAACCGAACCACCCTCGGAGGCACCGGAACCCACCAGGCCGAATACCTCGGGCCGACGCACGCGGACGTGTTCGGCTGCGCGTTCGGCGACGGCTACGGCAACTGCCCGCAATTGTGCGGGGTCCAGAGAATCGGCGGAAAAGTCGGGCAACGTTCTTTCTGAAGGGCGCACCGGACCATCGCAACACATCTCTACCGAGGGGCACCACTCGAACGCCTGGAGTCGCACGCGCCCGAGTCCTCGTTCGGGTTAGTGTTTGCAACGGTAGATCGTGACCTCGAATTCGACACTCAGGAGCGCAGGACGATGACAACCACAGGTTTCGGGATCGACGTCGGCGGCAGCGGCGTCAAGGGCGGCACGATCGACCTGAGCACCGGGGAAATGATCGGTGACCGCATCAAGATCCTGACCCCGCAGCCTTCGACTCCCGATGCGATCGCGGGCACTGTGGCCGAGATCGTCGAGCAGGCAAAGTGGACCGGGCCGGTCGGCATCACGTTGCCCGCTGTCGTGACCGGCGGCGTCGCGCGCAGCGCCGCGAACATCGACAAGTCCTGGATCGACACCGACGCGGCCGCGCTCTTCGGCAAGGCCCTGGGCGGGCGCGAAGTCACCGTCCTCAACGACGCCGACGCCGCCGGAATTGCCGAGGACTCGTTCGGAGCGGGCAAGGACACCTCCGGCGTCGTGATCCTCTTGACCTTCGGCACCGGAATCGGATCTGCCGTGTTGCACAACGGAGTTCTGTTGCCCAACACCGAGTTCGGCCACCTCGAGGTCGACGGCAAGGAAGCCGAGCATCGAGCGGCGTCGTCGGTGAAGGAAAAAAAGGACTGGAGCTACAAGGAGTGGGCGGTCGAGGTCTCCCGAGTTCTGACCACCTTCGAGAACCTGCTGTGGCCTGATCTCTTCATCGCCGGAGGCGGAATCAGCCGCAAGCACGAGAAGTGGATTCCGCACCTGACCAACCGCACGAAGGTCGTCCCCGCCACCCTCCTCAACACCGCGGGAATCGCCGGAGCTGCGCTCGCGTCGGTCGGACTGACCAGGCCGGCCCCCGTCGCCGGATGAGAAAACCTGCACGTGAAAAGCGGAAAATCTACCTGTTACGGCCCGCCGTGACGTAAGAGTTTCCTGAGAGTCGTTACAATGGTGAAGTCCGGCTGCGCGCCGGCCAACAACCATTGACCTCTCCGCCGGATCACCACTCTGGCGTGACGCCGCACGACACCGTCACGAAAGGGCGTACGTGGCAGCCACCGATACACGTCAGACTGCTGATTCTCCATCAGAGTCAGAGCCACAATCTCCAGCCGTGGAGGCGGCCACCGTCACCGCTCCGGCAGCCAAGAAGGCTCCGGCGAAAAAGGCTCCCGCCAAGAAGGCAGCAGCAAAGAAGGCTCCGGCCAAGAAAGCTCCGGCCAAGAAGGCAGCAGCTAAGAAGGCCAGCCCCAAGAAGGCCGGCGATCCTGATGCCGAAGACGGCGATGTCGAGTTGGAAGACATCGACATCACGGACGGCGACCTTGCCGAGGTCGAGTCCGATGTCGTCGAGGTCGTAGCAGTCGGCGAAGACGAAGAGACCGCTGCAGAGCCGTCCGAGAAGGACAAGGCTTCCGGCGACTTCGTCTGGGACGAGGAAGAGTCCGAGGCTCTCCGCCAGGCACGCAAGGACGCCGAACTGACGGCGTCCGCCGACTCGGTTCGCGCTTACCTCAAGCAGATCGGCAAGGTCGCACTCCTCAACGCCGAAGAGGAAGTCGAACTGGCCAAGCGCATCGAGGCCGGCCTCTACGCCGTGCAGATCATGCAGGATCTTGCTGACAAGGGCGAGAAGTTGCCTGCGGCTCAGCGACGCGACATGAGCTGGATCTGCCGCGACGGCAACCGCGCCAAGAACCACCTCCTCGAGGCCAACCTCCGCCTGGTCGTCTCGCTGGCCAAGCGCTACACGGGCCGCGGCATGGCGTTCCTGGACCTCATTCAGGAAGGCAACCTCGGTCTGATCCGTGCAGTCGAGAAGTTCGACTACACCAAGGGTTACAAGTTCTCGACCTACGCCACGTGGTGGATCCGACAGGCCATCACCCGTGCAATGGCCGACCAGGCTCGCACCATCCGCATCCCGGTGCACATGGTCGAGGTCATCAACAAGCTCGGCCGTATCCAGCGTGAGCTGCTCCAGGACCTGGGCCGTGAGCCCACGCCGGAAGAGCTTGCCAAGGAAATGGACATCACGCCGGAGAAGGTGCTGGAAATCCAGCAGTACGCGCGTGAGCCGATCTCTCTCGACCAGACCATCGGCGACGAGGGCGACAGCCAACTCGGTGACTTCATCGAGGACTCCGAAGCTGTTGTCGCAGTCGACGCCGTCTCGTTCACTTTGCTGCAGGATCAGCTGCAGTCGGTACTCGAGACGCTGTCCGAGCGCGAAGCCGGCGTGGTTCGCCTGCGCTTCGGCCTCACCGACGGCCAGCCGAGGACTTTAGACGAAATCGGACAGGTCTACGGCGTCACGCGTGAGCGTATCCGTCAGATCGAATCGAAGACGATGTCGAAGCTGCGCCACCCGTCGCGTTCGCAGGTTCTGCGCGACTACCTCGACTAGTCACACCAGCTATACGCAGAAGAGCCGCTCTCCGGATTTCCGGAGAGCGGCTCTTCTTCGTTTGCCGCCTCAGGCCAAGAGTGTGTCCCGGAGTTGTGCGATGTCCCCGTCGCTCAACTGCAGGCCGTCCCGGACGTAGTTGTCGAAGTTGCCGTACACCCGATCCACCGTGGCGAAAGACGTGTCCAGCCACGACTGTTCGACGCCGTCGATGAACGCACTCCCGGTGCGAGGTCCGGTGAGGTACTGGTTGCTGAGCATGTAGTCGGCGTTCACGTCGGCGCGGCTCACGCCGAGGAGGGTCAGAAGAACCGCAGTCATCCAGCCGGTACGGTCCTTGCCCGCCGAGCAGTGGTAGAGGACTGCACCCTCGGTGTTCGCGACGTTCACCAGAGCATCGTGGAATGCGCGGCTCGCCCCCGGATCGGTCGCCATCAACGCGTACATCGTGGGCATGTCCACCAGGGCCGGGAGGTTGGCGGGGTTGGTTCCGATGACGTCGAACCAGTTGGTTCGTGCCCCGTTCGGAATGCGGTCCTGCGAGAGCGTCCGTTCGACGACCGTGCGGAAGTCGTCCACCGATTCCACTCCGCGTTCGCTCAACGACGCGAGATCCGACGGCGTCAGCTTGTCGAGGGCATTCGAGCGAAACACCTTCCCCCACCGAACGGTCCGCCCCTCCTCGGTGACGTAGCCGCCGATGTCACGCGCGTTCGACGCACCCTCGAGATGCAGCGATCGGTCTGCGGCAACCTGCGCAGCTGCAGGTCCGGCTTGTTCGAGCGCGGGTATTCCCCCGGCGAGCGCCGGCACCGGACCGCACGAGAGGATCACCGCGCACAGGACTGTCGCGGCGGGACGGGCGATTCTGTTCGACATCCGGACAGAATAGGGCCGCAATCAGGACTTCGTACGAACCTTGATGTACAACGAGGCAACCGGTTCGATAACTCTTGCCGCCACTGGACCGATGACCGCCATCAGGAGCACGTAAGCCGTTGCCAATGCCGCCAGTTCGGCGTCGACCGCACCCGCGGACACCGCCAGCCCGGCGATGATGATGGAGAACTCACCGCGGGCGATCAGGGCGGCACCGGCGCGCGCTTGACCCATTCGCGCGACACCCTGACGTCTGGCCGCCCAGGCGCCGGTGATCAGCTTCGTGATCGCGGTGACGACGGCCAGGATCGCAGCCCACCCGAGGACGGGCGGAATGGAACTGGGATCGGTGTTGAGACCGAAGACCACGAAGAACATTGCAGCGAACAGATCTCGAAGGGGCTCGAGCACGCGACTGGCATTGTGCGCCGTCGACCCCGAGATCGCGATCCCGAGGAGGAACGCGCCCACAGCCGCCGACACCTGCATCGCCGAACTGATGCCGGCAACCAACAGTGCGGCACCGAGCAGCTTGAGCAGGAGCGTCTCACTGTCGGGACTGTCGAGGAGCGCGGAGACGTACCGCCCGTATCGCAGGGCCACAACAAGAACCACGGTGATGACCAACAACGAGATCCCGACCGCTTCGAGCCCGCCCATGAAGCTGACGCCCGCAAGCATCGCGGTCAGAATCGGCAGATACAGCGCCATCGCCAGGTCTTCGAACACCAGAATCGACAGCACGACCGGTGTTTCGCGGTTACCGAGGCGCCCCAGGTCGCTGAGCACCTTGGCGATGATTCCCGAAGACGAGATGTAGGTGACGCCGGCCATGACCGTCGCCCCCACGACGCCCCAGCCGAGAATCAAGCCGACCACCGCGCCGGGAGTCGCGTTGAGGACGATGTCGACGATGCCCGCTACGCGTGAGCGTTTGAGACCGGTCACGAGCTCGGCCGCGGTGTATTCGAGCCCCAACAGCAACAAGAGCAGGACGATCCCGATCTCACTTGCCAGATGGGAGAACTCGCCGATGTCTCCGAGTTGGATGAAACCGCCCTGTCCGAAGCACAGGCCGCCGATCAGGTAGAACGGGATCGGCGACATCCCCACGCGAGCAGCGAGCCGTCCGAGCAGTCCGAGCGCGAAGAAGACCGCGCCGAGTTCGATCAGTGCGAGGGTGGTTGTGTCCACGCGCCAGTCAGCCGTTGGCCAAGATTTTTGCCGCTGCGGCCAAACCGTCCGGCGTTCCGACTGCTACGAGAAGATCTCCCCCGGTGAAGGTGAAGTCGGGGTTCGGGGACGGGCTGACCTGTCCGGCACGCATGACGGCGACGATGGAGACTCCGGTACGCGTGCGCATGCCGGTGTCCCCGAGGGTCTGCCCGTCGTAGCGCGAACCGTCCTTGATGTAGAGCTGTTTGGTTCGAATGCCCGGAAGGTCACGGTGCTCTTCTTCGAGCTGCGCAACGAGCTGTGGGGCACCCAGGAGATTGCTGAGCGCTGCCGCTTCCTCGGTGGTCAGAGGCAGCGAGGCAGCACACGCGTCAGGGTCGTCTGCCTTGGACACGATGAGGTCGGTATGACCGTCCCGATGGGTGACGACACCCACGCGACGACCGGAAGACAGAACAAAATCCTTGCGCGTCCCGATCCCCGGTAGTGGGGTGACTTCTACGTTCATATACCAACGGTAGCGCCGATCGGCGACCTGCATCGCGTGAGGGCCACAATCCGCCGGGAGCACTTCGCGGCGAGCGAACCGGCGACCTACCGAACCGGCGAAAACACGCCGTTCTCGTCCGGAAGATACTCGACGACAGCGGTGACGGCTGCGACCGGAATCGGGGCGTACAGATGCGGGAATCGCATCGATTCCGGGTCAGAAGGGACGCCCGGTTCGTACTTGACCTGACCACCGAGCAGGGCCGGATCGATGGCGAGAAGGACTATGTCATCGCGGCCGGCGAAGATCCGATTCGCCGGGAGATGAACTTGCGCCGGAGTCGACATGTGAACAAATCCCTCCGCCTCGAATCCGTCGGGGATACGTTCGCCGTGCTGTTGTGCCCGCGCCCATTCCTCGCGCGTGCACATGTGGAGCAACTCGACGCTCTCGTCGACAAGTGGTTCGCGTCCCGGGTTCATCCGCCCAGAATATCGGGCTGAGGTCGGCGATTCGAATCAGCTGTCAGCGAACAATCTTCACCCGAGAATGCCTGTCCAGCGCATTTCCAGTGAGACACAACACTAAGAAACGCCTTCGGGAACAACCCGTAAACCCCAAACGTCTGTAAGAGTGGATCTACCGCGCCATTCCGACGCGGCGGACCAGGCCCCAGGCACGCGGCCCGAATGCCGCAAAGCCAGTACGGAGGAGTCATGCCCGGAACACTGACCAGCCCACAGTTGACCGCTGCCGACCGGTGCGACCGGTGCGGTGCCGGAGCACGCGTACGCGCCGTGCTTCCCACCGGCGGCGAGCTTCTCTTCTGCGGACACCACGCAACCGAACACGCGGATCGACTTCGCGAGATGAATGCCGTCGTCTCCGAAAGCGAACCCGCAATCTGACCTGTCAGCCGGGGGTGGCCTCTTCACGAGGCGCGCCATGAACGCCAGAACGGGCGATCACATTCACTGTGATCGCCCGTTCTGCCGTTCCGGGGCCGCAAGCACGCGAAGCGTGCGGGACCGGTATCGGCTGCTACCAGCTGCGTAGGATCGCGATGCGCTCGGTCAGCTGATCGACAGTCGCGATGGCCGTCGGCGGGCCTCCGCACACTCGGCGAAGTTCCGCGTGAATGATGCCGTGTGGTTTGCCGGTGCGGTGAACGTTCATCGCCACCAACCCGTTCAGCTCCTTGCGGAGCGCTCCGAGCTGATCTGCCGTGGCCGCTCGATCGGATACCACTGCCGCCGTGGGTTGCGGTGCGGCGGCCTTGGCCGAGTTGGCCTCGACCTGTGTCTGCTGGCGTTGACGCAGCAATGCCCGCATCTGATCGGCGTCGAGTAGGCCGGGGAGACCGAGGTAGTCGGCTTCCTCGTCACTTCCGGCGAATGTCGCGGTACCGAAGGACGATCCGTCGTAGATCACCTGGTCGAGTTCGGCATCGGCGCCCAGGGACGTGAACGCCTTCTCCTCCTCGCCGAGCTCGTCCTTCTGCTTGTTCGCATCGGCGAGCAGGTCGTCTTCGAGGCCGTCCTTCTCACGATGCGGCTTGCCGAGTACGTGGTCACGCTGAGCCTCGAGCTGTGCAGCAAGGTCGAGAAGCACCGGCACCGACGGCAGGAAGACGCTGGCAGTTTCGCCCTTACGACGCGAACGCACGAAGCGCCCGATCGCCTGAGCGAAGTACAGCGGGGTCGACGCGCTGGTCGCGTACACACCGACCGCCAGACGGGGAACGTCGACGCCCTCGGACACCATGCGGACCGCGACCATCCATTTCTGGTCGCTCGCACCGAATTCGGCGATTCGCTTGGACGCGGTGGGGTCGTCGGACAGCACGACGGCCGGCTGTTCGCCGGTGATCGCTGTCAACGCCTTCGCGTACTCGCGGGCCACTGTCTGGTCCGTCGCGATGACAAGTCCGCCCGCATCGGGCATACCCGTACTGCGCAGCTGCGCCAAACGGGTGTCTGCTGCTTGCAGCACGGCAGGAATCCAGTCGCCGGCAGGGTCCAAGGCCGTACGCCATGCCCGAGTCGTCTGCTCGGCGCTCAGCGGCTCGCCGAGCCGAGCGGTGAATTCCTCGCCGGCGTTGTTTCGCCACCGTGCCTCGCCCGAGTAGGCGAGAAACACGACGGGGCGAACCACGCCGTCCTTGAGGGCATCCGAATATCCGTAGGAGTGATCGGCTTTCGAGCGGAGCAGACCTTCCTTGTCCGGCTCGTACTCGACAAAAGGAATGGCACTGTCGTCACTGCGGAACGGAGTTCCGGTCAGTGCGAGACGCCTGGTCGCGTCGCCGAACGCCTCACGAATGGCGTCGCCCCAGCTCTTGGCGTCGCCGCCGTGGTGGATCTCGTCGAGGATGACCAGCGTCTTGCGGCCCTCGGTGCGCACACGGTGCTTCGACGGGTGCGAGGCAACCTGGGCGTAGGTCAGCACGACGCCGTGATAGTCACTCGAGGTCTGGCCGGTCGAGTTGGAGAACCGCGAGTCCAATGCCAGGCCGGATCGCTGAGCGGACTCCGCCCACTGGTGCTTGAGGTGCTCGGTCGGCGCCACGACGGTTATCTGGTCGACCGTCCGGTCACGGAGCAATTCCGAAGCTACCCGCAGAGCAAAGGTGGTCTTACCTGCTCCCGGCGTTGCGACCGCCAGAAAGTCACGCGGACTGCTGGAAAGGTACTTGGTCAGTGCACGGCGCTGCCATGCACGAAGGGAACCGGTAGGGGCGCCAGGTTGGGTTCCCGCGGATTGAGCTCCGGCGGGTTCGGGCGAATTGCCGAACTCGGCTGCCACGGTCTCAGACGTCATAGGCCGCGCCTCCACTGGAATCGCACTGTTGTCTCGCGCTCCTCGAATTTTCATCAATGTCCGGCGACGAGCCTAGCCGCCGCCACCGACGAAAGCCGCACTCGAAGCGCGTACTCATGGCCGTTCTCACTCCGGCCGGCGAGGTTTCGCTGCTCTCGCATCCTGCCGACCTGCACGCGAATTGTCTCAGAAATGTGCGACACGTCGGCGCCATGGTTGGGCAACCGGGTGTGTCGTCAGGGATGCTGGAGACATCATGAGTGAAGCGCGAGGCGAGAAGTCGAGCGGAAGTGATCTGCACCACCGCAGATGGCATCCGCTACGCCGCACCGGGCAGTTGATCGGTCGCACACTGAGCAAGGCCTGGGACGATTCCATCTTCGGAAAGGCGGCTACGGCCGCGTTCTGGCAAACGCTGTCACTGGCTCCCCTGCTTCTGGGCCTTCTCGGAATGATCGGCTACATCGGTGGGTGGTTCGGACCCAACACCGTCGAGATCATCGAATCCAAGATCGTCACGTTCAGCGGAACGATCTTCAGCGAAAGCGTCGTCGACCAGATCATCCGCCCGACGGTGACGGACGTCCTTCAGCGCGGACGACCGGAGATCATCTCGGTGGGCTTCCTGCTCTCCCTGTGGGCGGGATCATCGGCGATCAGTACGTTCGTCGACTCGATCGTGGAAGCACATGGTCAGCAGGATGCGCGCAATCCCATCTGGCAGCGCATCTTCGCCCTGCTGCTCTACGTGATGTTCCTGGTGATGGCGGTATTCATCCTGCCGCTGGTAGCTCTCGGACCGACGCTCGTCGGGCGAGCACTGCCGGCCTCCTGGTACGTGGTCGGCTCGAATCTGGTCGACACGTTCTACTACCCCGCTGTCGGTCTGCTGGTGATCATCGGCCTCACGACGCTCTACAAAGTCGCTCTACCGAAGTCGCTGCCGTGGCATCGGCTGCTCGCGGGCGCGCTGGTCGCCGGTGTGTTCTTCATGGCCGCCAGTACCGGATTGCGCTGGTACCTGGGATTTGTCACCAGCACCGGCTACACGTACGGCGCACTGGCAACGCCGATCGCATTTCTGCTCTTCACGTTCTTCCTCGGTTTCGCCGTCGTCCTCGGCGCCGAGTTCAACGCGACGGTTCAGGAGTTCTGGCCGGCTCGTGCCACTCGGATGGAGCAGATGCGAGAGTGGCTTGCGGCTCAGAACACCGACGACGAGACCGGTCCGGTCACCAACCTGACCTGGCACCTGGCCACCAGCCCGATCCGCATCTCGGGCGACAAAGCGGATCCGGCCACGGTCCCCTCGTACGGGCGGCCCCGCAGCAGACAAACAGAGTCGCGCCAGAACTCGTGCGTCGACCAAGATCCCTGCGATGAACCGCAGGCAGACGCGAAGAGCCCGGCGGCCGACTGCGTCGAGGCTGTCGATCCGCCGAGCTCCGGAAGTACTCCCGCGCGCGTGACCCGAGGTCAGTCGCCCTTACGGAGCCCTTCGTAAATCTTCTTGCAGTCCGGGCACACCGGTGATCCCGGCTTGGCGGACTTCGTCACGGGAAACACCTCGCCGCACAGCGCGACGACATGGGTTCCCATGACGGCGCTCTCGGCGATCTTGTTCTTCTTCACGTAGTGGAAGAACTTCGGGGTGTCGTCGTCGGTCGTTTCGTCGGTGGAGACGTCGGGACGTTCCTTGGTTTGAGTGCTCACCCCTCCAATAATGCCGTCTCCGTCACAGCGGTGCGACCCACGGGTCGTGTGCAATTGTCGGCCGAGAGTGGAACAGTGGAGTCATGGCACGAAATGGCGCGTTCGGCAGGTCCGACGAGGCCGGGACTCCCGATAATCCCGTACTGATCACCGAAGCGCAGAAGTCCGTCGAAGAACAGCACAAAGCCCGAGTGCGCAAGTACATGATCATCATGTCCTTCCGGTTCCCGGCGTTGATCCTCGCGGCGATCGCGTACGGCATCTGGGCCAACGCCTGGATCTCGATGCTCATCATCGGTGCATCCATTCCGCTTCCCTGGATCGCCGTCCTGATCGCCAACGACCGACCACCGCGCACCAAGGACGAACCGAGCCGATACGACGGACGAAAGAAGACCGCAGGCGAGATCGAATCCGCGACGCACCACACCATCGAAGGCTGACAAGTTCCGCCTGCGAGAATGACGGGGTGAGAAGCGAAACGCTCCTGTCCATCACCCCTGCGCTGCGTGAGGCTCTGCTTCGCAATCGATTCGACACGGGAACCATGCTCGAGGCATTGGGTCCCGAAGTTCACGCCGCTCTCGGCCGAAGTGAGCCGGTGCCCGTGCGCCGCGCCACCCGAGAACTCGGGGACCTGGGCGTTCTCATCAGACTGTTCCTTCTCGCCGATGATTGCCCAGCAGGCGACGTCGCCGCGGCGTTGACTCCGCTGACAATTGCGCAGTGCGTCGACGCCGGCCTGCTCGAAGGTGACAACTTCGACAGTGAGAATCCGCTCGTGCGGGCCGCGGTCGATCTTCGCCCCATCGACGTCGGCGACGGCGACCGTTGGGTGATCTCGGATCTCGACGGCGGAATCCGTCCCAAGAAGGCCACGGCCGATCACGTGCTGGGCGTCGGACATGCGTCACTGTCCTTGCTGCAGGCCACGCCCACCGCGAAGGTCGGCAGCGTGCTCGACCTCGGTACGGGATGCGGCATCCAAGCCCTGCACGCGAACACATACGCCGATTCGGTCACCGCAACCGACATCAATCAACGCGCCGTCGACCTCACGGCCGCAACCATGGCGCTCAACGGGCTGGACGTCGAACTGCTTCAAGGGTCCTGGTTCGAACCCGTCGAGGGTCGAACCTTCGACCAGGTGGTCGCCAATCCCCCGTTTGTCGTCGGCGAGGCACGCGTCCATCACACGTACCGCGATTCCGGCCTCGATCTCGACGGTGCGAGCGAATTGATGATCTCGCGCTCGATTGACTATCTGAACCCCGGCGGCACGGCAGCACTGTTGGCCTCGTGGGTGCACATCGAAGGACAGGACTGGCGTTCGCGGATCGCGTCGTGGCTGCCGGCGCACGGCGTCGACGCCTGGGTGGTGCAGCGCGACGTGGCGGACCCAGCTCTGTACGTCGGCACGTGGCTCAAGGACGGCGGGCAGGATCCGCGAGATCCGGAATCGGCATCGAGAGCTAACGCCTGGCTGGATCACCTCGAAGAAGCCGATGTCGAGGGCGTCGGCTTCGGTTTCGTGTTCCTTCGCCGCACCGACTCCCCCACCGACCTGATGGCCGAGGACCTCATGCACGGCTTCTCGGACCCGCTCGGGGCAGAGGCGCTCGCTTACTTCGACCGTCTTGCCTGGTTGCGTGAACACGACGTCCTCGAGGAGCGATTCGTCCTCGATCCGGACACGGCTCTCGAACGCGTCTACCTCCCCGGCGACGAGGGATGGCAGCAAGTGGTCACGCGTGTGCACCGCGGCAACGGACCGCACTGGCAGCACGAGATCGACGAGCTCGGTGCTGCGCTGCTGGCCGGGCTCCGAGCGGACGGACTGGTGGTCGACGAACTGGTCGAACTTCTCGCCGCGGCGAACGGCGAAGACCCGGACCAGCTACGTGAGGCCGTCGTCACATTGCTGGTCTCGCTTGTCCGGCACGGGTTGGTGCTTCCCGTCACGAACTGAGTTCCCGGTGAGTTGCAGATTTTTGTGTTCTCAGCAACTTCTCAGGACGACTGGGAAATAACTGCAGGTCACGGCGTTTTAGCGGAAATCGGCGCGGGAACTTTCCCGGAACTCTCACACGTTGAACTGTGTGAGAGACCGCCGATAGGGAGGCAAGTCATGACAAGCCCCAGCACCACTACTCGCATTCGTCCGAGCGCCGCAGATCTGGACGCCCAGAGCCCGGCCGCAGACCTGGTCCGCGTCTACCTGAACGGGATCGGTCGTACTGCACTGCTGACAGCAGCAGACGAGGTCGAACTGGCGAAGCGAATCGAAGCGGGGCTGTACGCCAGCCACGTCCTTGCCACGGGAAAGCGCCTGACAGTCGCCAAGAAGAGGGATCTCGCAACGATCGTTCGCGAGGGACAGTCGGCGCGTAGCCACCTCCTGGAAGCGAACCTGCGACTCGTCGTGTCGCTGGCCAAGCGCTACACCGGCCGTGGAATGCCGCTCCTCGATCTCATTCAAGAAGGCAACCTCGGACTCATCCGTGCCATGGAGAAGTTCGACTACGCCAAGGGCTTCAAGTTCTCGACGTACGCCACCTGGTGGATCCGTCAGGCGATCACCCGCGGAATGGCTGATCAGAGCCGCACCATCCGGCTCCCAGTCCACCTCGTGGAACAGGTCAACAAGCTCGCCCGCATCAAGCGTGAACTGCACCAGCAGCTCGGGCGCGAAGCGACGGACGACGAGTTGGCCGAAGAGTCGGGCATTCCCGCCCACAAGATCGCGGACCTGCTCGACCACAGCCGCGACCCGGTAAGCCTGGACATGCCAGTCGGCAACGACGAAGAAGCTCCCTTGGGCGACTTCATCGAAGATTCCGAGGCAACTTCGGCGGAGAACGCCGTCATCGCCGGTCTGCTGCACAGCGATGTGCGCAGCGTGCTCGGGACGCTCGACGAGCGCGAGCAGCAGGTCATCCGACTTCGCTACGGTCTCGACGACGGCCAGCCTCGCACACTCGATCAGATCGGCAAGCTCTTCGGCCTCTCGCGTGAGCGGGTTCGTCAGATCGAGCGTGAGGTCATGGGCAAGCTCCGCGTCGGCGATCGCGCCGAGAAACTGCGTTCCTACGCGAGCTGATCAAACAACACAGCACGTGCGTCAGCGCGCCACACCACTCGCGCTGACGCACCGCACAAAGCACCGGCCACCGCTTGTTCCCTCCCCCTCGGGAATGTGCGGTGGCCGGTGTTGTTCGTTGTACCTACCGCAGACGCCTGGGCCCCAGGTCGATTGCGCTCGGCTCGGGCCCGATGCGTACTCGCGAATCGGTGATCTCCGCGCCGGTAGCCGAAGCAAGTACCGGCTCACAGGCCAGTTCGCGGACTTCCGGAACGTCGTCGGCCAGCGCCGAGATCCGCTGGACCAGATCGACCAAGGCACCCTTGTTGACCGGAACGGCATTTCGATATCCGGAGAGCAGCGGCGCTGCCTTGGGTGCGTCGATCAACTCCGTAGCAGCGTCTTCCGTGAGCGGCAGTACGCGATAGGCACGGTCCCCGAGGAGATCGGAGATCACACCGGCGAGACCGAACGAGATCAGCGAACCGAACGACGGGTCGTCTTGGACACCAACCACACACCCGATGCCCTTGGTTGCCATTTTCTGCACGTGCAGCAGCGGTTCACCCGACGCGGCCGCAAGATCTCGGTAAGCGAGGCGCACCGATTCAGGTCCACTCAGATCCAGCCTGACGCCGCCCAGATCCGGTCGGTGGCGCCACATTTCGCCGGTTGCCTTGACCGCGACCGGGTAGCCGACAGCATCCGCTGCCTCTACAGCTTCGTCTTCGCTCAGGACCGAACGGAATTCGACGACTGCAACCCCGTAGCACTCGAGAAGAGCTGCTGCTTCGACGTCCGAAAGCCAACGGCCAGGCGAGTTTTCAAGCCAGGCGGCCACCATCTTCTGAGCTCGTTCGGAGTCGATTCCCGCGGGGCGAACAACCTTCGACGCAGGCTTGCTGCGCCACTCCGCGTAACGCCAGGCCCTCGCCAGTGCCAGTGCGGCGCGCTCCGGCCCCGGGTAGGACGGCACCGAACCGCGGGTCGGGTTTCCGACTTCGTCGCGGACCGCCAGGACGTCCGGCACTCCCTCGGCTGCGAGGAACGTCGTGAGAATCGGCTTGTCCGAGCCGGCGACGGCGTCTTTGAGCGCTTTCGCGAACGGCTCGACCGGAATGGCAACCGGAGGAACGAAGACGGCGATGACGGCATCGACGTCGAACGACGCCAACGCGTCGCGCACGGCAGCGGCGAACAGTTCCGGACTCGCCTGGGCGCCAAGGTCGACCGGGTCGCTGACCTGCAAACCTTCACTGCGGGCGGCGTCCGCGGCAAGGACACCGAGCGCGGTCGAGTTGCCGATGACAGCAAGCCGTGGACCGGCCGGCAACGGCTGGTATCCGAAGAGCAAGGCACAGTCGAACAATTGTGAAATGGAGCCGACCTGGATGACGCCCGCCTGTTCGAAGAGGGCGCGGACGATGGAATCGTCGATCTCGACTCCGGTGGCGGCGAGAACCGGCGGAACCGCGTGCCGACCGCTCTTGACCGCGACGATCGGCTTCTTCCGCGCAACTCGGCGGGCGATCCGGGAGAACTTTCGTGGGTTGCCGAAGCTTTCGAGGTAGAGAAGGACCACTTCGGTGGACTGGTCGGAATCCCAGTACTGCAGAAGGTCGTTGCCCGAGACGTCCGCACGGTTGCCGGCAGAAACGAAGGCGGACAACCCGATTCGGCTGCGCGCAGCTTCGTCGAGAATGGCGATACCGAGCGCGCCGGACTGACAGAAGAAGCCCACGTTGCCTGCCACCGGCAAGACCGGCGCGAGAGTCGCATTCAACGAGATCGCGGGGTCGTTGTTCGCCACCCCCAGTGCATTCGGACCGATGAGGCGCATTCCGTGAGCGCGTGCTGCATGGACCAGTTTGCGTTCGGACGAGCGTCCGTCCGGACCGCTCTCGCTGAAGCCCGACGAGACCACCACCAGCGCTTTGACGCCCTTGTCGAGGCAGTCGTCGAGTACCGAATTGATCGATTCCGCAGGTACAGCCACGACGGCGAGATCGACGTCGTCGGGGATGTCGCGAACAGTTGGGTACGCCCGCACCCCGTGAACCGAACGATGCTCCGCGTTGACGGGGTAGACCGGTCCGGTGAATCCGCCGCGCAGCAGGTTGGTCAACACCGCGTTACCCACCTTGGCGGGGTCCGCTGATGCGCCGATCACTGCCACCGATCGTGGACTCAGCACGTTTCCCATGCTGCGGGCCTCAGCTGCCCGCTCACGCGAATTACGTACTGAAACAAGCGCTTCCGTCGGGTCGATCGCGAATTCGAGGCGCAGCACGCCACCGTCGAACGAGCGGCTCACCTGATACCCCGCCTCACGGAACACCGTCACCATGTTGCGGTTCTCGGACAGGACCTCGGCGACGAACATCGTCAGGCCGTTCTCGGCCGCTGCTGCTGCCAGGTATTCGAGCAGGATCGGGCCGAGGCCGCGCCCCTGGTGTGCGTCGGCGACGACGAAGGCGACCTCGGCAGACTTTCCGTCACCGACGTCGAGGAGTCGCTCGTAGCGACCCACCGCGATGATCTCGTCGCCGAGCATCATCACGAAGGCGACGCGGTTGTGGTGGTCGACCGTCGTGAAATTCTTCACGTCGCGCGCCGACATCGTGGGATACGGGCCGAAGTAGCGCAGGTACCGAGTGCGCTCGGAGAGTTTGCCGTGGAATTCGACGAGCTTGTCCGCGTCCTCGGGAACGATGGGTCGCAACGCCACCGCGCCGCCGTCGGAGGCGAGAACGTCGACTACCCACGAATGGGGATAGGTGTGAGCGGGGTCGGTCTTCGGCGCCTGGTCGCTCGCGCCGCCGGCATCGGTATCGGACTGTTCAGTCACGGGGATCCTCCGGGTCGAGTCCGAGTAGCGGGAACGAAGCGCGGCGTGTGGCGATGATCGCCGAGTCGATTCGGGTGAGTGCACGATCTACCGAGGCGACACCTGTCTCCGGTGTACCACCCGGGCCGTCCCACGGGGTGTAGGCGACATCTCCGCCGTCGCCCATGGTCGGCGGGAGGTCGACGCTCGGCGCTCGCAGCTTCGTCGATTCCTTCCACTCGTCAGGCACAGCTGTGTCGACGTCGACCTCGCGATCGAGCGCGGCAGCGATCAGGTGAGTCCATGCCCTCGGCACGACGCGAACCAGTCCGTATCCGCCGCCGCCGACTGCCAGCCACCGGCCCTCGGAGTAGCGGTCGGCGAGATCGCGCATTGCCAGGAACGCTGCTCGCTGGCCGTCGACGGTCAGAGCGAGGTCCGCGAGCGGGTCCTCGCGGTGCGAGTCGACTCCGCACTGGCTGATGATGATCTGCGGGCGGAAGGCTGCAATGGCTCCCGGTACGACGGCGTGAAATGCGCGCAGCCACAACGCGTCGACGGTCCCGGGAAGCACCGGGATGTTCACCGCCGTACCTTCGGCGGCCCCGTCGCCGACCTCGCTCGACCATCCGGTGTTCGGCCACAAGGTTGCCGGGTGCTGATGCAGCGAGACCGTGAGCACCCGCGGGTCCCCGAGGAACGCATGTTGCACTCCGTCGCCGTGGTGAGCGTCGACGTCGATGTAGGCGATGCGGTCGTAGCCGTTGTCGAGCAGCCACGAAATCGCAACCGCCGCATCGTTGTAGACGCAGAATCCAGAGGCCCAATCCGCCATCGCATGGTGCATGCCGCCGCCGATGCTGACCGCGCGCCTCGTACGTCCCGAAGCGATTTCCTGCGCTGCGGCCAGCGAGCCGCCGGCGAGGATCGCACTGGCTTCGTGCATGTGCGGGAAGACCGGGTTGTCCTCGGTACCGAGCCCGTGGGGAACATCCTGGCCGCTCACACCGTTGTTCGCAGAGTTACCCGCGTCTTTGACCGCTGCAAGATATGCCGGTGTGTGGATTCTGAGGAGGTCGGCATCGGACGCGGCGCTCGGTTCGAGAAATTCGATGCCCTCGAGAAGTCCGAGGCTTCGCGAGAGTGCCATCGTGAGATCGAGGCGAGTGGGATTCATCGGGTGATCGGCGCTCCACCGATAGCTCAGGTACTCCGGACTCCACACCACGACTCGATTCGCTCGAGACGCCGCGGGGTCCCCGTCAGATCTGATCGACGCGGTCATGGGATCACGCTACTTCCTTCTCGTTTCGTGCCGCACACCACACTCGCGGCCCGCTTCGGAGACCGAGATCGAGTGACACGAATCCAATTCGGACACGCGCTGGACTCGCCGCAGTGGAGGCGGCACCGGAACCACGAACTGAACGGTAGAATGATCAACTGACGAAGGGGTTGAGTGTGAAGGATCTAGTCGACACCACGGAGATGTATCTCCGGACGATCTACGACTTGGAAGAAGAGGGCGTAGTCCCACTCCGGGCGCGGATCGCCGAACGGCTCGAACAGAGCGGACCCACCGTCAGCCAGACAGTTGCGCGTATGGAGCGCGACGGCTTGCTGATGGTCGCCGGCGATCGACATCTGGAACTCACCGACAAGGGTCGCGATCTCGCGATCTCTGTCATGCGTAAGCACCGGTTGGCAGAGCGCCTACTGGTGGACGTCATCGGTCTGAAATGGGAAGACGTACATGCCGAGGCATGCCGTTGGGAGCACGTGATGAGCGAGGAGGTCGAGCGTCGGCTCGTCGTCGTTCTGAACAACCCCACGACGTCGCCATACGGCAACCCGATTCCGGGCTTGGACCAGTTGGGACTCGACGGCCCGGTTGCCACCACCGAAACATTGGTGCGCCTGACCGATATTCCGCACGGCGCACAGACAGCTGTGGTCGTTCGGCGACTCGCCGAGCACGTGCAGTCCGATCCCGAGGTGATCGCGCAGCTGCGTGACGCCGGCGTCGTTCCCGACGCCAGGGTGACGGTCGAAACCCGTCCGGGCTCGGTGACCATCATCGTGCCGGGTCACAGCGGGTTCGACCTGTCCGAGGAAATGGCTCACGCCGTTCAGGTCAAGCAGGTCTGAGGAACTAGATGAAACTCCTGGTCACCGGCGGCGCCGGTTACGTCGGCAGTGTGTGCAGCACTGTGTTGCTCGAGCGTGGACACGAAGTTGTCGTCATCGACGACCTCTCCACCGGAAATGCCGACGCGGTGCCTGCCGGTGCCGAGTTCATCGAAGGGGATGTGGGGGCGCTGGCCGCCGACATCCTCGGCAGTGCGGGTTCACCGGTTTTCGACGGCGTACTTCACTTCGCCGCGCAGTCGCTGGTCGGCGAATCCGTGCTGCACCCCGAAAAGTACTGGCGCGGAAACGTCGTCACGACCATCGAACTGCTCGAGGCGATTCGTGTCTCCGGCACTCCCCGGCTCGTGTTCTCTTCCACCGCCGCGACGTACGGCGAGCCGGAGCAGTCCCCCATCGTGGAAACCGCTCCGACCCGCCCTACGAATCCGTACGGCGCGACCAAGCTCGCGATCGATCATGCGATCACCTCGTACTCGATCGCCCACGGCCTCGGCGCTACCAGCTTGCGCTACTTCAACGTCGCGGGTGCGTACAAGTCCGCCGGCGAGAACCGGGTGATCGAAACCCACCTGATTCCGCTCGTCCTTCAGGTCGCACTCGAGCAGCGAGACAAGATCTCGGTATTCGGAACCGACTGGCCCACGCCGGACGGCACCGCGGTACGCGACTACATACACGTGCTTGACCTCGCCGAAGCGCATCTGCTGGCGCTCGAATCCTCGGTTCCCGGCGAGCACCGCATCTACAACCTCGGAAGTGGTGCCGGCTTCAGCGTGCGCGAGGTGATTGCTGCCTGTGCGCGGGTCACCGGCCTGCCGATCAACGTCGAAGACGCGTCACGACGGCTGGGTGATCCGGCCGTACTGATCGCATCGAGCGACAAGGCGATTGCCGAGTTGGGTTGGACGCCCACGCGTACCGATCTCGACGTCATAGTCGCCGATGCATGGCAGTTCCTCCAGGATCTGGGCGACCGCTCACACGCTGCTCGCTAGCTTCCGCTCGGCAGTGCCGGCGGCAAGCCGGTAATTCCGAGCGATTCCCCGATGGACAATCCGACGGCCGCAAGGTCACGGATCCCATCGGGGTGCACACCGGATTGCAGCGATAAATCCAGCAATCCGGCCAAGGTGTGTTCCGAATCGGCCGACAGTGCGGCAGACAGCGCAACACCTGCCAGGGGCCCGTCGCCGCGCACGTATGCAAAGAACCCGAGAAGTGTTGCCGGCCAAGCTCGTTCGGGAGACGGTACTTCATGGGTGAGCACGAGCCACAATTGCTCGGCATGTGCGGCAACCGACGTGATCGCCAGACCCAACACCACGTCGCGGACGTGAACGTCCGTCAAAGCGACCACCAGATCGGCGCATTCCTGCGGGTCAGGGCAGTAAGTGCCTGCCTCCACACGGCGGACTTGTTCCAACACCAGATCGACCCGGCGCTGAACTGCGGCATCACGGCCTGATCCCCCTCTGTACTCACTCGATTCTCGGCGGCTCGCGATCAGTTGGCCAATCGCGTCGTGATTGCGAGCGGCACCGTGTACCCACCGGGCCAGTTCCTCGCGCGAACGGCGAATGACCCTCCCGCCCAACACTTGCGCCGCCGCGACCGACGAAGATGCCGGGTCTGGCAGGGTGCCGCGGTGAATCGAACTCGTGGCACTCGTCCACGGCTGGCCAGATTCTATTGCGGCCGTGCACAATACGTCAGCCAGCTCGACGCAGGTTCCGCCGAGCATGTCTTCGAATACCTCGGCCAGCTCGATGGTTTCGTCGATGAGAGTTTCAGCTGTCGAGCAATTGGTGATCACCACGAGAACGACCGCACGCGCTCCTTCCCCGTCACACACGGCGGCGAACTGGCGCAGCGCCGCGCTCATCTGCCTCGCAGGCTTTCCCTTGACGCTGGGAAAGTAGTCGTGTCGCATTACCGGGCCGAGCGTCGAGGCGGAGGCGCCCATCAGAGACAGCGCAACGACGGAGTTGGACGGATGGAATCCCAGGAGGGCGGGTATTGCCGCGATCAATTCGCCTGGATCGGAAACACGTTCAACGCGTCCGAAAAGGGCCAGGTCGTCGTCGGAGAATTCGAATTCTCCTGGAAGAGGTGATGTGGTCATGCACAGACCCTCGCCGATCGCCCCGATGCCGCCATCCGCTCGACCAGGGAAAACAGCGACGTCGAATTCGTCTGTGGATTATCGAGTCAGTTGGGGACGAATTATCGCGCCGCACCGAAAAGGTCCGCTCTGTGTCGGACCCGTGTGCTGCGAAATCACTTGCCTGCTTTGACCTTCTGTACGGCTGCGGTGAACGCTTGATCCAGAGGTGCCGTCGAGGGCGTCGCAGAACCGAACGTCATCAGTGTTGTTGCTACCCGTACGTCGCCGACCTGCGCGATCAATGTCAGCATCGTCTGATCGCCGGCTGCGGCTTTGGGGGACACGACGGTGCGGCGAAGTGACATCGTCTTGTCGGCATCGATCGGCGACGGCGGAAGAATTTCCGTCGTCACTGTAGTGGTGACGCCGTTCGCAGTGACCGTCATGGACGAGCACTGGCGAGTTTGCGCTTCCAACTCGTCCAGGGACGCGTCGACCTTCGTGAGTTCGACCGAAATCGTTGCCCTCGTCGCATTGTCGGTCCCGACCGCCATCACGGTCCCGTTCGGACCGTAATCCTGTTCCGGTGGCTCACATTCGGATGGATCGACGGTGGCACCGCGTGGGACGCCGACTAGATCCGGCGCTGCCATCGGGACGGCCTGCGGGGGCAGCACAACAGCGCCGAAGGGCTCGGGAAATTCCTCGGGAGTCAGCAGCAGTTCGGACAACGGTGCCGCCGTTTTCGGAGAGGTGGATTTCGGCGTCGAGGATTTGGGTGCAGCCGTCGTACTCGGCGCCGCTGAGCCGCTGTCGGTCGCACCGGCAGTCGCCGGCGCGGAGTCCGGAACGGGTGCGCCTTGGACCGACCCGGAGCAGCCCGCGAGTAGTGCAACGGCGGCCACCGCAGCAAGGGAGCATGCGGCCACTCGCCTGGACGATCGTGGACACACCCGCATGTAAGCCTCCGCACTCGACCTCGACCGATCCCGACAATCGACCAATGCATTTCGGACAAATCGGCCGTGCCGACCTTGTCTTCCACTCTGCCATGTCCGAAGCCGCGCACCCGACATCTAGCGAACGCCCAGGCCAAGTGTCGAAAGATACCGCTCGGCTTCGCTCTCGGCGAACGTCCGTCTCGTCGGATCGGGAATGATCGGTCACCGACTCGGTGTTCTTACCGATGAACGTCTGATCCAGTGCTGTCGGGCACCTGACTCCGATGCTGTCGAGCGTGCGCCGATAGTGGACACTTGAGATCAAGACCGAAGAGCGAAGGGGACTGCGATGGACGAACAGTCGAGGATGTACGAGCTGGAATTTCCGGCGCCCCAGTTGGCGGCTGCCGACGGCCAGGGACCGATCCTGATTCACGGACTCGAGGGTTACTCCGACGCCGGTCACGCCGTGAAGTTGGCGACGACGCATCTGCGCGAAAGCCTGGAAACCGAGCTTGTCGCGTCGTTTGCTGTCGACGAGCTGATCGACTACCGCTCACGTCGACCAACGATGACGTTCAAGGCCGATCATTTCTCCGATTACGACGCTCCGGCGCTCAATCTGTACGCACTGCGCGATACGGCCGGCACGCCGTTCCTGCTGCTCGCAGGGATGGAACCGGACCTCAAGTGGGAGCGGTTCACCACGGCCGTTCGTCTGTTGTCCGAACAGCTGGGAGTGCGTCGAACCATCGGGCTCAACGCGATTCCGATGGCAATCCCGCACACCCGACCGCTGGGTGTGACAGCACATTCGACCAACAAGGACCTGATCCAGGACCATCAGCGTTGGTCAGGTGAACTGCAGGTTCCCGGCAGCGCATCGTCACTCCTCGAGCTTCGTATGTCTCAGCACGGGCACGAGGCGATGGGCTTTTCGGTGCATGTCCCCCACTACCTCGCGCAAACGGACTACCCGGGCGCCGCAGAGACTTTGCTCGAAAACGTTTCCGAGGTTTCGGATCTGGAATTGCCCTTGGTTGCACTGGGTGAGGCCGCGGCGCGCGTTCGGGAACAGGTTAACGAGCACATAGCCGGGAACGAAGAAGTTCAGACTGTAGTCCACGCTTTGGAGCGTCAATACGACACTTTTGTCGCCGCTCAGGAACAACAGTCGTCCCTTCTGGCCGGCGAGGCCGACCTTCCCAGCGGTGACGAGATCGGCGCAGAGTTCGAAAAGTTCCTGGCCGAACAGGCAGGAAATGACGACTTCGGCTCAGCTGGAGACCTCGATCGAGGCGACAACTGACGAAAATGTGACGGGCGGGGCGCATAATTCGACATTGTGCGCATTCCGCAACCCCTCCGTTACCTGGGCTGTTGTTCAGGACACATCCGTCGGATAGCCTCAAACTCTGTGTGATTTTCGTTGACGGCTCAACAACTGGAGCAGACAGTCAACGTGGTCACACGCCGAGCCAGGAGGCGACATGAGCAGACCACGGAACCGTCAGCTCCGACCGGTCCCCGACGAGGAACCGCGGATGATGTTCCGGACGATTCACGGCTACCGACGCGCATTTCGGATAGCCGGCGAGGGTCCGGCAGTACTGCTCCTGCACGGAATCGGCGACAACTCGTCGACGTGGACCGAGATCATTCCCCACCTCGCCAAGAAGTACACCGTCATCGCACCTGACCTGTTGGGTCACGGCCGCTCCGACAAGCCGCGCGCAGATTACTCGGTAGCCGCGTACGCCAACGGCATGCGTGATCTTCTGTCGACGCTCGGCATCGAGCACGTCACCGTCATCGGGCATTCGCTCGGCGGCGGCGTCGCGATGCAGTTCTCCTACCAATTCCCACACATGGTGGATCGCCTCGTGCTGGTCTCGGCCGGTGGCGTCACCAAGGACGTCCACCCGCTGCTGCGCCTCATGTCCGTTCCGGTGGTCAACGAGGTCGTCAAACTGCTCCGGATACCTGGCGCGATGCCGCTCGTCCGGATGGCCGGAAACCTTGCCGGTGTCGTTCACGGTTCGAATCTGCGCCCCGGCACCATGCTGCACGACACGCCAGACCTGATTCGAGTGCTCGCTGATCTCCCCGACCCCACTGCCTACGAGGCTTACCTTCGTACGCTGCGGGCAGTCGTGGACTGGCGCGGACAGGTCGTCACGATGCTCGACCGCTGTTATCTGACCGAGAATCTGCCGGTTCAACTGATCTGGGGCGACGACGACTCCGTCATTCCCGTCTCCCACGCTCACCTCGCGCACGCGGCGATGCCGAACTCACGTCTCGAAATCTTCCGCGGCTCGGGCCACTTCCCGTTCCGCGACGATCCGATGCGTTTCCTGCAGATCGTCGAAGATTTTCTTTCCAGCACCGCACCACTCGTCTTCGACGAGGCCCGCTGGCGTCACATGCTGATCTCCGGCGTCGGCGAGAACACCATCACCGGAACGTCGTCCACCCGCATGGCAGTGCTCGACGCCATGGGCTCGGACGAGCGAAGCGCAACCTGATCCGCGGTTGCGGCTAGCCTGTACGAGTGCTGCTGACGGAACTTCTCCCCGACAACGCGGATCCTGATTCCGTTTTCGACGCCTTCTCTTCGTGGACCCTCGAACGAGGTTTGACGCTCTATCCTGCCCAGGAAGAGGCCGTCATGGAGTTGGTCTCGGGTGCAAACGTGATCCTTGCGACGCCGACCGGGTCCGGTAAATCGATGGTAGCGATCGGCGCGCATTTCTATGCGATGTCGCTCGGCAAGCGCACCTATTACACAGCGCCGATCAAGGCCTTGGTGAGTGAGAAGTTCTTTGCGCTGTGTGAGGTCTTCGGTGCCGAGAACGTCGGCATGATGACCGGCGACGCCGCCGTGAACTCGTCGGCGCCGATCATTTGTGCGACGGCAGAGATCGTCGCGAATCTCGCACTGCGAGAGGGCCCGAACTCCGATATCGGCCAAGTCGTGATGGACGAGTTCCATTTCTACTCCGAACCCGATCGAGGCTGGGCGTGGCAGGTTCCGCTCATCGAGTTGCCGCACGCGCAGTTCCTCTTGATGTCGGCAACTCTCGGTGAGGTCGACTTCTTCTCCGAGGATCTGACGCGTCGCACCGGGAAGCCGACCACCGTCGTCTCCGGCACGGAACGCCCTGTGCCTTTGATGTTCTCGTACGCGACCACGCCGGTCGGCGAAACCATCGAAGATCTGGTGACCACCAACCAGTCCCCCGTCTACATCGTGCATTTCACGCAGGCGGCCGCGCTCGAGCGCGCCCAGGCACTGACGAGCGTCAACTTCTGTTCCAAAGCCGAGAAGGAAGCGATCGCCGAAGCGCTGGGCGGTTTCCGCTTCACCACGGGGTTCGGAAAGACACTCTCGCGCCTGGTCCGGCACGGCATCGGCGTTCACCATGCGGGCATGTTGCCCAAGTACCGACGGCTCATCGAAGTTCTCGCGCAGGACGGGCTTCTCAAGGTGATCTGCGGTACCGACACTCTGGGCGTCGGAATCAACGTCCCGATCCGCACAGTGCTGCTGACCGGTCTCGCCAAGTACGACGGCGTCCGCACACGGCATCTGAAGGCCCGCGAGTTCCATCAGATCGCCGGCCGCGCGGGTCGTGCAGGCTACGACACGATGGGCACCGTTGTCGTCCAGGCACCGGAACACGAAGTGGAGAATCTGCGGGCAGTCGCCAAGGCCGGCGACGATCCGAAGAAGATCAAGAAGATTCAACGCAAGAAGGCTCCCGAGGGGTTTGTGTCCTGGAGCGAAGCGACGTTCGACCGCTTGGTCGCGGCATCGCCCGAACCGTTGGTGTCGCGATTCTCGGTCAGCAACTCGATGCTGCTCAATGTCATTGCCCGCCCGGGCAACTGCTTCGACGCGATGCGGCATCTGTTGGAGGACAACCACGAATCGCGTCCGGCGCAACGCAAGCACATCCTCAAAGCGATCTCGCTGTATCGCGGATTGCTCAGCGCCGGGATCGTGGAACGCCTCGACGAACCCGACGAGTACGGCCGCATGGCTCGGTTGACCATGGACCTGCAACGCGACTTCGCCTTGAACCAGCCACTCTCACCGTTCGCCTTGGCGGCATTCGAACTTCTCGACGTCGAATCCGACAGTTACGCACTCGATGTCGTCTCGATCATCGAGTCGACGCTCGACGATCCGCGTCAGGTTCTGATGGCGCAGCAGCACTTCGCACGCGGCGAAGCGGTGGCGCAGATGAAGGCGGACGGCATCGAGTACGAGGAGCGCATGGAGCTTCTCGAAGAGGTCACCTGGCCGAAACCGTTGTCGGACTTGCTGTTCCCGGCTTTCGAAATGTACCGGGGCGGCCACCCGTGGATCACCGAGTTCGCCCTCTCCCCCAAGTCCGTGGTGCGCGACATGATCGAACGCGCCATGACGTTTGCCGAATTGATCAGCCATTACGGACTTACCCGGTCCGAGGGCCTCGTCCTGCGCTACCTCGCCGACGCCTACCGCGCGCTGAGGCAAACCGTCCCGACCGAAGCGCGCACCGAGGAACTCGAAGACATCATCGAGTGGTTGGGCGAGCTGATCCGTCAGGTCGACTCGAGCCTGCTCGACGAGTGGGAGTCACTCACCGACCCCGGAGCCGAGGCAGACACGGAAGAGGTTGCGTTCGGCGCCGACATTCCCCGTCCCATCTCGGCGAACCCGCGCGCATTCCGCGTCATGGTGCGCAATGCGATGTTCCGACGCATCGATCTCGCGTCGCGTCGACAGTGGAACGAGCTGGAAAACCTCGAGGACGGTATCGAGGCCGCCGAGTGGGAAGAGCAACTACTGCCGTACTTCGAGGAGTACGCAACCATCGGAACCGGGCCGTCGGCGCGCGGTCCGGCGCTCTTCCAGGTCACTGAGGACGGAGAGTTCTGGCGGGTGCGGCAGGTGCTCGAGGATCCGGAGGGCGATCACGGATGGGCGCTGCTTGCCGTCGTCGACATCCCGGAATCGGATGCCGCGGGTGAAATCGTGTTCGACGAGCTGAGCGTCGTAGAAGGCTAGCGCCTGTGCGCCTTTCCGGTAGTCATCGCTACCGGAAAGGCGCACAGGGGGCGTCAGCCCCTTCGAGCCTTCCGCGGCTGGTTACGACGCGCAGCGCGCTTTTCCTTGATGCGAACGTTTTCGGCCCGCACGTCGGCCTGAACAGCGCGTTCCTTTTCGAGCCAATCAGGCTTCTCTTCGAGGAGTGCGGCGATCTGATCCGTGGTGAGTGCTTCTTCGACGCCGCCGCGGGCCAGGCCGGCGATCGATACACCCAGCTTGGCGGCGATGACCGGGCGAGGGTGCGGTCCGGTGCGTCGCAGCTCCAGCAGCCACTCCGGCGGATCGGTCTGCAGAGCGGTCAGCTCGTCACGAGTCACGTCGCCTTCCTGGAACTGCGCAGGTGTTGCTTCCAGGTACACACCCAGCTTCTTGGCAGCCGTCGTCGGCTTCATCGTCTGGGGAGTTTTGTTCGACGTCATGCAACAAGAGTAACCAGCCGATACGGGTGCTTTTACCAAGGCGGTAGCCTTGCCTGGTGACAGACGCGGATAGTCAGGCAATTTTTCGACTCGCGTACGCCCCGGGGGTGACGCCCACCAAGTGGGTCCGGGTGTGGCACGAGCGGCTCCCCGAGGTGCGTCTGGAACTTGTTCAGTTCCCGGTTCTCGAACTCGAAGCTGCACTTCGCGCAGGTGAAGCAGATGCAGGTTTGGTTCGCCTGCCGATCGACCGGACCGGCATCAGCGCCATCTCGCTGTATGCGGAAACCCCGGTGGTGGTGGTGCCGAAAGATCACGTGTTCACTACTGTCGATCAGATTTCCGTCGACGATCTGGCCGACGAGATAGTGCTCGATCCGCTCGACGACAGACTCGACTGGCCGACCCGTCCCGGAAAGACCGCCGCCGAGCGACCCGCGACCATCGCCGACGCCATCGAGTTGGTGGCCGCCGGCGTCGGAGTTGTCGTGGTTCCCCATTCGCTGGCGCGGTTCCACCATCGCAAGGACCTGACCTTCCGTCCGGTGGACGGTGCGCCCGAGGCTCCTGTGGCTTTGGCATGGCTGGAGTCCAAGACCACAGATCTGGTCGAGGAACTTATCGGCATCGTGCGGGGCCGAACGGCGCAGAGTTCCCGCGGCCGAAACGGTGAGCCGGCGGAGAAGATCAAGGGCTCCGTCAAGGCCAAGATCGCGGCCCGCGAGCGTCGCGCAGAAGCTGCCAAGAACGGGCAGAAAGCTAAGGGCGCCGGCACCGCAAAGAACATATCCGGACGCAACGCCGGTTCCGGTAAGGCCAAGGCGGGCGGCAAATCAGGCAGCGGCAAGTCCGGTGGGACCAAGAGTTCGGGTGGCCGGTTCTCCGGAAAGCAGAAGGGCCGCTAGGGCTTTCACACAACCCCCTCGACCGCGAGGACGATGACGCACCCCTCGAGGTCGGGTCATCTGGCATGCTCTATCCTCGATTCACTGTGATCTCGCAGATGAATTCGGGGGGGATTCGTTCATGGGTGTGGATACTTTTTCAGCTGATCCAGCCGAATTGGCAAGTGCTGCGGAGGGGCTGACGGCATCTGCCGAGGAACTCGGTGGATTCTCGGCTTCGGAGGCCGCTACCGCCGCATCGGCCGGAGCCGCCGGGTCGGCGTTCGCTGCAGCCATAGCCGACAACGTCGTCACCGTCGACGAACTCGGCCGCGCGATCGGTGCGGGGATCACTGCTACCCGCACGAAACTGGAAAACTCCGCACGAGTGTTCGCCCGGGTCGACATCGCCAACGGCGCACGGATCGAGGATTCGGGAGACGTGCGATGACACTGTCGATCTCGCAGATCCGATCCTGGAATCTGGACGCCCTCGACAACTATGCCGGCTCCCTGGGCCGCGGACATGACGTATTCGACAGCAACGTCGACATCGCGCACCGCATCATGGACACCGCAACCAGCGATTGGAGCGGCAGCGCGGCGACCGCAGCGTGGGATTCGGCAACGCAGCAGCATGTCCCCGCCGACGCGCGAATCCCCAGCGCCCTCGCCTCGGGCATGTTCACCGTCTCCAATCCCAACGTCACCGACGGCAACGGCAACGGCAACGTGGGCAGCCTCGACAACCTTCCGCCAGACGTCCGCAAAATCTTCAGCGACCCCGCGTACAGCTCGCAACTCCAACCCGGCGGGTACTCCACCACCGTGAACGTCAACCATTTCGACGATTCGAATGCCCTCGCGGACATACTTCGAAATGCAGACCCGGCGACACAATCCGGCAGCGCTCTGAGTTCTGCACTGCTCGATCACAGCGCAGATCTCGCCCCTCTCCAATCGCAAACTTCATCGAGCGCCCCGATGCGATTGGTCTTCGACGACGACGGCCAGCCCGTCAGCAACGATGAGCTCGACTCCAGCCTCACCAAAGCCCTCGACGTTGCCACTCGGGACATACCTTCGAACGCCGACTTCCTCACCACCTCTGCTCATCAGGACGACGTGGTGAATCTGTTCACCCGCGAATGGAACGATGACGGACGAGCCGTCAGCGGCCTCACCGATTGGATCGGACCCGACGCCACCAACTCCAACCCAGCTGTTGCCGAACGGGCCGGCACCTCTGCCCTTGCACTCGCCCACAATCTCGCCGACAACAAAGGTGCCTACCTCGACATCGCCGGCCTGGACAACAGATCCGTCGGAGAAGTGAATCCCGCGTTGACGCAATCCATTGGTTCCGCGGTGACCCCGTACATCGGCAATCTCGTCGGATTGGAACCCGATCAAACCGGTACCCTCGGTTTCGAAAATCTCGATGCCTACGACGACAGATTCGCCAATGCAAAATCGGTGATCGCGATCATCGACAGCGACCCCCACGCAGCCGCAAGTTTCAATGCGAACATGCTCGGAGCCGCGGGCCAACTCCAAGGGACCTTCGTCGAAACCAGCATGAGCGGAGACATCGCCGCGGGTTCTTCGCAATATGCAATATATGCGGGACGCGTCCAGGCACTGATGGACGGTGCTCTGGAGGAAGAAGCCCTCAACCGAACCGGTGACGCTGCGGCGGCGCAACAGGACATCATCAGCAGACGTGGGAAAACATACGACGAACTCGGTTGGCTGATTTCCGGCGGTGCCGCCATGATCCCAGGCTTCGGACCACCGACCAGCGTTGCAGTCAGCATGCTGGGAGTCGAACTCAAAGATCACGTCCTGGGCTCCCCGGTCGAAGTTCCTCCGGCACAACTCAACTTCACAGACCAGAGTTCGGCTTCGACGACCCTTCTCGATTACCGATTGGTTCAGGCACTCGACAACGCCTACGGAAGAGAAGACTTCGAGCAACTGAACGGTTTTCGAGTCAATGGCGATCCGAGCGAATCCCTCAGACCAGTCGATCTGGAGACCCTGGGTCTAAACGGCAAATTCGACAGCACGCTGCAGGACTATTTGACGTTTCGGGGATTCAATCGCGATACGTTCATGACCAACATGAGAGACGGACTCGACGATGTCGGATAGATTTCCTGCGTTTACAAGGCGAAACCACCGCGCCGCAACCGCTCTTGCACTGGCATTCAGCATGGGATCATGTATCGCGGGTTGCGCGGCACCCAACTCAACCGAAAACGTCAGCGCCACAACCACGCCCGCCGCGCCAAACGTCTATGTACTACCGAGCTACATGACCGACTATCACAACCAATGGCTCGCAGACCCCGGCATCGACCTCTTCAGCGAAGAGGCCACCATAATCCGAGCATTCATAGAATCCGACTACATCGTTGACAGTAGTGGCGATCGCAGCGACGCCTACCACGGGTTCTCGAGAATCACTGCGAACACTCGTGGAACGGTCTCGAGCGATCGCCGCTACGGAGAACCCGCAGACACACCACCACGCGTCTACCGAGGTACCAGCATCAACCGGATCTTGAGTATTCAAACAATTCCCGCCGGATACCCTGGCGATTCGACCGTCGTCGCTTACGCCTGCTCCGACGCCTACGATACCGATTACGACGGCCGCAAACCGGATTCGTCGCGACTCCCGAGCAGTAGTTACGAGATCTGGATGCACAACACCGCTTCTACGGCTACCCCCTACCCTCGATTCGAAGGGCCCCGCAATGCACCGGAAGGGGACGTCTTCGGCGGCTGGATCGTCGACAAATTCACCAGCTCCACCAGCGACCGTGTGCAACAGGAGACTTGCTCTGACTGGTTCAAATCGCGTCACGACGGGAATCGACTCCGGATGAGCACCGACTTCGCCCCACCCCTCGTCCTCCCCAACTACCCCGGCTGGCCAGAAGATGCGGCCCGGTAGGGGCCAGGGCAACGGTGCCGCGCCCAAATCTGACCAAGTCAGGACCTCAGCGGCGCTGCCGGACGCATGATGGAGTGATGACGGTCGAAAATTCGTACGCCTTGGACGAACTTGTAGCGGCACTCCCCGAGGGAGCCGTCCTGCTGGATCCGGATGTGACCGCGGGCTACCGCCAGGACTGGGCCGCCGACCCGACCGCAGGCCACCCCGCTGCCGTGGTTCGCGCAACGTGCACCGAAGACATCCAAGCAGTCATGCGATGGGCAACCGCCAACCGCGTGCCGGTGGTTCCCAGAGGTGCCGGCTCGGGCCTTTCCGGTGGATCCAGCGCCGTCGACGGTTGCATAGTGGTCAGCACCGAGCGAATGCGACAGATCACGATCGACCCGGTCGCCCGTGTGGCGGTTACGCAGCCCGGCTTGATGAATGCGGAGGTCAAGAAAGCCGCCGCAGAGCACGGACTCTGGTACCCACCTGACCCGTCGTCCTTCGAGATCTGTTCCATCGGCGGCAATGCAGCCACCAACGCCGGCGGACTCTGCTGCGTCAAGTACGGAGTTACCACCGACTACGTTCTCGGACTCCGGGTCGTGCTGGCAGACGGGACAGCGGTCAGCCTCGGAGGTCCCCTTCTCAAGGACGTCGCCGGACTCTCCCTCACCAAACTGTTCGTGGGCAGTGAGGGAACTCTCGGCATCATCACCGAAATCACGTTGCGTTTGATTCCCGCGCAGCCGCCCGCATCAACCGTCGTCGCGTCGTTCGACTCGGTACAAGAAGCTGCGGACGCGGTCTTGGCGATCACCAGCAACATGCGTCCGGCGATGCTCGAGTTCATGGATCATGCCAGCATCAATGCCGTCGAGGATGCGGTACGCATGGGTCTGAACCGCAAGGCTCACGCACTGCTGCTCGCGCAGTCCGACGCACCCGGCGCGGCAGGCGTGCTGGAAATCGAGACGATTGTTCAGGCGTGCGAAAACAACGGAGCCACCGAAGTATTCGCCACCGATGACCAGGCCGAAGGTGACGCTTTTGCGGCGGCACGGCGGGCAGTGTTCCCGGCAGTGCTCGCGATGGGAAGTCTGCTTCTCGAAGACGTGGGCGTTCCCATGCGCGCACTCCCCCAGCTGGTAACCGGGGTCGAAGCCATCGCCGACGACCTCGACGTCCTGATCTGCACGGTGGCGCACGCCGGAGACGGAAACACACACCCGCTCATCGTCTTCGACCCCGCAGACCCGGACATGTCCGAACGCGCACAGATCGCATTCGGACGGGTGATGGATCTCGCCATCGCGCTCGGCGGCACGATCACCGGCGAACACGGGGTCGGTCGACTCAAGCGCGACTGGCTGCCGTCACAGTTGGGTGAAGACGTCATGGCCCTCAATCGCAAGGTCAAGGATGCGCTCGACCCGCTGGGAATTCTCAATCCCGGAGCCGTCATTGCCGTGAAAGAAGGCTCTCTCGACTAGCTTTCACGTCGACGTCGAACGAGTTACGTCATCGAGGAACTGTCGGGCTGACCGAACGGACCAGCTCGGCCAGCTGACGGAATCCTTCTGCTCGGCCACTCGACGAGCGGAACACGACGCCGATCGTGCGACCTGGAGCCGGCGCGGCGAAATGCGCCGTCGACAAGTCCCCGCGTCGAACCTCCACGGCAACAGCCGATTCCGGGACCAAAGTCACCCCGAGTCCCCCGGCCACACATTGCACGACTGTCGCGAGAGAGGTAGCCCGCGTGTCACCGGCAAGCGGATGGGCGTCTACCGAACGGCACAGATCCAACGTCTGGTCACGCAGGCAGTGGCCGTCGTCGAGCAAGAGCAACGGCAGCGCGTCGAGCACGTCCGCCGTGAGATCGACACGTCCGGCCAAGGAATGATCGTTCGGCACGACCATCACAAAATCCTCTTCGTACACAGGAACTTCCACCAGGCCAGGTGTTCCGGCAGGAAGCGCCAACACCGCGACGTCGAGCGCTCCCGATCGCAGGGCATCAAGCAAGCGCGCCGTTTGATCCTCGACTATTTGCGGCGCCAACGACGGCAGCTTCTCGCGCAGCTCCGGCAACAACCCCGGAAGAATGTACGGCGCAACGGTCGGGATCAACCCGATGCGTAGCGGTCCGGTCAGAGAGTCGCCGGAGCCGGCCGCGCTCGCGACGAAACCGTCGGCAGCCTCGAGGATTTGCTTCGCCTGACCGAGCAAGCGCTGTCCGTCCGCGGTCACGAGCACGCGCCGCGTACTACGTTCGATCAGTTTGACCCCTAGCCCCGCCTCGAGAGCCGCCAGCGCCTGCGACAGTGTGGGTTGGCTCACACCGGAACGTGCTGCGGCAGTACCGAAGTGCCGGTACTCGGCCACCGACACAAAGGCACGCAGCTGTGACAAGGAAGGTTGATAAGTCTGATCAGACATGCCTATCAGTGTAGTGCCACCCATCACCTTTACCTTTTGAACGGTTTGATGCAGAATGGACTCATACCAAAAAGCGCCGGTCACAACCTCGACACTCCAGTCGAAACCGTCCGACCCGCTGACGGTGACAAACCCTCTCGATCCAGCACGTTCGGCCGTCACAGTCCGAACAGCCGGATCGTGTGCGCAAGAAATTCCTGTTCACGAGACACGTAGGAGAATGAGACACATGGCTCTGCTCACAATCGGCGACCAGTTCCCCGCTTACAACCTCACGGCTGTCATCGGCGGCGACCTGTCCAAGGTCGATGCCCAGCAGCCCGATGACTACTTCACCACCGTCACCAGTGACGACTACGCAGGCAAGTGGCGCATCGTCTTCTTCTGGCCCAAGGACTTCACCTTCGTGTGCCCCACCGAGATTGCTGCATTCGGCAAGCTCAACGAAGAGTTCGCAGACCGTGACGCTCAGGTTCTCGGCGCTTCCGTCGACAACGAGTTCGTGCACTTCCAGTGGCGTGCACAGCACGAAGAGCTCAAGACCCTCCCCTTCCCGATGCTCTCGGACCTCAAGCGTGAGCTTGCCGAGGCCACCGGCGTCCTCAACGCCGACGGCGTTGCAGACCGCGCGACGTTCATCGTCGACCCCAACAACGAGATCCAGTTCGTCTCCGTCACAGCCGGTTCCGTCGGCCGTAACGTCGACGAGGTTCTCCGCGTCCTCGACGCTCTCCAGAGCGACGAGCTGTGCGCATGCAACTGGAAGAAGGGCGACCCGACCATCAACGCCGGCGAGCTTCTGACTGCGAGCGTCTGAGTATGAGCGTCGAGAACCTCAAGAACTCGCTTCCCGAGTACGCGAAGGACCTCAAGCTCAACCTGAGTTCCATTGCGCGCACGACGGTCCTGAACGAGCAGCAGTTGTGGGGAACGCTCCTCGCAACGGCCGCAGCCACCAAGTCTGCGTCCACGCTCAAGGAGATTGCTTCCGAGGCTGCCGACAACCTGTCGGCAGAGGCATACAACGCCGCTCTCGGCGCAGCGTCGATCATGGGCATGAACAACGTCTTCTACCGCACCAAGGGCTACCTCGACGGTAAGTACGACGACCTTCGTGCCGGCCTGCGGATGAACATCATCGGCAACCCGGGCGTCGACAAGGCCGACTTCGAATTGTGGTCGCTTGCAGTGTCCGCGATCAACGGCTGCAACCACTGCCTCGAAGCTCACGAGAACACCCTCCGCCAGGAAGGTGTCGACCGCGAGGTCATCTTCGAAGCGATCCGCGCCGGTTCCATCGTCGCGGGCGTCGCACAGGCTGTCGAAGCCAACGAGATCCTCTCTGCCGCACAGGTCTGATCACCCGGACCTGAGTGCAGTTCGACGAGCCCTCCCCACCGTGAAGGTGGGGAGGGCTTTTCGCGCGCTAGGGTGGACCGATGGGTATCGAAGTGAGTGTGGTCCGGGTCTTCACGGACGAGAACGGCAAGCACGGGAATCCGTTGGGAATCGTCGACGCGTCCACGGTTGCAGAATCGGATCGACAAGCCGTCGCGAAGGAACTCGACTACAGCGAGACCATCTTCATCGACGTTCCGGATGACGGCGCCTCGCGTGCGCGGGTCCAGATCTTCACTCCGGCAGCAGAACTCCCCTTCGCCGGACACCCGACCGTCGGTGCCACGTGGTGGCTGGGCGAACAGGGCCGTCGCGTGAGCGCCCTCGACGTTCCTGCCGGCAGTGTCGACGTCCGCCAATCCGGCGCTTTGACGTGGGTACGCGCGCGTGCCGAATGGGCACCGGAATTCGCGATCTATCCGATGGACACGGTCGACGACGTCATCGACGCAGATCCGTCCGACTACGAGGCGGATCATTCGTATCTGTGGGCATGGCAGGACAAGCTCGAAGCTACCATCCGCGCACGCATGTTCGCACCGGTGATGGGAATCGCCGAGGACGAGGCGACCGGATCTGCAGCGCTGCGCATCACGGACCGATTGAGGAAATCACTGCTCATCACCCAGGGACGCGGATCGGTGCTTCACACCACCTTCTCTCCGGAAGGGTGGCTCGAAGTCGGCGGCCGCGTCGTCGCCGAGCCGTCACGAACCTTGTGAGTACCCGGCAGGATTGCGTCCGGCCTCGAGGTCACGTGCGCTGAGTGACACCGAGATCTCGTCACCGAGCGCAACTCCCGGCGCGAGGGGCAACTGATCTCCACTCCAGAACTTGCCCGGATCGAACCAGTTGATACGACGGTTACCGACAAGCAGACCCATCGCCTCATAGGTCTTGGCAACCACTTCGGCGCAGTAGGCGCTCTCGACGGCCACTGCGGACACGTCGGACTTCTTGCGCAGCTTCGGGATTCGGCCTCCGAACCAGCGTGAGGCAAGCTTGGCCGTCGACGGGAACGGCGTACCGTCCAGCCGTGCGATCGTCTTGAGCAGAGCGTCTTCCTGCTCCCGGGTGACTTCGTGGTCGAGCTGGCGCAACCATCCACGCTGCCCGTACTTGGCGCCCCAGACCTGAACCCCCGATCGCAGATCGTGCAGTTGGACACCACGCTGAAAGCGTCCGGTCCACATGTCCTGCAGCGAGTGACCGAGTTCCGCATGCCACATCAGCGGCGGAAGGTCGTCGATCACGACCGACATTCCGACGTGGTTGACCGGGCTGTTGGTCAGCGTCTGGATGGCCCGGTCCGCCGTCGACTCTCCGCGGAAGATCCAGATGTCGCCCGTGCGGGTCGCCGCGGCGGCCTCCTCGAGACTCACCTGCGAAAGCAATCGTCGGTCCATGCCTCTAGCGTAGAGGGATGAAACTCCCTACTCCTCTGCGCGCCTCGCACGTTTGGAAACTGGTCGGCCTCGCCGGTGCAATGGGCGTTGCCGCCACCGGGGTTCTCGTTGCGCGCGGCGAACGCCAGCGTCGGGCCTACTCTCCGGACGAAATTCGCTCGGTACTGCACGAGCGGTACACCCAGGCCTACGCCAAGCAGTCGGAACAAGAGGTTCTGGAACTCGAACCTGCACCCAACGCTGTGCGGCGCCGAATCGAGAAACTCTTCCGGCGCCGCAACTGAACTCATCCTAGAGCTGCGAGGATCCCTGCTGCCATCTCCGCGACCTGATCGTCGGTCATGACGAACGTCGGCGAAATCTGCATCGCACCCTGACCCGCCGCGCGACCCGAAATACCGTGCTCACGCAA
>NZ_JBYTAP010000005.1:101698-665192 GCF_058788335.1 Rhodococcus sp. FW305-130 | reverse complement strand
GTGAAGTACCAAAAAATATTTGGCACTGACATTCATCGACACACTGTTGAGTTCTCAAAGAACACGCACACACCATCGCTTCAAACTGGTTGAAAGCTCCGGGGCAAGGGTTACAATCTTAGCTTGTTCGCTCCCAGGAAGCAAGTTCCCGTTGAGCGTGAATGTCTCCGACTTCGTCCAACCGCGTGTCCCTGGCCTCTCGGTCGGGGTTGGTGTCCGTGTCGCTCTGACTTGGACAAAGTTACGCGAATGAAAACTGAGCGTCAAACGTGCAGGTCACAGGTGTTCGCCAGGTTAAATCCGCTGGTAGCCCGCCCGCAGGCGGGCCACCAACGGCCACAGGAGCCCCGCGAGACAACTGTGACCCCACACACGTCAGTTCGAAAGTATTTTCACGCCGGCGAAATTGCGCTTTCCACGCCGGACGACCAACCAGCTGCCGTGAAGCAGATCGGATGCGGCGGGCTCCCAGTCGTCGGCCGACACCTTCTGGTTGTTCACCGAAGCGCCGCCTTCCTTCACTGCGCGTCGAGCAGCTCCCTTGCTCTCACACAAACCGCTCGTCACAAGCAGATCGATGATCGTGCGCGGCTCCCCCGGCGCCAATTCGCTGACAGATGCTTCCTTCAGCGCCGCGGCGAGCGTCGACTCGTCGAGTTCCGCCAATTCCGCCTTGCCGAACAACGCCTGGCTGGCGAGCTCGACGGCGCGAGTGTTGTGTTCTCCGTGAACCAAGGTCGTCATCTCCGCAGCCAATCGCTTCTGCGCTTCGCGCGCATGCGGACGCTCCGCCGTTGCCGTCTCGAGTTCCGCGAGTTCGTCTGCGGTCAGGAACGTGAACCAGCGCAGGTACTTGATCACGTCGGCGTCGCCGGTGTTCACGAAGTACTGGTACCACGCGTAAGGGCTGGTCATCTCGGGGTCGAGCCACAGACTGCCGCCACCGGTCGACTTTCCGAACTTCTTCCCATCAGCCGAGGTCACCAGCGGAACGGTCATTGCGTGAACACTCTCGCCGTCGACACGACGGTTGAGTTCGACGCCCGCGATGATGTTGCCCCACTGATCGGACCCACCGACCTGCAGAGTGCAGCCGAGATCGCGTCGCAAGTGCAGGTAGTCGTTGGCTTGGAGCAGCATGTAGCTGAACTCGGTGTACGACATCCCGTCCGACTCGAGACGACGCTTCACGGTGTCACGCGCAAGCATGACGTTCACGGAGAAGTGTTTGCCGACATCACGCAGGAAGTCGATGGCCGACATCTTGCCGGTCCAGTTCATGTTGTTCTCGATGACCGCACTCGTCGGTGAATCGTCGAAATCCACGAATCGTTCGAGCTGACCACGGATGCGACCTGCCCAGTCCGCGACAGTATCGGCGGAGTTCATCGTCCGTTCCCCGACGTCACGGGGATCACCGATCAGGCCTGTTGCACCGCCGGCAAGAACGATCGGACGGTTACCGGCACGCTGAAACCGCTTGAGCGCGAGGAGCGGAACCAGGTGACCTGCGTGCAGGCTCGGTCCGGTCGGGTCGAAGCCCGCATACAACGTGACCGGTCCGGCCTCGAGATCTTTACGCAAAGCGTCGAGATCAGTTGATTGGGCGATCAGCCCACGCCAGGTCAGTTCGTCGAGAATATTCTCAGTCACGGACTCGATCATCCCATCTTCACGAAATGACCGGCGCTCGCGGGCTTCGGCGGTACGCGGACACCGCTCGCGAGTCCGGAATCCAGAGGCGCCACGGGACCTCGGCCGCAGTACTGACCCCCACCCGCGGTCCACTGACCCATTCCTTCGACTCCCCCAATTCGAGCCGAACCCGCGAAGCGGGGTTGAACACGTCTGTTCCGTTGTCCGCCAACGTGATTGCAACGGAAGCGCCGAGATTACCTGGCCCTCTGGCCCATTGGTGAGATGGTCGATCCGGCGATCTCCGAGCCGACACCACATCGTGACCGGCCTCGATTTCGGCCGCTCGGAGCAGAACACCACCCGCGACACCATCCGGGCCGTACGAGATGTTCATACAAAAGTGCATTCCGTAGCTGCGGTAGACGTAGAGACGGCCCGCCCGCCCGAACATCACGCTGTTCCGCGGCGTTTGCCCCCGATACGAATGTGCTGCCGGATCTGGCCAGGGCCCGTCCTTCTCCCCTCCGTACGCCTCGACCTCGACAATCCTCAGCGAGATGTCGTCGACGATCAAGGTCGAGCCGAGAATTGTCAGGCCCGCTTCCAACGGGTTCTTCACATTTTCCAAGGTCTCGATACTCACCCTTCGATTGTGCCCACGCCGTTGACTCATCGGTCGGCCGAGTCGCATAATTCAACAAGTGATGAATTATTGAAATGAGGCGAACCGTGACCACCACGCCGGCAATAGACATCCGCGGACTACGAGTCATTCGCGGCAAGCACGAAGTTCTTCACTCACTCGACCTGCAGGTTTCGGCAGGATCGATCACCGGACTGCTCGGCCCGTCCGGCTGCGGCAAGACAACCCTGATGCGCGCGATAGTCGGAACCCAGATCGTCGAAAGTGGTGAGGTCAGAGTCCTGGGCGACCTCGCGGGGTCCGTTGCCCTTCGCCGCCGGGTCGGATACGTCACCCAATCCCCCAGCGTGTACGGCGACCTGACGGTCACTCGAAACGTCCAGTACTTCGGAGCTCTGTACGGCAAGTCCGGCGCAGACGTCGCAGCAGCGGTCGACGCCGTCGGATTGAGCCGATACGCCGACCGGACCGCCGCCGATCTGTCCGGAGGTCAACGCGGTCGAGTCTCGCTGGCATGCGCGTTGGTGGCATCACCTGATGTGTTGATCCTCGACGAACCGACCGTCGGTCTCGATCCGGTGCTTCGTGTCGAATTGTGGGAACGATTTGCCGACCTTGCTCGCAGCGGAACCACCCTGTTGGTCTCCAGCCACGTCATGGATGAGGCCGACCACTGCGCTGAACTGATCCTGATGCGAGACGGGCATCTCCTCGCTCAACTCACACCCGATGAATTGCGCGCCAAAACCAGATGTGAACGCCTCGAGGACGCCTTCCTCGAGCTGATTCGGACTTCACCCGTCGGAGGCGAAATATCATGAGCATCAGGATCTTCGGTGCTACGACCGTACGCATTCTGCTTCAGCTCCGCCAGGACCATCGCACGGTGGCCATGATCTTGTTGGTCCCGTCGTTGTTGATGATTTTGCTGTATTTCCTCTACCAAGACGTACCCACGCCGCCCGGCCAGGTTTCACTGTTCCAACGGGTGGCGATCACCATGCTGGGAATCTTGCCGTTTGTAGTCATGTTCCTGGTCACGTCCATCGCCATGCAGCGCGAACGCAGTTCAGGAACACTCGAACGCCTGCTCACCACACCGATGGGCAAACTCGATCTTCTGGCGGGATACGGCGCGGCATTTTCGCTCTCGGCCGCCGCTCAGGCAGCTCTCGCGTGCGCGGTTGCTTTCGGATTTCTCGGACTCACCATCGCCGGCAGTCTTGCCTGGGTCATCGTCATTGCAGTTCTCGGCGCAATACTCGGCGTTGCGCTCGGCCTGTTGGCCAGCGCATTCGCGAAGACCGAGTTCCAAGCGGTGCAGTTCATGCCGGTAGTTGTGGTCCCCCAACTGTTCCTCTGTGGACTCCTGGTGCCCCGCGATCAATTGCCGACCTGGCTCGAATGGATCAGCAACGTCCTCCCCTTGAGCTACGCCGTCGACGCACTTCAGCAAGTGTCGATGCATGCCGACGCGACGGGTCAGATGTGGCGTGATCTCGCCGTCATGGCGGGCTTCGCCGCCGCAGCACTCTCGCTGGCCGCGGCAACACTCGATCGCCGCACTCCATGACCGACAACGACACGGCGCCCGCACCGGCACCGATTCGTTCGGGGCGACGACCGGGCAAGTCGGAGACTCGCGCGCAGATCCTCGATTCGGCGCGACGGGCGTTCTCCCAGAACGGTTTTCGACGAACAACCGTTCGATCGATAGCTGCGGCCGCTGACGTCGATCCGGCCATGATTCATCATCATTTCGGAAGCAAGGAGCAGTTGTTCACCGCTGCGATCGCGCTACCGATCGATCCAGTCCAGGTATTGGGACCGGTTCACGCCTCTCCGACCGAAAATCTCGGCGAAAATCTACTCAGAGCAGTGATCGGGCTGTGGGAATCGGAACACCAGCCGGCGATTCTGGCGGCTTTTCGATCGGCGGTTTCCGGCGACGGATCGCAGCTGATCCAGAGCTTTCTGCTCGATGTCGTATTGCGCGACATCATTCCGCGGGTGGACACACCACCTGGTACCGGCTTGATCAGAGCGGAATTGGTGGCATCTCAGATGGCCGGACTGCTGGTCACGCGATATGTGCTCGGACTCGAACCACTCGCATCATTGAGCGTTGACGCTTTGGTACCGCTGGTGGCTCCGAACCTCCAGCGGTACCTGACCGGTGAATTACCGATCTAGCCTTCAGCCCGCGCGAGCAACTTCTCGTGCTCGTCGTCCGCCACATCGCGTGCCTCGTCGATCAACAGAACGGGAATGCCGTTCTCGATCGGGTATGCACGCCGCAGGCGCGGGTTGTAGAGCAACTCGTCCCCGACCAGCAACAGCGGGCCTTTGTCCTGGGGGCAGGCCAAAATGCTGAGCAACGTCGAATCAATAGCCACGTGAGTCCTCTCGAACCGATCAAACAGAATGTCCTCAGGCTACCGTGCTCCGGTGCCCACCCTCGTCGGCATCAACTGCGCGGCAATTGCCTTGGTCAGCCGCTTGTACGACTGCGTCTCGGAATCGAGGAACCAGGTCCGTGGTCCTGGCGCCGGCAATCCGGCGGCAGCTAACGCAGTGGAGCTCGGACGGTACGACGAACCCACCGGGATCTCGTCTACCACGTGCACGATATCCGGGCGCGCATCAAAAGCGATGCGCGAGAGAGCCTCCGCAAGCTCGGCGGAACGGAACTGCCGCCCCGGACGCCATGTCACGGCAGCGACCGCCAGCTGATGCGGCGCGTCACCGACGCCGTATGCGACGGCAAGATCCACCCGCGCCACACTCGACAACGCGTCGACGATCGGCTGGGTGAACACGGGACCGCGGAGCGTCGAAATGACCGTGTTCTTGTGATCGATCAGCCAGTAGTCGCCGTCGGCGTCCCGGCGGAAGAGATTCTCCGTGGGAATCCACGAATCACCCGCTTGGAAGAGTCCCCGCATGGCTCCGCCCGAGAGATCGGCAGTGAATCCCGCGCGCCCGAGTAGCAACCCGACTTCGTCTTCGGCGCACTCACGGACAAATCCGTTTCCATTTTCGAGGAGCCGACCACTCAGCGGGTCGTATGCCGCCAACCGCACCTGCGCGCTACCCGGCAACGGGCGGCCCTTGGAACCAACTTTGGAGCCCGCGACATTGGCAAGAATCACGTCACCTTCGGTCGACGCATAGAACTCGAGCACCTGCGCGGGGTCGAACGCCTCCGTGGTCCGCTTCCACAGCCCGTGAGGCATTCCCGAACCGATGAACAGTCGGACCGGATGGCTACCGTCGATGAGAAGAAGATCCTCGTCGAGGATCTCGCGCATCATCGACCACGTGTAACTCACGACGGTCACACCGTAGCGGTGGATTTCCTCGACGAATCGAGCCGGATTCAGTCCGCGTGAGAGCGCAATCCGTGAGCCACCGGCCATGGCGCCACCGATGGTCGCGAGCAGACTCGACGAATGATGGAGTGGTGCAAGGCAGTACACGGTGTCACCGCGATCGAGATCTGCCGCCGTGGCCGTTCCGAAGGCAGACAGTGCCCACCGGTAGTTGGTGATCTGCTTGGCTTCGAGCACACCGCCCGATTCCGCAAAGATGATGAATGCGAGTTCACGGGCGACCCCGGGATCCGGCCGGTACCAACCGGGCAGATTGACCTTCGTCGGATCGATTTGTTCGAGATCGATCACGTCGTGTGACGGATCCACCTCGAGTCCGCGGGCATCGCCGCCGCCGAGTACCAAGACCGGCCTACCGGTAACCACTGCAGCGTCGACGTTCTCCGGATCGGTAATGATCCGATCAACCGATCCCAACTTGACCGCCGCCGAGATGTCGGACCCCGGCGGAAGCATGACGGCAACGGCACCGAGGCGCGACAGGGCCGCGATGGCCGCGAGCGCGCTGGGGCGGGTCTCCATCAGGACACCGACGTGCGCTGCCGGACGTACTCCCACAGAAATCAATCCACGCACGACATTGTCGATGCGGGCGTTGACCGCTTCATAGGTGTGCACACGATTGTCGAAGAGGAAGCACTCGCCGTTCGGTGCTTTTCGACGCTGCTCCGCGAGCAATTGACTCAGCGAGATCTTGGTGTGTGGCTGAATTTGGTTGAGTCGCGCAAGACGTGGCAACGCGCGTGCCGCTTCACCGGACAATTCGAAAGTCCCGCGCAACGCACCGGCTGCAAGGTCACTGATTCCTTTGGTGACTCCTGCACCTACTTCAGCGACCGAGGCGACGGTGTGGATGATCCGATTGCTGATCGACACACCGGTCTGGTCTTCGAGGTCGGCGCCGTAGACCATGTTCGCGATACGGTCCGGGAGGGGTCCACCCGTCTCGGTCCACTGCACGAATTCACCGGTGGTCGGCCAGGTGTGATTGGCTGCGGTGGAACCGACAACCAATCCGAAATGACCTGCGCGCAAGGTAGATTCGTAGACCTTGGCCCGCGGCGCTGCCTGGCTGATCCCGCGAACCGCCTGAGGTTGACCGATGTCGTCGACCTCGCCGACGAATGCCAGGATGGGGCAGGTGATCTCGGCGAGCGAGACCAATTGATCTTTGATGACAAAACCACCGGTCATCATTCGGTTGTGCACGATGAACTGCTTGAGCAGTTCGGCAACCGCGGGCCCGGACCACGCGACCCAACCCTCGGTCGCGAGGAAGCGTCGCTGCTGCTCCCTCGGCAGCAAAGCCTCACGGTCGTGCAGTTGAAGCAGGAAGTCGACGCGCATCTTCAACGTCTTCACGGGATCGAGCAACTGGAACCCGGTGCGAGCCATCCACCCGGTGACCGCCAGGCGATTGAAGACGTGATCGGCGAGGAAATCCGCACCCTTGGTGGCCAGTCCGGCCGGGATACCGAAGGGCAACGCGGCGAGTGTGTCGACCGGACTGCCGAAGGTGATGACGCTGGCGATGTTTCGACTACGCCGATACGCGGCAGCTTGATAGGCGAACATGCCGCCCTGCGAATAGCCGGAGATGTGAACATCTTTACCGGTGTGACGGTGGATGTGGTCGATGATGTCGCTGAGAGCGATGATGTGATCGGCGAGATTGCGATCCCAACCGCCCTCTTCGGAGTCGGGCGAACCAAAATCGACTACCCAGGGGTCCAGGCCCATCTCGTGCAGAATTCCCACAGCACCCTGGTCGCGGGTCACGTCGTACACGTTCGCCGACATCATCATCGGCGGGATCAGCACGATCGGTGCACCGACGGTTTCCGGATCGCTGTCCGGGAAGTAGCGGCGAAGCCGGTACATCGCAGCGCGCTCGACGATCTCGAACGGCGACGTGGTCGCATCCGTTTCCAGCCCACCCAACCGGACGACCTCGAGGCCGTTTTGTGCTGTCGCAACCACCCGACGAATCGGGCCCAGCACAGACTTGGAATTCAATCCCACCATTTCACTCCCAAGTTACTCACCATGTGACGTCAGTCTCATTTTTCCCGCGCGCAACAAGCCTACTGACGACGAATACGCGTACGCGGTCAGGGAGCAAATTCTGCTCCCTGACCGCGTACGACCGAAGGACTACTGCCGAAAAGAGAGAGGAAACACTCGTGACCGCAAGGTCAGAGGGTCCATTCCCGCAGCGACTGCGCCACTGCTCGGACTCCGTCCAACTGTTCTGCTACCCGCACCCCCGCGGTGCCGCCTCGCGCATTACGCGAAGCGATGGAACCCTCGACTGTCAGCACCTCACGAACAGCGGGAGTCAGCGCACTGTCGACGCCGGCCAGTTCCTCGTCCGTGAGATCTTCGAGTCCGACGCCTCGCGCTTCGGCGACACGCACACACGCTCCAGCAGCCTCGTGTGCAACCCGGAACGGCACGCCCTGGCGCACCATCCACTCCGCGATGTCGGTGGCCAACGTGAACCCTGCCGGAGCAAGTTCCGCCATACGCGCGGTGTGGAACTCGAGAGTCTGCACCAGGCCGGTGATGGCCGGGAGCAACATCTCCAGCTGCGCAACCGAGTCGAAGACCGGTTCCTTGTCCTCTTGCAGATCGCGGTTGTACGCCAGCGGCTGAGCCTTGAGCGTCGCCAGCAGGCCGGTGAGGTTACCGATCAGACGACCAGACTTACCGCGCGTGAGTTCCGAGACATCCGGATTCTTCTTCTGCGGCATGATCGACGAACCTGTCGACCACGCGTCGGCAAGCGTGATGTAGCCGAATTCCGGTGTGCTCCAGATGATGATCTCTTCCGCCATGCGTGAGAGATCGACACCGATCATCGCAAGCACAAACGCTGCCTCGGCCGCAAAATCACGCGAAGCGGTTGCGTCGATCGAGTTCTCGGCCGAGCTGTCGAACTTCAATTCCGCTGCAATGGCTTCGGGGTCGAGACCGAGCGAGGAACCGGCAAGTGCACCGGAACCGTACGGGGACACCGCAGCTCGTACGTCGAAGTCGCGAAGACGTTGCACGTCGCGCAACAGCGGATGCGCATGGGCGAGCAGGTGATGTGCCAACAAGACCGGTTGAGCAGCCTGCAGGTGCGTCTTGCCCGGCATCACGGCATCCGGGTGAGCCCCGGCCTGAGTCGCCAATGCGTCGACCACGTCGAGAACGCCGGTGGAGATGCGGCGAACCGCATCCCGAAGCCACATTCGGAACAGCGTGGCCACCTGGTCGTTTCGCGAACGACCAGCACGCAGGCGTCCGCCGACCTCAGGCCCGACACGCTCGATCAGACCGCGTTCGAGTGCGCCGTGTACGTCCTCGTCCGAATCACTCGGTCCGAAGGCGCCACTGGCAACATCTGCCGCCAGACGGTCGAGACCGTCGAGCATTGTTGCGAGGTCGGCCTCGCTGAGCAGGCCTGCCTTGTTCAGCACGCGAGCATGCGCCTGCGACGCACGAACGTCGTACGGAGCGAGGACCCAGTCGAAGTGAGTCGACTTGCTCAGCGCCGCCATGGCAGCGGCCGGTCCGGACTCGAACCGTCCGCCCCACAGCGCGCCTTCGTTGGTGCCGTGTTTTTGGGCGTCTCCGTCACCGTGAGCCGTCATGGCTCAGAGTCCCAGATCGCGCTTCGCGGCGACCTTCGACGACAGACCGTGGATCTCGACGAAGCCCTTGGATGCGGACTGGTCGAAGCTGTCGCCCTCGTCGTACGTCGCGAGGTTGAAGTCGTAGAGCGACTCGGGGCTACGACGACCGTTGACGGTGATGGCTCCACCGTGCAGGAAGAGACGAATGTCGCCGGTGACGCGCTCCTGCGTCTTGTTGACGAACGTATCCAGTGCGTCCTTGAGGGGCGAGAACCAGAGGCCGTCGTAGACCAGCTCGGACCAACGCTGCTCCATCTGACGCTTGTAGCGACCGAGTTCGCGTTCGAGGGTGACGTGCTCGAGTTCCTGGTGCGCGGTGATGAGAACCATGGCGCCGGGAGCTTCGTAGATCTCACGGCTCTTGATGCCCACGAGACGGTCCTCGACGACGTCGAGGCGACCGACACCCTGAGCGCCTGCGCGCTTGTTCAGTTCCTGAATCGCTTCGAGAACCGACACGGGGCGGCCGTCGATGGCAACCGGGCGACCCTTGTCGAAGCTGATGATGAGCTCGTCGGGCGCGTTCCAGTTGACCGTCGGGTCCTGGGTGTAGTCGTAGACGTCCTTCGTCGGTGCGTTCCACAGATCCTCGAGGAAGCCGGTTTCGACGGCGCGGCCCCAGACGTTCTGGTCGATCGAGAACGGCGACTTCTTGGAGACGTTGATCGGGATGTTGTTCTCTTCGGCGAAAGCGATGGCCTTCTCGCGGGTCCAGGCGTAGTCGCGGACCGGTGCGATGACCTGAAGGTCGGGCGCGAGGGCGCCGAATCCGACCTCGAAGCGAACCTGGTCGTTGCCCTTACCGGTGCAACCGTGCGAGACGATGGTGCCGCCGTGCGAGCGTGCAGCTTCGACGATGTGCTTGACGATCAGCGGACGGCTGATGGCCGAGACCAGCGGGTAGCGGTCCATGTAGAGGGCGTTGGCCGCAATGGTCGGCAGGCAGTACTCGTCCGCGAACTCGTCGCGGGCGTCGACGACAACGGATTCGACTGCGCCGCAGTCGATCGCGCGCTGACGCACGACCTCCATGTCCTCGCCACCCTGCCCCAGATCGATGGCGACGGCGACAACTTCAGCGCCCGTCTCCTTACCGATCCAACTGATGGCAACAGAAGTGTCCAGCCCGCCCGAGTAGGCGAGTACGACGCGATCGGCCATGGTTTTTGTGCTCCTTCGGTTGAAAATCTCTATCAAAGAATAAGGGGTCAGGCGAGCGATTCGATCATGGCCGCGAGTTCCGCTCCGGAAAGCGGTTCTCGGGCCACCACGAAGATGGTGTCATCTCCGGCGATCGTTCCCACGATGTCGGGCATCGAGGACCGATCCAGTGCGCTCGCGAGGTAGTGCGCGGCTCCCGGCGGTGTCCGGAGAACCGCCATGTTGCCGCTGAAATCGGTGGAGACCAACAGCTCACCCAACAGCCGTGAGAGGCGGTCGGTACCGCCGGACACACCGCGTACCGGGTTCCCGTCCTCCGGCACCACGTAAACACCGGCGCCGCCGTCAGCGGCACGCAGTTTCACCGCTCCCAGCTCTTCGAGGTCACGCGAGAGGGTGGCCTGCGTCGCTTCGATGCCCTCGGCACCGAGCAACGCCGCCAACTCCGTCTGACTTCGGACGGGATGCGCCGCCAGCAGCGCGATGATGCGCGACTGGCGACCGGCCCGAGTGGGAGCGACGCTCACGCCTGGTCCAGTTGGGTTCGCTGTTCCAGCAGCCACACGAGCAACGCCTTCTGGGCGTGCAGACGGTTCTCCGCCTCGTCCCAGACGACGCTCTGGGGTCCGTCGAGAACCTCGTCGGTGACCTCTTCGCCGCGATGGGCCGGCAGGCAGTGCAGGACGACAGCCTTCGGATCTGCTTTGGCGAGCAGTTCCTTGTTGATCTGGAACGGGCGGAAAGGTCCGACCCGATCGAGCCCGTCGTTCTCCTGACCCATCGAGGTCCAGGTATCGGTGACCAACGCGTCGGCACCGACGACGCCGGCCTGCGGGTCCTGCGTCAGCGTGATGGTTGCACCGGTTTCCGCGGCGCGTGTGCGCGCTGCTGCTACTACCCAGTCCGCCGGTTCGAAGCCAGCGGGACTTGCGATGGTGACGTCGATGCCTGCGGTGACTCCGCCGAGCATCAGCGAGTGAGCCATGTTGTTGGCGCCGTCGCCCAGGTAGGTCAGCTTCAGTCCCTTGAGCTCACCCTTCTGCTCGATCAGCGTTTGCAGATCGGCCAGAACCTGACAGGGATGAAATTCGTCGGACAACGCATTGACGATGGGAATCGTTGCACCCGTTGCCATTTGCTCCAAGCGCTTCTGGCCGAACGTGCGCCACACGACAGCGTCGACATAGCGGGAGAGTACGCGTCCGGTGTCCGCCAACGTCTCTTCACGACCGAGTTGGGTACTGCGCCCGTCGACGACGACGGCGTGGCCGCCCATCTGCGCGATGCCCATCTCGAACGAGAAACGTGTACGCGTCGAGTTCTTCTCGAAGATGACGCCGACTCCGCGAGGACCCTCGAGTGGACGCCGAGCGAACGGGTCCTTCTTGAGAATCGCAGCGAGTTCCAGAACTTCGGCCTGCTGCGCCGGAGTCAGATCGTCGTCCCTGAGAAAGTGTTTCACCACGGTAGTCACTTCTCCCCCGGCTGGTCAGCCGATAGTGCACTGTCGAAGATGGCAGGTAGTGCTGCCACGAAGGTTTCGGCCTGCTCATCCGTGAGGATGAGCGGCGGCGCCAACCGGATCACTCCGGGTTGCGCTGCATTCACAAGGTACCCGGCTTCGCGCGCGGCATTTTCCACCGCCGGCGCGACGTCCTCGGTCAGCACGACACCCAGCAACAGTCCCGATCCCCGTACGTAGTCGACCAACGGATGGCCCAGATCTTCGATGCCCGCCGAGATCGATTTGCCCAAGCTGTCGGCGCGTGAGATCAGGTCTTCCGCTGCAATGGTTTTCAGCACGGCAAGCGCCGCCGCAGCGCACACCGGATTGCCACCGAACGTCGTACCGTGCTTGCCCGGTCCGAAGAACTCTGCCGTTGCTCCGGTCGCGATGCAGGCGCCGATCGGCATTCCGCCGCCGAGTCCCTTCGCAAGAGTGATGACGTCCGGCACGATGCCGACTGCCTGATGTGCGTAGAACCAGCCGGTCCGGCCGATGCCGGTCTGAACTTCGTCGAGTACGAGCAGCGACCCGCGTTCGGCGGTGATCCGCCGAGCCTCGACGAGGTATCCCTCGGGTGGCACCACGACGCCGCCCTCACCCATGATCGGTTCGAGGAACACAGCAGCGGTGTCGGAATCGACTGCCCGCTCCAGTGCCTCGACATCGCCGTACGGCACGAACTCGACACCGGCGGGCATCGGTTCGAACGGCGCCCGCTTGGCCGGCTGACCCGTCAGAGCGAGTGCCCCCATCGTGCGACCGTGGAAAGAGCCCTCGGCCGCGATGATCTTCTTCCGGCCAGTAGCGCGTGCGAGCTTGAAGGCAGCCTCGTTCGCCTCGGTACCGGAGTTGCAGAAGAACGCGCGCCCGGTGACGTTGCCGAGATGAGCGAGCAACTGCTCCGCCAACTCGACGACCGGCTCGCTGGCGTACAGGTTGGAAACATGGCCGAGTGTCGACAACTGAGTAGTGACGGCTTCGACGACGGCCGGATGTCCGTGTCCGAGGATGTTGACGGCGATTCCGGCAAGGAAGTCGACGTACTGCTTGCCGTCGGCGTCGGTGAGTACGGCGCCGTCACCGCGGACGAGAGCAACCCGGGGTACGCCGTAATTGTTCATCAGCGAAGCGGACCACCGCTGCTGCAGATCGATCGTGCTCATGAAGTAGCTCCCTGCTGGGGACCGGCGACCGAGGAGCCGGGCACGACCATCGTGCCGATTCCTTCACCGGTGAAAAGTTCGAGTAGGACTGAATGTTCGAGCCGGCCGTCGATCACGTGCGCCGACGGCACACCTCCGCGCACCGCGCGAAGGCAGGCCTCCATCTTGGGCACCATGCCGGCATCGAGACTCGGCAACAACTGGGCCAGGGCGTCGGTGTCGATTTCGGTGGCCAGCGAGGATCGGTCCGGCCAATCGGTGTACAGGCCTTCGACGTCGGTGAGGACAACGAGCTTCTCGGCACCGATCGCCTCGGCCAGTGCGGCAGCGGCGGTATCGGCGTTGATGTTGTGGACGACGCCGTCGGCATCGGGCGCGATGGTCGAGACCACCGGAATGCGTCCTGCCGCAATGAGATCGAGTACCGCGTCTGGGTTCACGGTGGTGACGTCTCCGACCAGGCCGATGTCGGTCTGCTCCCCCTCGACCGCAACAGTGCGTCGAGTAGCGGTGAACAGGTGCGCATCTTCACCGGAGATACCGACCGCGTACGGACCGTGCGCGTTGATCAGGCCGACGAGTTCACGGCCCACCTGACCGAAGAGCACCATCCGGACGACGTCCATCACCTCGGGCGTCGTGACCCGGAAACCACCGCGGAACTCACCCTTCATGCCAAGGCGTGCCAGCATCGCGTTGATCTGCGGGCCGCCGCCGTGCACGACGACGGGGTGGATGCCGACAGTCCGCAGGAACGCCATGTCCGCGGCGAAGGCGGTCTTGAGTGTCTCGTCGATCATGGCGTTTCCGCCGTACTTGACCACGACCACCTTGTCTCGGAATCGCTGCAGCCACGGCAGCGCGTCGGCGAGGACATGCGCCTTCTGATGCTCGCTGATCACGGGATACGTCTCGGTCATGACGAGTACGCCGAGTTCTCTTCGACGTACGCGTGCGAGAGGTCCGTGGTGCGAATGCTCACGGACTCGTTGCCGATTCCCAGGTCGATGTCGAGTTCGATGTCGATCCCGCTCAGGTCCACCTCACGCGCTCCCGGAGCGCCGACGCCGTCGATGCAGACGGGACTCCCGTTGAAGGACACACTGATTCGATCGGGATCGAGCTCGATGGGAGCGATACCCACTGCTGCGAGGACGCGGCCCCAGTTCGGATCGGATCCGAACAGTGCCGTCTTGACCAGGCTGTCGCGGGCGATGGTCCGAGCGCCGATCAACGCATCGGACTCGGACGCTGCGCCGCGAACCGTCACCTTGACCCGCTTGGTGACGCCCTCGGCGTCTGCCATCAACTGATCCGCGAGATCGTCGCACACTGCGAAGACCGCGGCGTTGAGTTCGTCCTGGGTCGGTGTGACACCGCTGGCGCCGGAGGCCAACAGGAGCACCGTGTCGTTGGTGGACGTGGCGCCGTCGACGTCGAGGCGATCGAAGCTCAGGTGGGTGGCGGCGCGCAGAGCGGTATCGAGCTGCTCGGCCGTTGCGACAGCATCGGTCGTGACGACGCACAGCATCGTCGCCAGTGCGGGCGCGAGCATGCCTGCACCCTTGGCCATTCCGCCGACGTTCCACTTGTTCGCGTGGTGCAGCGACGCCTGCTTCGGCACGGTATCGGTGGTCATGATCGCGTATGCCGCGTCGGTGCCGCCGGAGATTCCGCCGGCCAGTTCGTGCACTACCTCGGTGACACCGGGGATCAGCTTGTCCATGGGCAAGCGGTCACCGATCAGGCCGGTCGAACAGACGGCGACCTCGATCGCGCCCGTCTCGGTTCCCCAATTGCTCAGTGCCGACGCAACTTCCTCGGCAGTCTTGTGCGCATCCTGGAATCCGCCTGCGCCGGTACACGCGTTTGCGCCGCCCGAGTTGAGCACGACCGCGCGCAGCTTGCCCGTCGTCAAAACCTGCTGAGACCACAGCACCGGAGCGGCCTTGACCTTGTTCAGGGTGAAGACACCGGCAGCGGCCAGATCGGGTCCCTCGTTGAGCACCAATGCGAGGTCCGACTTGCCACTCTTCTTGATACCGGCAGCAATTCCGGCACCGCGGAATCCGGCAGGTGCGGTGACGCCCTGTGTGCGGAGCAGCCGTCCCCCGGCGACGTGAACCACGTCTGCAACGGTCGCGTCAGGCTCGGTTGCGTTCTCGATCTGCTGCGGATTGTCGGTGCTCACGGAGCTACTCCCACGGTAGAGAGACCTGCGGTCTCGGGTAGGCCAAGGGCGAGATTCATCGATTGCACCGCGCCACCGGCGGTGCCCTTGGTGAGATTGTCGATTGCCGAGATGACAACGAGCTGACCGGCGTCGGCGTCAACGGTGACCCCGATCTGCACGGCATTGGATCCGATCACGGCACCGGTCTGCGGAAAGACTCCGGCAGGCAGCACGTGGATGAACGGCTCGTCGTTGTATGCCTTTTCGTAGATTTCGCGCGCTTGCTCTTCGGTGGCCGTGGTGGCTGCCGTGCAGGTCGCGAGGATGCCGCGCGGCATGGGCGCGAGGACTGGAGTGAAAGAAACACTGATGTCCTTGCCGCCTGCGGCCGAGAGATTCTGAATGATCTCAGGGGTGTGGCGATGGACACCTCCGACACCGTATGCGCGGACGGAGCCCATGACCTCGGAACCCAGCAGATCGGCCTTCGGCGCCCGGCCGGCGCCCGAAGTGCCACTGACCGCAACCACGTTCACGTGTGAGTCCACGATCCCCGCGGCAACGGCGGGGGCCAGCGCGAGGCTCGCTGCCGTCGGGTAGCAGCCCGGAACGGCAATGCGGGTTGCGCCTACCAATTTCTCACGGGCACCGGGCAATTCAGGAAGACCGTATGGCCAGGTACCGGCATGAGTGCTCTTGTAGTACTTCTCCCAGGCTGCGGGATCCTGCAGCCGGAAGTCCGCGCCGCAGTCGATGATGACCGTCGACTCGGGCAGCAACTTGGCGTACTGAGCCGAATTTCCATGTGGGAGACCGAGGAAGACGACGTCGTGACCCGAGAGGATTTCGACAGTGGTCTCTTCGAGTACCCGCGAAGAGAGTGGGAGCAAGTGCGGATGATGCTCACCGAGCGTCGAACCGGCGTTGCCACCGGCGGTCAGCGAACCGATCACCAGACTGCCGTCGGCGTAGGACGGGTGCCCGAGGAGCAGACGCAGAACCTCACCACCGGCGTACCCACTGGCGCCGGCAACGGCGACTCTGATCGGCTTGCGTGCGTTCTCGGTCGTACCACCTTCAGTCATGTCACACAGTATGCATCATTGTGCATCGGAATGCATAATTACTTACCCATGGATCGCCGGATCTCCTCGAGCTTGGCTTTTGCGGCCTTCTGGCGCTCGTCCCACTGCTCGTCGACGGACTTTCCGGCAGGACTCTCGTGTGCCAATTCGGCCGAACCTATGGAAGTACCGAAGCGCCCCTCTATCTTCTCCCGAACACGGTCGAAAGTGGGGACTCCCCCTTCGGTGTAGTCGGGTTCGGGAACTCTCGGGTCGGTCGCAAGTACCACCGGGACGTCGATCATCTCGTCGACCTCCACAACGGTGTCGGGCAGTTCGACTTCTTCGGCGTCGGTGATCGTGTTGTCGTCCTCTACACGGTGCAGCTCGAGGCTCGCGGCAGCGGTGTCCACCACGGAAAGAAGGACCGACAAGCTCGGACGACGCTCGACCACTGCGCGAACGACCGCGAGGAAGTCCTTGTCGTCGAGTGCACTGGCGGCCTCGACTACCTGGTGCACGGAACCATCGTGCTCGGACCCATCATGTTCGGGCCCATCATTTCGTGACACTGTCAGTCCCTTCTCGAAATGCCGACGGACAACTCCGATCCTTCCACGACTGTCTGCCGAAGGGGTCAGCGTGAGGCGAGGTAAGCGGCAAACGCGTCCTCGCTCGAATATGCGGGGACGTACCCGAACTGTTCCTTGAGCCGCCGATTGTCGAGAACGGGTCGGTACTGGAGAAATCCGACGCGCTCCGGACCGTGTTCCGTTACTCCCAGTCGCCGTCCGACGCGTAGAACGCCTCGCAACAGCCATGCAGGAAGCGTCACCGTGCGCTTGCCCATCCGGGAAGCCAACTCGTCGACGGTCAACGCGCCGTCGCCCGCGACATTGAAGATGCCCACTTGGTTTCCGGTCACGGCCTCCGCAAAAGCGCCCGCGACATCGGTGTGCCAGACGAACACGAAGGGGCTGTCGCTCCCGGCAACCTTGAGCAGCTTGCGGCGATCGAACAACGCGGTGATCTGATTGTCGACGCTCTCACCCAAGATCGTGCCGATCCGGAAGACAACTTGTTCCAACTCCGGGTGTTCGACGCGATATTCGGCGAGCATCTCTTCGACCAGGCGTTTGTGGCGACTGTAAGTGAATTCGTCGTTGCCTCGGACAGGTACGTACTCGGTGATCCACGGTGGGTTGTCGGAGTGGTAGCCGTACGCCGCTCCGGACGAAGACACGACGATCCGTCCAACCCCGTGTTCGACGCAGGCCGCGAGCACGTTTCGTGTCCCGTCGACGTCGACGTGGTACTCCTGCTCTGCTGTCGTGTTCTTGCCGGGATTCACGATGGACGCAAGGTGGATCACGACGTTCGGTCGGTACTGACCGAACACCCGCCCCAATTCTGTGGGGTCGCAGACGTCCGCCCTAACGCGGCGGATGCGATCGTCCGGCGTGTCCTTGACCGTGAGGTCGGCACAGACAACGGTGATGCCCTGCGCGATCAGTGCGTCGATGACAGCGGTACCCAGGAACCCGTTCCCGCCCGTGACGAGTGCGACGGTCATGCCGGTACCGCCTTTCGGGCGCGTCGCTTGGACCAGATCGTCGCCAGAGCCAACCCGGCGATGATGTCCCAGATTCCCCACCAGCCGGCCACGATGGCCATGCCACCGAGCCCGTCGAAGAACGTGAACACCAGGCCAAGCCCCAGTCCGGCATTGCGGATGCCGACCTCGAAAGAGACGGCGCGACGGCTGTATTCGTTCAACCCGGTGACGGCGCCGCAGAAGTATCCCAGTGCGAGGGCAACCGTGTCGTGCAGGAAGACCGCAAGCAGTACCACCCCGATGTAGTCGACGAAGTACGACGCATTCCCTGACACCCCCGCGACGATGAAGATCAACAACGCCACCAACGAACCGTTTTTCACCCACGGCTGCGCTTTCGCGGCTATCTCCGGGAACTTTTGTGCCGCCCAGATGCCGAGAACGAACGGCACGCCGATGATCAGGGCGATTTGCGCGACCATCTCGAGCGCATTCAGGTTCACGGACTGCAACAGAGCGTCGGTCTCCGGGCGTCGGCTCCCCCAGAACGCAAGATTGAGCGGCATGAGGAAGATCGCGAGGACGTTCGACACCGCCGTCATGGACACCGAGAGTGCGACGTCGCCGCCCGCCCGGTGAGTCAGGACATTCGAGATATTGCCCGGCGGGCAGCACGCCACCAGGATCATGCCGAGCGCTACCGAGGGAGCGGGCGAGAGAATCAGCGTCAGCAGAAAAGTCACTGCCGGCAGCAGCAGGAACTGGGCAGCGATACCCACCGCCATCGCCTTGGGTTTGGTGAGCGCACGACGGAAGTCGTCGACCGAGGTGTCGAGGGCGATCCCCAGCATGATCGCGGCCAGCACCACGTTGAGGATCATCAACGATCCCGGGTTGAAGTTGAGCACCACGTCGTCGATCGGCATCACTGTCCTCCCTTCGTCAGAGCGGCATCGAGCAGTCCGATGTGCCGTCTGATCGCCGATCGGTAGGCGTCCTTGTTCACGTAGTAGGCCATTCGTCCCAGCTTCAGGTACTTGTATCCCCCGGACAGATCGGGAGGAGGGCCGGCCGCCGCCGCCGAGAATTCGCGCGCCGCGGCGGGGGCTTCGGTGCGTGCGGTGATCAATTTGGCCACCAACTCGGCCTGCTCGTAACGGCCCTGCCACCCGAGACCGGATGCTTCGACCATGCCGAGCACAAAGAGATTGTCGTGACGGCGACTCGCGACGTTGAGGAACAGGTCCGGGGCAGCGCCCGACCAGTCCAGGTCCTCGCGCGCGATGAAGGGATAGTCGAGGTGATACCCCGTGGCGCAGAGAACGAGGTCGTAGTCGGCAGACGATCCGTCGACAAACCGCACCGTCTTCCCCTCGAACCGGTCGACGTCAGCGCGCACGTGCACGTCACCGTGCCCGATGTGGTGCAGGATCAACGAGTTCACGACCGGATGCGATTCGTAGATCTTGTAGTCCGGTTCCGGAAATCCGAACCGCACCGGATCTCCCGTGAACTGCTTGAGTACCAAGGTGTCGACGCGTTGTTTGATCCACGGCGGCAACGGCTTTCCCTGATTCAAGGTGTCCGAGGGTCGCCCGAACAGATACTTGGGGACGAAGTAGTAGCCTCGCCGAACGCTCAAATCGACGCACTCGGCCTGGTGGACGGCATCGACTGCGATGTCGCATCCACTGTTGCCCGCTCCGATGACCAGTACCCGCCTTTCGCGGAAGATCTCGGCGCTGCGGTACTCGCTCGTGTGCATCAACGTGCCGGTGAAGTCGCCCCGGAACGTCGGTATGTTCGGCTTCGACAGCGTTCCGTTCGCGATGATCACGCCTCGATACCGCGCGACTGTCGTCTCGCCGCTGCGACTACGCGTGGTGACCTGCCACAGCGAATCGACCGGCGAAACGTCGATGACGGTAGTGCCGAAGGCAAAGTGCCTGCGAAGATCGTGGGTATCGGCGTAGTCGCGGAAATACTCGGCAAGTTCGACGTGGCTCGGGTAGTCGGCAACCGAATCCGCCATCGGGAACTCCGCGAATGCGGTGGTGCCCTTCGACGAAATGAGGTGCGCCGACTCGTAGACGGTGCTGTGCGGGTTGTCGATGTCCCAGAGCCCACCGACGTCGTCGTGGCTCTCGAAGCCGTCGAACGCTATTCCGGCTCGATCGAGGTTTCGTGCGCCGGCCAATCCAGACGGACCCGCTCCGATCAGCGCGTACTTGGCCTCTGTGCTCATGGGTCGAGCGTCGCAGATAGTTCGAATCTTGCGGCAATGTGCAGGATAATGACGTTATGAGCGCACTCGATGCCGACAACGATCGCGGGATAGATGAAATCGATCTGAGGATAATCAATGCGCTGCAGCTCGCACCGCGATCGAAGTGGCTTTCGTTGGCCGGCCCACTCGAACTCGACGCCGCGACTCTCGCCCGGCGTTGGAATCGACTGTCCGAATCGTCGTTGGCCTGGGTCACGGTTACTCCGGGGCCACAGGTGCTGGGCACCATCGTCACAGCGATCATCGAAATCGATTGCTCACCAGAACTTCTCGACACCGTCGCGGCACGTCTCACCGTCTTGGCCCACGCCGTGACCATCGAAGTATCAACAGGTAGAGCCGATCTGCTCGTCACAGCCGCTACTGCGGACTTGGCGTCGATGTCGCGCTTCATCTCGGAAGAGATCGCAACCATCGACGGCGTACTCGCGACACGAACCTCGATCATCACACGCTGGTTCACCGAAGGTGGGCGATGGAGACTCAATGCGCTGGCACCGTCCGAGAAGGGTGTGCTGACCACCAGCGAAAACCGTACTGCCGTGCGCGCTCGGTCGACCGGCATTTCCGAACAGGATCGCAAGGTTCTCACGATCCTCGCCTACGACGGGCGCACTCCCATGAAGGAGTTGGCCGACGCGATCGGTGTCAGTCCGGCTGCGTGCAAACGCCAGATCGACCGGCTCACGTCTTCGGGGTTGGTGGCGCTGCGGTGTGAATTTGCCCGGCCGCTGGCCGGGCTTCCCGTGCTCGCCACACTATGGTGCCGCGTCGAACCCGAACTTCTCGATACTGCGGGCCGATTACTGAGCCGAGCGCCGGAAGTCCGAAACTGTTTCGCGGTGGTGGGCGCCGACAACCTGGTGGTTCAGTTGTGGCTGCATTCTCCTGCAGAACTCGATGCATTCGAAATTCGTCTGCGCAAGGAGATTTCGGGGCTTTACGTCACCGAACGATCCATCGTGCTGCACCTGCGCAAACTGCTCGGTCACGTACTCGATCAGGACGGGCGCAGAACCTCGACGATCGCCCCGGATGTGTGGTTGCCGAGCCGCACCGATTCACCGGAAAACCGATAACACGACAGAGCCCACGACCACTGGGAGTGGACGTGGGCTCTGTGATCAGTTGAGTAAATCAGCCGCGCATCTGCGCACCGACGGCCTTGGAGGCAGCCTCGACCGCTGCATCGCGAGCCGCGCTTGCCTCGTCCTCGGTCAGTGTCCGGTCGACACCACGGAATCGCAACGCGAACGCGAGCGACTTGCGGCCTTCACCGACCTGCTCGCCCTCGAAGACGTCGAAGAGGCGAATGTCTTCGAGAAGTTCGCCGCCGCCGGAACGCAGAGCTTCCTGGACCTTCGCCGCAGGAATATCGCGATCGACAACAACCGCCACGTCCTGGAGCACTGCGGGGAAGGGCGAAATGCGCGGCGCCGGCAGGTTCTCGACCAACGGCAAAGCGTCGAGGTCGATCTCCAGTGCACAAGTGCGCGCAGGCAATCCCGCACGCTCGAGAACAGCCGGATGCAGTTCGCCCGCATGACCGACTACGTTGCCGTCAACGACAACCTCGGCGCAACGGCCGGGATGCCACGGCAGGTACTGCGCCGCACGCAGTTCCACCTCGACGCCTGCTGCAGCTGCAATGACCCGCACTGCTGCAAAAGTGTCCGAAGCCTCGGCCTGACGGCCAGGACCCCAGGGGCCGCTCGGCTCACGCAAACCACTCAACACTGCAGCGATGTGCACGGGCTGAGCCGGCAACGACGCGATCAGGTTCGCGATCTGCTCGTCCGTCGGGCGACGATCCACCGGCAATGCATCGACCGGCTTGGTATCGGGACCCGGCAGGACAACCTGCGCGATGCCGTACAGCGAAAGATCCCGCTGACCGCGAGAAGCGTTGCGAGCCAGGATCTCCAGCAGACCCGGGAGCAGCGTGGTCGCCAACTCCGGACGATCGGCTTCGAGCGGGTTGAGGACCTTGCTGGTGTTGCGGCGCGGATCATCCGCGTCGAGGCCCCAGACGTCGAAGACGTTGGTGGGCAGGAAGACCGGAGGAAGTACCTCGACGTAACCGGCGTGAGCCACGGCCTTCGACACCGTGCGCTTACGCCGCTGCGACGGAGTCAATCCGCGTCCGGCCGGAGCGGCGGGAAGCACCGACGGGATCTGCTCGAGACCTTCGAGGCGAAGAACTTCCTCGACGAGGTCCGCAGGCTGCACCAGGTCCGGACGCCACGACGGCGGCGTCGCGACCAACTGGCCGTGTCCCTCTTCGCTGACGCCGACCTCGACGTTGCAGCCAACCTGGGTGAGGCGGCGAGCTGCGGTGCCGTTGGGGTACGTGACTCCGGCGACACGATCGGGCAGGTCGATATCCATGCGAATGGCAGCGCGAGGGGCAACATCGCCCACGTCGGTCAGGACCGGCTCGATCCGTCCGCCGGCAATCTCGACCAGCAGAGCGGCTGCGCGGTCGACGGCCGCGAGCGGAATCGCCGGATCGACGACGCGCTCGAAACGCTTGCTCGCCTCACTCGGCAGCTTGTGCCGGCGCGCCGTCTTGAAGACTGCGAGCGGATCCCAAGTAGCTCCTTCGAGGAGGATGTCCGTCGTTGCCGTTCCCACCTCGGTGGTTGCGCCGCCCATGACGGCAGCCAGCGAGATGACTCCGGAATCGTCGGCGATGACAACGTCTTCGGGATCGAGCGTGCGTTCGACGTCGTCGAGCGTCGTCAGCTTCTCCCCCGCCTTGGCGCGACGGACCACCAGGTCGCCCTGCACCGAGGTCGCATCGAACGCGTGCAGAGGTTGGCCGAGTTCGAGCATCACGTAGTTGGTGACGTCGACGGCCGGCGAGATCGGGCGAACACCCGAGAGCAGAAGTCGACGCTGCAGCCACCACGGGCTCACTGCCTGCGGATCAATACCCGTGATCTTCCGCATCACGAAACGCGAAGCCTTGGACTCCGGTTCGAGGCGCACCGGCCAGGCTTCACCCTCAGCCGGGTGCGCGGGAACCGAAGCGGGATCGGCATATTCGAGATCGAAGCCGCACGCGAGCTCTCGCGTAAGACCACGGACCGAGAAGCAGTAGCCACGGTCCGGGGTGATGTTCAGTTCGATGATCGTGTCACCGAGACCGAGCAACTCGTTGCCGTCGGCGCCGGGTTCGGCGGTACCAGGCTCGAGCACCAAGATGCCCGAATGGTCTTTGCCGATACCGAGTTCCGAGACGGAGCAGATCATGCCGTCGGACACCTGGCCGTACGTCTTGCGAGTGGCGATTTCGAATCCGCCGGGCAGCACCGCGCCGGGCAGCGCAACGACGACGAGGTCACCCTCGTTGAAATTGCGTGCGCCACAGACGATGCCGCGAGGCTCGGGTTCGCCGACCTCGACCTGGCAGAAGCGGATCGGCTTCTTGAACTCGGTCAGTTCGGTGATGGAGACGACCTTGCCGACGACCAACGGGCCGTCGATCGCCTCGAGTGTGTCGAGTTCCTCGACTTCGAGTCCCACCCGGACGAACCCGGCGTCCAGCTCTTCCGGGGTCACCTCCCAGTCCGGAGTTGCCCGCTGCAGGATCTCGGTCAGCCAGGATTGCGCTACTCGCACGTCTGCTCAGCTCTCTCGTTTGTCGATAAGTCTTTGTGAAGGTTCCGCGGACCGGATCGGTCAGCCTGCGACACCGAAGGGCAGCGTGAAACGCACGTCACCTTCGACGATGTCGCGCATGTCCGGGATACCGTTGCGGAACTGCAGGGTCCGCTCGAGGCCCATGCCGAATGCGAAACCCGAGTACTCGTCGGGATCGATACCGCTGGCGCGCAGAACGTTCGGGTTGACCATGCCGCAGCCGCCCCACTCGACCCAGCCTGCGCCGCCCTTCTTGTTCGCGAACCAGACGTCGACCTCGGCCGACGGTTCCGTGAACGGGAAGTAGTTGGGGCGCATACGGGTACGCGTCTCGGGGCCGAAAAGGGCACGAGCGAACGCGTCGAGAGTCCCGCGCAGGTTGGCCATGGTCAGGCCCTTGTCGACGGCCAGGCCTTCGACCTGCGAGAAGACAGGCGTGTGGGTCGCATCGAGTTCATCGGTGCGGAACGTGCGGCCCGGGCACACCACGTAGATCGGCACCTCACGCGAGAGCATGGTGCGGACCTGCACCGGCGAGGTGTGGGTACGCAGCACCTGGCGCGAGTTCTCGGGTGCCAGGTGGAAGGTGTCCTGCATCGTGCGCGCAGGGTGATCCGGCAAGAAGTTGAGTGCGTCGAAGTTGAAGTGCTCGGTCTCCACCTCCGGACCCTCGGCAACTTCCCAACCCATCGCGACGAATACGTCGGCGACCTGCTCGGAAATCAGGCTGATCGGGTGACGAGCCCCGACGGGGTGGCGATCGGAAGGCAGAGTGACGTCGATTGCCTCGGCAACCAACACCGCGGCGTCACGCTCGGCGAGGAGAACCTCACGACGAGCGTCGTACGCGTTGTTGATCCGAGTGCGGAAGATGTTGACGCGCTTGCCGGCGTCTGCCTTTTCCTTGCCCGGAAGGCTGCCGAGTCCCCGGCGCGCGAGGGCGATCGGGGACTTGTCCCCCAGGTGCTCCACCTTGACGTGCGCCAGCGCGTCCAGGTCAGCGGCGTCCGCCAGCGCCTTCTCGGCGTTCTCAGCCGCAGCGGTCAACGCCTCTTCCGTGAGTACACTCGCGTCGACCTCCGGCGGTGTCGCGCCCTCATTTTTGGCCACGGCTGTGACGCTCCTGTCGCTTCTCGGTTTACTTCTCGTACTGCGTGCTTCTTGTACTGCTTACTTCTTGTACTGCGAGCGAGCATTCGAACTCGCTCGAGCATTGTCTCTGCTCTTGTATTGTCTCAGGCTTCCGCAAATGGGATTCCGTGAGGTCTTCGCGTGCGTTTTCAGCCGTGATCGGTGGCGCGATTTTGCACCCGCGCGCTTGCGTACAGGCAAATTGCCGCCGCTGTCGCGAGGTTCAAGCTTTCGGCGCGGCCATGGATCGGAATCCTGACCCGATGATCAGCCTGCGCGGCGATCGCCGGATCGAGACCGTGAGCTTCGTTACCGAACAGCCAGGCCGTCGGCTTGCTCAGCAACTCGTCGGCCTCGTCGAGATCGACCTCGCCGTCAGCTGCAGTCGCGAGAATCTGAATGCCGGCTGCGCGAATCTGCTCGATCACCGACACCGTGTCTCGATCGCGGACGACTGGCAGGTGAAAGAGGCTGCCCGCCGACGAACGAACGACCTTGCCGTTGTGCGGATCGACGCTGTCACCGGCGAGGATTGCCGCATCGGCACCCACTGCGTCGGCGATGCGAATGACGGTGCCCGCGTTACCTGGTTCGTTGACCTCGACCGGCACTGCGAGCAGTCGGGTCTCCTGATGGACGGCTGCGCTCAGCGGTACATCCAGTAGATCGCTGACGGCAACGAGACCGGGCGGCGTGACGGTATCGCTCAGAGCTTTGATTGCTCGATCGGTCACAAGAGCAACACGAACTCCAGCGGTCAGCGCCCGATCGATGACGTGCTGATAGCGCTCGGCTGCGTCCTCGGTGTAGAAGAGGTCGTGTACCGGGCGGGCCTCGCCGTGCGAGAGTGCACCGTTCAACAGTTCGGTGACCGAGTTCTCGCCCTCTACGAGGAAACGTCCTGCTTTGCGTCGTTCTGCTGTGCGCAGGAGCTTGACAGCAGAAACGACCCGCGGAGTCCGCTCGGTGAGCGGGTCCACGGGCCGTTGCTGTGATGCGTGAATCAGGCTGCTTCTCCGGCAGGAGCGTTCACGTCAGCCGGCAGAGCGGCCTTCGCGAGTGCGACCAGGCCGGCAAAGGCCTCGGCATCGGAGACAGCGAGCTCGGCCAGGATCTTGCGGTCGACCTCGACCTCTGCCAGACGCAGGCCCTGGATGAGGCGGTTGTACGTGATGTCGTTTGCGCGAGCTGCAGCGTTGATACGCGTGATCCACAGCTTGCGGAACTCGCCCTTGCGCGCACGACGGTCGCGGTACGCGTAGGTGAGCGAGTGGAGCTGCTGCTCCTTGGCCTTGGTGTACAGACGCGAACGCTGTCCACGGTAGCCGCTGGATGCAGCAAGAATTGAACGACGCTTCTTCTGGGCGTTGACCGCCCTCTTTACGCGTGCCACTTGAAAAATCCTGTCAATCTAGGGGCTGAAAGTACGGCCCCGGGTGGTCAGTAAGGGGGCGACTCAGATGCCGAGCATGCGCTTGATGCGCGGAGCGTCGTCAGGGCTGACAACAGCGACACCGTCGAGACGACGGGTAACCCTGCTGGACTTGTGCTCGAGAAGGTGGCGACGGCCGGCCTTCTGGCGCATGAGCTTTCCGCTGCCGGACACCTTGAATCGCTTCGAGGCGCCGCTGTGGCTCTTCATCTTGGGCATGGAGTCCTCAGTTCTTGTTACGTGGTGGATCTTGGGAAATCGACTAGCTGGCCGGAGCCTCGGGAGCGGCATCGCCGGTCGCCGGTGCTTCCGGAGCTGCTTCACTGGAAGCCGGTGCGGCCGGAGCCGGACGCGGAGCAGCCTGAGCCACTGGCGCCTGAGCGCTCTCCTGCGCCTTGACGCGAGTCTTGGCGCCCTTGTGCGGTGCCAGGACCATCGTCATGTTTCGGCCGTCCTGCTTTGCCGAGGTTTCGACGAATCCGAGATCTGCGACGTCTGCTCCCAGACGCTGCAGAAGGCGGTAGCCGAGTTCGGGGCGTGACTGCTCACGTCCGCGGAACATGATCGTGACCTTGACCTTAGAACCGGCCTCGAGGAAGCGAACGACGTTGCGCTTCTTGGTCTCGTAGTCGTGGTCGTCGATCTTGGGTCGGAGCTTCTGCTCCTTGATGACCGTCAGCTGCTGGTTCTTACGTGACTCACGTGCCTTCTGTGCAGCCTCGTACTTGAACTTGCCGTAGTCCATGATCTTGCAGACCGGTGGACGGGCATCAGGAGCTACCTCGACCAGGTCGAGGTCGGCCTCAAGGGCCAAGCGGAGTGCATCTTCAACACGCACGATGCCTACCTGTTCCCCGCCAGGTCCGACCAAACGAACCTCGGGAACGCGGATACGATCGTTGATGCGGGTCTCAGTGCTGATGGGGCCTCCTAGGTTGAACGGTGCGGTCTTCATGACCGCACGCAGCCCGTACCGCCCGCACCCCAACAAAAAAGCCCCGCTGTGATGATTGCTCATCCGCGGGGCCCGATGTCGACCGATCACATAAGATCCAGCTCACGCCGAAACCTATCTCCTCGACTGAGCGAGGAACCTGACGAAGAATTGATCTCCGATAACAGGTGACCGGAACCACTGAACTGCAGTTTCACCTGCCGTGCAGAGGTGGGAGTCGGACTCCACTTGCTGCCCCCGAACAAGTCGGAGGCGGTCGTTGCAACAAGAGTAACAGGTCGCCACAGATGAAAGAAATCGGTGCCGCTCCCAGTGCTGCCGGGAGAGGCCCGATTCAACACCACCACGGCCTGATGGAATCCTTACAACCATGAGTGAGAACTTCGAGGCAGATCAGAACACCGACGGCGCGAACCCCGACGTCCGCGAACTCTCCGAAGTTCCCGCGGTCGAGGTCATCAGCCGCGCCGCAGTGATGCTGATGAGTTCGGCTGCCGAAAAACTCGGCCTCTCCGACGCCGATCCGTCTTCCAGTCCCTATCTGGACCTCGACGAAGCTCGTCGAGTCATCACGGCGCTTGCCGGACTGGTGACTGCGTCGGTCGAATACCTCGGCCCCCACGCCGGACCCATCCGTGAAGGCCTTCAAGCCCTGCAGCGCGCATTCCGTGAGGCCTCCTCGCACCCGGACGAGCCAGGAAAGGGACCGGGCGAGAAGTTCACCGGTCCGGTCTACTGAGTTGGCAACCGCCAACAAGACTCAACCGACGCCCGAGGACGTCGACGCATTCATTTCACGCGTCGACGACCACAAGCGTGCCGACAGCGTGGAGCTGATCTCCTTGCTGTCGGCCGCGACCGGCGAGCCTGCCGTCATGTGGGGCTCGAGCATCATCGGTTTCGGGGCACGGCACTACCGGTATGCGAGTGGCCACGAAGGTGACACCCCACTGATCGGGTTCTCCCCCAGAGCCACCGCGCTCACGTTGTATTTGTCGCTGAACTTCGACGACTACACCGACACACTGGCGCGCCTCGGCAAGCACAAGATCGGCAAGGGCTGCCTGTACGTCAAACGGCTGAGCGACGTCGACATGGCAGTCCTGACCGAACTGATCGCGGATTCCGTTGCCGCAGCCCGCAACATGATCGACTGAACAGGTCACCTTCGTGGGGCTACAGGCCGAGCGTCTTCGGGCGGTTGGCCGAACAGGGTCGAATCCCGTGGTGTGAAGTGATCGTTCGTGAGCGTGGCCCGACGCATTCGATCGAGTCGAAACCACCGCACCGCGTCGCGCTGGCGACACCAGCCGATGAGAAACCACTGCCCACGGTCCTGCGCCAGAATGTGCGGCTCAACTGCCCGCACCGTCTCCGCACCGTCCCCATCCACGTAGTGCAACGACACGACGCGACTCTGTTCGAGCCCCTGCTCGACGGCCCGCCGGTTCGTGCGCGAATCCGCTACTACCCCGCCGTCGCCGCGAATCCACACACGGCCACCGAGTTCGGCGACCTTATGACGACTCTCCTCGTCCATCACGTCGAGCAGTTTCGCCAGAGCTGCTCGTCCGTCCGGCGCAAACGGGGCGTCACCGGCCGCCGTCAAGGCCAATGCGATTGAAACTGCTTGCGGAACAGTGAAATTGACCGGCGGTAGCGTGGCGCGACCTACGAGTCGGTATCCACCCCCGGGGCCCGAGCGCGCCTCGATCGCCGCGCCCGACATCATCAGAGTCTCGATATCCCGCTTGATCGTCCGGGTGGTGACACCGAATTCCTCGGACAATCGGGAACACGTAGCCCCTCGATCGCCCTGTCGCCGAAGCTCTTCGACGAGAGCGTGCAATCTCGCAGCTCGATTCACGTTCACCAGTGTCGCAGATTTCGATACCAAACAGTGACATAATTGGTGACACTCTGTTGTCACCAACCTGATTGCACAGTGAGTCCATGAAAACTCACATCGTTCTTGTTCCCGGATTCTGGCTCGGCTCATGGGCTTGGGACGCAGTCCTCCCCCACCTCGAGCGCTCCGACACCACCCGCGTGACCAGCCTGACGCTGCCCGGACTCGACGCCGTCGATGCAGATCGATCAGCGGTCACCTTCGACGCCCACGTCCGCGCAGTCATCGACGCTGTATCGGATTCAGACGAACGTACGGTCCTGGTCGTACACAGCGGCGCCGGCCCGGTGGGATACGCGGTAACCGATCGCATCCCGGATCGAGTCGCGCGGATCGTCTACGTCGATTCAGGTCCCATGCCCGACGGCGCGGCGCTGCGACCGGATCTGGCCGCTGACGTCGTCGAGATACCGCTGCCGACGTGGGCAGAACTTGAAGCAGACGGCAGCAGCCTCGAAGGACTCGACGAGAAGGCTCTCGAGGCGTTTCGCGCCAACGCCGTCCCCGAACCGGCCGGGCCGGCGCGTGAGCCGATTGTCCTGACGAACGAAAAGCGCTACCAGGTGCCGTCAACCGTCGTTTGCAGCACGTTCCCGTCCGCGGTGATTGCCCAGATGGCCGACGGAGGTCATCCGATGGCCGCCGAACTGGCGAAACTCCCCGTGACGTACGTCGACCTCCCGACCGGACATTGGCCGATGTGGTCGCGCCCCGAAGACGTCGCCCAGGTGATCCTCGAGGCCGCCGCTTCCTGATCGACAAAGCAGTGATGCCGGATCGGATTCCGACCGGCATCACTGACCGACTTCTACTTGCTCACCTTCTACTAGCTCACGGAAGCAGCTTTCTTCCGTGGCGCCGCCTTCTTAGCGGCAACTGCCTTCGTTGCACGCTTCTTGGTGATCGGCTTGGCCTTGACGGGCGCGTGCTGTGCGGTGAGAACCTCACTGAGGAACTTGCCCGTGTAGCTCTCGGGGACCGCGGCAACGTCCTCCGGGGTACCTTGCGCCACAACGGTTCCGCCGCCGGATCCACCTTCGGGCCCCATGTCGACGACCCAGTCCGACGTCTTGATCACGTCGAGGTTGTGCTCGATCACGATCACGCTGTTGCCCTTGTCGACCAGACCGTTGATCACGATCAGGAGCTTGCGGATGTCCTCGAAATGCAGACCCGTGGTGGGCTCGTCGAGGATGTAAACCGTGCGACCGGTGGACCGCTTCTGCAACTCGGCGGCCAGCTTGACGCGCTGCGCCTCACCACCGGACAGGGTCGGAGCCGGCTGACCCAGTCGGACATAGCCCAGTCCGACGTCGACCAGCGTCTTGAGGTACCGGTGAATAGAGGTCACCGGCTGGAAGAACTCGGCTGCTTCCTCGATGGGCATGTCGAGTACCTCGGCGATCGACTTGCCCTTGTAGTGGACCTCGAGCGTTTCGCGGTTGTACCGAGCGCCGTGGCATACCTCGCAGGGCACGTACACGTCCGGCAGGAAGTTCATCTCGATCTTCAAGGTTCCGTCGCCGGAGCACGCCTCGCAGCGTCCGCCCTTGACATTGAACGAGAATCGGCCGGGCTGATAACCGCGGACTTTCGCTTCCGTGGTGGCCGCGAACAGGGTTCGAATCTTGTCGAACACACCGGTGTACGTGGCCGCATTCGATCGCGGAGTCCGGCCGATCGGAGACTGATCGACCTGCACGAGCTTGTCCAGCTGATCGAGACCGTTGATTCGTGTGTGACGGCCAGGCACCTGGCGTGCACCGTTGAGCTTGTTCGCCATGACGGTCGCGAGAATGTCGTTGACCAACGTCGACTTGCCCGAACCGGAGACACCGGTGACAGCGGTGAGAACACCCAGCGGGAAACTTACGTCGATGCCGTCGAGATTGTGCTCGCGAGCTCCGACGACCGTGACCTGGCGTTTGCGATCCACCGGCCGACGAATGGCCGGAACCTCGATGAAGCTGCGACCCGACAGGTAGGCCCCGGTCAAAGACTCTTCACACGTCAGCAGTTCTTCGTACGGGCCGCTGTGGACGACGTTGCCGCCGTGCTCGCCGGCGTACGGTCCGATGTCGACCACCCAGTCGGATGTACGGATCGTGTCTTCGTCGTGTTCGACGACGATCAGCGTGTTGCCGAGGTCGCGCAGGCGCGTCAGGGTTTCGATCAGTCGCCGGTTGTCACGCTGGTGCAGGCCGATGGACGGCTCGTCGAGTACGTAAAGCACGCCGACCAGTCCGGATCCGATCTGTGTTGCCAAGCGAATTCGCTGGGCTTCGCCACCGGACAACGTGCCCGCGGCTCGCGAGAGGGAAAGGTATTCCAGGCCGACGTCGAGCAGGAAGCCGAGGCGCGCCTGAACTTCCTTGAGGACCTGACCCGCGATTGCCTCTTCACGCGAGCCGAGAGTGAGGCTGTTCAGGAAATCCGCGCAATCGGAGATCGACAGTTCACAGACCTCGGCGATGGACTTACTGCCGAAGTCTCCCGCCGCGATAGTTACCGACAGGATTTCGGGGCGCAGGCGAGCACCACCACACGCCGGGCACGGGGTGTCGCGCATGTACCCGTCGTAGCGTTCCTTCATCTGATCGGATTCGGTCTGCTCGAGGCGGCGATGCAGGAAGGGCATCACACCTTCGAACTCCGCGTAGTAAGAACGGGTACGGCCGTACCGATTCTTGTACCGGACGTGCACCTGCTCCTCACTGCCTTCGAGGATGGCTTTGCGGGCCTTCGCCGGCAACTTGTTCCACGGCGTCTTCATGTCGAAACCGAGGATGTCGCCGAGGCCGGACAGCAGGCGTCCGAAGTACTCGGAACTCTGGCCCATCGACCACGGTGCGATAGCTCCGTCTTCGAGGCTCAGATCAGGGTCCGGAACCACCAGATCCGGGTCGACCTCCTTGCGGATACCGAGGCCGGTGCATTCCGGGCAGGCGCCGTAGGGCGAGTTGAAGGAGAACGAGCGCGGTTCGAGATCGTCGATCGCGAGTGCGTGGCCATTCGGGCAGGCCAGCTTCTCTGAGAAACGACGCTCACGATCAGGTGCATTTTCTTCACGGTCGACGAAGTCGAGGACCACGATGCCTTCGGCCAATCGAAGTGCGGTCTCGACCGAGTCGGTCAGGCGCTGCTTCGAGCTCGCCTTGACCTGCAATCGGTCGACCACTACTTCGATGTCGTGCTTTTCCTGCTTCTTGAGCTTCGGCGGATCGGCCAGCGAATGGACGACTCCGTCGACGCGCACACGCGAGTAGCCCTGGGTGTTGAGCTGATCGAAGAGATCGACGAACTCGCCCTTACGAGTACGGACCACTGGTGCGAGGACCTGGAACTTGATGCCCTCCTCCATCTCGAGCACCTGGTCGACGATCTGCTGCGGGGTCTGACGTGCGATCTTCTCACCACAGACCGGGCAGTGCGCCGAACCTGCGCGGGCATAAAGGAGCCGGAGGTAGTCGTAGACCTCGGTGATCGTGCCCACCGTCGAACGGGGGTTGCGGTTGGTCGACTTCTGGTCGATGGACACCGCCGGCGACAATCCCTCGATGAAATCGACATCGGGCTTGTCCATCTGACCGAGGAACTGACGCGCGTATGCCGAGAGTGACTCGACGTAGCGGCGCTGACCTTCGGCAAAGATCGTGTCGAACGCGAGGCTGGACTTGCCGGAGCCGGACAACCCGGTGAAGACGATCAGGCTGTCTCGCGGGAGGTCGAGATCGACTCCTCGCAGATTGTGCTCACGCGCACCCCGCACGATCAGGCGATCCGCCACACCAATTCCCTTCATTGTCAATCGTCCGGGGCCGTCCCCCCGGAGAAGTCTCGAGTGGCCTCGCAAACGCGAGTCCTCGAGCGATCGTCATCGTAGGCCGAGCCACCGACACGTTTTTCTCACCAGGCGAGCCCATCGCTCTACCTGCCCCTATTCGAAGGTAGCCTGCGTTTCATGACGAATCAGCCCATCGTGATCGACGACTCCTACACCGGTCAGGTCTCCCCCGATTCTGCCCCTCAGCGGCGCACAGTCGACCGTGCCGTCATCACGAAGATGTCGGTCGGCCCCATGGACAACAACACTTACCTCGTTGTCTGTTCCGCGACCGGGAAATCTCTCCTGATCGATGCGGCCAACGAGGCCGAGAAGATCATTGCGCTCATCGAACAGGAAGCACCTGTTTTCGATTCCATCGTCACCACCCACCAACACGGTGATCACTGGTTGGCTCTGCAGGACGTCCACGCTGCCACCAAGGTGCCGACCGCGGCTCATCCTCTCGACGCGGAGGTCCTTCCCGTCACCCCGGACGTACTCCTCGAAGACGGCGACAAGGTGACAGTTGGCAATCTGAGCCTCGACGTCATTCACCTGTCCGGCCACACGCCCGGTTCCATTGCGTTGGCTCTGACCGAACCGAATGGGCAGGTTCACCTCTTCACCGGCGACTCACTCTTCCCCGGAGGCGTCGGAAAGACCGCCGACCCCGAGAAGTTCACTTCCCTGCTCGACGACGTGGAAAACAAGTTGTTCGGAAGGTACGACGACGCGACTGTCGTCTACCCCGGGCACGGCAAGGACACGACGCTGGGTACCGAGCGCCCGCACCTGGCGGAATGGCGCGAGCGCGGTTGGTGACGTTTCACCTGTTCCGTACTGGACCCCGCTAACCGACTTCCTGACTATCGACCTGTTCACCGTCGACGCGAAGTCACGGAAGCCAGGTCGACAGAGTCCGGCCAAGTCCTTCGACCATCCGTTCCCCGAACACACACAGCGTGCGTTCCCACGGATGGCCGAAGGTCCCTTCCGTGAAGTCGTCACGACTGAATATGTAGTAGTCGCCGTTCGGATAGATCGGGACACGCCACTCCGCCAACTCTTTCGCGGCAGCATGCGCCTCCGCGTCGAAGGTGTAGCCCGGATGCTGCCAGTCCAGGACGACAAAGTTGGGATCGTCGTTCCAATCGATGACAAAACAGCGCAACGCTTCGGCGTTGATCGCATCAACTCGAGCGGCCCACGCCCCTGGAGTCGCAGCTGGCACCGCACCCAAATCGAAGACCACGGACGGCGTCGGCTCAGCGATACCTTCGTGGTCACAACACCATCGTGCTCGAACGGTGCGCATTGTGTGACACCTTCGAACACGCCGTATGCGGATACGCGGTAACGGATACTTCAGAACGGTGTGTCCGGATCGGTGGAGAAGTCATCGACGCAGTACAGCGCGCTTCGGCGACCAGGAATCCGTCAACCGGGTCAGGCGTCGCGGGATCGCCGAACCGGACCAATTCCTTGTGAGATCGCTAGGGTGGAAAACGAACCTACATCGGGAGGCTTGAAACATGCTGGTACGTCGAATTGCTCGTCCACTGCTTTCCACGATCTTCATCGCCGGGGGAATCGATGCTTTGCGCAACCCCACTCAGCGAGCAGCCAAAGCGTCACCGCTGATCGACAAATCCGTCGAGACGCTGCCAGGAGCAGTGACGCAGAAGGTGCCTGCTGATCCGGAAACACTCGTCAAGATCAACGCAGCCGTCCAGATCGGTGGCGGCGCCCTGCTGGCCACCGGCAAGGCGCCGCGTCTCGCGTCGTTGGTCCTCGCGGGGAGCCTGGTACCGACCACGCTTGCCGGTCACGACTTCTGGAACGAAACTGATCCGTCACTGCGAGCGATGCAGCGAACCAACTTCATCAAGAACGTCAGCCTGCTCGGCGGACTGATGATCGCGTCCGTCGACACCGAGGGCAAGCCGTCGCTCGGCTGGCGTGGCCGCCGCGCCGCGAAGAAGGCTCAGGCGTCTATCGCCGCGGCACTTCCGTTGGTCGCATCGCAGACCGATCACACGAGCGATCGCGTCGAACACGCTCTGTCGGTGGCGTCCGAACGCGGTTCCGAACTTGCCGAAACCGCGAAGGCGCACGGCACGGATTGGCTCGAACTTGCCAAGGAGCGCAGCTCCGAGTTCGCGGAGATCGCGAGCAAGCGTGCCGCTGAATTCGGAGAGGTCGCCAAAGAACGCGGCCCGGACATCCTCGAAGTCGCGCAGAAGCGCGGCTCCGAACTGGCCGAGACCGCACGTGAGCGCAGCGCCGAACTGGCAGAGCTGGCGAGCAAGCGCAGCTCCGAGTTCGCCGAACTCGCGCTCGAAAAGAGCAACGAGTGGGCCGAAACGGCGTCGGAGCAGACCGAGGTGCTGGGTAAGCGTGCCCGAAAGCGCGCCGAGAAGGCGCTCGAAAAGGCTCGCGCCAAGAAGGACGAATTGACGCACTGAGTGCACCGAAAAACACGGTCAGGCCACCTTCGGGTGGCCTGACCTGTATCTATGCGGCAGTTCATCTGGGGGAACTAGACTGTCTTGGCGCTTTTGCAGCGCGTGAATTTCTCATCAAGCCTAGGAGATCCTTTGCCCGACGCGGACCCGTCACTGAACGAGCAAGAGCTCGAGCAGCAGTACGTGACGATGTTGTACTCCCGTCTCGACGATCTTCGAAAGTATGCCCAAACTCGCTTGAGCACGGTCCTCCTCGAGACCGGCGGAACCCCGCAAGCACGCAGTGAACGCGAATCCTTCAATGCCATGTACACCGAGGATCTCGCCAAGTACGACGCAGCCGAGAACGGAATGTGTTTCGGACGCATCGACTTCGACGACGAGCGACGCTACGTCGGCCGACTCGGAATTCTGGACACCGACAACGACTACGAAACGCTACTGCTCGACTGGCGAGCTCCGATGGCACGCCCGTTCTATCTGGCGACGCCCGCGGCACCTGAGGGCGTGAAACGACGACGCCATATCCGCAGTCGGAGCCGAACAGTCACCGGAATCAACGACGAATACCTGGACCTCGACGCTGCCCGAGCCGCCGGCGTGGTGACCGAAGCCGGCGGCGTCGCCGGTGAGAGCGCACTCCTGGACGCTCTGAACGCAGCGCGTACGGGTCAGATGAACGACATCGTCGAGACCATTCAGAGTGAGCAGGATGCCATCATCCGCTCCGAGCACAAAAGCGTTCTGGTGGTCCAGGGCGGTCCTGGTACCGGCAAAACCGCAGTCGCCCTTCACCGTGCCGCGTTCCTGCTCTACACCTACCGCCAGCAACTGGCCAAGGCCGGTGTTCTCATCATCGGGCCGAACGCGACGTTCCTCGACTACATCAGCCAGGTCCTTCCTTCACTCGGTGAGACCGGAGTTCTGCTCTCGACGATCGGGGACCTGTACCCCGGAGTGCGTGCGACTCGTACGGATTCCCTCGCCGCCGGTGAGATCAAGGGTTCCCTCGCGATCCTCGACGTACTCAAGAACGCCGTCCGGGATCGGCAGGAAGTCCCGTCGAAGCCGATCACCCTTCGATTCGACACGTACGACTTGAAGCTGGATCGCAAGACTGTCACGAAGGCTCGCGGACGTGCTCGGTCGTCGCGTCGCCCACACAACCTGGCGCGCCCGATCTTCGTGGCAGCAGTCATCGAGGCGTTGGCACTGCAGATGGCCGAACTCATCGGCGGCAACCTCGTCGACGGCGGCTCACTCCTCAGTCGCGACGACATCGCCGACATTCGCGACGAGATGCGTGAGGACGCGGACATCATGTCCGCCATCGGAAAGCTGTGGCCTGAATTGTCGCCGCAGCAAATCCTCGCGGAACTGTGGACCTCTCCGGCGAGGTTGGCCAAGGCAGCGCCGCAACTCGACGACGCCCAACGCGACGAGCTTCTGCAGAGCGTCGGACCGGGTTTCAGTGCGGCAGACGCTCCCCTCCTCGATGAACTGGCCGAGATCCTCGGAGTCGACGATGCCGCCGAACGCGAACGCGCACAACGTGAATGGCGCGCGCAGATCGCCGACGCCCAGGGCGCCCTCGACATCCTCACCGGCTCTGCACCACAGGATCTCGAAGACGAGATGGACCCCGAGATCTTGATGGCGTACGACTTGATCGACGCCAGCCAACTCGCCAAGCGCCACGATCAGGGCCAGCGCCAGACCACGGCAGAACGCGCTGCCGGCGACCGAACCTGGACCTACGGTCACGTGATCGTCGACGAAGCCCAAGAGCTCTCCGAAATGGCGTGGCGAATGCTGATGCGGCGCATACCGAATCGCTGGATGACGTTGGTCGGCGATACAGCTCAGACCGGTGATCCCGCGGGAACCTCGTCCTGGCAGAAGATTCTCGAGCCTTACGTCGCCAAGCGCTGGAAGCTCACCGAACTGACCGTCAACTACCGAACTCCCTCGGAGATCATGGATGTCGCGCACCGTGTGCTCGAAGAGATCGACCCGGAGCAATCCGTGCCCCGGTCGGTACGCGACAGCGGATTCGCGCCGTGGGCACTCAAGACCACGGCCGAAGAATTGGAATCGACCGTGCGCCGTTGCATCGAGTCCGAGTCGCATCCCGGTATCACCGCAGTGATCGCCGGTTCCGAGGTCGTTGCCGATCTGGCGGGCATTGCGAGTGAGACCGTAAGTGTCCTGTCGGTCAAGGACGTCAAGGGACTCGAGTTCGACACCGTGTTGATCGTCGAACCTGCCGACATTCTCGACGAGTCACCACGCGGAATGAACGACCTCTACGTCGCGTTGACCCGCGCTACCCAGAGGCTCGGCATCATTCACGTCGAGTCGCTCCCCGCGGTTCTCGACGGCGTCGCGGCAGCAGAGTTGGCCTTCGATTCGTGAGCCTCACGGAGTAGGTTCGTGCGTGACACCACGAATCGTGGTGTCACCCCAATTTGTGTCGACGACTGAAGGAATGACCCCTCGTGCTTGGCCTGCCCGCAAGTTCCGCCGCACCCTTCCGCAAGATCGCTCGCGTGGTGATCGGTGTCGGGATGCTTGCGGCGGTGACAGCCGGTTGTTCAGAGGATGATTCGAGTTCAACGGCTGCTGCAGGCAGCGACGACATCGCTGCCGTTGCTGCCGCACCGACCGAAAAACCGGTAGACGATGCAGAACGGCTGCGGGCGGCGCTTGCATCTACCGGGGTCAAGCCAGCCTTTTCCGACGACATGTTGCAGGCGCTCGGTGACGGTGTCTGCCAGCAGCTCGCGGCCGGCACGGATCGAGCGATGATCATCGCGAATCTGCGGACGGTATCGCTGAACGGCGCGAGCGAACCGATGGTCACCACCGGAAACGACTCGGCCGCATCGACAACGCCCCCCAGCGCCGATCAGCTGGCTGAAGTGTTCGTCGATGCGGCCGAGGCCGACTACTGCCGGTAGGTCAGCGAACGGTGTGCACGATCAGGACATCGGATGTCGCCTTGCGCGCCGCATCGGAAGGCACCGATCCGAGCAGACGCCCGGTCAGTGTGTTCAGTCCGCGATTTCCGACGACCAGCAAGTCGCCCTTGACCTCGTCGAGCAAAGCGAGAAGCGATTCGACGGGAGCGCCGACGATAGCGCGCTCGACAACATCCTTTGCACCCTGGGCATGTGCGCGCTCACGAGCGGTGCGAAGGATCTCGTAGGTCGGAGCGGAACCGGTGACCTGGTAGGCCTCGTTACCCAACGCATCAGCGGCAGCGCTCACGTCCTTGGGATCAGCCGGGTAGTACGCACACGCGATGACGAGCTGAGCGTCCGAGCCACTGGCAATGGCGGCAGCCCTGTCGACTGCCTTCAGTGACGACTCGGAGCCATCGGTTCCTACGACAACGGTCCGGTAGGCACTCATTCATTCCTCCATGGTTACGGGACGGACGGTACGGCCGGCACCGAGCGCAACGCTGTTGCGCCCGCTCGACAACCGCTGCGCTGACATTAGCGGGATTGTGCCGCGGATAGTGTTATTTGCAGTACACGCCACAAGCCCGCAGTGAATGTGATTCTTCGTCACAGACACATTTGTGCGGCGGTGACCACTCAGCGAAGTTTGCCGAAGCGGGGCCCGAACAGCGCCGCCGGAAAAACTTCCTGCTCGACCAGGGCGGTACGCCACGGCGTCGCCAATTCCAGCAACCGCTTGGCACCCTCCTCACCCAGCGCATCCCACGGAGCCGAAGCGAGGTCGTCCGTCAGGTCTTCGACGACGTCACGCAGTTCCTGCCCGTCCTCGGTCAGTGCACCGGACGAACGATCCAGCAGTTCGCGGTCCTTCAAACTCTCGACGGCCTCGTCCCACTGTTCCTGCGACCATCCGCGGCGAGTCTGCGCGAACTTGCGCTGAAACCCGATTCCCGTCGCGGTGTGCGTGATCAACGCGTCCAGGCCGTTCAATCCCGCGGTCTGAAGAGCCGCAATGTGGCCGTCGCCGCGATACTCACGCAGCAGTGTCAGCGCGTGCCAGAAACGCAGGTGCGGTTCGGTCGGCCAGTCGAGCGACGCCCAACCCGCATACAGGGGGCGGCCGTCCACTCCGGGGATGTTCTGAGCCGCGATCGACACGAGTTCGGCGGCCTCGGCCATGTCTGCCGATCCTGTCACGTCCGCACCGAACAGGCGGACGTACGCCGCGTCAATTGCCCGATACCGCGCGGCGACAACCTCTGTGGGCCTTGCCAATTCCCAGGCACGTGGGATGACGCTGGCGATCAGTTCGGGATTGAAGTTGAAGAAGGTGGCCGTGACGACAGTCGCCGGTGGAGCGCCGAGCGGTGCTGATCGCCCTGCGAAGTACACCATTCGGCCGGGCTCCAACCCGACGCCGACAAGCTCCTTCTCCGTCTCCGGGACGAAGTACGCCAACGAGTGGAGAAGTTCGAGAGTCCGCGCGGTCTTGCCTGCAGTCTGTGCATCCATACCTCAAACCGTAGCGGTCGAGAGCACGAACCCACGCGAGGCGACCTACTTGAGACCCGCGGCGTCCATCCCTCGGAGCTCCTTCTTCAAATCCGAGATTTCGTCTCGCAATCGCCCAGCCAACTCGAACTGAAGGTCGCGTGCAGCGTTCATCATCTGATCGGTGAGTTCCTTGACCAGATCTGCCAATTCGGCCCGAGGCATCGATTTGGTGTCGCGCCCCTCGTACACACCGGCACTGACCGCACGACCGGCCTCACCCTGCGCACGCCGACCACGCGTCGCATTGCGGCCCGAACCACCGACGTCCACGGACGCCGCAGTGTCCTCTGCCTCCTCGTACACCTGATCGAGAATGTCCGCGATCTTCTTGCGTAGCGGTTGTGGGTCGACGCCCATCTTCTCGTTGTAGGCGACCTGCTTCTCGCGCCGCCGCTCGGTTTCCTCGATGGCCTGCGCCATGGATGCGGTGATCTTGTCCGCATACATGTGCACTTGACCGGACACATTTCGAGCCGCTCGACCGATCGTCTGAATGAGGCTGGTGGAGCTACGGAGGAAGCCTTCCTTGTCGGCATCGAGGATCGCGACCAGCGACACCTCGGGGAGGTCGAGTCCCTCACGCAGGAGGTTGATGCCGACCAACACGTCGTACTCGCCCAGGCGGAGCTGCCGGAGCAGCTCGACTCGCCGGAGCGTATCGATATCCGAGTGCAGATACCGGACGCGAATTCCGAGTTCGAGAAGGTAGTCGGTCAGGTCTTCCGACATCTTCTTGGTCAACGTCGTGACCAGCACACGCTCGTCACGTTCGGCACGCTCACGGATCTCGTGAACGAGATCGTCGATCTGCCCCTTGGTGGGTTTGACGATGACCTCGGGATCGATCAATCCGGTCGGGCGAATCACCTGCTCGACGAACTCACCGCCGGACTGACCCAACTCGTACTTACCGGGTGTCGCCGACAGGTAGACGGTCTGACCGATCCGCTTACTGAATTCTTCCCAAGTCAGAGGGCGGTTATCGGTTGCCGACGGTAGCCGGAATCCGAATTCGACCAGGTTGCGCTTGCGCGACATATCGCCCTCGTACATGGCGCCGATCTGCGGAACGGTCACGTGTGACTCGTCGATGACCAGCAGGAAATCTTCGGGGAAATAGTCGATCAAAGTTGCGGGGGCAGTTCCGGGGCCACGGCCGTCGATGTGGCGCGAGTAGTTCTCGATGCCGGAGCAGAATCCGACCTGCTTGATCATCTCTAGGTCGTACTGCGTTCGCATGCGCAGACGCTGAGCTTCGAGAAGCTTGCCCTTGCCCTCGAGTTCCGCGAGCCGCTCTTCCAGTTCCGCCTCGATGTCCTTGGCTGCACGCTCCATGCGTTCAGGGCCGGCGACGTAGTGCGTCGCCGGGAAGATGCGAACCGTGTCGACCTGGCGAACGATGTCCCCGGTCAGTGGATGTAGGTAGTACAGCGCCTCGATCTCGTCACCGAAGAATTCGATGCGGACCGCCAGCTCTTCGTAGGAAGGAATGATCTCGACCGTGTCGCCGCGCACGCGGAACGAACCTCGCGTGAACGCCATGTCGTTGCGGTTGTACTGAACGTCGACGAGCAGACGGAGGAACGCGTCGCGCGGTACCTCGACACCGACGTCGAGCTGAATCGAGCGATCGAGATACGACTGCGGTGTACCGAGGCCGTAGATGCACGACACCGAGGCCACCACGACCACATCCCGTCGTGACAGAAGGCTGGACGTTGCCGAGTGGCGAAGCCGCTCGACGTCGTCATTGACCGACGAATCCTTCTCGATGTAAGTGTCCGTCTGGGCGATGTACGCCTCGGGTTGGTAGTAGTCGTAGTACGAGACGAAGTACTCGACCGCGTTGTTGGGAAGCATTTCCCGAAGCTCGTTCGCGAGCTGAGCCGCCAAGGTCTTGTTCGGAGCCATCACCAAAGCCGGGCGCTGCAGCTTTTCGATCAACCACGCTGTTGTCGCGGACTTACCGGTACCGGTCGCACCGAGGAGGACAACGTCCTTCTCTCCCTCATTGATCCGTTTTTCAAGCTCGGCGATAGCTGCCGGCTGATCGCCTGCCGGTTCGTACGGGCTGACGACCTCGAAGCGCGCGTCTGAGCGCTCGATGTCACCAACCGGCCGAAACTCGGAATGCGCGACCACGGGATGTTCGGAAGCAAACGCCATGAAACCAGGGTAGGCGCACCCACCGACACAATGCCTGCTCGTCCGCGTTCAGCCGAAAATGCAGTTCGGCGGTAGGTTCTTCGACCATGAGCGAGGAACGTCCCCACATTCACCGGCCGAAGGTCGAAACCTTCGACATCGCAGCTCGCACCAACGTCGATCCCAAGGGTTTCGTTCGCCCGGTCGAGCACTACCGCGAAGAACCGTGGGGGCTGTACATGGCGCGCCACGCCGACCATCCCCGGTTTCACTACCTGGAGTCCTGGATCATTCCCGAACTCGGAATTCGAGCATCGATTTTCCACTTCACACCAGAGCATGTCCGCGACTGGGATTTCTATGTCGACATCGGCGACTTCATCCGCGGCGAGCACGTCTGGACCTCCGAGGACCACTACCTCGACCTGATCGTGCAGACCGGACACAGCATCGAATTGCTCGACGTCGACGAATTGCTCGAGGCGAACACCGCCGGGATTCTCGACCCGAAGACGTCAGAGCGCGCGATGCTGAACGCGGCCCGCGCTATCGACGGCATCGCCGCCCACGGTCACGATCTCGACGCCTGGCTCACCTCGGTGGGCATGCCGGTCACGTGGCGCTGAGCAGTTAGAGGGACCAGCCTGATTTCTCGGCCCACTCCCACGCCCGGTGGAAAGCGGCGTCGAACCACGGCGTCTTGACGCCCAGGTAGGCGTCGATCGCAGCGGCGTAGTCGTCGATGCCTGCGGCACTCTCGGCTGCCTTGACCTTGAGTTCGGCATACTCGGCACGCGCCGACGCATCGGCGCGAAGCCAGTCGCGGAAGAGGATCGCGAACTGCTGACCGGGCCAACCGTCCACCCGAATGTGAATATTCGCGCGGCGCCCTGGATCGGCACTGCCGTGAATCCGCTTTGCCCACACCGCCGGATCGGTTTCACCACCGAGGTACGACGGTTTCGGGTCGTCGGCGGCGATGTGCTCGATCCGGGGGAACCCGGCAGCGGCCAGATCTTCCGCGAGGTCGTCGGCAACGCCGAGGTGCTCGACAGTGATCTGAATGTCGATCACGTCCTTGGCATCGAGACCAGGCACCGCGGTCGATCCGATGTGATCGATACGGCGCGCGCGGTCGCCGGACGCCAGCGACAACCGGCCGATGATCCGTTCGGCCTGTGCCGGCCACGACGGGTCAGCTGGAGCCAGCTCCGGCAGTGCACGTACTACCGTGCGCTCGCGGAGGTTCTTCTCGAAAGGTACAAGTCGATTCGCCCACAGGTCGCGGACCACGTCGTCGAGTGAACCCGGCTCTCCGCTGTTGTCGAGCCACACGTCGGCAACCGCACGACGCTGATCGTCATGTGCCTGCGCTGCGATGCGCGCACGAGCGTCGGATTCCGGCATGCCGCGTGAGCCCACCAAGCGTCGAACTCGTTCCTCCTCGTCGACGTAGACGATGACGACCAGGTTGAACGCCGGCGCCATCGAACCCTCGACCAACAGCGGAATGTCTTGAACGAGCACTGCATCCGACGGTGCAGACGAGATCTGCTCCATCGTCCGCGCACCGATAAGTGGGTGAAGGATGCCATTGAGAGTTCCGCGTGACGTGTCGTCGGCAAACGCCAACGAGGCCAGCGCGGGGCGGTTGAGGCTGCCGTCCTCCGACAGAATCCCGTCGCCGAATGCATCGACCAGAGCGGCAAGGCCAGGAGTACCGGGCTCGACCACTTCTCGGGCGATCAGGTCGGCATCGACGATGACGGCTCCCAGTTCGCTGAGGATTTTCGACACTGTCGACTTACCGGCTCCGATGCCTCCAGTGAGGCCTACTCTCAACACACTCGACAGTCTCTCATCTCCGCGCCCGAGAGATTGAGACACGCCTACCGATCGAACACGCCGAGGCGTTCGAGGCTCAAATACCACAATTTCGGTGACCGTGCGGTTATGTTCTAGCGAACGCACCTGTACCTGCACCTTCTCGAGAAAGTGGACGCCATGCGAGCAGATCGCGACCATCACGGTCAGCACCGCCTCGGAATGCCGAACGGCGTGCACTGCATAGAGTTTCCCGAAGTTGCTTTTGCCCTGGCAGAGCACCGTCGTACGTGGTTCACGATGCTCGTGAGCCAAGGCCGACACAGCTTCGCATCGATGCGTAAGCGCACAGCCGAAGCGACCGCCACCTACTGGGTGCCTGCTCCCGCAAACTGAGTTTTTTCACGAAGTACAAAATGACCGGCAACCCTACGGTGCCGGTCATTTCTGTGTTCACTCACTGAGTTCTTCGCGCGCCAGTGGTACCTGACCGAGAAAAGAACCCCGCCGCTGCAAGTGCAGGGGCGGGGTTCTTCAAAGATCTCGCTTGATCAGATCAAGCGGTAATCCTTATGCGTTGCCCGACAGCTTCTCGCGAAGTGCGGCGAGCTGCGCATCGCTGGCAAGCGATCCACCAGCGGACTCTGCCGGAGCGGAGCCGGCAGCAGCCGGAGCCTCAGCATCGTCTGCAGCAGCCGTCTCCGAGGAGTAGCCGGCAGCAGCGGTGGCAGCCTCAGCGGCCTCGTCTGCAGCGGTCTTCTCCATCTGAGTGGTGTGCATCTTGTGACGACGCTCAGCCTCGGCGTAGCGGTTCTCCCACTCTTCGCGCTGCTTGTCGAAGCCCTCGAGCCATTCGTTGGTCTCGGGATCGAAGCCCTCGGGGAAGATGTAGTTGCCCTGCTCGTCGTACGAGTCGGCCATGCCGTACTTGGACGGATCGAACTCGGCGTTGTAATCCTCGTTGGCCTGCTTCAGCGACAGCGAGATACGACGACGCTCGAGGTCGATGTCGATGACCTTGACGAGTGCATCGTCGCCGACGCCGACAACCTGGTCCGGAACCTCGACGTGGCGCTCAGCGAGCTCCGAGATGTGAACGAGGCCTTCGATTCCCTCTTCGACGCGCACGAATGCACCGAACGGAACCAGCTTCGTGACCTTGCCGGGCACGATCTGGCCGATGGCGTGCGTGCGGGCGAACTGACGCCACGGATCTTCCTGCGTTGCCTTGAGCGACAGGGAGACGCGCTCGCGGTCCAGGTCGACGTCGAGAACCTCGACGGTGACCTCGGTGCCGACCTCGACAACCTCGGACGGGTGATCGATGTGCTTCCAAGACAGCTCGGAAACGTGAACCAGACCGTCTACGCCGCCCAGGTCCACGAATGCACCGAAGTTGACGATGGAGGACACGACGCCCTTGCGGACCTGGCCCTTCTGGAGCTGGTGCAGGAATTCGCTGCGAACCTCGGACTGAGTCTGCTCGAGCCATGCGCGGCGCGACAGGACCACGTTGTTGCGGTTCTTGTCGAGCTCGATGATCTTGGCCTCGATCTCCTTGCCGACGTACGGCTGGAGGTCGCGGACGCGACGCATTTCGACGAGCGAAGCGGGGAGGAAGCCACGAAGACCGATGTCAAGGATGAGGCCGCCCTTGACGACCTCGATGACGGTGCCCTTGACGGCCTCGTCCTTCTCCTTGAGCTCCTCGATGGTGCCCCAGGCACGCTCGTACTGAGCGCGCTTCTTCGACAGGATCAGTCGACCTTCTTTGTCCTCCTTGGTGAGGACGAGAGCCTCGACCGCATCTCCCACGGAGACGACCTCGTTGGGGTCGACGTCGTGCTTGATGGAGAGCTCACGAGAAGGGATGACACCTTCGGTCTTGTAACCGATGTCGAGCAGAACCTCGTCGCGGTCGACCTTGACGATGGTTCCTTCGACGATGTCACCATCGTTGAAGTACTTGATCGTGGCATCGATGGCGGCGAGGAAGTCCTCGGCGGAGCCAATGTCGTTAATGGCAACCTGCGGCGAGGTGACGGTTGTGGAGGGCATATGTTGAATTGCTCCGGACGAGTTGTGGTCGGTTGATGGATTTTGTCGGACGAGATGCGCAACTGTGGCGTACAAATGTTGGAAGTACTTTTGTGAAGTACTAGATCGAAGTACCCAGCTGCATCAATAACGAACAACCGAATACCGGATCACATCCCACACCACGGAAGCGCACCGCGAGCTCCCTCGGTCCAACTGATTCCGAGACCTTGGTAAAGATCCCGTATAGACAATCGGTCGGATGACAGACACTCGCGTGAGTAAGACTACGCGTCGGCTATCTTGCCGGGCAAACCCGGGTACCCTGCGCCCGCATCGCCCGTTCTACTGTGTTGTTCATGTCTGACGAGCGCCATGCCGCCGCCAATTCCATTCTCGGCACCAGCGGTGTCGGCCGGGTCCGTGTCGATTCCAGTGCCAGCGACCGTGCCAGCCGTGCGTGGTGGGACGCCGACGCCGACGATTACCACCGAACCCACGGCGAGTTTCTGGGCGTGAACAGCGCGGAAGGTGAATTCGTCTGGTGCCCCGAAGGGCTGCACGAGGGCGATCACCACTTACTCGGCGACATAGTCGACAAAGACATATTGGAAGTGGGTTGCGGCTCGGCGCCGTGTGCCCGATGGCTCGCCGGACACGGTGCTCGGGCCGTCGGTCTCGACATCTCGATGGGGATGCTCGCCCGCGGGCAGGACGCGATGAATGCCGGCGGACCGGCAGTCCCGTTGATTCAGGCAAGTGCGGAACTCCTGCCATTTGCCGACGAGAGTTTCGACATCGTCTGTTCTGCGTTCGGCGCCGTCCCGTTCGTTGCCGATTCGCAGCGAGTGATGAACGAAGTCGCCCGGGTTCTGCGTCCCGGCGGATCGTGGGTCTTTGCCGTCAACCATCCGATCCGATGGATCTTCCCCGACGATCCCGGGCCGAAGGGCTTGACCGCGACCCTCCCCTACTTCGACCGCACCCCGTATGTCGAGGTCGATGACAACGGAGTCCCCACCTACGTCGAGCATCACCGCACCATCGGCGACCGGGTTCGTGAGATCGTCGCGGCCGGACTTCAGGTGCGCGACATCATCGAGCCCGAATGGCCGGAGTGGTTGGACCGCGAATGGGGACAGTGGAGTCCCCTGCGCGGCCAACTCTTTCCGGGCACTGCAATTTTCAGCGCCGTCAAACCCTGACGGCTACAGCAGCTTCGACAGGAACGCCTTGGTCCGATCGTGCTGCGGATTGGCCAGGAGTTCCCGGGGCTCGCCTGCCTCGACCACAACTCCCCCGTCCATGAACACCAACTGATCTGCGACCTCGCGGGCGAAACCCATCTCGTGGGTGACGACCACCATCGTCATGCCTTCTTTGGCCAATTGCTTCATCACAGTGAGAACTTCACCGACGAGTTCGGGGTCGAGCGCGGACGTCGGCTCGTCGAACAGCATGAGCTTCGGGTCCATCGCGAGAGCGCGGGCGATGGCAACTCTTTGCTGCTGACCACCCGACAACTGGGCCGGGTAGGCGTTGGCTTTGGCGCTCAACCCGACCTGATCGAGGAGGTCCTTCGCTCGTTCGACAGCCTTCTTCTTACTGACGCGCTTCACCTGCGTCGGCGCTTCGATGATGTTCTCGAGAGCGGTGCGGTGCGGGAACAGGTTGAAGTGCTGAAACACCATCCCGATGTCGCGGCGTTGTTTGGCCGCTGCTCGCGGGTGGAGTTCGTACAGTTTGCCGTTCTTCTCCGAGTAACCCACCAGGTCGCCGTCGACGTACAGTCGGCCGGCGTTGACCTGCTCGAGGTGATTGATGCAGCGCAAGAACGTCGACTTGCCCGACCCGGACGGACCGACCAGGCAGAGGACCTGGCCAGGGTCGATTTCGAGCGAAATCCCTTTCAGAACCTCCAGTGCGCCGAAGTTCTTACAAACTCGGTCTGCTTTCACCATGGGTGTCATTTGCGTTCTCCTCCGGGGGTATCCGGAAGCGTTTCCACTACCGTAGCTTTTCCTTGCGCGTCGGCCAGTGCCTGAAGCTGGCGTGTGGTCAGTGCTCGGGTTGCGCCCTTCGAATAGTGACGCTCGACGTAGTACTGCCCGATCATGAGCAGACTCGTGATCGCGAGGTACCACGTTGCCGCCACCATCAACAGGGGAATCGGCTCGAAGTTGGCGCCCGAGATATCGCGCGCTCGACCGTACAACTCGAAGCTGTAAGGGACCGCCGTCACGAGCGAGGTGGTCTTGAGCATGCTGATGACTTCGTTACCGGTCGGCGGAATGATGACGCGCATCGCCTGCGGTAGTACGGTTCGGCGCATCGTCTGACTCCACGTCATACCCAATGCAACAGATGCTTCGGTCTGGCCCTCGTTGACCGAACTCACGCCGGCACGGACGATCTCGGCCATGTATGCAGCCTCGTTCAGTGCCAAACCGATCACCGCAAACAGAAACGCTGCCTGCAAGTCCTGGAGATTGATGTGCGCAAACTGATGTACGAAGGGAATACCGAGATCGATGCTCTTGTAGATCGACGGGAACAGGCCCCAGAAGACCAACTGCACGTAGACAGGGGTTCCTCGAAAGATCCACAGATAGCCCCAGGCCGCGGCGCGAAGCACCGGGTTGGGAGAAAGTCGCATGACTGCCAAAATCACACCGAGGACGATCGCGATCACCATTGCCAGCACCGTCAGCTGGATCGTTGTCCACGCACCAGCGGAGATCCGTTTGTCGAACAGATACTGACCGTAAGTCCCCCATGCAAAGGCTTCGTTGGTCGCCGCGCCGTAAACGAACAGTCCGAAGAGGACCACGACGACGACCGCGGCAATCCAACGACCAGGTCTGCGTAGTGGAATCGCCTTGATCGGCACCGGATCGCCGGTCTCAGTTGTTGTCATGTTCATCAGCTTTCCGCGCCGTTGATCTTGGATACTTCGATGACGCCGGCCTCGACACTCCAGGTCTGCGCGATCTGTTGATAGACGCCGTTGTCGATCAGGTACTGCATTGCCTGCTGCAGAGCGGGCCCAAGGGCGGAACCCTTCACGATCGGCCAGCCGTACGGCGCCGAATCAAACGGTTCTCCCGCAGCTTCCATCCGGCCCTTGCTCCGTTTGATCGCATAGCCGGTCACTGGCGAATCAGCGGACAGCGCGTCGACTCGACCGAGGATGAGCGCGTTGGCCGCGTCGTCCTGGCTGTCGTACTTGATCTTGTCGATCGGGGGCTTGCCCTCGGCCACGCATGCCTCGCTCTTGGCAGGCACCTCGTCGATGTCCTCGGTGGTCGTGGTCTGCACCGCCACCCGAAGCCCGCATGCGTTGTTCGGATCGACTGGCTTGTCCGGCCGTTGCGCCCACTGGATACCTGCGCTGTAGTACGTGACGAAGTCGACCGTCTTCTCGCGTTCCTTGGAGTCGGTGAACGAAGACATGCCGAGGTCGTAGCTTCCCGACTGGATAGCGGGGATGATCTTGTCGAAGTCGGCTTGGTTGAAGACAGCTTCGACACCGAGAACGGCGGCAACGGCATTCATCAGGTCGACGTCGAAACCGACGATGTTGCCGTCCGCGTCCTTGAATTCGTTTGGCGCGTACGGAATGTTGACGCCGACCTGCAGCTTGCCCGAATCCGTGACCTTGGACGGCAGAAGAGCGGCGATCTCGGGCACCTTCTGGACATCAAGTGGCGGCCCTTCCGGAACGAGACCCTCGTTGTTGGTGACACATCCGCCGCACAGTGCGACGATCAAGCCCACCAACAGGACTCGCACCACGTTGGTGCGGATACGCCCGCCACTGCTCGAGCCATAACCCACGCCACGTGGCCTTGGTGCCCGTGCGTTTTCATCGACCACGACTCTGCTCTCCACTCGTCGATCGCCGCACTTGCAACGTCCATCCGAAATTCAGTCGAACGGTAGGTTACGGCAGGAGTTCCACCGTCGCCGACTTCGCAAGATTCCGGCCTGTCGTACAAGAATCAGCGACGCAGAGTGTGTGCGTACACGACTTCGGAAAATTCGCTGGTCGATGCCAAACCGCCGAGGTCGGCGGTCGCGATACCCGACGCGATGGTCGTACGAACCGCGTCTGAAATGCGGCGTGCCGCCGCAGACAACAAGCGATCTCCGCGCGCATCACCGAGCCAGTCGAGCATCATCGCACTCGAGAGGAACAGTGCCGTCGGGTTCGCCCGGTTCTTACCGGCAATGTCGGGTGCTGCTCCGTGCGCAGCCTGAGCCATGACCTGCGTCTCGGAAGCGTTGATCGACGGCGCGGTTCCGAGTGAACCGGACAGCTCGCCCGCCAGATCCGACAAAATGTCGCCGAACATGTTTTCGGTCACCACGACGTCGAAGTCTCCGCCGCGTCGAACGAGGTGCGCCGCCATCGCGTCGACGTGCTCGTCGTCGACGACTACGTGGGGGTACTCCGCGGCGACGGTTCGGCAGGCGTCGCGGAAGAGGCCGGTGGTCAGTGTCAGGACGTTGGCCTTGTGGACGATCGTGACGTGATTGCGCCGACGCGACGCCAACGCGAAGGCAGTGCGTGCGATCCGTTCGCATGCAGCGCGGGTGAACACACCGACGGCCAGGGCGATGTCTGGCGTCGGCATGAATTCGCCGCTGCCGACTGCCATGTTCCGATCCGCGTACAACCCCTCGGTGTTCTCGCGGACGATCACCAGATCCATGTCGGGGACCATCGCCTTGACGCCGGGGAACGCTGCTGCCGGTCGGATGTTCGCGAACAACTCGAACTTTTTCCGGATGACGCCGCCGGGGGTGAGTTGTCCGCGAAACCTCTCGGGATACGACGCGCTGTCATGGGGTCCGAGGATCCAGCCTTGCAGCTGCCCCAACCCATCGATGGTTTCGTCGGGAATTGGCGTGCCGTGAGTGTCGATGGCCGTACTCCCGAGCGGAAGCTCGACCCACTCGACGGGCGGAGCGTGAACCGATGACAGCGCCGCATCCACGATCTGCCGTGTCGCCGGGACGATTTCGTGGCCGATTCCGTCGCCGTGCATGAGTCCCAGCCGCATGGCCGGAGTACCGATTGCGCTCGCACCTGTCATCAGGCAATCATTGCTCACCATGGTCCAGTCGGTGGAATTGCTCCTCGATCCGGTGAGTGAGTCGGCAGTGCGAGCACAATGGCAGCTACTCGCCGACGCCGGATTACCGAGTCAGGCCTCTCATCACAGCCCGTCCAACCGTCCGCACATCACGCTGTTCGTCGCCCGTGAGATCCCCGCGGAGATCGACGAACTGTTGGTGCGGCGCTTCTCGGCCCCGGACTTCGAGGTCCGGCTGGGTGGCTACGTCGTGTTCGGCGGCAAGCAGATGGTCTTGGCGCGCTCGGTTGTTCCTTCGCGTGCACTCCTTCACCTGCACCGAGAAATAGGCGAGTCAACGGTTGGCTCGACGGCACTTCCCGCCCACGTCGAGCCCGGCGCGTGGACGCCTCACGTGACGCTCGCCCGACGCGTCGAACCTGCACGTCTGGGTGAAGCCATCGCCCTGCTCGGCACCGACGTGATTCACGGGCGCAGCGGCGGGATCAGGCGCTGGGACGGCGAACAGAAGACGGAATGGTTACTGACACCGCCGGTGTGACAGAGCGGGTTGCACGTCGGGTCACCAAGATTCCCGCGATCACCGCCAGCGCACCAACCGGCTGATTCCAGCCAACGCTTTCGTCCAAGACTATTGCGCCGAGAGCGACGCCCACCACTGGACTGAGATAAGTGACGGTGGACGCCGCAGTCGGCCCCCACCCCTGAACGACATTGGTGTTCCAGATGAATGCGAGCCCGGTCCCCAGTGCGCCCAGAGCGATCATCGACAGGACAACTGCCGGCGTGAGGTGCATCGGCGTGTTTGCGACGACCGGAGAGGCCAGAACCATCACGAAAGCACCGATACTGATCTGCACAAGCGCGACCGTACGAGTGTCGACGCCGAGAGGAAGCACGAAACGCCTGAGGTAGACAAACGAAATCCCGTACGACGCAGTCGCTCCCAGGCAAGCGACCTGAGCACTCACACTTCCGCCAACGCCGAGATTCCACGGCGCCAACACGATCAGCACCCCACCGAATCCGAGAAGCAACCCCAGCGACTTGTATCGCGTCAGCGTCTCCCCCGGCAGAAAGGCAAGGGAGACAGCCATAGTCATCAGTGGCGTGGTGGCGTTGTAGATGCTCGCGAGTCCCGAGGACATGTTTTGCTCCGCCCAACTGAACAGCACCCACGGAACGATGCATTGCGTCGCTGCGAGAAAAGCCAGGTGCTTCCAGACACGAAATTCCCTCGGTAGGCCGATCCGGTTGACCGCTGACACGAGAACCAGCGCGAGCGCACCGAAGACCAAGCGCCACAGAACTACCTGCGTGAAGGACAGACCTTCGAGCCCGATCTTCATGAAGAGGAAACTGGCTCCCCACACCACCGCAGCTGCGGTGTATTGAAAGGCCAGACTTGCCCTCAAAGGGTGAAGTCTCCGTGCGGACTGACGTCGTGACGAGTGTCGGGCGTTCGGCCGGCAAGAGCTAGTACGTTCAGGACCAGTAGGACCAAGAGGCTGACGACGATGATTGCCATGTGTCCAGCCTGACGGAATGTCCCACGTGGCAGTAGTGGCAGAAAAGCCAGACTTGGACGATTTTCTGCCACTTTCCCGTTTTTCTGTCACACTCGAAAGATGCTCGCGAAAGTGGTGGTCCCACTGATGCCGATGACCGAGGCGTTCGAACTCGGCGTGGCATGTGAAGTCTTCGGCTTCGACCGATCCGACGACGGCCTCCCCACGTACGACTTCTCGCTGATCGCCGCAGTTCCGGGCCCGATCCGAACGCGGTTCGGTTACAACATCGATGTTCCGTACAACCTCGATTCTCTCGACGACGCCGACCTCATCGTCGTTTCCGCCGGCGGAACCTACGACGCCGGCGACGCGTACATGTGCTCACCGAGTCCCGACTCGAGTGTCGATCCCCTGCTGGTGAAACTCAACGAGGCCGTAGCCCGGGGCGCCAAGGTGGCGAGCCTGTGCACCGGAGCGTTTGTCCTCGGCGCGGCTGGACTACTGGACGGAAGGCGATGCACGACGCATTGGCGGCACGCAGAGAGGCTTGCCCAGACGTATCCGGAAGCCAAGGTCGATCCGGACGTGTTGTACGTGGACGAAGATCCGGTGTTCACCAGCGCAGGCACCGCGGCAGGAATCGATCTGTGCCTGCACATCGTGCGAAAGGAACAGGGTTCTCGTGTCGCCAACGGCATCGCGAGAAGGATGGTGGTGCCACCCCACCGTGACGGTGGGCAGGCCCAGTACGTCGCCACTCCCCTCACCTCGACGCCGAGTGCAACCCTTGCCCCACTCCTCGACTGGATGACGGAGAATCTCGCCCTCGACCTCACTGTCGGAATGGTCGCGGCCCGAGCGAACATGTCCGCTCGCACATTTGCCCGCCGTTTCCAAGCGGAAACGGGAACAACTCCCGCCCGCTGGCTCAGCGATCAGCGAGTACTGGCCGCCCAGCAACTCCTGGAGAATTCGGACCTCTCCGTCGATGTCATCGCGGAACGCGTCGGTTTCGGCGGCGGCGCCGTGCTTCGCCAGCACTTCATCCGGCTTCGCTGCACCACGCCCCAGGCCTACCGCCGGACGTTTCGGGCGACCGAGAACGCAAGCTGAAATCGGCTCAGGGAAGAATCAGCGGTTCCGGGGCGTTGCACACACCAACAGCCCGCACAATGGAAAGGACCCCTGTGGCCACCCAGACACTCACCCAGCAGAACTTCGACGAAACGATCAACGGCAGCGACGTCGTCCTCGTGGACTTCTGGGCCTCCTGGTGCGGCCCGTGCCGCCAGTTCGCACCGACGTTCGAAGCGTCTTCGGAGAAGCACGCCGACGTCGTTCACGCCAAGGTCGACACCGAGGCCGAGCAGGGAATCGCAGCGGCCGCGAACATCCGCTCCATCCCCACGATCATGGCCTTCCGCGAAGGCGTACTCGTGTTCAACCAGGCCGGCGCTCTTCCCGCCGCTCAGCTCGAAGAGCTCGTCACTCAGGTCAAGGCACTCGACATGGACGAGGTCCGCAAGCAGATCGCAGAGCAAACCGCTTCAGCTGAATAGCGAAAGCGAGCGCGCTCCGAATCGAATTCGATTCGGAGCGCGCTCTTTTCGTAGCCAGGCTGCCTTGGCGCCGACTCAGTGAGCCGCGCTGTCCCAGCTTCGACCGGTTCCCACCGAAACGTCCAGGGGTACCGACAACTCGATGGCTGTGGCCATCTTGTCCTTGACCAGTGCGGTGACTTCCTCCAACTCGGAGGCGACCACTTCGAGCACCAATTCGTCGTGCACCTGCAGCAGCATGCGCGACTTCAATCCGGCGTCGGCGAGAGCCTTCTGAACATTGATCATCGCGACCTTGATGATGTCGGCTGCGGTGCCCTGGATCGGCGCATTCAGGGCAGCCCGTTCTGCCACCTCACGACGCTGACGGTTGTCGCTGTTGAGGTCCGGCAGGTAGCGACGACGACCGTAGAGCGTCGAGGTGTAGCCGTCCTTACGTGCCTGCTCGACCACCGCGTGGAGGTAATCCCGCACGCCGCCGAAACGAGCGAAGTACGCATCCATCTGCTGCTTCGCTTCTTCGGTCGAAATCTTCAACTGCGACGCCAATCCGTAAGCACTGAGCCCGTAGGCCAGACCGTAGGACATCGCCTTGACCCGGCGACGCAGTTCAGGAGTTACCTCTTCGATCGGTACACCGAATGCGCGCGAGCCGACAAAGCTGTGCAGGTCCTCACCGGTCTTGAATGCCTCGATCAGCCCCTCGTCGCCTGACACGTGCGCCATGATGCGCATTTCGATCTGGCTGTAGTCGGCAGTGAGCAGAACGTCGAACCCCTGCCCGACTACGAATCCGTCGCGAATCTCGCGCCCCGCGTCGTTTCGCACCGGGATGTTCTGCAAGTTCGGATCGGTCGACGACAGACGTCCGGTCGCGGCAACCGTCTGGTTGAACGTCGTGTGAATGCGTCCGTCTTCGGCCACGGCCTTGAGAAGACCGTCGACGGTCACCTTCATACGCGTCGCATCACGGTGCGCGAGAAGGTGTTCGAGGAACGGGTGTCCTGTCTTGTCGAACAGACCCTGCAACGCCTCGGCGTCGGTGGTGTAGCCCGTCTTCGTCTTCTTCGTCTTGGGCATGTCGAGTTCTTCGAACAAGACCACCTGCAGCTGCTTCGGCGAACCCAGGTTGATCTGCTTGTCGATCACCTCGTACGCGGAGTTTGCGGCGTCGGCGACCTGGGAGGCGAAACGGCTCTGAAGATCGTGCAGATGCGCGCTGTCGACGGCAATGCCGGTGGCCTCGATCTGTGCGAGCTCGATCGTCAACGGCAGTTCCATGTCGGAGAGGAGCGACTTGGACTCGATCGACTCCAACTCGGTGTCCAGTGCAGCTGCCAAGTCGAGAACGGCCTGAGCGCTGAGCATCGCGGTCTCGGCTGCTTCGGCATCGAGCTGTTCGGTGTCGTCGAGCAGTGAAAGCTGTTCCTGGCCGGATGTTTCGGCGCGCAGTTCACGCTTGAGGTAGCGGAGCGAGAGGTCGTCGAGATTGAAGCTGCGCTGGCCCGGCCGGACGAGATATGCGGCCAGAGCAGTGTCGCTGGTCAGTCCACCGAGCGTCCAACCACGCCCACACAGAGCATGGATCGCCCACTTGGCTTCGTGCAGCGCCTTCGGCTGCGATGCATCGGCGAGCCAATCACCGAGAGCTACTTCGTCTTCCGGTGTTGCCGTCGACGCCGCGATGTATGCACATTCACCGTCGGAGGCCGCGATCGCAAGTGCAGTGACGTCGCCGGCAAACGGAGTTCTGGTTCCGAGCACCGTGACGCCGTGACGCTCACCGGTTCGCGCGTGGGCGTCGAGCCACGCGGCAACCGCACCCGGGGCAAGTGCGTCGCCGCTGACCTCGAACCCTTCCTCTGCTTCGGGCTCGGACGACGACAGGGTCGCGAACAGTCGATCGCGGAGAACCTTGAACTCGAGATCGTCGAACAACGCATGAATCTTCTCGCGGTCCCACGGGGCCAACACCAACTGCTCGGGCGTGTACGGCAACGGAACGTCGCGAACCATCTCGGTGAGCTGACGATTGAGCAGGACGTTTGCGAGGTTCTCTCGTAGTGAGTCGCCCACCTTGCCGCGGACCTTGTCCACGTTGTCTACCAGTCCCTGCAGGTCACCGTACTCACGGATCCACTTGGTAGCGGTTTTCTCGCCGACGCCGGGGATACCGGGGAGGTTGTCACTCGGGTCGCCGCGCAGGGCAGCAAAATCCGGATACTGCGACGGAGTGAGGCTGTACTTCTCCTCGACGGCCGTCGGCGTGAATCGGGTGAGCTCCGAGACACCCTTCTTCGGGTAGAGCACAGTGACGTTGTCGGTCACCAGCTGCAGCGAGTCGCGGTCGCCGGTCACGACGAGAACCCGGTATCCGAGTGCCTCCGCCTGCGTGGTCAACGTGGCAATCACGTCGTCGGCCTCGAAACCTTCCTCGGCCATGACCGGGATGCCCAGCGCGCCGAGAACGTCCTTGGTGATGTCGATCTGGCCCTTGAATTCGTCCGGAGCCTTCGCGCGCTGCGCCTTGTATTCGGGGAACAGGTCGGCGCGAAACGTCTGACGCGACACGTCGAAAGCCGCGGCCAAGTGGGTGGGCTGCTCGTCACGAAGAAGGTTGATCAACATCGACGTGAAGCCGTACACCGCGTTGGTGGCCTGCCCACTGTGTGTCTTGAAGTTCTCTGCAGGCAGCGCATAGAAGGCGCGAAATGCCAACGAATGCCCGTCGAGAAGCATCAGAAGAGGGCGATCGTCCGCCTTGCCGGTGGTGCCGGCTGAAGCGGTGGACGTGCTGGACCGAGTTGTGGTTGCGGGGCTCACGGTTCATCAGTCTAGGGATCGCGACCGACATCGACGCCTTCGCCGTTGTTTACGCAGGAACAGACACAAGAATCGGACAATTGATGCAGCCTTCGGCCTTCGATACGGAACCGAAACATCCCGGAAATCTCAGAACCCCATCTGAAGCGAACGGAGCCGTTAGAGTCCGGAAATCGCAGCAACGAAACAATCCCTGTGCTGCGCGGCACCTTTGTCCAGACGCGCTATTCCCGACCCGCTCGGAGGACGTACGTGGCCCCACCCGTAGTGAAACGGCAGACCCTCGCGACACTCAGCCGACTACTGGCCTTTGCATTACTGACGTTCTTCGCATTACTCAGCCTGGCCGGAACTGCTTCGGCTCAGGAACCGACCACTTCCCCTACACCGCCGACCCCGACAGCATCCGCAACACCGACAGCACCGGTTCCCGACAACGCTGTCCCCGTCAGCGGCAATCTCAACAACGGCGGCACACGCCTCGAGGGCGTCACCGTCCGTGCGCTCGATTCTTCCGGTACGGAAGTCGCCACCGGAGAATCGGCATCGAACGGCCGTTGGGAACTGGCCGTGGCACCGGGCACCTACACCTTCGAGATCGTTGCCGACACACTTCCCGACGGGGTCAGTGTGCAAGCCGCTGTCGAACGCGAGGTGGTGGCCGGCCGCGCGAACACCGTGATCTTCTCGTTCGGCGAGGTACGTACCGCCTCGAATGTCAGCTTCGGCGAGAAGCTGATCCGCACGACGGTCGACGGTCTGCGGTTCGGCCTCGTGATCGCGATCGCCGGTGTGGGTTTGAGCCTGATCTACGGCACCACTGGCCTGACCAACTTCGCTCACGGCGAGATGGTGACGTTAGGAGCCGTTGCTGCCTGGGTGATCAACACGTCCTTCGGCGTTCCGCTGATTCCCGCCACGATCCTCGCGATCTTCGTCGGCATCGGCATCGGCCTGCTGACCAACGGAATCGTCTGGAAACCACTGCGTAAGCGCAAGACCGGGTTGATCGCGCAATTGGTGGTCTCGATCGGTCTCGCGATTTCATTGCGCTACTTGATCCTGATCTTCTTCTCCGACCGCGCCGAACCGTTCCACGACTACCAGGGCCAGGTCGAGAAGAACTGGGGCCCGATCGCACTGACCGACGCCAACGCGATAGTCATGATCGTCAGTCTTGTCGTCCTGGTCGGCGTCGCACTGCTTCTGCAGAAGACTCGCATCGGAAAGGCCATGCGTGCCGTCTCCGACAATCGTGATCTCGCCGCTTCGTCCGGTATCAACGTCGAGCGCGTGATCATGTTCGTCTGGGGTCTCGGCGGCGGACTGGCCGCCCTAGGCGGTGTGCTGTTCGGTATCTCCGAACTCGGCGGACGCGTCCAGTGGGAAATGGGCTTCAAACTGTTGCTGCTCATGTTCGCCGGAATCACCCTCGGTGGTCTGGGAACCGCGTACGGGGCGCTACTCGGCTGCGTCATCGTGGGACTTCTGGTCCAACTCTCGACGCTCATCATCAACCCCGATCTCAAATACATCGGCGGACTTCTCGTCTTGATCGTGATCCTCGTGGTTCGCCCCCAGGGCATCCTCGGATCCAGACAAAGGATCGGGTGACGAACATGGACATCATGGGAGCTTTCCAGGTTTCCTTCGCCCAGTTGATCGGGCCGTCGGCAATCTTCTACGCACTGCTGGCAATCGGGCTGAACCTGCACTTCGGCTACGCCGGACTGCTCAACTTCGGTCAGATCGGTTTTGCCCTCCTCGGCGGCTACGGCGTCGGCATCATGACCGTGACCTACGACCAGCCGTTGTGGCTCGGCATCCTCGTCGGACTTACCGCAGCCGGGCTCCTCGCGCTCGTGCTCGGTATCCCGACGCTGCGTCTGCGCGCCGACTATCTCGCCATCGTGACCATCGCCGCTTCGGAGATCCTGCGTCTGATCTTCCGCTCGACCGCGTCGGATTCGGTGACCGGTTCCACCAATGGCCTGTTCGGTTTCGCAGACCCGTTCACCGCACTGAGCCCCTTCGACTCGGCCAAGCAGTACTCGTTTCTCGGCGTGAAGTTCTACGGAGACGACCTCTGGTCGATGGTCGTGGGGTGGACGCTGGTCTTGATCTTGTGCGGATTTGTCTACTTGTTGACGCACAGTCCGTGGGGGCGCGTCCTCAAGGCGGTTCGCGAAGACGAGGACGCAGCGCGATCGTTGGGCAAGAACGTCTTCGTGTACAAGATGCAGGCGCTGGTTCTCGGCGGCGTGATCGGTGGTCTGGCCGGTGTGTTCAACGCTTTGCAGACCAAGTCCATCAACCCGGACTTCTACTCGACCGCGCAGACGTTCTTCGCGTTCGGCGCACTGATTCTGGGCGGGGCGGCAACGGTATTCGGCCCGGTGGTCGGCGCAATGTTGTTCTGGTTCCTCCTCGCCATCCCTGATGCCTTGCTGCGTCAGGCGATCTCCGGCGAAAATCCGCTGCTTTCACTCACGGAACAGCAAGTCGGGGCCACCAGATATGTCCTGCTCGGATTGATGATTGCTCTCCTGATGGTCTTCAGACCGCAGGGAATACTGGGTAACAAGCGGGAGGTGCAACTCAATGCTTGACGCCGATACCAGAGCACAGATCTTTGCCGACGTTCCTCACCTTCCCGGATCGGCGAAACCCGACCCGGTGTTGGTCGCTGACAATGTCTCGCGGACGTTCGGCGGTCTCAAAGCCGTCGACGTCGATCACCTCGAGATTCAACGAGGGTGCATCACGGGTCTGATCGGTCCGAACGGTGCCGGAAAAACGACGCTCTTCAACCTCCTCACCGGTTTCGACCGGCCGGACACCGGTACGTGGTCGATGGACGGTCAATCGCTGGGCCGCATGTATCCCCACCAGGTAGCCAGGAAAGGAGTGGTACGGACGTTCCAGTTGACCAAGGCGCTCTCCAAACTCACCGTGCTGGACAACGTACGTCTCGGTGCCACCGGCCAACGTGGTGAACGCATTTTTGCATCCCTCGTTCCGTGGATCTGGAAAGGCCAGGAACGCGAGATCACCGAACGCGCCAACGAACTCCTCGCACGATTCAAACTCGACACCAAGGCAGACGACCTCGCCGGTTCACTCTCCGGTGGGCAGCGCAAACTGCTCGAAATGGCTCGCGCACTCATGACCTCGCCCTCGGTGGTGATGCTCGACGAACCGATGGCGGGGGTCAATCCTGCTCTGACGCAAAGCCTGCTCGGACACATCAAATCATTGCGCGACGACGGAATGACGGTCGTGTTCGTCGAACACGACATGGACGTGATCCGGGATATCAGCGATTGGGTGGTGGTCATGGCGCAGGGCAGCGTCATCGCCGAATCCACCCCGGACGAACTCTCGTCCAACACAGCCGTCGTCGACGCATATCTGGGCAGCCACCATGACCAGGCCCTCGAGTTCGACGACAACGGAAATCCGGTGGGCGAGACGGCCGTTCTGGCCGCCGCCCTGGCTGAAGCCGAGGTCGAAACCCTCGAGTCGGGCGGGGACCTGTCGGAACCCGACGTCGACAGCCTTCCGGCCGATCTCGCCGCGACGCTGGAATCGAGTCCCGAGGAACCGCGCGGAAGGCACGAGAAGCCATGAGCGAGAACCACACACGTTCACTGACGCCTGCAGAGTTCGCCGCGACGGCCGAGGAGCATCAGCGACTGTCGGCAGGTGCCCTACTCCGCGCCGACAGCCTCGTCGCGGGCTACATTCCCGGCGTCAACATCCTGCGTGAATGCAACTTCTTCCTGAAGGAAGGGGAAATCGTCGGGATCATCGGACCGAACGGCGCAGGCAAATCGACACTCCTGAAATCACTGTTCGGACTGATACCGGTACGCGAAGGGTCGGTCACCCTACGCGAGGACAACATCACGTCTGCGCCCGCTCACGTCCTCGTTCAGAAGGGAGTCGGGTACGTCCCTCAGACACAGAACGTCTTTCAGACTCTGACCATCGAAGAAAACCTCGAAATGGGCATTTATCTGCGTCCCAAGGCATTCGCGGAACGATTCGCCTTCGTGAGTGAACTGTTCCCTCTTCTGAGTGAACGGCGAAAGGTGAAGGCCGGCGCACTCTCCGGCGGCGAACGCCAGATGGTCGCGATGGGCCGGGCCCTGATGATGGATCCGTCGGTGCTGCTGCTCGACGAACCGTCCGCGGGCCTGTCCCCCATGTTCCAGGACGAGGTGTTCATCCGCTGCAAGAAGATCAATGCTGCGGGTGTCTCGGTCATCATGGTCGAGCAGAACGCGCGCCGCTGCCTTCAGATCTGCGACCGCGGCTACGTACTCGATCAGGGTAAGAACGCGTACACCGACACCGGCGCCAATCTGATGAACGACCCCAAGGTGATCGAGTTGTACTTGGGAACGCTCGCCGGAAGCAAAGAGAAGTAGGACAGACACGAGAATGGGCCAGGGTCTCTCGACCCTGGCCCATTCTCGTTGGCTGCTTACTTGCCCACCACCACGAATCCTTCTGTGGTCAGCGTGTTCTCAGGGCCGAACTTGAGCTTTCCGTACGAACCGATGGACGGTTCTCCCGAATCGTTGAAGTCCAACTCACCGGTGATGCCGTCGTAGTCGATGTCGGTTCCCGCCTTCACCAACGGCAGGCACTCGACGTAGGACGTGCACTTGGTGCCGCCTTCGGTGACGCTGTTGATGTTGGCTGCGATGTCGGTACCGGCCGTCGACTTCGCCTGCTCGGCAGCGAGCGCTGAGATCACCACCGCGTCGTACGACTCTCCGGCGTAGTTGAAGTCGATCAGAGAGGGGTTCACAGCCTTCAGACGATCCTGGAAGGCAGCTCCGACGTCCGTCAGGGGCGTGGTTCCCTGCATGGTGTCGAGCAACGGCTTCGCCACGGATTCGCCGAGCGCGTTACCCATGTTGCCGTCGACGCCGTACATCGCCATTCCGTCCGACGGGCCGATGCCCACTTCGTGCATACGCGTGATGATCTTCGCCGACTCCTCGAAGCCCACCAATGCCACTGCATCCGGATTGAAGTTCTTGACTTGATCGACTTCGGAGTTGAACGACTGCGCGTTCGGGTCGTAGATGATCTTCTCGATCTGATCGGAGGGGACGCCCGAATCGATCAGATTCTTTTCGATGTTGTCCGCCAGACCCGTCCCGTACGGGTCGTTGAGGGCCATGATCGCTACGCGCTGACCACCGTCGTCCGAAATGAGCTGTGCGACGGCCTGAGCCTGCAGTACGTCCGTCGGAGCGGTGCGGAAGTACATGCCCTTGTCGGGGTAGCAGACGAATTGGTCCGAGGTGTTGGCAGGCGAGAACATCACGACGCCTGCGCTGGCGATCTTGTCGATCACCTTGAGCGAAACCGAAGACGACGCGGCGCCGACGATGACCTGAGTGCCTGCAGCCAATTCGCGGTCGACGGTGGTGTTGGCGGTGTCCGTTGTGGTGTCACCCGAATCGCCGGGAATCAGCTGGACCGGTTGGCCGAGAACGCCTCCGGCAGCATTGACGTCGTTGACTCCCAGCTGGGTGCCCGCGACCATCGGCGGCCCGAGGAACGACAAGCTGCCTGTATCGGGAAGAAGCGTACCGATACGCAGCGCTTCCGTGGACGGGGTGGCGCCGGCCTTGGCCTGCTCCGGGGTGCAATCAGTCGTGACGGATGTCGTCGCGGCGGAAGCGCCGGACGTAGAGCCACTCGAAGACGAGTCATCCGACTTGTCCGAGCTACAGCCTGCAAGTGCCAGTGATGCCGCGCCGAGAACTGCAGCAGTACGCACAAGTGTTCGTCTAGCCATCCCACGCTCCTAAGATCAGCCGGTGCTCGCGCCACCCGAACTGGCGCTCGCTGTGGGATCAGACGCTAGACCTTGGAACCGTTTCGCGATCCTTCAAGAAAGCCCTGTGACCTGACTGTTATCTGAAGGCGCACAGTGTTTACACGGCTGTAGCGCTGCGCGACGTTTCGACGGTCGACGCAGCCACTCAGTGCAGCCGGATAACCCGGACACTTTGCTCAAGCGTCCGGTTCACCGCCCAGAGTTTCCAGTACGACCTGTGCGACCGCCTTCATCGTGGAGCGCCGATCCATCGCGGCGCGCTGAATCCACTTGAACGCCTCAGGTTCGGTGAGCGCTTGGCGAACCATCAGAACACTCTTGGCTCGCTCGATCAGCTTGCGTGCTTCGAGCCGGTCGGAAAGATCAGCGACCTCACGCTCGAGCGCCGTCACCTCGCGGAAACGACTGACCGCCAATTCGACAGCGGGAACGAGGTCACTGATCGAGAACGGCTTGACCAAGTAAGCCATGGCGCCGGCATCGCGTGCGCGCTCGACCAACTCGCGCTGACTGAACGCTGTGAGAATGACAACAGGAGCGATCCGCTTGGCGGCAATCTCCGAAGCGGCGTCGATGCCGTCTCTCCTGGGCATCTTCACGTCCATGATGACCAGATCAGGCTTGAGCGACTCGGCCAACTCCACCGCAACCTGCCCGTCACCGGCCTCACCGACGACGTCGTAGCCCTCTTCGCGGAGCATCTCGACCAGATCCATGCGGATCAACGCCTCGTCTTCAGCGACGACAACACGACGGGGTGCGAGCTGATTGCCTTGCGGCTGCGGCGAATTCATGGCCACCATCCTCCTCCATCGAACCGCCCCGACACGAGACGCGAACGATTAGAGGGTACCGGTGTTTGACATTGAAATCGCATCTTCTAATGTAGTCATCGCAACAAGCCCTCGTATCCCAATTGGCAGAGGAAACGGATTCAAAACCCGTCCAGTGTGAGTTCGAGTCTCACCGAGGGCACCACCTGCCGCAGTTGGCCGTACCGCAAGGTTTCGGCATTCGGCTGTACCCCAGATCGACCGCAGTTAGATTCGATCCATGAACGGTCGTCGCCTGATTGCTCTGCTCGGAGCCATATCTGTTTTCGCGCTGCTCACCGGGTGTCAGACTGACGACCAATCCGACACTGCCGGCGAATCCAACACTGCCGGCGAATCTTCCACCCAGACCGTCCTCGATGCTGCAACACAGACAGGCACCCTTCAGGTCGGCACTCCCCCGATCGATGCCCCACCAACCGAGATCTCCACGCTTGCTCCGTTCCCGAACGACACGGAGATCCCTTCACCGAATCCGCGCGTCGACGTGACCGAGATCGAAGTGACCGATCACGACGGTTTCACCCGAATCACCTACCGATTCGACGGAAATGGATCAGTGTTCTGGAAAACCGAATACGTCAGCGAAGCAAATCCGAGCGGGTGACAGCACAGTCGTGGACGTCGGAAGTCGATCGATACTTCAAGTCGACCTGATGGGAGTCCAATCGGATTCGTCGCTCAACTCCGTATCTCACGAGGGCGAAAACATCACGCGCATAGACAGTGCGGCCAGGAACAGTGCGATCCTGCAGTCGTTTGTCGGCACGGTCGACATCCGTCCGGCATACACCGTATCGACATCCGATTCACCGTCCCAGTTGATGATCGACATCCCCACGGCAGACAGCTGACTGTCGAATACCCAATTGCGCGCTCAGCTCAGCCATTCCAGCGCAGCGGTGCTCGACGCGGTAATTCGGTTATCGAGGGGCGGATGAATGCTCCGTCTCGAAACCGAGGTCTCACAATCGATCCGAGGCGATTGCTGGGTCCGGTCCAACACGACTGTCATGATTCTCACTACATGCCCGAACTTCCGCTGCTCGAACTGCTGCTGCCAGTGTTTGTTCCAGCAGGACGGCAACCGTCATGGGGCCGACGCCACCCGGCACCGGTGTGATCGCACCGGCATGTGGGAGCGCAGCGGCGTACTCCACGTCTCCGACGTTGCCCTCGTTGTACCCCGCATCGATCACCACTGCCCCAGGCTTGATCCACGCCCCTTTGATCAGTTCCGGAACACCGACGGCCGCGATAGCGACGTCTGCCGAAGCGACGTGGGCGGCCAGGTCGACGGTTCGCGAATGGCAGTACGTCACCGTTGCGCCTCGACGCAGGAGGAGCATTCCCATCGGCAATCCGAGTATCGGGCTTCGGCCGACCACGACAGCATGCTTCCCGGAGAGTTCGACGCCTGTGGCGTCGAGCAGGCGCAGGATGCCACTCGGTGTACATGATTCGAATCCCCCACCGGTCAACGCCATTGCCGCGAACGCTGCCGAGGTAACGCCGTCAACGTCTTTGTCGGCCGAGATGGCATCGAACGCAACCCGTTCGTCGATGTGGCCTGGCACCGGGTGTTGCAGCAGTATGCCGTCGATCGAAGGGTCCGCCGACAACGCTCTCAGCACGTCGACTAGTTCTTCGGTGGTTGTACTCACCGGGAGTTCAACCGTCCGCGACGTCATTGCGACGGCGACAGACCGTTTGGCCTTCATCTGTACATACGCCTTCGAGGCCGGGTCCGCTCCCACGATGACGGCGGCCAGGCAAGGAACGTGCCCCGTCTCATCACGAAACTGCCTCGTGCGCACTGACAGGTCCGCGAGCGCAGCATCGGCAATTGCGCGTCCGTTGATTATTCGAGCGGCCACGTTCTGGCTGGGCAGATTTTCGGTAGACAGATTTTCGGTAGACATGAATCCCCCTTCACACAAGATGTGTGAAGCACCCAGGCGGTCGATGCCTCGCGATGTGCACTCCCCGGTGGTAATTCCCACCCGCGCCAGTCGTGCGTGGTCAGCGTACCGCGCGTTTGTCTCACTGCCACGAAACGCATCCGGAACGCCGCTCTCAAAACGAGACAAATCGACATAACCTATCAATAGGTAACGATCTGACCTGCAGTTATTCCATCCTAAGCAATTAGATGGCACGATGGGGGCAACCGCACGGGCACCAAGCATTGGAGGCACCGATGGACAACGGCAAGATAAACCTGACCTATGACGGTCGGGTGTCACTGAGCTTCCAACTGGCAATTCCGCACGCACCGGACAAGGTCTGGAAAGTGATAACGGAACGCGAGTACCTCGACGCCTGGTTCCCGGCGGACGTCGATTTCAATCTCACTCCAGGCGCGGATCTGCTGTTCAAGGTGACCCCGGAACAAGTCGAGCGATTCGGACTGCCCGCAGATCACGTGACGCGCGGGACGGTCATCAGCGTCCACCCGCACCGAATTCTCGAATTCCTCTGGGACGCAGATACTCTGCATTGGGAACTGGCACCGGACGGCACCGGCGGCTGCTGGCTGACCCTCACCCACACGATGGAAGACGAAGAGTCCGCGTACGCCCACGCTGCCGGCTGGCACGCGGGCTTGGAAGTTGTTGCGGCCCAACTCGATGGACGCGAAGTCGACTGGTCTCCGTGGGACCGCGCCGACGAACTCTCACCGCAATATCGCAAGTCTGCTTGATTCTGGGCCCGAGTTCAGTCTCGGGCCCGCATCTCATTCCCCTTTACGCGGGAAATGCCTGATCATTCCTTCTTGGACCACCGTCGCCAACAGCAGTCCTTCCACCGAGAAGTACCGTCCGGTTGCCAGACCGCGCGAACCTGCGGCGACCGGCGATTCGGTGGCGTACAGAACCCAGTCGGTGAACCGGAACGGGCGATGGAACCAGATCGAATGATTGACCGTCGCCGCGACGATACGATCATGACCCCAGGACAAACCATGAGTGGTCAGAATCGAATCGAGCACGGTGGTGTCGGACGAATATGCCAGCGTCGCAGCGTGAATGAGCGAATCGTCCGGCAGATCACCGTCGGGGCGCATCCACACCCGATTGTGGTTGAGTTTCTCGCCGGTGCCCTTGAGGATCCACGCCGGATCGTTGGCGTACCGCATGTCGATCGGCTTGAGCGCCGCACTGAAATGCGGCAGTTTTTCCTCGTACCCCACCAGATGATCGCCGATGGGAGGCAACGACTCCGGAAGTGGAACATCCGGGATCTCGACAGCATGGTCGAGCCCCTTGCCGGAGTCCTGGAACGCCGCGAGCATCACGAACAATTCGTTCTCACCCTGATAGGCAGTCACCTGACGGTTGGCGAATGCCCTCCCGTCACGATGACGCTCCACCCGGTACTCGATAGGCGCCTTCACATCTCCGCCCCGAATGAAATGGGCGTTCACGGCATGGATGGGGCGATCACCGTCGACAGTCCGTCCGGCGGCCATCAGTGCCTGAGACACCAATTGACCGCCGAACGTCCGCGAACCTACCTGTTTCGGGTGGTATCCACGGAACGCGTCGTCACCGATCTGCTCCAGATCCAACAGACCGAGAAGAGTACCGAGGTCGGTGGACGCGTTCGCGTGGGTCACTCAGTGGTCCTCTTCGCCGATACGGTGGACGTGAATGAGGTTGGTGGAACCGACAGTTCCCGGAGGGGATCCGGCAACGATGACCACGAGGTCTCCCTTGACGTACCGCCCGAGGGAGAGCAACGCACTGTCCACCTGACGCACCATCTCGTCAGTGGTGGCCACCGCATCGACCAGGAACGTCTCGGTTCCCCACGTCAGCGTCAGCTGACTGCGCACCGCAGGCAGCGGTGTGAAGGCGAGCAACGGCAGCGGCGTGTGCAGACGAGCCAGTCGACGCACCGTGTCACCGGACTGAGTGAACGCAACCAAGGCCTTGGCGTCGAGACGTTCGCCGATGTCGCGTGCTGCGTACGAGATGACTCCGCGCTTGGTGCGCGGGACGTGGGTCAACGGTGGGACACGGGTTGATTCGTTCTCGACGGCCTCGACGATGCGGGCCATGGTGCGAACGGTTTCCATGACGTACTTGCCCACCGAAGTCTCGCCCGAGAGCATGACTGCGTCGGCGCCGTCGAGAACGGCGTTGGCGACATCGGATGCCTCTGCGCGAGTGGGACGTGAGTTCTCGATCATCGACTCGAGCATCTGCGTCGCGACGATGACCGGCTTCGCGTTCTCACGAGCAATCTGGATTGCGCGCTTCTGAACGAGCGGGACCTGCTCGAGCGGCAACTCGACACCGAGGTCACCGCGGGCGACCATGACGGCGTCGAACGCGAGCACGATGGCTTCGAGATTGTCGATGGCCTCGGGCTTCTCGAGCTTCGCGATGACGGGAACGCGGCGCCCGACTCGATCCATGATGGCGTGAACCAATTCGACGTCCGCCGGTGAGCGAACGAAGGACAGTGCAATGAAGTCGACACCCAGCTTGAGAGCGAACTCGAGGTCGGCGATGTCCTTGCCCGACAGGGCTGGAACGGAGACGTTCATACCGGGCAGTGAGAGGCCCTTGTTGTTGCTGACCGGACCGCCTTCGGTGACCCGACAGACGACGTCGTTGCCGTCGATGGACGTGACGACCAGGCCGACCTTTCCGTCGTCGACCAGCAGTCGATCGCCGGCCTTGGCGTCGCGCGCCAATTCCTTGTACGTGGTCCCGACGCGATCGTGCGTTCCCTCGACGTCGTCGACGGTGATACGAACCTCTTCACCGTTGGCCCAGGTGGTCCGCTCGTCCTTGAATCGGCCGAGGCGAATCTTGGGCCCCTGAAGGTCGGCGAGAACACCGACGGCCTTTCCGGTGGCGTCCGACGCGGCGCGGACGCGAATGTAGTTTTCTTCGTGATCGGCATGCTCGCCGTGGCTGAAGTTGAGGCGCGCCACGTCCATGCCGCTCTCCACGAGCTCACGGATGCGGTCGCCAGAAGCTGTCGCAGGTCCAAGTGTGCATACAATTTTTGTCCGTCGGTTCACGGCTCGAGCCTAGTCGCTACCCCACCGCACTTCTATCCGGCATTTGCGACCTGCACTTTCTGTACTTACTCGATTCAGTTGGTCAGTTCACGAACAGCGGAAATGCCTTTGGATGAACCGGAGCCGGAAGCGCCGACTCGCCTGTGAGAAACATGTCGACGGCACGTGCGGCCGACCGTCCCTCGGCAATCGCCCAAACCACCAGCGACGCCCCGCGATGCGCGTCGCCGCAGACGAATACGCCGGGTGTCCGGGTCTGCCACCCGACATCACACTCGATTCTGCCGAGTGGATCGGTGCCGACATCAAGGTCGGTGAGCAGTGGGGCGGTTTCGACGCCGTCGAAACCCAGAGCGAGCAGGACCATCTCGCACACCAGATCCGTCGTGTCGCCGGTCTCCACCAGGGTCCGTTGTCCGTTCGTCCCCCGCGACACGGCTACCGGAACCATCCGGATTGCGCGGACCGCACCCCCACCGTCGTCGAGAAATTCCTGCGCCGCCCATCGGAATCGTTTGTCACTGCCCTCCTCGTCTGCCGGCGAGCTGCGTAGGACCCGCGGCCACAACGGCCATGGGTCGCGATCTCGATCGCGGCGTGCCGGAGGTGGGACGTGGTAATCCAATTCCGTCACCGAGAGGGCGCCTTGGCGATGCACCGTGCCGAGGCAGTCGGCGGCCGTGTCGCCGCCACCGATGATCACGACGTTCTTACCTCGCGCCGAGATGCTCGACGCACCGTCACCCTCGCATTCGCGGTTGGCCGCACGCAGGTACGTCATCGCACGATGGATTCCGCGAAGACTACGACCCGGTACGTCGGTGTCTCTGGCACGATCAGCCCCGACCGCCAGGACTACCGCCTCGAATTCCGTCGAGAGGTCGTGCGCGCTCACGTTCACTCCGACGGCGCAGTCGGTGACGAATCTGGTCCCCTCGGCGGTCAGTTGGTCCAGCCGCCGGTTGATGAGGGCCTTGGGCAACTTGAATTCCGGAATTCCGTAGCGAAGCAGTCCCCCGATCCGATCGCTCCGCTCGAACACCGTGACACTGTGTCCGGCTCGTGTCAGTTGTTGAGCCGCGGCCAGTCCCGCCGGTCCCGACCCGACAACCGCAACACGGTTTCCGCTGTGAACTACCGGTGCCTGCGGCCCCAACCAACCCGACTCCCAGGCGTTGTCGACGATTGCCTGTTCGATGCGCTTGATGGTGACACCCCCCGACGTGTGCTCGTCGTCGAGTGCGAGAACGCACGCCGTTTCGCACGGTGCGGGGCACAGATGTCCGGTGAACTCGGGGAAATTGTTGGTGGAATGCAGATTCTCCGAGGCTTCGGACCACCGTCCACGCCGAACCAGGTCGTTCCATTCCGGAATGAGATTGCCGAGCGGACACCCCACGTCGGCCGAATGGCAGTACGGCACAGCGCAGTCCATGCAACGCGAGGCCTGTGCAGATACGTCTCGATTTCGCACGACGGGATCCAGCGACTCGTATACCGACGCCCAGTCGCCGACACGCACATCGGTCGATCTGGTCGGTGAGCCGGATCGTTTCACGTTGAGGAACCCGCGTGCGTCAGGCATGAGCCGGTTCCACCAGTTCGTTCTCTTCCACGACCTTCCGGTAGTCGACAGGCAAAACTTTGGTGAATCTCGGACTCTGGCCAACCCAGTCGTCGAGAAGTTTTGCCGCCACCGGCGAGCCGGTCGCAGCCAAATGCTCGCCGAGAATTTCGACCAGCTGACTGCAGTCTTCCGCCGAAGGCCGCTCCAGAACGACCATGTCGCCGTTGACCTTCTCTGCCTTCACGTCGAGTACGAAGGCAATTCCGCCCGACATTCCCGCAGCAAGGTTCCTACCAGTTGGGCCGATGATGACGACGCGACCCCCGGTCATGTACTCGCACGCATGGTCTCCGACGCCTTCCACCACAGCGACCGCGCCCGAGTTGCGCACCGCGAATCGTTCCCCGACACGCCCCCTGGCATAGAGCGCACCGCTCGTAGCTCCGTACAGCAGCGTATTGCCGGCAATCACCTGATCCTCCGCTACGAAGGGCGCGTCCTCACTCGGCCGAAGCGCGATTCGTCCACCGGAGAGCCCCTTCCCCACGTAGTCGTTTGCATCGCCGACGACGACCAGCGAGATGCCGGGCGGCAGGAACGCACCGAGTGACTGGCCTGCCGTTCCACTGAGCACGACGTCGATGGTGCCTTGAGGTAGCCCGACGGCGCCGTAGCGTCTGGTCACCTCTGCGCCCAGCCTCGTTCCCACCGCCCGATCCGTATTGTGTACTGGCAGTTCGATATGCACGGGTCGAGCGTCCTCGAGCGAGTTCGCGGCGCACTCGATCAGGGTGCGTTCGAGTTCGCTCGAAACAGGTACACACGGCGGGTAGGCCGCGCCGGTCGGCGCGGCCGGAACGTCGAAGAGTGGTGAGAGGTCCAACGTGCGACTCTTCCAATGCGCCACCGCCGGAGACATTTCCAATACGTCTGCATGGCCCAGAGCGTCGTCGATACTTCGAAACCCCAGTTCTGCCAACAAACGTCGTACGTCGTCGGCGATGAAGCGAAAGAAGTTCTCGACGTACTCCGGCCGGCCGGTGAATCGCTCTCGCAGTTCGGGATTCTGCGTCGCTACTCCGACGGGGCAGGTGTCGAGGTGACATACCCGCATCATGACGCAGCCGGCCGCGATCAGTGGCGCCGTGGAAAACCCGTACTCCTGCGCCCCCAGCAACGCGGCGACGACGACGTCCCGCGCCGTGCGCAAACCCCCGTCACACTGGACGACGATCCGATCGCGTAACCCGTTGAGCACCAAGGTCTGCTGAGTTTCGGCCAGCCCGATCTCCCAGGGCGTACCAGCGTGGTGGATGGACGAGAGTGCCGCCGCGCCCGTCCCGCCGTCGTGACCGGAGATCAGCACCACGTCGGCGTGCGCTTTGGCCACACCTGCCGCAACTGTCCCGACTCCGACTGCGCTGACCAACTTCACGTGTATCCGCGCACGATCGTTTGCGCATCTGAGGTCGTAGATCAATTGGGCGAGATCCTCGATCGAATAGATGTCGTGGTGCGGGGGCGGAGAAATGAGGCCGACTCCAGGTGTCGAGTACCGGGTTTCCGCGATCCACGGGTACACCTTGGACCCCGGAAGCTGCCCTCCTTCACCGGGCTTGGCGCCCTGGGCCATCTTGATCTGAATGTCAGTGGCATTGACCAGGTAATCGCTGGTCACCCCGAAGCGACCACTCGCGACCTGCTTGACTGCGCTTCGACGCTTGTTGTCACGCAACCGCTCCGGTGACTCTCCGCCCTCACCGGTGTTCGAACGTCCGCCGAGAGCATTCATCGCAACCGCCATCGTCTCGTGCGCCTCGGCAGAGAGGGAACCGTAGCTCATCGCACCGGTGTTGAATCGAGCGAGAATCATCTCGACGGGTTCGACCTGATCGAGGGGAATCAGCTGACGAATCTCACGCCGAAATCGAAACAATCCCCGAAGTGTTCCGCCCTGCGCGCTCAGTCGATCGACTTCATCGCTGTAGCGACGAAACATCTCACTTCGCCCCGTCCGGGTCGCATGCTGAAGGAAGAACACGGACTCGGGTGTGAACACATGCAATTCACCACCGCGGCGATACCGGAACTCTCCACTGCTGCTCAACTGACGATGCTGCACCGTACGATACGTGGCCGCGTGACGCATCAGAACCTCTCGCGCGACTTCGGTGATACCGATCCCGCCGATCCGGCTCCGTGTGTTGCAGAAGTATTCGTCGACCAATTCTCGGCCCAAGCCCACTGCCTCGAATACCTGTGCGCCCGTGTAGGAGTGAACCGTAGCGATTCCCATCTTCGACATCACTTTGAGCACACCGGAATTTGCCGCTCTCAGATAGTTGTCCGATGCCATTTTCGAATCTATCCCGGGAAGCTCGTCTTGCTCGCTGAGTGCTTCTACCGATTCAAGAGCAAGATAGGGGTGGACAGCCGCCGCACCGTAGCCGATCAGCAGCGCGATGTGATGAACTTCGCGCGCGTCACCCGACTCGACGACGAGGGAAACCTTGGTTCGCAGGCCATGCCGAACCAGATCGTGGTGCACGGCAGATACTGCGAGCAATGACGGAATGGGAGCCTGCTCAGGGCCCGATCCACGGTCCGAGATCACCAGAATCTCGATTCCGGCTGCGGCGGCCGTTCGGGCGGACTCACGAAGCCTCTCGACGCCTTCGCCGAGACTGCCTCTCGGATCGAAACCTCCCCGTAGGACAGCGCTTCTCGGAGTTCTTGCGCCGCATAGTTCGGCGACCTTCGCCATCTTCCTCGGTCCGATCACCGGTTTATCGAGAACAATCCTTCGGCACGACAGCGCCGACGCTTCGAACAAGTTCTGCTCAGCGCCGAGGGTGACACCAAGCGTAGTGACGACTTCCTCGCGAATCGCGTCCAAAGGCGGGTTCGTCACCTGAGCAAAGAGCTGGACGAAGTAGTCGTACAACACCTTCGGCCGATCCGAGAGAACGGCGAGAGGTGTGTCGACTCCCATCGATCCCAACGGCTCCGATCCTGAGCGAGCCATTGGAAGGAGAACTTCCTGCAAGTCCTCTGCCTGGTATCCGAAGAGCAGCTGCCTTTGCAACAGCGGAGCCGGATCGCCTCGGGCAGGCGCCGACTCGGGGATTTCCTCGAGATCGACCAATCCCCCGTCGACCCATTCCCGGTAGGGGGCTGTGCTCGCGAGTTCGGATTTGATCTCCGCATCGGAAACGATGCCACGGCGAGCGGTGTCGACGAGGAACATTCGACCCGGTTCGAGGCGCCCCTTCTCCAACACCTCGGACGTCGGAGCGTCGAACACACCGCTCTCACTCGCCAACACGATACGGCCGTTCCTCATCCGCCACCATCGCCCTGGGCGAAGACCGTTGCGATCCAACACCGCCCCGACAACAGTGCCGTCGCTGAACGTCACCGACGCCGGGCCGTCCCATGGTTCCATCAGGCAAGCGTGAAATTGGTAGAAGGCCCTCATCTCGTCTGGCATCGAAGAATCGTTCTCCCAGGCACCGGGAATCATCATCGCGATGGCGTGCTGCATAGTGCGGCCCCCGAGCGTCAGAAACTCGAGCACTTCGTCGAACGACGAAGAGTCGGATCCACCCGGGGTACAGATCGGAAACATGCGATCGATGTCCCCACCTAAAAGTGCGCTCCGCAACATCGGCTCGCGAGCGCGCATCCAATTCCTGTTTCCCACAATCGTATTGATCTCGCCGTTGTGAGCGATGCAGCGATACGGCTGAGCAAGTGACCACGACGGAAAAGTGTTCGTGGAGTACCGGCTGTGCACGACCGCCAAGGCAGTTCGCATTCGGGCGTCGCATAGGTCGGTGAAGTAACCGGGTAACTGCGTCGGCGTGAGCATGCCCTTGTACACGATGGTTCGGGCGGACAACGAGGGGAAATACACCGCATCATCGGCCGAATGAATTCGCTCGACTTGTCTCCTGAGCGCGAACACTCGTCGGTCCAAGGCAATTCCGCCCACACTGCGATCTCTTGGCTCGGCGCACGTCACAAAACATTGACTGATGTACGGAGCGCACTGCGCGGCAACGGTTCCGACGCAGTCACGGTCGACTGGGACCTCCCGCCACCCGATAATCCGCAGTCCTTCTGCCGCTGCGTACCGGTGTATCCGAACTACCGCGCGCCGACGTGCTTCCTGATCCACCGGGAGAAAGCAGTTTCCGGCTGCGTAGGTGTTCTCACCCATCGCGTTGGGTGGTGGAAGCTCGAACGCGGTCACCGCGTCGAAGAATTCCGTCGGCAGCTGAAGAAGGATGCCCGCGCCGTCACCACTGTTGCACTCGCGCCCGACTGCGCCACGATGGGTGAGATTGGCCAGGACCGCGAGCGCCTCGTCGACAATGGAATGCAGGTGACGTCCAGAGGTGTCTGCTACCACGGCTACACCACATGAATCGGTTTCCTGATCGGGGTCGTACAGGCCTCGAGGATCAGGTATTCGAGAAAACGGCACTCGGCGACCTCCACACGGTCATGCAGCCGACGTTCGCTAGTTTATCAGCACATAACCGCAGGTCGCGAGAGTAAAACTGTGGCCCCCTGACGACGAGCGTCAGGGGGCCACAGTTCCGAACATCGTTTTCGATCAGCTACGCAAAGGTCGGTTGTACTGATCGCGCACACTGCCGGTCAACATCATGATGCCGTCGATGAGCGGCCAGATGCCACCGATTCCACACGTCAACCAAGTGACCGCGATCTGTGCGACAGCCATGCCGGGCTGGTTGAGGTAAAAACGTCCTGCTCCGAAACCGCCGAGCAGAATGCCCAGCAATCCGGCGGTCGTCTTCGACTTGTCCGAATACGGTTCGCCGGTCATCGGGTCACGTCCGTACGGTGCGGACGGGTCGACAAGGCCGAAGCCAGGCTGAGGATAACCCTGACCTTGAGGGTATCCCTGCGCCTGACCGTAACCGGGCTGCGAATATCCAGGCTGGGGGTAGCCCTGCTGCTGACCGTAATTCTGGCTTCCCTGCGGCGGAGCGGCGGGGTAGCCCTGCGGCGGAGCCGCGTAGGGATTCGGAGTCTGATCTGCCGGCGCACCGTAGACGGGACCGTCCGTCGGGGTTTGGGTCGGCCTCGAGTAGTCCGGCGCCGGATAGTCGGTCGCCGGATAGTTCTGGGCGGCGTAACTTTCCTGCGACGTGTACGGCGCCGTGGGCTGATTCGGGGTGGAATCAGAATCGGCAGAGGGGAACGCTGTAGTCGATTCGGTTCCGGTCGGCGGCGGGTAGATGGGGTGGTTTCCCCAGCCCGGGCCGTTCCCGACTCCCGAATACGTGTCCCAGCCTGGACCGGTGCCGGTGGTCTCCGTCGACGGAGTCTTTTCCGTTGGCGCCGAGGTTTCCGTCAACGACGCATCCGCCGTCGCGTCGTAGTCGAACGGCGACCCGAACTGGGGTGGAACCGGCGGCTGCGATCCTGACGAGTCCCCCGACTCGGACGGTTCCGGATTCTTGTTCAAGTTAGGCAACGTACTTTCCTTCGATTCGACGACGGTACGTGATCGTTTTTGCTATTCGGCCGCGAGAAGGGTTCGACCTTCGCGAGGCCGGTCCCCCACACATCTGTCTTCGCGGTTCATCCTCGCGGTTCATCCTCGTAACGGCCGGCGAACACCGTCCCGCGCATTGCCCGAAAGTATCACGATGCCGTCGACGAACGCCCAGATCCAAATTCCGATGGCAAATGGAATTCCGATGAGGAACGCGGACATGAACAGCGCGAAGAACATGCCGAGCAGTTGGCACAGTCCGATGCCGACGCTCCCGATGTAAAGACGACCGACTCCACAGATTCCGAGGAAGCCCAGCAAGATCTGCAACAGTCCAGCTGTAGCTTTCGACTTGTCGGAATACGGTTCCCCCGTTACCGGGTGCCGACCGTACGGCGCATAGGGATCTCCGAACCCGTACATCGATGGAGCGGGCGGTGGCTGCTGATATCCGTACGGATTGGGCGCGCCGTAGACCGGTCCCTGATCCTCGGGGAACCCCCCTTGCGAATAGGGACCTGTCACGGCTTGTCTTTCTTCGACAGCTTCACCGCGTCCGACGACTCATCCGACGCTGCCGTGGAGGCGCTTGCCTCACTGGAAGCGGATTCAGCAGCATCGGATTCAGAATCTTCTGCGTCGGCGCCTTTCGCGTCGGCCTTCGCCGAATCAGTTTCGGTAACTGGCGCCGCGACTCCTGCTTCACCGGCAGCTACCGCAGCGACGTAGTCCTTGGACTTCAAATCAGCCGGATCCTCACGACCCTTCTTCGCCAGGAAGAAGTAGGCCAGTGCGGCGAAGAACACGATCCCCGAAGTGAATGTGTTGACTCGAATGCCGGCGATCTCGTATGCGAAATCGTCGCGCATCAGTTCGACGACAAACCGGCCCAGGCAATAACCCGCGACGTACAGAGCAAACAGGCGTCCGTGACCGATCTTGAATCGGCGGTCGACGAGGACCAGCAGGATCACGATCAGGACGTTCCACACAGCTTCGTAGAGGAACGTCGGGTGAACGACCCGAATGACTTCTCCGTTGGAGACACCTGCCAGTTGATCGAGCTGGCCGGAGGAGTTCACACGCTCGAAGATCTCGAGGCCCCATGGGACGGTGGTCTCGCGACCGTACAACTCCTGGTTGAAGTAGTTGCCGATACGACCGATGGCCTGCGCGAGCAGGATTCCGGGCGCAATCGCATCACCGAGCGCGGAAACCGGAATGCCGCGTCGACGGCAGCCGATCCACGCACCGATGCCGCCGAGGAACACAGCTCCCCAGATTCCGAGGCCTCCCTGCCACACCTTGAGTGCATCGAGAGGCTGACCGTTCTCGCCGAAATAGGCGGGCCAGTCGGTCAATACGTGATAGAGCCTGCCACCGATCAGACCGAACGGAACAGCCCAGATCGCGATGTCGAGAACGGTCCCCTTCTCGCCGCCGCGGGCGACCCAACGACGATCTCCCCACACGATCGCGACGATGATGCCGAGGATGATGAAGAGCGCGTAGGCGCGCAGCGCTACCGGTCCGACGTACCAGACGCCTTGGGGCGGGCTGGGGATATAGGCCAGTAGGTCCACAGTTGAGGTCACGACGCCACGGTAGCCGAGCGGACGCCCTCGGCGAGTTCTTCGGTGAGCGAGCGAACCGCTCCCAAGCCGTTCTCGACCGCGGAGACCAGAGCCGAGCCGACGATGACGGCATCGGCGTATGCCGCGATTTCGGCAGCTTGTGCGCCGGACCGAACACCCAATCCGACGCCGACGGGAATGTCGGAATGCGCGCGGATTCGTGCGGTCAGTTCCGGAGCCATCGACGACACGGCGTCGCGAGCGCCGGTGACACCCATTGTCGAGGCCGCGTAGATGAATCCACTACTCACGTCGAGTGTCATCGCGAGCCGTTCTTCCGTCGAGGACGGGGCGACAAGGAAGATCCGGTCGAGGTGGTGCTCCTCGGATGCTTCCATCCAGGCGCCTGCTTCTTCCGGAATGAGGTTGGGGGTGATGAGTCCGAGCCCGCCGGCAGAAGCGAGGTCTCGTGCGAACTTGTCGACGCCGTACTGCAGTACCGGGTTCCAGTAGGTCATCACGACGGCCTTGCCGCCGACCGAACTGATCTGCTCGATCACGGTGAAGATGTCGCGAAGGCGAACGCCGTTGGTGAGTGCGGTTTCGGCTGCACGCTGGATGGTCGGACCGTCCATGACCGGATCGGAATACGCGACACCGACTTCGATGATGTCGCAGCCACCGTCGACCATCGCCTTGAACACGTCGATCGATTCGGGAACGGTCGGATAACCGGCAGGCAGGTAACCGACGAGGGCGGCACGCTTGTCAGCCTTGCACGCTGCAAAGGTGGGTGCGAGGCGTGATGGTCGTTCGCTCACTTGTCCGAGCCTTCCGTGTTGTCGTTCTGGTCTGCTGCATCATCCGGAGCGGTTGCCTGACTCGAGGCGCCGTCGAAGAGACCGAACCAGCTTGCGGCGGTGTCCATGTCCTTGTCACCGCGACCGGAGAGATTGACGACGATGATCGCGCCCTCGCCGAGTTCCTTGCCCAGTCGGAGCGCGCCGGCAACGGCGTGGGCGGATTCGATGGCCGGGATGATGCCTTCGCGGCGCGAGAGCAGCAGAAGAGCATCCATCGCTTCGCTGTCGGTGACGGGTTCGTAGGTGGCACGCCCGATATCGCTCAGGTAAGCGTGCTCGGGTCCGACGCCCGGGTAGTCCAGACCAGCAGAGATCGAGTGCGATTCGATGGTCTGACCGTCTTCGTCCTGGAGCAGGTAGGAGTAGGCACCCTGGAATGCGCCAGGGGTACCGCCGGCGAACGTTGCTGCATGCCTTCCGGTTTCGACACCGTCGCCGGCTGCTTCGTAGCCAACCAGCCGTACCGACAGATCGTCGATGAACGGGTGGAAGATTCCGATTGCGTTGGAGCCGCCTCCGACGCAGGCTGTGACTGCATCGGGGAGGCGGCCGGTCAGTGCCTGAACCTGGATTCGTGTTTCGAGGCCGACCACTCGCTGGAAGTCGCGAACGATGGTGGGGAACGGGTGCGGACCTGCCGCGGTACCGAAGCAGTAATAGGTGTTGTCCGCGTGGGAAACCCAGTCGCGCAAGGCTTCGTTGATCGCGTCCTTGAGCGTGCGCGAACCGGTCTCGACCGAGACGACCTCCGCGCCGAGCAGGCGCATGCGTGCGACGTTCAGTGCTTGACGTTCGGTGTCGACAGCACCCATGTAGATGACGCACTCGAGACCGAGCAGTGCACAGGCGGTGGCCGATGCCACACCGTGCTGGCCCGCTCCGGTCTCGGCGATGATGCGGGTCTTGCCCATACGCTTCGCCAGCAGAACCTGACCGAGAACGTTGTTGATCTTGTGAGAACCGGTGTGGTTCAGATCTTCACGCTTGAGAATGATGCGCGCGCCGCCGGCGAACTCGCTCATTCGCGTTGCCTCGAAAATCGGCGACGGACGCCCGGTGTAATCGCGCTGCAAGCGATCGAGTTCGTTCAAGAACGTGTCGTCCGCGCGAGCCTTTTCGTACTCCGCAGTGACTTCCTCGATAACCGCCATGAGAGCTTCCGGCACATGCCGTCCGCCATAGACGCCGAAATGCCCTCCGGCATCCGGGTCGTGAGAGCGCTCGGTGAGTCCCGCGCTGGCCGGCGGCAGATTGCCGCCCTTGAATACTGCACCGGAGCCTGGTTCCTGAGTACGTGAAGTCACCCCACCAGTCTGCCCCAACGGTGTCGCTGGTCACCGCCCGGGTGCATCAAAGCACGCCGGGCGGGTGAAGCGCTTTATCGAGACGGTTTGGGGCAGGACGGGTGTGCACCGGCATTGACCAGATCTGCGACGGCCTTGCGAGGGTCGCCGCTGGTCACGAGGCCTTCACCGACGAGCACTGCGTCGGCGCCCGCACCGGCGTACGCCAACAGATCGGCAGTTCCGCGAACACCCGATTCGGCGATCTTGATCGTCTCGGTCGGCAGACCGGGCGCAATGCGACCGAAGGTGTTCTTGTCCACCTCGAGGGTCTTGAGGTTGCGCGCGTTGACACCGATCACCTTGGCGCCGGCTTCGAGCGCGCGGTTGGCTTCTTCCTCGGTGTGCACCTCGACGAGGGCAGTCATTCCCAGAGATTCGGTGCGATCGATCAGCGAGGCGAGCGCCTGCTGTTCGAGTGCCGCGACGATCAGCAAGATGACGTCGGCGCCGTGAGCGCGAGCCTCGTGAATCTGGTACGGCCCCACGATGAAGTCCTTGCGCAGCACCGGAATGGTGACCGCTTTACGGACTGCGTCAAGGTCGGCCAACGAGCCGTGAAAACGGCGCTCTTCGGTGAGAACACTGATGATGCGTGCGCCACCGGCTTGGTAAGCCGCGGCAAGCTCTGCGGGATCGGCAATGTCGGCCAGCGCACCCTTTGACGGGCTCGCTCGCTTGACCTCGGCGATGACGCCGATGCTCGATTCCAGAAGTGCTGCTGCAGCATCGAGTGCAGGCGGTGCAGCGGCCGCAGCAGCCTTGACTGCAGCGAAGTCGAGTACGGCTTCGCGGGCGGCGACATCAGCGCGCACCCCGTCGAGAATCGAGTCGAGTACGGTCATCGTGGCCCGAATCCTTTCTGGGCAAGAGCCCGATGTGAGATACGTCATCAGGGTGGTCTCAGCCTAGTGGGACGAAATTTTGCTACTCCGTCGGGGTACCCACGCAGGTGAGGGTTCAGTCTTACTCAGTGCGACGACCCCGGTTTCGCACCGTTGCCTCCCCCAGCTCCGTCGTCCCCGTCAGCCACTGTCGGGTCCTCTCCGGCATCGAGCGCGTCCCACAACATCCGTTGTGTCACAGGCTCGTCCGACGCGGGTGTGTCTCCCTGACCGAGCTTGGCTGCAGCTTCGCGGCGCGCGGCAGGGTTGTCGTACTTCGACGACAACCCGCCTCGCACTGGAGGTTTGCGCATCAGAAGTACTGCTGCGCCGAGCGCCGCCACCGCTCCGAGCAACGCAAGCAAGGCAGGCAGTACCGAAACAGTCGTCGAGAGATCTTCCGGGTGACCGGACAACTCGGCCAACTCCACCGCTCGGTCCGCAGAGGCTCCGGACACCAACAACTGCACCGCCGGAACCGCTACCGCGACGGCGACGAGTGCCACCAACAGTCCGACCACACGAAGCGCCCAACCTCGCACCGCGAACGACGCCGCGATCGCCGCCAGAAGCGCGAGCGCGAGCGGAGTCATCGCCGCCGCCCAGGTGCTGCCGTCGAGGTCCGTCGTCCGCTCCAGCGTCTTGCCGTCGCTCGAGGTCAGATGAACCCACGTCATTCGTGAGCTGCCCCACAGAGCTGCTGCCGACAGTGCAAGCAAAAGCGTCCTCGGCACAGCGGTGCCACGAGAAGCCCTTGTAGGCTGCTCCGCTGCAATCGACTCGTTCTCACTCACTGATCGTCACCTCCGATGGTGCGCAGGGTGTGCGCCGACGCGATGGCGCTCAGCACTGCCATCGCCTTGTTGCGGGCCTCGGTGTCCTCGTAGACCGGATCCGAGTCGGCGACGACGCCGGCCCCCGCCTGGACATATCCGATCCCGTCCTTGATCAATGCCGTTCGGATCGCGATCGCGGTGTCGGCGTCGCCGGCGAAGTCGAGGTAGCCGACGATGCCGCCGTAGATACCCCGCCTGGTGGGCTCGAGTTCTTCGATCAGCTGCATCGCACGCACCTTGGGTGCCCCTGACAGGGTTCCAGCGGGGAAGCAAGCCGTGACCGCGTCGAGAGCGTGCTTTCCCTCGGCCAGATGACCGGTGACGGTCGATACGAGATGCATCACGTGGCTGTACCGCTCGATGTGCCGGTAGTCGTGCACCTTCACCGTGCCCGGGCGACAGACACGACCCAGATCGTTTCGCCCCAGATCGACGAGCATGAGGTGCTCGGAGTTCTCCTTCTCGTCGGCGAGGAGGTCCTTCTCGAGCAGGATGTCGTCCTCCTCTGTGGCACCGCGCCATCTGGTTCCAGCGATCGGGTGTGTTGTCGCGACGCCCTCGGCGACGGTGACCAGTGCTTCAGGGCTCGAACCGACGATCGAAAACGCCGTCTCTCCATCACCGTTCGGCACGTTGAGCAGATACATGTACGGGCTGGGGTTCGACGCGCGCAGCATCCGGTACACGTCGATCGGTGCTGCAGTGCAATCGATCTCGAATCGCTGCGAGAGAACTACCTGGAATGCCTCGCCCGCTTCGATGTCGCCGATCAACTTTTTGACGTCGACACCGAAGCTCTCGGTGGTGCGTTGACGACGGTAGTTCGGAGTCGCTTTCGAGAATGTCGACACCGTCGATTTCGCCGGCGCCGCGAGAGCGCGAGTCATCGCGTCCAACCTGGCAACCGCGTCGTCGTACGCCGTGTCGACACGCTCGTCGGTGCCGTCCCAGTTGACCGCATTGGCGATGAGGGTGATCGCCCCTTCGTGGTGATCGACAGCGGCGATGTCGGCAGCAAGCAGCATGACCATCTCGGGTATCTGCAGGTCGTCGACCGCGGAGTCACCCAATCTCTCGAGGCGCCGCACCGCGTCGTAACCGAGGAACCCGACCATTCCGCCGGTCAGCGGGGGTAGGTCGGGAAGTCGCTCCGAACGAAGTAGTTCGAGGGTGGCACCGAGTGCATCGATCGGGTCACCGCCGGCCGGAGCACCGGCCGGAACATTGCCGTACCAAGCCGCCTCTCCGTCCACGACGGTCAGTGCAGCCGGACTCCCGACGCCGATGAACGACCACCGCGACCACGAACGACCGTTCTCGGCCGACTCGAGCAAGAAGGTGCCTGGACGATTGCCGGCCAACTTCTCGTACGCCGAGAGCGGAGTTTCGGAGTCCGCCAACACTTTCCGAGTGACCGGAACGACCCGGTGCTCAGCTGCGAGGGCACGGAACTGCTCCCGAGTGGTGGTGGAATCGGACGCGTCACCGACGATCGCGGTGTCGGACGACCGTGCGGACATGGAGGTGGGCTCGCCGTGCATGCCTCCATCATCCCAGGCTCCCCCACACGGTCGTCGTGCGCGGGTAACCTCGGCCGAATGAAACCAGGCCAACTCGCCCCCGATTTCTCGCTGCCCGACCAGGACGGAACTCCGCGCTCGCTGACGAGCCTGCTCGCGAACGGCCCCTTGGTCCTCTTCTTCTACCCGGCAGCCTCGACGCCGGTGTGCACCGCCGAGGCGTGCCACTTCCGTGACCTGGGCAGCGAATTCGCCGCGGTGGGCGCTTCGCGGGCAGGTATCAGCACCGATACGGTCGAAGCTCAGTCGACCTTTGCCACCGCACAATCCTTCGACTACCCCCTGCTCGCCGACACCGACGGCAAGGTAGCCGAACAGTTCGGCGTCAAGCGCGGACTCCTGGGCAAGCTGGCTCCGGTCAAACGCTCGACCTTCGTGATCGACATCGACCGCACCGTTCTCAAAGTCATCTCGAGTGAACTTCGCGCCAACACGCACGGCGACCAGGCACTCGAGTTCCTTCGCAATCGAAGCTGACTCACCTGGGCGAAATGATTCTCTGAGCAACCTGATTCTCTAGGCGACCTGAATCGAGCGCTTCGCAAGTCCCATCCAGAATCCGTCGATCACCTGGGTGGGCACCTGCTCCGGATCGGACGACGCACCGAGCGTGACGAACAACGGGGCGAAGTGCTCGATGGTCGGATGCGCGTACGGCATCCCGGGAGCTTGCGCGCGGAAGTCGATCAACGAATCGACGTCTCCGGCAGCGAACCTCTCCCCTGCCCACGCGTCGAATTCCGCCGACCATCCCGGGGCCTGCGCCTCCGGTGACGGATCGCGCAGGAACGGCAGCCCGTGCGTGGTGAATCCGGATCCCACGATCAGTACACCTTGCTCACGGAGTGGCCGTAGGCGTTCTCCGAGATGGAGCAAACGCTCGGGATCGAGGGTTGGCAGCGAAATCTGCAGTGCCGGGATGTCTGCGTCCGGGTACATCACCGTGAGCGGCACGTAGGCACCGTGATCCAGTCCTCGATTCGGCTGCTGCACCACTCGTTCGTTGTCCGGCATCAACGCGGCAACCTGAGCTGCGAGTTCCGGAGCGCCGGGAGAGTTGTACTTCGCGCGGTAGAACCTCTCGGGAAAACCACCGAAGTCATAGATGAGCGGGGTGCCCGTGGTCGTCGAACCGATCGTCAGCGGTGCTGATTCCCAGTGCGCCGAGACGACGAGGATTGCCGTCGGCCGCGGAAGATCACCGGCCCACGCCCCCAATTCCTCGACCCACAACGCGCTGTCCACCAGCGGCGGAGCACCGTGGCTGAGATACAGCGCAGGCATGGTTGTGGTGGACATATGGGCTCCTCGGGATAGACATTCGTCGTTAAGTTGAAGGTTCAACCTAATATAGGACTCAACACTTGCGTCCCGCAACTATTCCCCGCAATATTCTTCTGGACATGCGTCTGAGACGCTGTACACCAGCACGCTCCGTGCACGAAGAATGCTCGACCCGAAGGAGAAGTCACCGATGAGTGAACCGACCGCGCAGCCCGACGCGCAGTCTCAGACGAAGTGGCTCACAGCCGAGCAGCAGGAAGCCTGGCTGACACTGATCGCTCTCGTGACACGGTTGCCTGCCGCACTCGACACTCAACTGCAACGCGATTCGGCACTCACCCACTTCGAATACTTCGTGCTCGCCGCACTCTCGGACGCCCCCCACCACAAGCTCCAGTTGTCGGTACTGGCCCAGCGCGCGAACGCTTCCCTGTCCCGCCTCTCGCACGTCATCACGAAGATGGAGAAAGCCGGCTGGGTGAAACGGGAAGTCATTCGCGGCAGCCGCGGCTCCAACGCAGTACTCACCGACGAAGGAATGACAAAGGTCGTCGCGGCCGCGCCGCCACACGTCGCCTCTGTTCAAGGTCTCCTCTTCGAGGGCCTCGATGATCGCCAGGTCGCCCAGCTTTCGTCCTTGGGGACTGCAATGCTCAGCCAACTGGACAAGGGAATCGCCGCCGGACTCGGCAAGGCCTGACCCCTTTCCCGACACGAGCGGCCCGATCCTTACGACGGCGGCTTCGTGAGGTCGAGTGCAGCCAGGTGACTGAACAGCATGCTCGCTCCGATCGGGTTTCCACCTCCGGGATACGTTGTCCCGCTGGCCGCTGCCATCGTGTTCCCCGCCGCGTACAACCCGGCAATCGCCGTACCGTCGGCTTTGAGCACCCGCCCGGTTGCGTCGGTACGTAGACCACCTTTGGTCCCGAGGTCGGAGATACCGAAAGCGGCCGCGTGAAACGGTCCTTGGTCGATCGGTACGAGCGGTGAAGCCCCCTCCGAAAAGGCACGGTCGTACGCAGTGTCTCCTCGGCCGAAGTCCGTGTCGACGCCGGTCGCCGCAGACTCGTTGAATCGCTTCACGGTCTGCACCAGTTCCGCTGCGGGAACATCGATCTGGGCGGCGAGGTCTTCGAGCGTCTGGGCACTCTTCCACAACCCCGCCTCCACATACTGCTCCGTCTGCGCCATGGGCACGTTGGGCGCCTTCACCGGCGGCACTGCACCTTCCCTGTTGTCGTAGATCATCCAATACGGTGTGGTTACTTCTCCTGCCAGCATGTGTTCGATGACGGAGCGACCCAAGCGGTCGTACGGCGCAGACTCGTTGACGAATCGACGACCGTTGTCGTCCACGAAGATTCCGCCGGTGAACCACAGCGCAAACGCGGAGCGGCCATCCGGATGGGTGAGCCCCGGCGACCACCAGGCCTCCCCCATGAGGTCGGTATCGGCGCCCACGGCGATGGCCGCCTGATGCGCCTTGCCGAGATTGCCGGGACAACCCATCGTGTCGAGCGCCGAGCCGGGAACACCGAATTCGGCACGCAGGGTCTCGTTCTGTTCGAATCCGCCCGCGGCCAGAATCACTCCTCTGCGGGCTCGGATGGTTCGACGCCGACCACCTTGTTCGACGACCGCGCCGACGACCGATCCGTCCTCGACGACCAATTCTTCGAGAGTGGTGTTCAGGTGCATGGCGGCGTTGGCGAATGTCGAAAGTGCCAGCAAGAATCGACCGATCAACGACTGCCCGCCGACGAGGTACGCCGGCAACTCTTCTCCCAACCGCTCCGTCGCGAGCGGCGATCGAAGTGAATCACGTAGCACACCAAGCCTCTTCGCGTTCATCGGTTTGGGAACGATGTGTCGACCGCTCGCGCGAGCCTTGGGTTTTTCCCCGAAGTAGTCGGGCCACGGCAGTATCTGGAACTCGAAATTCGAGTCCTCTTCGAGATAGTCGATCAACCCGGCGCCGCCTCGAACGTATGCCTCCTGGACGTCGGCAGGTGTCCGATCACCCACCACCGAACGGTAGTACTCCAGCGCATCTTCGATGGTGTCGTCGTCCCCGCCCCGGCGAAGAACGGCGTTGCACGGGAACCACATTCCGCCGCCGCCCGAGTACGCCGTTGTTCCGCCGTACTTGCCGGTCGCTTCGATCACAATGACGTCGAGGCCTTCGCGTGCTGCCGTATACGCGCCGGCGAGTCCGCCGCCCGATCCCACAGCGAGTACGTCGCATGTCTCGTCCCACTTCGTCATAATCAGCCTCTCCGATCCTGGGCACATTTCCGAACGTGTTCTAGAAATCGTTCTAACACATGGACTTAGCGATCGCGGGGGATCGAAATTCTGTCCCACCGAGCGGGAGCGAGACATGACGCCGAGCGGGAGCGAGACATGACGCCGAGCGGGAGCGAGAGATGACACAGAGCGGGAGCGAGAACGAGCGGTGATAGCGCACACTTTGCTCGCATGGGTCTGATCCCGTAGTGTCTGGACACATGTCTGGTAAGACCAAGTTCGAGTCCACTCGTCGACGGCTCACACAGCAGCAAGCCGAAACCGTCGATCGATTGACCGCGGCAGCGATCACGGTCCTGCGCGACAAAGGGTTTGCCGATCTGACTGTGCGAATGGTGGCAGCGGAAGCCGGTGTCGCCGCAGCCACGGCGTACACCTATTTTTCGTCCAAGAGTCACCTTGTGGCAGAACTGTTCTGGCGCCGACTCGACGCAGTACCGCACGAGCCCTCCCCCGAGGCGGAACGAGAAGCGCAGGTCTGCTCGGTCCTTCGAAGCGTCGCACTCCTCGTTTCCGACGAACCGGAGCTGGCCGCGGCCGTGACCACGGCGATGATGGGCAATGATCCCGACGTCGAACACCTTCGGGGACGTATCGGCAAGAACATCCGCGAGCGGCTCATCGAGGCGCTGGGGCCGTCATACGATCCCGACGTACTCGAAGCACTCGAAATCTCCTGGTCCGGAGCGCTTGTCCGAGCCGGCATGGGTTACGAGTCCTATTCGCAGATCGCAGACCGGCTCGAAGTCACTGCCAGGCTGATCATGGCGGGCCGCGACAACCTTCACTAGACGGGGGTCATGGCACTCACCAGCCATGTGCCGTCGACTCGATCGAGTGTCACCTCGACTCGGCTCGACGTCGACGCTGGTGCCGGCCGCGCGATACTCGTCGTGATCTGATCGACGAACAGGAGCAATTCCGCTCGGTCTGCAGCAGCGGAGAGCACTCCCACGTCGACTACTCGCGCCTTCGTGCTGATTCCTTGCTCCTTCGACTGGGGTGCAACGGTTTTCGATCCGAATTCAGCGAAGCGGTCCTGAAATGTTCCACTTGCGCCCTCGGCAGCATGTGCAAGATCCTCGTCCACCGTGTCGCTGTTGTAGCTCAAGAGATTCTCGACGAGCATCGGCGCCACACCGATCACCTCGACACGTGCGGTTTCAGCGGCTGCCGAACGGTGGTGACTCCAGAGCAGAGTCCCGCCGGCTCCCACCAAGATCAGCGCTGCAAACGCCAAGACCACGCGCTTCACGGGACGAACTCCACACTCGACATCAGTACCCGACCGTCGACCTCTTCGACACCGACGCGAAGACGGTAGGTTCGCGCCGAAGACTCTCCCGCCGAATTGCCGACCTGAGCCGATGCCGCGATCAGTACCACCCCCGAGGTTCCGGATTCCGATGCCAGGGCGGCGGTGTCGACATGACCGTCGGAATCGACGGCGAAATCACGGATCGATGCGACGAACGCAGATTCACCGGACTTCAGTTCGTCTGCAAAAGTTCCCGTAGTCAGCGACTTCAGCTCCGCGAGATCCTCGTCGAGCGTGGCAGAGTGAACGTCGATCAGAGCAAGGGTTCCTGCGACAGCACCGTCGACGAACCCTTGACGCTGGGACTCTCGCACGCGGTCCGATCGAACTGCCAGACAACCGAAGACGACAACGACGCTCAGAGCCGCGAGTGCAATCCAGACCAGGGCAGTGAGTACACCGCGCTTCCCTCGGACCGGATCCAGCACCTCACCTCTCAGCGATTCGTCGGCGTCAGCAACTGTTGCCACGGCTCCCCCTCCCCCGGACCGGAGTCAGCCGGAGCCAACTCCGTGTGTTGATAGTCGACTCCGTCAGGCCCGGTGTACAACTCGCCGGGCGCATTGGTCCCCGACGGCACGTACGCTTCGGGGCTCCGGCAGATCTCCGGGCTCGGTGCTCGTTTGCCCGGTACCTCCATGCAGGGAATGTTCCGAGATCCACGAACGGCGAAGACCGAGTTCTGTGGCACTTTGCAGTACAGATCAGCCGGGGTGTCCGGCACACTCGTCTGGGTCGGGTCCCGTCGCTGATCGGCAGGAAGGTAACCGGTCGAGCACGCCGCAGGGTCCTGCGCTTGGAGGTGGAAGTTGACGTTCGCGGCGCCGTCCACCTGCCCGCGTTGTACGACGGTTTCCTGTGCCGCGACCAGTGGCGGCAAGATGACGAGCACCTGTTCCAACCCGGCGTTGTACGTCAAAGCCACCTGAGCGGTGCTGGTGAAATTGGCAAGCAGCACAGGCAAAGTGGGTTTGAGGCCTTGAAACAGCAGGTCGGCTTCAGTCGCGAAGCCCGGTCCGGTCTCGAGGATATTGCGCACGGACCCGTCGGCGACCTCCAACTGTCCACTGAGCTGAGCGACACTGGACGCCCACTGGCGAATCTGATCGCCCGTCACCACCTGTGTCTGCAGGAGCGGATCCAACTGCTGTACGAGCGTCGTAGCCGGCGTTGTGGCAGCGGCCATCTGATCGACGAACGAGGTGGTCGAATCCAGCAGACGAGCCAGATCCTCTCCCCTGCCTCCGAAAGCTGCCGCGGACTCGTCGATCACCGATCGCAACTTGTCCTGCGGTACGGATGCGAGCATCGCCTGCGCCTGATCGAGGACCGGTCCGATCTCGGTCGGGATCGTGACAGCGTCGGGGCCGATCACGTCTCCGTCGGCCAGAAAGGGTCCGTCCGCGGTGCTCGGTTGCATGTCGACGTATTGCTCACCGATTGCCGACACGCTTCGCACCGCTACTGTGAGCCCGCTGGAGGGAACGGGAACCGCACTCTCCAAGGATAATTCGGCGCGTACCACTCCCGGAGAGAGACGCACCGACCTGACCTGACCGATGGTGTCGCCGCGATAGGTCACGTTCGCGTTCCGATACAGGCCGCCGGCGTCGGGCAGTTCGACTGTCACCGAATAGCGCCCGATGCCGAGCATGGTCGGAACTCTCAGGTACGAGATAGCCGCTGCGCTCATGCCTATCACCGCCAGGATCGCGAAGATCGTCAATTGCCTTCGCACCAACTTCGTGAGAATCATCGTCCACCGTCCTGGTCGGTCCGCCCTGTACCACTTGGGGCGGCCCGCCCGGTGTCACTTGGGGCGGCCCGCCCGGTACCCAGAGGCGCGGTCAAAGGATCGACCAGTATTCCGTTCTCCACCGGAGTTTGCGGCGCCCCGAACGGAGTACCGAAGCCCAGACCTGACTGAAGGCGATTACTCGTGAGGTCGATCAGCGCCCACAAATTGGTGTAATCACCGCGCATTCCGTCGTCGATGGTCGTCTGAGGGAAGGGGAAGGTACTCAGATTGCCCAAATTGTTGATCAGGTCCGGTCCTGTTTCGACCACCTTCTGCAGCGTCGATTCCAAGGCGCTCAAATTGGCTTTCAAATCGTCGCGGGTCCGGTCGACCAGATCGGTCCCGACGTCCCCGAACCTGCCGACCGCATCGAGGGCGGTGGTCAGGTCGACGCGTTGGGCGCTCAGTTCCGCCAAGGCCGGATCAAGGGTCTCCAACGCCTCACCGAGAACGTCTCGCTGAGCCGTGATCTCACCGGCGAACACGTCGAGATTCTCCATGGTCGTGACTATCGCCTCGCGTTGACGGTCGAGTGTCTCGGTCACGCTGTCCATCTGGCTCAGCAGGTCGCGCGCCGCATCGGTCCGCCCGCCGAGAGCGGTGTTCAGTTCCGTGGTGATGCTGTGAATCTGGGCCAGCCCACCGCCGTTGAGCACCAAGGACAGTGCCGTCAACGCTTCCTCGGTGGTGGGATAGACACTGGCCGATGCAAGGGGAATCACGGATCCCTCCGACAACCGCCCTTCCGGCGCCACCTCGGTGGGCGGCGCGAGCGCGACGTGTTTGGATCCGAGCAGACTGGTTTGGCCGATCTTGGCAGTCGCGTTGGCGGGCAGCGACACCGAACCGTCGAGCGCAACCGTCACCCGGGCGTGCCAGTTGTCGGTCTCGATCGCACTGATACTTCCGACTGTCACGTCGTTGACCATGACCGGAGAGTTGGGACTGATCGACGTGACGTCCGGCATCTCGATCACGACCGAGAAACTTCCCTCACCGCTGCCGGCCGCGCCCGGCAGCGACACCGAATTCAGCCCGCTCCATTGACAACCCGTCAGAACGAGCACGGCGCTCGCCGCCACACACACTGTTCCCCACCGGCGGCCAGTCATCGTGATCCTGTCGACGGCATGAGCAAGCCGGTCAGATCAGACGCCACCGGTACCGTCGGAAAACTCAAGGCGCCAGTCGGTTCCAGATCAGGCTCGCTGTACACCAGTTGGTCCGGAAGAGCGCCGAGCGCCCGGGTCGGGTTGATGCTCAGGTCCGGGTAGTTCGCCTTGATCGTGTTGAGCAACGGGCCGAGGTATTCGATGCACAAATCCGCGCCCTTCTTCGAGGTGTCGTTGGCCAGGCCGGCGATTCCGCCGCAGATCAAGTCGATCGGGTTGCCGACGTTCTGGAATGCGGGCACACCCACCATCGCTCCTTGGGCCGGCCGGTAGACGTTGTAGTAGTTCGACAACGCTGTCGGAGCCAGATGCAGTACCTTCTCGAGACCTGCGCGCTTGTCGACCAATACCTGGGACACGTCGGCCAACTTCGCGATCTGCTCCGTCAAGCCGGTTCGGTTCTGTTCGACAAACCGCTGTACGTCGATGACGGCGGCGTCCAGATCGGCGAGAGCCGGAGCCAATTGCGTCCGGCTCTCGGCGAGCACACTCGAGACATTTGCCAGTCGTCCTTGGAACTGAACGATCTGTTCGTCGCTTGCGGCGAGTGCGGTCGTGAAGGTCTGCAGGCCGCGGATGGTGCCGAACAGATCGGCTCCGCCTTCGTCGAGTGTGCTCATAGCCTCCGAGAGTTCGGTCACCGAGCGCCCCAGCGCTTCCCCGTTGCCGGCCAGTGCGGATCCGGCACCGTCGAGGAAGTTGGCGGCGGGACCGCGATCGTCCCCGTCGGGACCCAAAGCATCGGCAGCCCGGCCCAGCTGTTCCTTGATCTGGTCCCACTCGACCGGGACGGCTGTTCGGTCGAGCCCGATCTCCGCACCGTCATTCAGTGCGTCGGCGCCGTCCGTCACCGCCGGCGTCAACTGCACGAAGCGGGCCGAGACCAGTGACTGGGCAACGATCACCGCTTTCGCGTCCTCGGCGACGGGAACCTCGCGCGCCAATTTCAGTTCGACGCGCATTCGATCTCCCTGTGGGGCGATCTCGGTGACGCGGCCGACGTCGACTCCCACGACACGAACGTCGTCACCGACATACAGGCCGGTCGTCGAGGTGAAGTAGGCGGTCACGTTGTAGTAGCGCAGATGTTGCACCGCAAGGTATCCCGACGCGACGACGATCGCCGCGCCGACGACGCTTCCACCGACGACGGCGATTCGACGCCAGTTCACCGGTTTGCGAACTCGTAAGGCACCCATCATCGAACCTCCGGAATCGGTAGCGGCGCAGGTGGTAGCCCGAACATCGCGTTGATCAACGGTTGGGTGTATTGCGCCGGTACCAGGTTCTGGACGTAGGCGTAATAGAAGGGACCGCTGGCCACGGTGTCGCCGAGCGTGCCCACGTACGTACCGAGACCGTCGATTCCCTGAGAAAGGTTGTCCTTGTTGTTCTGCAGAATGCCGACAACCGTGTCGAGTTTGCCGAGGACCGGTTGCAATTGCGCCTCGTTGTCGTGGACGAGTCCGCTCAGCTGGGTCGACAACGCCGAGATGTTCGTGATCACTTCCCCCAGCGCCGCCTGTCGCCGATCCAGTTCTCCCAACAAGGCGTTGCCGTCGACGAGTAGCGCGTTGACCTGTGGTCCACGCTCGGCCAGCGTCCCGGCGACGTCGTTTGCATCGGACAGCAAGGTGCGCAACATGTCGTCGCGTCTATTGACGCTGTCGGAGATCCGTGCGACACCGTCCAGTGCCGGCCTCAGGTTCGGCGCACTGTCGGACATCACCTGCCCCACTGCGTCGAGTGATTCGGAGAGTTGGTCGAGATCGATGTCCTCGACCGTCGTGGTGAGGTCACCGAGCACGTCGGGCAGCGAGTACGCCGATCTTGTTCGCTCGACCGGGATCTCGCCGCCGACCGCGATCCTTCCCGGACCGTCCAGATCGAGTGATACCGCTCGCTTGCCGAGCAACGACATCGTGGTGACGGCTGCCGACGTGCTTTCTCCCAAACCGATCGAGCCTTCCAGTGTGAAGTCCACGCGCGCGAGTCCGTGCTCGACCTCGATCCGGTCCACCTTTCCGATCTTCACTCCGGCGGCGTTGACTTCGTCTCCCGGCGCGAGACCGCTGGCGTCGGCGAACACCGCGCTGTACCCGACGCCCGATTTCAGGAACTGCAGATTCTGATACTGGAGCGATGCCAATACGACGGCGGCCGTGACGACCAATCCCACGACCCCCACGCGTACGGCCTGGCTCTGTGCCATCTCTCTCATCGTGGTGCGCACCTTCCGGTCGTCTGATCCACCAGGTCGACAGTGAGCGGCGTACCGTCGGCACCGTCGACCTTCAGTGCGATTCCGCACAGATAGAAGTTGAAGAACGACCCGTACGAGCCGACTCGGATCAGCTGCTTGTAGTTCGAGGGCATGGACGCGAGAATCCGATCGAGCTCACTTTGTTGCTCGATCAGCGGATTCAGGCTTGCGTCCAGCTTCGACAGGTTTCCCGCGATGTCCGGGCGAACTCCGGCGAGGAGATCGGCGAAGGTGCCTGATGCGGTGTTCACGCTCTCGACGGCAGTCCCGATCATCTCCCTGTCCGCCGCGAGCCCGCTGACCAGCTGTTGTAGGTGATCGAGAGTGTCACTGAACTGACCACCGCGGCTGCGCAATTCACTGAGCACACCGTCGAGGTTGCCGATCACTCGACCGATCAGTTGGTCGCGGTCTGCGAGAGTGTTCGTGATCGATCCGGTGTGCGCCAGCACCGATGCCACAGTTCCGGACTGGCCTTGAAACACCTCGAGCAAGGACATCGACAACGCGTTGACCTGCTCTGGGTCCAGGGCTTGAAACAGCGGCTTGAAACCACCGAGTAGCGCATCGAGGTCGAGTGCCGGCGCGGTGCGATCGACGGGAATGCTCTCTCCCTGTGGCTGCGGTTCCGCGATCCCCGGATCGTCGAGCAGTTCGAGGTATCGATTACCCACCAGATCCTGATATCGAACAGCGGCTCTGGTCGATACAGTCACGGTGTCACCCGTATCCACACTGAAACTCACGTGGGCACGGTGATTCCCACCGAATTCGACGGAGCCGACAGAACCGACCGGCACACCCGCGATGCGCACCTTGTCGCCGGCTCTGAGCCCGGAGGCGTTGACGAACTCCGCCGAGTACGACCTCGCGTCGCCACCTCGCATCTGGCCGAACACGAGGATCAGCCCGGCGTTGACGAGGATCATCACCAGAACAAAAATTCCGAACTTGACGGTGTACCCACGAACTTTCATCGGATCTCCGTCCCGAACAGGTAGCTCATCAGATCCGGGACCGTGTTCATCGGTTGCCCACCATTCGGCTGACGCTCGGGCGCAAACGGATTCACCCCGGTATCGGTCACCAGGTACGGAGCATTGACGTTCGGGTCGCGCAGTGGAAGACCCATACACTGCGGGCCACCTGTTGCCGCGACCTTCGGAAGGTCGTCGGGATATCGGTACGGTTCGGTTCCGGCGATCAGACCGATCGACATCTTGATTCCTGGTTGTCCGTTGTAGGCGCCGTCGCCGATCTTCTTGCTCTCCTGCAGTCCGTGGAACATGCAGGGAATCACCGGGGAGTATTCCTCGAGCAGTGCGGTGGTCGGCCGCAGTAACGACAGAACGGTGTCGATACCGTCGGCGTTGGCTCCCAGTACATCTTCTCCGGTGCGGGCGACCCCGATCACGTTGAGCAAGAGGAAATCGAGATTCTGCTGCTCGTCGAGAACAGTGGTTCCCGTCGTCGTGAGCGAGTCGAGGGTGTCCATCAAGTCGAGAACAGCGTCGCGGTAGGTCTGTGTGACGGCTGGTAAATCCGTCAACACATGATCGAGAGCCTCACGTGCAGTGTTGAATTCGAGCAACGAGGAATCTGCTTGTTCGAGTGCGACCCCGAGCCGTTCGCCGCGTCCTTGCAGAGCAGTCGAGAGGGCACCCAATGTCGAATCGAGCTTGCCCGGGTCCACCGTCCGGAGCACGGTGGTGAGTTTCTCGAACACCGTGTTCAGCTCGACAGTCACCCGGGATGCGTCGATCGTCGCCCCGGCGGCAAGTCGCGCGCTGCTCGGCTGCTCCGGCGAGGACAGGCTGACGAACTTCGCGCCGAAGGCCGTGTTCGACGTGATCGCCACATCCACGTTTGACGGAATAGATTCGAGCGCTTCGGGATCGATCGACAACGACAGTTGTGCGGTAGCGTCGTCAGTCGGCGTGATGGACTCCACCGAGCCCACGGTCACCCCGGCCATCTTCACCCGCGCGCCCGGATCCATCACGAGCCCCGCGCGCTCCGCGATCACCGTGATCGGGACGCGAGCGACAAACACCTGGTTGAAAGACGCGACCGACAAAGCGATGACCCCGACGATCGCCGCAGCCAAGCCCAGAGCAGCCAACTTGTAGCCGTATCTGTGCACGCAGTACCCCTAACCGGACAGATTGAAGTTGCCGGAACCGCCGTAGAGCGCGAGTGAGACGAGCAGGGTCACCGCCACGACGCAGATCAGCGAGAGCCGAACCCCGCGGCCCACTGCAGTTCCCACGCCCGACGGTCCCCCGGACGCGTTGTATCCGTAGTACGTGTGGATCAGCATCACCAGTAGTGCCATCACGAGCACTTGAACGAAGGACCATGCGACGTCGACCGGATCGAGGAACGTCGTGAAGTAGTGGTCGTAAAGACCGGAGGATTGACCGAACAGCACGACCGTGGTGAATCGTCCGGCCAGAAATGATCCTACGAGCGCCAGTGAGTACAGCGGCAAGATCGCGATCATCCCTGCGGTGACGCGGGTGCTGACGACGTACGGGACCGAACTGATCGCCATCGATTCGAGGGCGTCGATTTCCTCACTGATGCGCATGGCACCGATCTGCGCGGTCGAACCTGCTCCGATCGTGGCCGACAGGCCGATTCCCGCGATGACCGGCGCAGCGATACGAACGTTGATGAAGGCGGAGAAGAATCCGGTGAGCGCTTCGACTCCGATATTTCCCAGCGAGCTGAAACCTTGGATCGCAATGGTGCCGCCCGAGGCTAGAGTCAGAAATCCTACGACCGCAACCGTGCCGCCGATCACTGCCAAAGCTCCGGTGCCCATGCTGATCTCGGCTACCAGCCTCAACACTTCTTTCGGGTGTTTGCGAATTGCCCACGGGATGTGAGCGATGGCGCGCGCGAAGAAGACAGCTTGTCGCCCGACGTCGTCGATCGAGCGTGACGTTCGAGCCACCCGCGCCCGCGTGCGTCCGAACTTGCCGATTTGTGCCAGCGAATCCGACAGCGTCACCTCGATCACCCCGCCGTCAATCGGATGCCGACCGCGGTGACGATGGTGTTGACGACGAACAACGCCATGAATGCGTACACCACCGTTTCGTTGACGGCCTCCCCCACGCCTTTCGGCCCACCCCGTACCGACAGTCCGCGATAGCAGGCCACCAATCCCGCCAGCATCCCGAACAGTGCAGCTTTGACCATCGACAACGCCACCTCGGGCAGGCCGGTCAGCAACGTGATTCCCTCGACGAAGGCGCCAGGGTTCACGCCCTGGAGAAACACCGAGAAGGCGTAACCGCCGGCGATGCCGATGACGCAGACGAGTCCGTTGAGCAGCAAAGCCACCACGGTCGACGCGACCACACGCGGAATCACCAACCGATTGATCGGATCGATCCCGAGCACCTCCATGGCGTCGATCTCTTCACGAATCGTTCTCGATCCCAGATCGGCGGCGATGGCTGTCGCGCCCGCACCTGCCACGATCAGCACCGTCACCACCGGACCGACCTGAGTCACGGCACCGAGCGCGGCCCCGGCGCCGCTGAGGTCGGCGGCACCGATCTCGCGGAGAAGGATGTTGAGGGTGAAACTCACCAGGACCGTGAACGGCACGGCTACCAACACTGTCGGCACGATCGACACCCGGGCGATCATCCAACTCTGCTCGAGAAACTCCTGCACCTGAAAGCGGGTGCGGAACAAGCCCACTGCGACATCGGCGCCCATCCGGTAGAACTGGCCGAGTTCGCGCATCGGGCTCGCAAGCGCAACTCTTCCGCTGTACACGTCAATGCCCCGAAGGACACGACGTGGAGTTGCCGTAGTCGACCTTGAATTCCTTGATCCCGTTGAGCCAACCGGACGAGAGCCTGCTCGGATCGCCGAGCTTGCTGATGTCGGGCATGTGATCGGCGATCTTGCCGAAGATCAGATCGACCTCCATTCTGGCCAGGTTGGCGCCGACGCAGTAGTGCGGTCCGGTTCCTCCGAACGCGAGGTGCGGATTCGGGTCTCGGGTGATGTCGAAGACGTCGGGGTTCTCGAAGACGGTTTCGTCGAAGTTCGCCGAGCCGTAGAGCAGTACGACACGCTGCCCCTTCGCAATCGTAGTGCCGGCAATCTGTGTGTCCACCACTGCTGTTCGTTGCATCGACGTCAGTGGCGAAGCCCAGCGGATGATCTCGTCCGCGGCGGTGCGCGGACGCTCACGCTTGTACAGTTCCCACTGATCCGGATGCTCGAGAAATGCCATCATGCCGAGTGTCGTTGCGTTGCGCGTCGTTTCGTTGCCCGCGACAGCCAACATGATGACGAAGAAACCGAACTGTTCCGGGGTGAGTTTCTGTCCGTCGATGTCGGCATGCACCAAGCGCGAGATGATGTCGTCGAGCGGTTCCTCCCGTCTCGCCTCGGCCAGTTGATAGGCGTAGCCCAGGATCTGCGCCGACGCCATCCGCGACTCGCCGGCGAGCGACTCGTCGTCGTATCCCGTCATCTGATTCGACCATTCGTACAGCTGACGGCGCCCGTCCTGCGGTACACCGATCAGCTCCGAGATCGCCTGCATCGGTAACTCGCTGGCGACCTGGCTGACAAAATCACCGCTACCTTCCGCCACGGCAGCCGACGCTATGTCTTCTGCCCGCGCTTCCAGCCCGGCCCGCATCGCTTCCACCGACCGCGGAGTGAACAAGCGCGCCACCAACTTGCGCAGCTGTGTGTGCTCAGGGGCGTCCTTGTTGATGAGGACGTGTTTTGTCGCCTCCAACTCCTCCGCCGAGATGTTGTCTTCATGCCGCGGAATGCAGCCGTTGACGTTGCTCGAGAACTCCTCGCTGCGCAACGAGACGTCGCGGACGTCTGCGTGGCGGGAGACAACCCAACAACCACCGTCGTGAAATCCGCCGGTACCCGGTCCCTGGGCGTTCCACCAGACCGGAGCGCATCGTCGTAGTTCGGCGAACTCGGCAAGCGGGACGCGCTCGCCGTACAGATGCGGGTCGGTCACGTCGAACCCGTCGGGAAGGTCGATCTCAGGCATTGCAGATGCTCCTTTACGGATGGGTGCCGGGTGCCGGGTGTTGCGTGTGAGCGCTAGTCGATCCGGTGGACCGGGTCGCTGTTCTGTGAGAACTCCTTGGCCCAGCGGTAGTCCGGCTTGCCGCTCGGCGCTCGAACGACCTCGTCGGCGATCCAGAAGGAACGCGGAATCTTGTAGCCGGCAAGCTGAGTGCGGGTGTGTTTTTCGATGGAATCGAAATCCGGTTCCACACCATCGCGGACGCGGAGCACCGCCGCCACCCGATTGCCCCACCGCTCGTCGGCAATGCCGATCACTGTTGCGTCGTAGATGTCGGGATGGGCCTTCACCACTGCTTCGACCTCTTCCACGAAGACTTTCTCACCGCCGGTGTTGACCACCATGTTTCCCCGGCCGAGGAGAGTGACCGAGCCGTCATCCTCGATCCGCGCTCGGTCTCCGGTCACCACTGCCCGCGCGCCGTTCACCTCTCGGAATATCTCCGCCGACTTCACCGGATCGTTGTAGTAGCCCAGTGGGACGTTGCCGAGTTTCGCCAACCATCCTTCGGCCCCCGAACCCGGCTCCAACACACGGTTGTCGTCGTCGACGACGACCGTGAATCTGTTGGCGCCCACTTTGGGTCCGCCACGCTGCTCGAGCCCTTTGGTTGCGAATCCGATTCCGCCGAAGCCTGTTTCGGACGATCCAACCGAATCGGAGATCATCAGATTCGGAAAGACGTCGAAGAACGCGTCTTTGACCGATCCGGAGAAGAGCGCAGCGCCGGAGGCGAGCACAGCCAGGCTCGACGCATCCGGTTGCAATTCGTGATGGGCTTCGACCAGTGGACGGCCCATGGCGTCGCCGGTGATGACCATGACCTGCGGGCGATACTCGGCGACGACTTTCCAGACCTGCGCCGCATCGAACTTCGGTTCGAAGATGACGGTGTTTCCGGAGAACAGAGCGTTGAACGTCGGCATCAGTGCCGAGGTGTGGATCAGCGGTGGAAGCATGCACCACCGCATCGGTTCGGCTGCCGCGGCGCCACCGCGCGACTGCTGGTACTCGTCGGCGATCGGCTCACCCGAATAGAAGTCGTAACCGCCGGCCAACACGCGCCAGATGTCTTCCTGCCGCCAGACGACGCCTTTCGGTCGTCCGGTTGTTCCGCCGGTGTAGAGAACGTAGACGTCGTCGCCGGAACGCTCGGGAAAAGCATGTTCACCTACGCGCAGCGGGGATTGGTTGCCGAGCGCATCCTCGTACGCCACTGCCCCCGGAATCGACGGTTCGTTCCCGAGAGCGAGTTCGTCCGCCGCCTCGATCACGTACTTGACCCGCGGCGCGGACACCAACGCCTCGGCGACCCGCTCAGCGAAACCACGATGGAAAACCAACGCCGTGAGATCCGCATTCTCGTACAGGTAAACCAATTCGTCGCTCGTGTAGCGGTAGTTCACCGTGATGGGAACGCCGCGGATCTTGAAGGCCGCGAGGACAGCAACCATCGCCTCGATCGAGTTGTGCAGTTGTATACCGATGTGCGAACCGACACCCAACCCGACGGACTGGAAGTAATGCGCCAATCGGTTGGCCCGCTCGTCGAGCTCACGGTATGTCACCTCCTCGCCGGAAACGATCAGCGCGAGGCGATCGGGCATCACATCGACGGAATGCTCGAACAGGTCTGCAAACGTGTACGCCATAGGTTGAGTCCTTCGGGTTCGGCCGGTCAGACGACGAAGAGAGGCAAAGGGATTCCGCGATCTTCGAATACGAATGCCGCGCCGGTACTGACCTTCGTAATGGCGACTTCGACGCATTCCGGAGCGGGAGCTTCGGTGATGTCGACGGCCAGAAGGAGCCCCGCGGCATCTTCGGCCACCACTCTCACGGTGAAGTGCGGATTCACGCCGCGGACCAAAGCCTGGAGGGGATCGAGGTGCTCGCTGCCGAGCAAGGTCGGCCAACCGCCGTCGCGGTCGACAAGAGCGTCTCGCGAGATCCACAGCTCCAGAGCACCGCCGTCCGGTCGGATCTCGCTCTCCACATACTGCTTCGGATTCAGCAAGGGATGCACGGACAGGACCACTGCCAACGATTCCAGAGTCGAAGGAAGCCCGAGCGCATCTCGAATACGCTGTGCCGCAACTCCCGCGATTCCGGTCAATTGCTTTCGCGTGATCTCGCGCGCCTTGTCTTCGTCGGCACGGCGGCGAACCGCTGCCAGAAAGCCCAACGCCAACAGATGATGCTGCACGCAGATCTCCTCTGCGATACGAACCAAGGCTGATCGCGAGAAGTCGGAAAACCTCAGGTCGGACAACAACGGACCCGAGTAGTCCGCCCTACCGTCCCCACCGTGATCGATCGGGCTCAGCTCGACCGTCACCGCGGCGGTGCGTCCGATCTGCTCGGTGTGCGCGGTCATCACGGGAGGCGTGTGCGACGGGTCGATGGAAACGGTCCAGGCACAGTGCGGATGTCGGTCCGCAGGCCTGCGCGGTGGTCGGTGAATCGGACGGATCTGGGCGTGCGGGTTGGTCGCGATGGCCGTCGCATCGAAAGTCGGATCCTCGATGTCGTGACACATCGAGGTCACGAACTCATCGCCCAACGGCTCGACGTCCATGAGTGCTCCGCAATGATCGAGCCAGAATTCACCGTGCAGCGGATCGTCGACCCGGTATCGAAAGTCCATGAACTGTGGCGGAGCGCCGATGTCGAGTTGTAACCCTTTGAAGATCGTCACGACGTCGTCGCCCTCGTATCCGAGAGCCTTCTGCATGCGGCGGGTGTACCAGGGGCTGGCCGATTCCCACTCCTCGACGGCCACCTGCGCCATACCCTCGCGTCCGAATTCGACGATCAGATACGCCATGCCCGAGCGATCGATCAGCTGCCCGCACAGGAGCAACTCGGGCACCAACACGGCAAGGTCGCGCTGCGAGAGTGTCTCGAAGGAATCGCGCACCGTCATCGGACTCACCACAGCGGGACCGGCGCGGTGCCCACCGGATACCAGCCCGGTAGCGGGTCGCCTGAGATCGATCGCTGGATCCGGCCCTGCATCCCCTTCGAGAGAGCGTTGTTGCCGATCATCTCCATGAACAGTGCCGACACGTTCCCGAAGTCGAAGAAGTCACGCTGCCAGGACCATTGGAAGTCCCCGCCGTAGCGGAACCAACTACCGCCGATACCGTAGACGGAGTAGTTGCTCCCGTCCTCACGCTTGGCATCGGAAATCTGCTTCCACAAGCCGATTACGTTTCCACTACGTTCGTCGATCACAAAGTCTTGATACGGGTACTCCCAGCCTTCGAGGCCCTTCATCTCGAGGCCGAGCGCGACTTCGCGAATCTCCTCGCGCCCCACCGCCATGAAATCCTGCTTGGGACCGTAGTTCCACCCGTACGTGGCGTCCTCGGTGTACATGTCCGCCAACGGTTTCCAATCACCGGCGGCTTCGGCCTTCTTGTTCGCCTCGATCCAGCGTTGGACCATCTCGTCGAGCTCTGCGCGGTCGAAACCCGTCATCTGAACTTCCTCCCTCGAGTACTTGAATTCGCTGCAATCAATCGACAATCCGCTGTAATCAGTCGACAATTCTCAGGGCGCCGGTCGGGCAGTACCTGACCGCCATCTCAGCTTCACCGCGGAGCGACTCGGGTGGGTCCGAGTCCAGAAGACTGACCTTCCCCCGCTTCGGGACGACAAAGATCTCCGGTGCCTCGAGCTCACACGCCGCATGGCCTTGGCACAGGTCGAGGTCGACTTCGACGTGCATGATCACCCCTCACGCCCGGGACGTGTTCTGCGCCGGTACCTCACCGCGCACGGCTGCTGCAACTGGACGACCATCTTGCTGTGGTCGTTTCGGTAGGACTCCGACGGCTGCGCCATCTCGAACTCGAAGTCCCGCAGCAGGATCGAGAAGATCGCTTTGAGCTGCATCTGGGCGAATGCAGCGCCGACGCAGCGATGCCGGCCGGCTCCGAACGGAATCCACGTCCAGCGGTTGACGATGTCCTCTTGATTCGGGTCGATGTACCTCCCGGGATCGAAGGTGTCCGGTCGGGGGAAGTCCTCGGCGATTCGATTGGAGATCGCGGGCGTCGCGGCGACAAGATGGCCCTCTCGGATCTCGAAGCCGCCCACTTCGAAATCTCCACGTGCCACCCGCAACAGGATGATCAACGGCGGATGCAGTCGAAGGGTTTCCTTGACCACAGCCTCGAGAACCGGAATCTGGCGCAGGGCATGAAAACTGATGTCGGCGCCGTCGGAGTACAGATTGTCGAGTTCGTCGACGACGTCCGTCATGGTGTCGGGATGCCGCAACATCTCGATCAGCGACCACGCTGCCGTGCCGGAAGTCGTGTGGTGGCCGGCGAACATCATCGAGATGAAGATGCCGGTGATCTCGTCGGCACTGAACCGGAGGTCGCCGTTCTCGTCCTTGACCGAGACCAACACGTCCAACATGTCGCGGTCCTCCTTGCCCTGCGGAGGATTCGCGATGCGCCCGTTCATGATGTCCTGTACCAGAGCAACCAACGCCAACCTGGCCTCGTCGCGGCGGCGGAAACTCTCGATCGGCGCGTACGGATCCACGAAAGCCAATGCATCCGTTCCCTGTTCGAGTTCGTGATACAGCTTGGCGAAGCTATCGTCCAGTTCGTCGCGGAACTTCTTGCCGATCAGGCACGCCGACGAGGTATAGATGGTCAGCTCGGCGAAGAAGTCGAGCAGATCGATCTCGCCTTCGTCTCCCCACTGCGCGACCATCGCCTCGACCTCGCGGCCGATCGTGGCGGCGTGCCCGCGCATCTGTTCGCCGCGCAGAGCCGAGTTGTGGAGCATCTCTTTACGCCGCTCCGGGCTGGCATCGAAGACGACGCCTTCACCGAATATCGGCTTCATGAAGGGGTACGCAGCTTGTTGGTCGAGATCCTCGTCGGTGGAGCGGAAGAAGAACTCGTTTGCCTCGGCTCCGGACAGCAAGATCACTGTGCGGTCGGCAAGTTGAAAGGCGCCGACGTCACCACATTCCTCACGCACCCGGCGCATGAGCGCTATCGGGTCGGTTCGCAGTTCCTCGAGGTGCCCGTGCGGGAGATCCCCGCCGGACACCCGCGGTGGCTCGGGCAGTGTTCGCGACGTCTCCTGCACTCCGTGCGTCATGTCGTCTCCTGTGAGTTCGCAGTGGGAAGTTTGTCCAGTGGTGCCTCGGGCTGAACTTCGACGAGCACGATGTGTGCTCCTCGCGGCGCCGACACAACGGCGACAATGGCATTGGCGATGTCCGAGGCGCGCAGAAAGTAACCATGGCGGGCGAACCCCCACTTACTCCACGATTCCCCAACCGGTCCGATGATCTCCGGCGTCGTGTCCATCCCCATGCCGGTCAGTGTCGGCCCGGGTCGCACGATCGACGCGCGAATGCCTGTTCCTTCGAGCTCCATTCGCATCTGGCGCCCCATTGCTTCGAGCCCGGCCTTGGCCGCGTCGTAAGCACCCATGAGTGGACGCTGGCGCTCGGCACAATCCGAGCCGATCAGTACGAAGTCACCGCGCTGTCGTTGCCTCATGCCGGGGAGTACGCGATGCGCCAATCGCTGCGCACCAACGAGGTGGACTTGGATCTGCCGTGAAAACGCCTCTGGATCCATCTCGTCCGCAGCCCCGAATTCGAGGTCACCGGCACCGGAGACGACCATTTCGGTGGGACCGTGGACTGCCTCTGCGGCCGAGACGAATCCGTCGACCGAATCACCGTCCGTGACGTCGAGGAAGTGGGCAAACGCTTCGCCACCATTGCTGCGGATCTTCTCGGCGATGGCTTCGCATTCGGTGACTCGACGCGCACCGAGCGCAACCGGATGGCCGAGTTCGGCCAGGGCATACGCAGTAGCGGTGCCGATTCCCGACGATGCACCACTGATCAATGCCGGCCGGCGAAGTGGATTGGGTTCGAAACGAGGCATCAGCGCACCTGCACTTTCACCGGCAGGGCCGCAAAGCCCCGGACGTTTGTCGAATGAACACGCTCGATTCCGGACTCGTCGACTTCGTAGTCGCTGACCCGACGCCCGAACTCTGCGAGGGCGATCTTGGCTTCGAGCTTGGCAAGGTGGGCACCGAGACAGAAGTGCACGCCACCACCGAAACTCGCGAGTTTTCCCGACGAACTCCGGCCGATCTGGAAGCTGTCGGCATCGTCGAAGACGTCGGCGTCTCGGTTGGCCGATCCGATCAGGAGCAGGACCTTCTCCCCCGCCGGAATGGTGCGTCCGTGATACTCGAGGTCGACAACCGAAGTCCGAGCCACGATCTGGCTCGACGTGTCGTAGCGAAGAGTCTCTTCCACCCACTCCGAGGCGCGTTCGGGATCGTCGAGAACCGGTGTGATCTGCTCCCGGTGGTGCGAACCCCAGTACAGAGCGTTTCCGAGAAGCTTGGTCGTGGTCTCGTTTCCGGCCACGACCATCAGAAACATGAATCCGAGGATCTCCTGGTCCGAGAGTTTGTCTCCGTCGATCTCGGCATCGAGCAAGGCCGAGGTCAGATCGTCCGTCCGCGATCGGCGACGCTGCGCGATCATCTCCTTGTAGTAGCCCATCAAACTGATCGAAGCCTCCACCGCAGGTTGCGGCACGTCGAGAACACCCGCCTCTCGATGCACCACCAGATCCGCCTTTCGCCGCAGTTCGGCTCTGTCGGGTTCGGGAACCCCCATGAGTTCGGAGATGACGTCCATCGGCAGCTTTCCCGCCACCTCCGTAATCCAGTCGAACTCCCCCGCGCCCAACGCAGGTACCAGATGTTGCTTCGTGAGTTCGAGTATCCGGCCGTCGAGCTCCGCAACCCGTCGCGGCGTGAATCCGCGAGAAACCAACTGGCGCAACCGCATATGGCGGGGATCGTCCATCGCGAGAAACGACATCACATAATGTGCGTGTGGACCGTAGGCTGCGGGGTCGAGCGATACCCCGTTGGCGCTCGAGAGACGCTTGTTGTCCTTGAATCCGTCGACCACGTCCGCATATCGCGACAACGCCCAAAAGCCAACGTCCGGATTGTGATACAACGGTGATTCTTCGCGCAGACGCTTGTACGTCGGATACGGATCGTCGTGAAAGTGGTAGTCGTACGGATTGAAGACCACCGGATCGATCAAAGCTTCTGTCATGATTTCTCCAGGATCAGTAGAGCTGAGGCCTCGAGGCGTCCAGCGATTTGCGCGTAGGTTCCGTAGCCGATCCCTGCTCGCAGAAGCGCCCCGGCATAAAGCATTTCGAGCGCTTCCAACACTTCGGGTTCGCCATTCGGATCCAGCGCCGAAGCGAGTCGTTGATGGATCTCGAGTCCGATCCGCCCGCGAAGATGTTCCACTTCAGGATCGGATCCGAGCAGTGCATTGGTCACGGCGGCCGATACCTCCGGTTCGTCCGCGAGAAGCAGCGCGATGTTTCGAAGTACAGACAGCACGTGCGCGGTGCGATCCAACCCTGAGCCATCAGGCGCCGACGAGTTCTGAAGTCTTCGCCAGAAAACCTCTGCGACCAGATGCTCCTTGGACGCGAAATACGTGTAGGCGGTCGCAGTTCCTACACCCGCTTCGGCCGCAACCGAACGGACAGTCAGTCCGGAAAACTCTTGTTTGCGTAGAACTTTCACTGTTGCTTCGGCAAGCCTGGCCACAGTTTCCGCCTGTTTGCCCGTGAGGCGCCTGCGAGTGGATTCATAGACAATCGATCCCCCGCCACTTGAATCGCCCCGTTTGCTGGACACGTGTCTGGACGTTACTACAGCGCCCTGTCCAGGGCAACGAAATGGGGAAACTTCGAAAATTCACCACTCACAGGCAGCCACGAAGCGAAAAGTTCTACTACAGACCGATCTTCATCCCGGCACCAGCGTCCACGCGCAGTTGCTGGCCGGTGACGAATCGCGACTCGTCCGAGGACAGGTACACGACCGCATGCGAGATGTCCGCGGGCTCGACCCACGGGGTCGGCATCGCCTGCATGAACGGGAACGTCACTGCCGCATCCTCGGCGGTCGGATTCTCGAGGTCGGGACGGAACGTCCGGTACATCGGCATGCTCTGCAACATGTCGGTGTTCACGTTGGTCGGATGAATCGCGTTGACGCGAATGGAACTCGGCCCGAGAGTCAGTGCCAACGAACTGGTATATGCCTGAATCAGCTTCTTGGCCAGTCCGTATCCGTCGCCACCCGGACCCTGGAGCGCCTGCTGCCCGTTGAATCCGGTCTGTGGCACCAGACCGGCAACAGAGCCGATCGCGATGATCGAACCCCCTTCGCCGAGGTATTCCATCGACGCGTGCACTGTATTGACGACACCGAGAAAGTTCACATCGAACGCGTCGACGAAACCGGCAGTCGACACGTGCTTGCCGAGCGGACAGATACCGGCGTTCGCCACGACGACATGCAATCCGCCCAACTGACCTACCGCCTCGGCAAGTGCCGTTTCGAGTCCGGGGCGATCGCGGACGTCGACACGGGCCGTCACCACCTGCTGTCCGGTCTCTTTCACCAGTCGAGCCGTTTCCTCGAGATCGGCAGGACTGGCGAGCGGGTATTCGTTGCTGGCGATGTCTGCGCACAGATCGAAGGCGATGATGTGCGCGCCCTCCCGTGCGAGATGAACGGCATGACTGCGCCCCTGACCTCGAGCAGCACCGGTCACCAGCACCACTTTTCCGTCAACTCTGTTCATTTCGACCTCTCTCCCGTGAATGTGAAGGCGTGCATGTGAAAGCGTGGATGTGAAGGCGTGCATGTGAAGGCGTGGATGTGAATGTGCGGTGAACCGTAGCCGCGCCGCCCCGGACACGAGGCGCTTTTCACCGAAGCAGATCCCGAGACGCTCTCGAAATCTCTTATGCCCCAAAAACCATTGCCTCAACCACGAGTGTGAACTAGAGTCCAGACACATGTCCAGAAAGAGAGGGTTCGCGTTATGACGCTTCGACCCGCAGACAGTTCTGCACTTCTCGTCGACGGAAAGCTGGTTCCCGGATCGGGTGGAACCTTCGAAGTTTTCAACCCGGCCACCGAGGAACTGATCGGCCGTGCGGCCGAAGGCACCACCGCGGACATGGACGCGGCCATTGCCGCGGCGCGCCGTGCGTTCGACGAGACCGAATGGGCACGCGATCACGGGTTTCGCGCTCGCTGCCTGCGCCAACTGTGCGACGCACTCCAGTCCCACATCGAGGAGTTGCGTGAGATCACCGTCGCCGAGGTCGGCGCACCCGTCATGCTGACGAGCGGTCCGCAACTCGAAGGCCCGATCGAAGATCTTCGCTACTGGGCTGACCTGATCGAAACCTATTCGTGGGAACAAGATCTCGGGCACGCGTCACCCATGGGGATTCCGACCCATCGCCGACTGCTCAAGGAAGCGGTCGGCGTCGTCGGCGCAATCACACCGTGGAACTTCCCGCACCAGATCAATTTCGCCAAACTCGGCCCCGCCCTCGCGGCCGGCAACACCATCGTTCTCAAACCCGCGCCGGACACGCCCTGGTGCGCCGCGCTGGTCGCCAAGGTGATTGCAGAAGAAACCGAGATCCCGGCGGGCGTCGTCAACGTGGTGACGTCGACAGATCACTCTCTCGGCGCGCAGCTGTGCAGCGATCCGCGCGTCGATCTCGTGTCTTTCACCGGTTCCACCGCCACCGGACGCACGGTGATGGCCACGGCCGCGCAAACCCTCAAGAAGGTCTTCCTCGAACTCGGGGGCAAGTCCGCATTCATCGTCCTCGACGACGCGGACATCAAGGGTGCATGCTCGGTTGCCGCGTTCTCCGTGTGCGTTCATGCCGGTCAGGGATGCGCACTCAGTACCAGACTTCTCGTGCCGCGCGCTCGGTACGAAGATGCTCTGGCCGCGGCCTCCGCCGCGATGGCGGGTATCCGAGCCGGTGACCCCAGCGCGCGCGGAACGGTGTGTGGTCCGGTCATCTCCGCGCGCCAGCGCGCCAGGGTGGAGAGCTACCTCGCCCTCGCGGTCGAAGAGGGCGGCACGATCGTGACGGGTGGAGGCCGACCCGACGATCACCAGAGCGGCTTCTTCGTCGAACCCACTCTCATTGCCGGGCTGGACAACTCGTCTCGCGTAGCGCAGGAGGAGATTTTCGGGCCCGTTCTCGTGATCATTCCGTACGACAACGACGACGACGCTATCCGGATTGCCAACGATTCCCCCTACGGCCTGTCCGGGTCGGTGTGGGGCGCCGATCCCGATCGCGTCGCGCACGTCGTTGCCGGTGTCAGAACCGGAACGCTGAGCGTCAACGGCGGCGTCTGGTATTCGGCCGACGCACCGTTCGGCGGCTACAAACAATCCGGGATCGGCCGCGAAATGGGCCTCGCCGGTTTCGAGGAATACCTCGAAACCAAGCTCGTCGCTTCACCTTCCTGACATTCCACACCCTCACCCCACCCTCACCACAGAATCATCACCACGAAAGTAGGTCGACATGGGACGTTTCGACGGTCGCACCGCGATAGTCACCGGAGCAGCGCAGGGTATCGGAGAGGCGTATGCCCGCGCTCTGGCCGCGGAGGGGGCCAACGTGGTCGTGGCGGACCTCAATCGCGAACTCGGTGAGGCTGTCGCCAAGCAGATCACGGCGGACGGTGGAAGTGCCGTGTTCAAGGACGTCGACGTCGCCGACGGGGAGTCGACTGCGGCACTTGCCGACTTCACGATCGAGCAGTTCGGCAGCATCGAGCATCTGGTGAACAACGCTGCCATCTACGGCGGAATGAAGATCGATTCCCTGTTGACGGTGGACTGGGACTACTACCGAAAGTTCATGAGCGTCAACATGGACGGCGCCTTGCACGTGTGCCGGGCGGTCGTACCTCATATGCGCGCGAAGGGCGGTTCGATCGTCAACCAGTCCTCCACAGCAGCCTGGCTGTACTCGAATTACTACGGACTCGCGAAAGCCGGCGTCAACAGCCTGACACAACAACTCGCGACCGAACTCGGCTGGTCGAACATCCGGATCAACGCCATCGCTCCCGGTCCCATCGACACGGAGGCGACTCGAACCGTCACCCCCGGCAACATCGTCAAGGACATGGTAAAGCGAATCCCGTTGCAGCGCATGGGAACGCCGGAGGATCTCGTCGGCATGTGCCTGTTCCTTCTCTCCGACGACGCAGGCTGGGTGACCGGGCAGATCTTCAACGTCGACGGAGGCCAGGTGTACCGGTCATGACGGAATCGGCGCCGAAAGCCAGCGCTTCGAAAACCAGACTGGGATACATCGGCCTAGGCAACATGGGCGCGCCGATGGCGCAGCGCCTCCTGGACTGGCCGGGCGGACTGGTGGTGTGTGATGCCCGCGCAGAAGCGCTCGAACCGTTCACCACTGCGGGCGCGAGCGCAGCATCGACGCCCGCCGACGTTGCAGCGCAGGCGAGCATCATCTCCGTCACGGTGCTCGACGACGCGCAGGTACGCGAGGTTGTGTGCGGGCCGCACGGGATCCTGTCGACTGCACAGCCAGGCACTGTCGTCGCGATTCACTCCACTATCTCGGACACCACGGCGGTGGAACTCGCTGACATCTGTCAACAGCGTGGTGTTCTGCTGGTCGACGCCCCGATCAGTGGCGGTGCCGGCGGCGCAGCGCGGGGCAGGCTGGCAGTGATGATCGGCGGCTCCGACGAGGCGTTCGAAGCCGTCCGCGAGCCCTTCGGATCCTGGGCCGAGCTGGTGGTTCACGCCGGTGACGTCGGCGCGGGAACGCGAATGAAGCTCGCACGCAACCTTCTTCACTTCGTCTCGTTCACCGCCACGACCGAGGCCGCGCGACTCGCCGAAGCAGCAGGACTCGATCTCCGCACGCTCGGAAAGGTCGTCAGGCACACCGATGCGATCACTGGTGGCGCGGGCGCGATCATGCTGCGCGACACCACCGCACCGGTCTCGGAGGACGACCCGTGGTTCTCGATACTGCGGCATGTTCGCAATCTCGGGGAGAAGGACTTGGCCTTGGCCATCGACCTCGGTGATCGGCTGAATCTCGACCTGCCGCTCGCGCACCTTGCGCTCGCCGGACTCGGTGCCGGTCTGGGCGTCGGGAATGACAGCGAAGACAGGCCGGCCGAACCTTCAACGGCGTCTTCGGCATCTACTACTCGGGAGCACGCATGACCGACACCACTCACCTGACCGATGCCGGTGGAACCGACGAAAGCCGCATCTCCGAGGCCCGCGCTCGTGGCGTCGCGAAGATGAACGAGGTGTACGGCTGGGAGCTTCCCGCCGACGTTCCCGGCGACTTCTTCGCGGTCACCGCCGACCACCTCTTTGCCGACATCTGGACGCGACCGGGACTGTCGGTGCGTGACCGACGACTACTACTGATCGGTGCCATCACCGCCCAGGGGCAGAACGATGTGGCAAAGATCCAGATCAACGCTGCTCTCCACAACGAGGAGTTGACCGAGCAGCAGTTCGAAGAGGCCGCGATCTTCCTGTGCCACTACGTCGGCTGGCCGCTGGCCACCGGACTCAACAATGCGCTGATCGCCGTGAAGGCCGACAGACGTAAAGCCGCGCGCGTCAAGGAGAAGGCCGCAGCCGATTCCGCGAAAACGGACACCGACTGACTTTCGGTCGAGATACTGCCATCAGGGCATCAATCACACCCACCGATTCCCCCACCAACCAACCAGAAGAACGAAGGATCCGAATCCATGGCCGAGGCCAGCTCAATCCGTCCGCAGTCCGCCGCAAGCATCGAGCAGTGGGACTTCGAGGCTGACGTCGTCGTCGCCGGCTACGGCATTGCCGGAGTGAGTGCTTCGATCGAGGCCGCGCGAGCGGGCGCCGACGTATTGGTGCTCGAGCGCACGAGCGGCTGGGGCGGCGCTGCGGCGCTGGCAGGTGGATTCATCTATCTGGGCGGCGGGACCCCGTTGCAGCAGGCACTCGGGTTCGAGGACTCCCCCGCCAACATGAAATCATTCATGATGGCCGCACTCGGGCCCGGCGCCGACGAGGAGAAGATCACCGACTACTGCGAAGGCAGCGTCGAGCACTACAACTGGCTCGTCGACAACGGTGTGCCGTTCAAGGAAAGTTTCTACGGCCAACCCGGCTGGGAAACACCCTTCGACGACGGACTCATGTATTCCGGCGGCGAGAACTCGGCACCGTTCAACACGATCGCGACACCGGCCCCTCGCGGGCACGTGCCGCAGATGAGCGGCAAGCGCACCGGGGAGAAGGGCGGTGGTTTCATGTTGATGAAGCCACTGATCGAGACGGCCGAAAGCCTCGGTGTACGAGCCGAATACGACATGCGAGTCCAGCGCCTGGTCGTCGACGGCGATCGAGTAGTCGGCATCATCGCCAAGCAGTACGGCAAGGAAGTGGCAGTTCGAGCACGCACGGGTGTCGTACTGGCGACGGGAAGCTTCGCCTACAACGAAGCGATGATCCAGTCGTACGCCCCACGGCTGATCGGGCGCCCCGGTGCGGCTATCGAAGAGCACGACGGCAAGGCCATCCAGATGGCGCAGGCACTCGGGGCCGACCTCGCACACATGGACGCAACCGAGGTCGCATTCTTCGGCGACCCCCAGTTGATGATCCGCGGCATCCTGGTCAACGGACGCGGCCAGCGCTACGTCAACGAAGACACGTACCCGGGAAGAATCGGCCAGGAGACGCTGCTGCGCAACGAGAATCAGGCCTACCTGATCATCGACGAAGCTTCCTACGAAGAGGGCTGCGCCGCCGACAGTTCCACACCGTTCTTCAGATTCCAGCCCAAGTGGGTGGCCGAGACCGTCGAGGAACTCGAATCCGACATGGGCCTGCCGGAAGGCACCCTTCAGTCGACCGTCGAGGTCTACAACCGGCACGCCGCCCGTGGTGAAGACCCGGTACTCGGTAAGAAGAAGGAGTGGGTCAAGCCGATCGGCTCACCCGTCGCTGCGCTCGACCTTCGCAATTTCACCGCCGGATTCACGCTCGGCGGTCTGCGCACGTCGATCAACTCGGAGGTCATCCACGTCTCCGGCGAACCGATCCCGGGTTTGTTTGCCGCTGGACGCTGCACCGCCGGCGTCTGCGCCGGTGGATACGCCTCCGGAACGTCCCTCGGTGACGGCAGCTTCTACGGGCGACGCGCGGGAATCAGCGCTGCCAAGGGCTGAGCGTCTCTTCTCAAATGTCAGCGTCCTCAATGTCAGCGTCCTCGCTGCGACGTTCGAGGAACAACGTGTCACGCCACCTGCCACCGAGTTGAGCGATACGCGAGCGAGTGCCGACGATCCGGAATCCGACGGCCTGATGCAAGGCGACACTCGCCCGGTTCTCCGGGAAGATCGACGACTGCACCGTCCAGATCTCGCTGGCGTCGGCGGCTTGCACCTGTCGGCGAAGCAGCAGCTTGCCCACGCCGCGCCCGCGAGCGCCGCTACCGATGTAGATGGAGTTCTCGGCGACCCCGCGGTAGCAATCACGCGAGGACACCGGGCTCAGACTCGCCCAGCCTTCGACTCGGCCGTCGATCTCGGCGACCCATCGATGATCGGGCAACCATTGCGCGTCGAGCTTCTCGGCTGACGGCACCGACGTGGTGAACGTCGCTGTTCCGGTGTCGATTCCTTCGCGGTAGATCGAGCGCACGGCATCCCAGTCGCCGGATTCCATGCGGCGCAGCACCACATCGTCGGGAAGAACTCCCAGTGTGTCTTCGACCGGGCCACGCGCAGCCACGACGGCGGCCGCTGCCATCAGATCGGAGTATGCCGTTCCGGCAACACTGACAACCGAAGTGCCTTCACGCACCGAAGCCTCGACAAAACCGACCTCGATCAAGGCCTCGAGGTGAGCACTCAGCGCCGACGGCTCGAGTGATGCGGCGTGTACAATCGTGTCGACGTCGATCGGACCGCCGGCAGCGAGTCGGAGCACTCGCAGCCGCGTCGGATCACCAAGGCACGCAAACCTGCGCGCAAGTACATCGGTGTCGAGGGGCGCGAGTGTTTCTGAACTCATGTGGCGACTATAACGCCGCTGACCTGCAGTTCGGTCGGCTAGGTGGGGCGAGCGGGCCCCGAAGTGAGAAACAACTCAGCCGCCGATCCTCGGGTTCACCGGCTAACGCGCACCGATCGACTCGGCAATCATCGACCACGAGTTGTGAAGATCGTCCTGCCAATAACCCCAGGAGTGAGTGCCGGTTGCCCGGAAATCATAGGTGGCCGGGATGCCCAGGGAGTCGAGCCGCTCGGCCAAACGCTGGGTGCACTGGTTTGTCCCGGCCTCGATGACTCCACCCACGATCACCTGGTTCGCCAGAACGCCGAGGTCGCCGTTGACCATCGGTCCCCCCAGATTCTCGTGTGGGCCGGGCAGGCCCGATCCATTGCTGATGTAGAGGTCGACGCCCCGCAATCTCTCGGCGTTGACCACAGGATCGTTGGCTACCCAGCCCGGACCGCCGGGAGGACCCCACATGTTGTCCACGTTGCCGCCGCGGAATCCGACGACGAATCTCACGTAGTCCTGACCGGGTTGAGTACTCGTCTCGGCGCACCCGCTGAAGGCGCCGACGGCACGGTAAACGGATGGCGCCGCCTCGGCCAGGCTCAGAACGGAGGTACCTGCCATCGACAATCCGGCGACGGCATTCACACCCGTAGTCCCGAGCGTGGCGTCGACGATCGGTGGCAACTCCTCGGTGAGGAACGTGGTCCACTTGTTCAGCCCGAGAACAGGATCGGGCTTCTCCCAGTCGGTGTAGTAGCTGTAGGCACCGCCGATCGGGTTGACGACGTTGACGTTCTTGTCGCCGAAGAAGTCGACGACGTCTGTGCGTGTCTGCCACGTCGCCGTGTCCTCGCCTCCGCCCGCGCCGTTGAGCAGGTAGAGAGTCGGCCGGGGCGCACTCGTGTCTGCCGGCCGAATCACCTCGAGCGGAATCACCTTGTCCATTGCAGCGGAGTAGACGTACATCGTCAGCTGACGGGCGTTGATTTCCTCGACGTGATCGAGAGCTGAACTGTCTGGAGGGGATGTTCGCGCCTGATCGGCCGAGGCAAGCGCCGCTTCACCGAACAATCCCGTCCATGCGACGAGGGCGACGACCAGTATCGCCCGAGTACGTCCGATCCTTCTCATTGCCGCTCCTCGTGCTCGATTGCGGTGCCCGGCAACAGCTCGGTGGCGCTCGCTTCACGGGCGTGCGGCTCGGTGGCTTCAAGTTGTCATGCCCGTTCGGAGTATCCGGAAAACATCGAGAGCACCCGAGCCATCTCCGGTCCGATGACCGCAATGGCCGGTGCCTCGATCATCTCGTTGTGTCCGCATCGCACCGGTACCTCCACGATCCGGCCCGTCACGAGCGGACGCCATTCCTGTGGCGACCTCTCCCGCGGAATCGTGTCGTCTTTTCCGTCAGCCGGGAAGATCAGCAGGTCTCCCTCGTAGATCTGGGGAACGAACTGGTGCGTGATTCTCTGCGAAGTCTCGTACCCTCTGGCAATCCGCTCGAGGTCCCGACCGTCGACTCCCGTCTCGGGCCCGAGCCTCCGGGCCAGCACGGCCGCCGCCTCGTCGAAGGTCAGATCTCGGTCGGTCTCGATCTCGAGGCCGAGTCCTCGCAGTAGGTCTCGGACGTCGAGTGCGGCTGACGCAGGGGCATCGCCGTTGTCGGGGTAGCTGTCCATCATCGTCAGTGTGGCAACTTCGCGGCCGGACGATTGCAGTTCGACGGCCATGGCGTGCGCGATGACTCCGCCGAGGGACCAACCGAGCAAGTCGTACGGCCCGTCCGGCGAAACGGCTTCCATCTCTTCGACGTAGCGATGCGCCAACTGTTCGATCGACTGATAGTCACCGTCGTCGCTGAGTGCGGGTAGCTGAAGTCCGTACACCGGTCGGTCCTCGGGCAGATACCGCACCAAGCCGGCGTACCCCCAGGACAGGCCGATACCAGGGTGCACGCAGAACAGCGGTCGCCCACTTCCTTCTGTCCGCAGCGGAACAACCACGGCGAGAAGCTCTTCCATGCCGGCGTCCACTGTCGGCATGTCGAGGCGTCGAGCGATTCCAGCGGGTGTCGGGTCGAGGAACATCCACTGAAGTGGAATTCTGCGTTGGAAACGGGAGTACAGTGCGCTGACGATTCGGGTGGCTACCAGGGAGGACCCGCCCAGGTCGAAGAAGCTGTCGGTAGTGCTCACCCGGCTGACACCCAGAATCTCGACAAACGAGTCGACCACGGCGCGCTCGGTGTCGGTGACCGGCTCGCGGAACTCGGCTGCAGCCGAACTGAATTCGGGTTCCGGTAGAGCCTTTCGGTCGAGCTTGCCCACCGGTGTCATCGGAATCCGCTCGAGAAGTACCACTGCCGATGGAACCATGTGCGAGGGAAGTCGGTCGGCTGCGTACGCCCGTATCTCGTCGCTGTCGGAGGCGTCGGCAGCTGACGTACGCACGTACGACACCAGGACCGTTTCACCCGACGGTCCCGTGTAGCCGACAGTCGCGGCGAAGTCCACCGACGGATGGCGTGAGAGAACTGCATCGATTTCCCCGAGTTCGATCCGAAAACCACGGACCTTGACCTGGAAGTCGCTGCGCCCGATGTATTCGAGTGTGTGATGCACTCCATCGCCGGAACCAACGATTTTGGCACTGTCACCGCCGGATTCACGCCAACGCACGACATCTCCGGTGCGGTACATCCGGCGCCCCGGCGATCCGTACAAGCAAGCGACAAATCGTTCCGAGGTGAGCGACGCCCGATTATGGTACCCACGTGCCATACCTGGGCCGATGATGTACAACTCCCCTGGCACGCCCACCGGGACGGGCTGCAAACGCTCGTCCAGCACCAGGAAGCCGAAGCCCACTGCCGGCGAGCCGATGTTCACTCCCGCACCGGGTTTCATCGAATCGCTGACACTCGCCTGCACGGTGGTTTCAGTCGGGCCGTAGCCGTTGTGCAGCCTCCGACCCGGCGCCCATTGCGCGACGACCTCCGGCGGGCAGGCCTCGCCCACCAGATCGAGAACACGGAGCGCCTCGAAACCGTTGTCACCCAACGCCGCCAGCGCGGTCGGTGTAATGGTGGCATGAGTGACCTGCTCGCGCCGGAAAACATCGGCCAATTCGGCGCCACCGTACACAGCAGGCGGAACGATCACGACTTGCGCCGAGGCGCTGAATGCCATCGTCAACTCGAAGATGGAAGCGTCGAAACTCGGCGATGCCAACTGTGAGACATGAGAGTCGTGAGTGACCTCGAACCTCTCACGAGTTTCGGCCGTGAAGCTCGCCAAACCTCGATGAGTAATGTTCACTCCCTTGGGTTTCCCGGTAGATCCCGAGGTGTAGATCAGGTAGGCCGGATGATCGAGGTTCAGTACACCGGTTCGATCGTCATCGGTGATCGGTTCCGGCGACAGCGCGGCTACCCGCCGGGCGAAGTGTGGGTCGTCGAGTTCCAGCCAGGGAACAACGTCGGGTAGGTGAGTTCGGCTGGACTGAACGGTCAAACCGAGCGAGGCTCGGCAATCGGCGAGCATGTATTCGACGCGCTCGCGCGGATAGGCCGGATCGACAGGCACAAAAGCCGCTCCGGCTTTGGTCACCGACCAGATCGCCACCACCGATTCGATCGAGCGAGGCATTCCCAGTGCCACGAAGGTCTCCGGGCCCACACCGCGACCGCACAACTCCCGGGCAACACGATTCGACCACTCGTCCAGGTCGCGATAACTGAGCTGCCGGTTCTCGAGCGACAGGGCCACCGAGTCCGGATCGATCGCCACGGCGTCCGCCAACAACTCAGGCCACAATTTCGGAGCTACTTCTGGGAGCCCATGCGCCGGCGTCAACTCGCGACGTTCAAGATCGCCGAGTAGATCGATGTCACCGATCGGTACCTGCGGATTCCGGGTCACGGCCTCGAGTACACGAACGAACATGTCGGCAAACCCGCTGACCGTACCGGGGTCGAAGAGATCGGTGGCAAAGTCGACGGCTCCGCTCATTCCTCCCGGTGCACCGCGATCGTCGTACTCTTCGGCGAGGAGGAATTCCAGGTCTACCTTCACTACCTCGAGTTCTGGGTCGATCCCGCGGACTTCCAGTCCCGCCAGCTTCAGAATCGGCCGATCGTTGTTCTGGAATTCCAGCGACACCGAGGAAATCGGTGCATAGGCACTCGACCGTTTCGGCCCGACCGCGTCCACTACCCGCTCGAAGGGAACGTCGGAGTGCGCGAACGCGGCGAGGTCGACTTCGCGGCAATGCGCAACCAACTCCCGGAACGATTGAGCCGGGTCGACCTGTGTGCGCAGTGCGAGCGTGCCGACGAACATGCCGACCAGATCATCGAGGGCACGATCTCCCCGGCCGGCGATCGGCGTTCCGATCACGATGTCGTCGGTGCTGCCCAAACGTGCCAGCAAGAGCGCGAGCGCTGCATGCACAGTCATGAATGCAGTGGACTCTTGCTGCCTCGACACGTCTCGGATACGGCGGTGAAGATCACTGCTGATCGAGAAGTGAATCCGCGAGCCGTGAAAACTCTGTTGTGTCGGCCGGTCTCGATCGAGGGGAAGTTCCAAGAGGTCGGGAGCGCCTGACAGTGCGCGTCGCCAGTAAGCCAACTGCTCGGTGATCACCGACCCAGGGTCGTCGCCGGAGCCCAGAATCTCCCGTTGCCAGAGCGCAAAGTCGGCGTACTGGACTGGAAGCGGCGTCCACTGGGGTTCCCCGCCGTACGCGTGGGCCTCGTATGCAATCATCACGTCTCGGGTCAGTGGAGACATCGAGAAGCCGTCAGCCGAGATGTGGTGCACCACTACGGCAAGTACATGTTCGCGCTCATCGATGGTGAACAACGCTGCCCGCAGGGGAATTCGTGCGGCGACGTCGAAACCAGCCGAGACCATTCGGGCAAGCTCGTCACGGAGATGATGTTCGTCGGTCACCGATGTCTCGGCCAGTTGTGGCAGCGCGGCGCTTTCGGTGGGCACGATGTGCTGGACCGGTCCGTCGCCGTGGACCGGGAACATCGTTCGCAGCGATTCGTGGCGGGCGATGACATCGGACATCGCTGATCTCAAGGCCGGTTTGTCGAGTTCACCGCTCAACCGCACCACGAGCGGAATGTTGTATGCAGGAGAACTGGTGTCGAGTTGATTGACGAACCACATCCGCTGCTGAGCAAACGACAAGGGGATGTTGTCGGGTCGGGGGCGCGGTTCCAGTCGCTCCGACCGTTCGGCGACCGACTGGTCGATCACCGTGGCCAACTCGGCCACCGTCGGCGTCTCGAACAGGTCCCGCACGCCGACGGTGGCTCCGAGCACCGCCCGTAGCCTCGCCGCGACCGAAGTGGCGCTCAGAGAATTTCCACCGAGCTCGAAGAAACTGATGTCGGTACCGACTCGTTCGAGGCCGAGCACCTCGGCGAACACGTCCGACACTGCCTGTTGGACCGGGCCGACAGGGGGACGGAAATCCCCTGTGGTCGTCTCGATTTCGGGGCTGGGCAATGCCGAACGGTCAACTTTTCCGACAGCGGTCAATGGTATGTTCTCCAGCACCGTGAGAACGGCAGGCACCATGTGCGAAGGCAAGCGCCGGGCCACGGCGCGAATCAGGAGCCTGGTGTCCAGTCGACCCGCGGTGGGCACGACGTACGACACGAGTCGGGTGTCTCCGGTGGGGGCGGAATCGGCAACCGTAACGGCAAATCCGACGTTGGGCTCCGCCATCAGCACACTGTCGATCTCACCGAGTTCGACACGGAAGCCTCGAACCTTGACCTGGAAGTCGCTTCGCCCGACGTACTCGACACACATGTCCGCCGTCCATCGCACGATGTCGCCGGTGCGGTACATCCGCGTTCCTGGGTCGGCCGGATTGGCAACAAAGCGCTCTGCCGTCAACCCCGTCCTTCGGTGATATCCCCGCGCCACGCCTGGTCCGGCCAGATACAGCTCGCCGGGGACCCCGACGGGAACCGCTTGAAGTCGAGCGTCGAGCACCAGTTCGCTGACGCCACTGACAGGTCCACCGATCGTGATGCGCTCCCCGGCGGTCATCGGCGGACTGACGTTCGACATGACCGTTGCTTCGGTCGGTCCGTACGCGTTGTACAGGCGGCGGCCAGGTGCCCAGCGAGCAACGAGATCGGGTGGGCACGCCTCGCCCCCGAATACGACTTCCGAAAGTTGTTCCAGCCCACCCGGGTCCACCGTTGCCAATGCCGCCGTGGTGATGAACGCGTGCGTGACGGCGTGCTCGGCCAGAAGCTGCGCCAGGTCCTCGCCCCCGTAGATCCCGGGTGGAGCGATAACCATCGTCGCCCCGGCGCCGAAAGCCTGCAGATATTCGAAGAGCGACCCGTCGAAACTCGGAGTGGAGAAGTGCAGCGTGCGTGATTGTGGAGTTGCGCCGTAGCGTTCGACCTGGTCTCGGGCGAAGTTGTCGAGCCCTCGCTGTGCGACCACGACTCCCTTTGGCACGCCGGTCGACCCCGAGGTGTAGACCACGTAGGCAGCTGAATCCAACCCGATCGGACGGAGTCGGTCATTGTCGGTCAACGGGCTCCCCGAGAATTCCTCGCACTTCTTCGTGAAATGCGGATCGTCGAGAATCAGCCACTCCGCGATATCGGGCAATCGATCTCGGCCCGCGGTGGTGGTCAATCCGAAGCTGACCTTCGAATCGATCAGCATGTGATTGATCCGCTCGTCGGGATAGGCGGGATCGATCGGCACGAATGCAGCGCCCGTCTTGGCGACGGCAAGTATCGACACCACGGACGTGAGAGAGCGTGGGACACCGACTGCTACGTAGTCCTCGGTTCCCAGTCCTCGCGAGACCAGCACGCGAGCAATGCGATTGGAGAGGATGTCCAGCTCGCCGTAGGTCAGGCTGCCGTCCGTCGATTCCACGGCGAGCGCGTTCGGATCACGCTGGGCTGCCGCGTCGAAGATCTCGGGGAAGACGCGCGACGACCCACCAGCCGTGCCACGGGCCGGCACCAATTCGGCACGTTCGGACGGAGCGAGCACCGACACCACAGCCAAGGGGCGATCCGGCTGGGCACACGCTTCGAGTACGCGATGCAGTCGTCCGGCGATCTCTTCGATGTCGGCGGCACCGAAAACCTCGGGTAGATACTCGAATTTCAGGCGGAGTCTGGTGTCGACCGATGCCACTAGGCTGAGCGGGTAGTGGGCAGCGTCCTTGGCTTCGACATCGGCGATCCGGATCCCCGCGATATCGGTATCGGACGAAAGGCCCTGACGGTCAACGGGATACGATTCGAAGACAGTCAACGTGTCGAACCCGGTCTCCGGCCCCGTGGCTACTTGGATCTCGGAAAGCCCGAGATAGTGGTGATCCGACAGCTCTGCTTGCTCGGCCTGGATCCGCGCGAGGAGTGTGCCGATACTTTCTCTCGGGCGCAGAGTGATTCGGACCGGAATTGTGTTGATAAACAGCCCGATCATGGTTTCGATCCCGGTCAGCTCGGGAGGTCGACCCGACACCGTCGCTCCGAACACCACATCGTCTCTCCCGGTCAGTGCAGCGAGGACGATCCCCCACGATGCCTGAACAATTGTGTTGATCGTCAGCCCGAGTTCACGCGCCATCCCGCGAAGTGAGGTTGTGAACTCCTCGTCCAGATCGAACACCCACTCGGCCGCCATGGTGGAGAGTCGACGAGATCGAACCGCCGGAGCCAACAGCGTCGGTCCTTCGACTCCGCTCAGCGTCCTCGCCCATACAGCTCGAGAAGCTTGCTGATCGCGGCGGCTCATCCAGGTCAGATAGTCGCGATACGCGCGCGCGTGAGGCAAGGCCGCCACTTCACCGTCAGCGGCATAGAGCGTCGCCAACTCCCGGATCAGCAGTGGCATGGACCAGCCGTCCAGAAGGATGTGATGGTTGGTGAGCACCAGCGTGAACTTTTCGGGGGCGAGAGCAATCAGCGTGAATCTGATCAACGGCGCCTGCGCCATGTCGAACGGGCGCGCTCGGTCCTCCGCCAGTGCTCGATCAAGATCCTGATCTGTTGCACCAGTGAGGTCGATTTCCTGCCACGGCGCTGCCACGGTGCTTCGGACCACCTGGACGGCACGGCCGTCCGCGCCGTGAAGGAAGGCGGTACGCAGGTTCTCATGCCTGTCGAGCAGCGCGTCGGCGGCGCGATGCAGGCGCTCCGAATCGACTGCGCCGGCTAGATCGAGAGCCACTTGTACGAGGTATGCGTCGACCGATCGTTCGGCAAGTTCGGCATGGAACAACAACCCCGCTTGCAATGGAGAGAGCGACCAGACGTCGCTCAGGTCGGGGCACCGGCTTTCGAGGTCGTCGACCGCGTCCTGTCGAAGATCGACCAGATCGAAGTCCGAGGGTGTGAATCCGCCGCTGTCCGTCGCGTACTCTCCGAGCCCGACCAATGCGTCGAGCCACCACTGCGCCAGTTGCCGAACGTCATCCGCGCCCAGAATGTCCGGTGGGAACGTCCAGCTGGCAACGAGCTGCGGGCCGTCCTCGGTATCACTGTTGTCGGTGTCGCTGTCGTCGACGGTCATCACGTTGACCTCGAGGACGCCGGCGAGTGGGAGATCGACGGCCGTAACCGTCCGCAAGTTCTCGTCGCGGATCGGTACCCATCCCGCTGAAGCGTCGGCCTCGGATCCACCGACGCGTCCGAGGTAGTTGAAACTGATCTGGGGCTCCGGAAGTTGCGAAAGTGTCTGTGCCGTTTCGCGGTTCAGATAGCACAGCAACCCGAAGCCGATGCCGCGGTCCGGCACCGCCCGGAGTTGTTCCTTGACGGCCTTGGCAGCGACGCCCGCAGCCGGACCGCCGGCGAAGGCGTCGCTCGGATCCACTCCGCTCAGATCGATCCGCACCGGGAAGATCGACGTGAACCATCCCACTGTGCGAGCAAGATCTGCCCCGGGAACCACCTGTTCCTCGCGTCCGTGTCCCTCGAGGCTGATCAATGTCTCCGGATTGTCGATCCCGCGCTCCCTATGCCAGCGGACCATCGCAAGAGCCAAAGCCGTCAACAATCCGTCCTCGACGCTCCCGTGAATCGCCTGCGGCACTGTCGTCGACACGGCCTCGGTCAATGCCGTGGGAACTCGTACTTCGATGTCAGTGGTGGCCGAGGCGGTGTCCCTCTTCGTCAGGGCGCGCACACCCAGAGCCGGATCTGGACCCGCGAGCACCTCTCGCCAATAGTCGAGTTCAGCAACCCGATCCGGCTCGCGCGCGGCGTCGACGAGGCCACGTGCCCATCGACGCATCGAGGTCCCGACCGGAGCCAGTGACGGGTCGACGCCTGATTGCACCTGCGCACAAGCAAGTGCAAGATCGGGGATCAGGATTCGCCAGGAAACACCGTCCGTCACCAGATGGTGTGCTACCAGTAGCAACCGTTTCTGGCGCTGTCCTTCCTTTTGAATCTGTCCGTCGGTGTCGAGCAGGACTGCCTGCACCATCACACCTGTCTCCGGGTCGAGCCGCCCCAGAGCTGCGTCGAGTTCTGCCGAGACCGTCTCCGCGGCAGCACCCTCTAGGCCCACGTGGCGTACGACGGTCTCCGCCCGCACCGTACCTGCTGGCGCAACGTCCATCCGCCGAGCGGATTCAGGATGCAGCGTCGCCCGGATGCCCGCGCGGAGGATGTCGTGGTGGTCCAGCACGGCCTGCATCGCCTGTGTCAGCGTGACCTCGTCGAGCGTGGCAGGAACCGCGAGGAGAACAGATTGTGAGTACCGCCGAAAATCTCCGCCGCGATCGAGCATCCACGCCGCGATCGGCGTCAACTCGATCTCCCCGACGCCGCCACCGGGCAACTCATCGAGAACAGCGTAACCGCCAGACGTACCGGCCGTCTCGGACAGCGCCGCAACGGTTTTGCGTTCGAATACCTCGCGCGGTGAGATCAAAACTCCGGCAGACTTGGCTCGCGTCACCAACTGGATGGACATGATCGAGTCACCACCGAGAGTGAAGAACGAATCGTCGACCCCCACCTCGTCGAGTCCCAGAACTTCGGCGAACAGGCCCGCAAGGATGCTTTCCGTCTCGGAGGCGGGGCCACGACTCACGGTTGTCTGTAGCCCGAAGTCAGGTTCAGGCAACGCTTTCCGGTCGAGTTTGCCGTTCACCGTCAGCGGCAACGCCTCGAGAACCGTCACGACAGCGGGGACCATGTGTGCCGCCAACCTCTGTGAGAGATACTCGAGCAACGCCGCCGGAGAGACAGTGGCAACGGCCTCCGGCACCACGTAGCCCACCAACCGGTCTCTGCGGGCCACGACCGCCGCCTGAGACACGCCCACTCCGGAGAGCAGCGCAGCCTCCACCTCGCCGAGTTCGATTCGGTACCCCTTCACCTGCACCTGCAGATCGTTTCGTCCGAGGTACTCCAGCTGCCCGCTGTCGTTCCAGCGCCCCAGGTCACCGGATCGATACATACGCGCCCCACTGACGGTGAGGTCGGGAATGAACCGCGCGGAGGTCAGACCGAACCGGCCGAGGTATCCGCGTGACACCTGATCGCCGCAGACATACAGTTCACCCACCACACCGGGCGGCACCGGGTGCAACCGCTGATCCAACACATACACACGCAATCCGGGCAACGCCCGACCGATCACCGAGGCCGATCCGTCACGCGCCAGCTCACGATCGAGCAGTAGGTGGCTGACGTGCACCGTGGTCTCCGTGATGCCGTACATGTTGACCAGATCTGGTGACGAAGTCCCGCGGCGGGCGTACCAGCGCGTCAACTGTCCGAAGTCGAGGGCTTCTCCACCGAAGATCACGTAGCGCAATGACAGGGCCGCGCTCCCGATACGCCGGTCGGCTTCCGCCAATTGATAGAAGGCAGTGGGAGTTTGGTTGAGCACCGTGACACGTTCGTGCCGTAGCAATTCGAGGAATGCCTCTGGTGAACGGGCCGTGAAGTAGTCGACCAGTACGAGCCGGCCACCGTGTGCGAGTGCGCCCCACATTTCCCAGACCGAGAAGTCGAATGCCTCGGAATGGAACATCGTCCACACATCGCCGCTGTCGAAGCCGAAGAGCGCTCGGGTGTTTGCCAGCAACGTCACGACGTTGCGGTGGGAAACCTGCACCCCCTTCGGACGCCCAGTAGACCCCGAGGTGTAAATCACGTAGGCCACCGAATCGGGTCGGAGCGGTAGCAGCCGGTCTTGGTCGGTCACCGGAAACGGAGAACTCCTAAGCAGCGCTTGGAGAATCGCCGGGTCGTCCACGGCAATCACTGGAATCTCGTTGTCTGCGATTGCGTCACTGTCTCGTATGTCCGCGCCGTCGGCCCCAGTGGTCAGCACACACTTCGGCGCGGAGTCACGCAGCACGAAGTCCACGCGGTCGACCGGAGAAGTCAGGTCCACCGGTAGGTATCCGCCACCCGCCTTCACCACCGCCAGCAATGCCACCACCAGGTCGATCGAGCGGGTCATCGCGACTGCCACCAGGGTTTCCGGCACCACACCCTGAGCCACCAACAGTCGAGCGAGGCGGTTTGCTCGCTCGTCGAGTTCGCGGTAGGTGACGGACAATCCGTCGCAGCGCACCGCCACGGCATCACCGGACGTCAGCACCGCACGATCGAAGAGATCCGACAGCGAATCCTCGTGGGTTCCGACGCCCGAGACCGAGGCCGAGCCCGAGGCCGAGGGCGAGGGCGAGGGCGAGGGCGCAACCAGCATCTCGCTGTATTCGCCGGCCAGAAGTATGTCGATGTCGCCGACGACTGCCGACGGATCCTCGATCACGGCGCCGATCACTCTCTCGAAGCGCTCCGCGATGCGCGTCACCGATACTCGATCGAAAATATCTGTTGCATAACGGAAACCGGCGCTGATACCGGCCGGCCCACCGTGCTCGTCGACGTGCTCCATCACACTCAGTTGCAGATCGAATTTTGCAACCGCAAGATCGATGTCGAGCGAGCGAACCGTAAGTTCCGGCAATTCGAAGCGCAGTCCCGTATCGGTCTGGAATTCGAGGAGTACTTGAAAGAGGGGTGAATGCGCGGTGGAACGGTCGGGCGAGAGGTGATCCACCAACCTCTCGAAGGGAATGTCTGCATGGTCGAGTGCGCCGAGATCCGTTGACCGCACCGCGGCCAATACCTCGGCAAAGGTTGCTCCGGATTCGACGGGTGTGCGGAGCACGAGCGTGTTGACGAACATCCCGACCACATCGTCGAACACCGAAACACCGCGCCCTGCAACCGGAGTGCCGATCACTACGTCGTCCGACGCCGAAAGCCGTGCCAGCAACACCGCGAGCGCCGCATGCATCACCATGAACAGGGACGCACCATTCTGGTGTGCGAGGTCGGTCACAACGCGATGGATCTCGGGTGAGAAGTCCATCGAAACCACCGCGCCCTCGGTAGACCGCTTCGGCGTTCGTGGTCGATCGAGAGGGAGCGGCAAGACTTCTGGAATATCCGACAGCTTCGCTGTCCAGTAATCGAATTCATCCGACGTCGACGTTCCCGGACCAACTTGTGCGTCGAGGATCTCCCGCTGCCACAGGCTGTAGTCGGCATACTGGATGGGCAGTGGCTCCCAGTCCGGATTCTGCTCCTGAGCACGGGATGTATAGGCGCGCATCAGGTCACGTGCCAGTGGCGCCATCGAGAAACCGTCCGCGGCGATGTGGTGGACGACGATCGCAAGAACATGCTGCTCCGGCCCGATTCGGAGTAACCTCACGTGCAGCGGGAACTCTTCGGCCACATCGAATCCGACGTCGAAGAACGCGTGCAAGTCCGTAAAAAGCCGCTCGCCGGGAATCGGCAAGGGGAGGATTCGAGGAGCAGCGAGCGCTGGTTCGGCGATCACCTGGTGGGGCCCGTTCGCGGACGTCGGGAAGATCGTTCGAAGGGTTTCGTGCCGTTCCACCACATCACCCAGTGCGGCTTGGAGCGCACCCGAATCCAGGAAGCCGTCCAGTTGTAGTGCGACGGGGATGTTGTAGAGCGGAGACGAGGTGTCGAACTGGTTGACGAACCACATGCGCGCCTGTGAGAGCGATAGCGGAATGTGTTCTGGCCGGGTCTTACCCGCGATTTCTGAAATACTCGAACCTTCCGGCCCCGAACCTCGCAGCACAGCTTGTAGCTGATCGATCGATGCCGCCAGATCAGCGACCACGGGAGTGTCGAACAAGGCCTTCACACCGACATTCGTGCTCGATTCGGATCTGATGCGCGCTGCGACGCGAGTGGCGCTGAGCGAGTCTCCACCCAGTTCGAAGAAATTGTCGTCGGCGCCCACCTGGTCGAGATCGAGCACCTCGGCGATGGCTCGAGTGACCATAACTTCGGCTCGTGTGCTCGGCATCCGATAGTCCGCGGCTGTAAAAGTAGTGTCCGGGAGGGCTTTACGATCCAACTTCCCATGCACCGTCACCGGAAACTCCCCCAACACCACCACCACCGACGGCACCATGAACCCCGCAAGAGACCTCCGCACCCCCTCCAACACCACCACCTCATCGACCACCACCCCCACCTCACCCACCACAAACCCCACCAAAAAATCCCCACCCACACCCGACCGCAACACCACCACCGCACCAGCCACCCCCACCTGAGCAGCCAACACCGCCTCCACCTCACCCAACTCCACCCGCTGCCCCCGCACCTTCACCTGAAAATCCGTGCGCCCCACAAACTCCAACACCCCACCACACCCCCACCGCACCACATCACCCGTCCGATACACCCGAGCACCCACCACCCCCGACACCGGATCCGCCACAAACCGACCCACCGTCAAATCCACACGACCCTCATACCCCCGAGCCACCTGCACCCCACCCACATACAACTCCCCCACCACACCCACCGGAACCGGCCGCAACCGCGAATCCAACACCAACACCCGCGTATTCCACACCGGCCGACCAATCGGAACACCCACCCCCACAACACCATCCACCACATGAAACGTCACATCCACCGACGCCTCCGTCGGCCCGTACAAATTCACCAACTCCGCACCACACACCCCCGCAAACCGCCCCGCCAACACCGACGACAACCCCTCACCCGACACAAACACCCGACGCACACTCGAACACCCCACCACCACCGAAGGCTCCCCCACGAACACCTCCAACATCGACGGCACAAAATGCACCACCGACACCCCCCACCGCTCGATCACACCCACCAAATACACCGGATCACGATGCCCACCCGGATCCGCCACCACCAACCGCGCACCCACCATCAACGGCCAAAACAACTCCCACACCGACACATCGAACGACACCGGCGTCTTCTGCAACACCACATCCCCCACACCCAACGGAAACTCCCCCTGCATCCACAACAACCGATTCACCACCCCCGCATGCGAAACCACCACCCCCTTCGGACGACCCGTCGACCCCGACGTGAACATCACATACACCGCATGCTCAGGCAACAACACCCCCAACCGATCACCCACCCCCACCGGATCACCCGAAAAACCCGAAACATCAAAACAACCCACATCAACAAAATCCACCCCCACCGGCAAACACCCACCATCACCACCCCGCGACAACACCACCACCGGATCCACCACCCCCACCACAAACCCCACCCGCTCCACCGGCGCACCCACATCCACCGGAACAAACACCCCACCAGCCCGCACCACCGCAAACACCGCCACCAACAACTCCACCGACCGCGACAACACCACACACACCCGCGACTCCGGACCCACCCCCAACGAAATCAACAACCGCGCAAAACGATTCACCCGAACATCAAACTCACCCCACGACAACACCACCCCACCACACACCAACCCCCCACCACCCACACCAGCAAACCGCCCATCCAACACATCCACCAACGTCAAACCCCCCACCGCAACCCCCACACCATCCCAACCACCCACCACCAACCCACGCTCACCCGCGACCAACACGTCGACCTCACCGACCGGTGTATCCGCGTTCGCTGCAAAGGCGGCAAGAATTCGCGACATTCGCTGTGCAATGGTGCCGACCGCGGCGCGGTCGAATGCCGCCGGCTGATACCGCAGGCTCACCTGCAGCGTCGGTTCCGCGACCGACAGCACGGTGAGCGGGTAATGCGTGGCGTCGCGGGCATTCACAGCGGTGACGCGCATACCGGCTATGTCGGTGTTCCCGTCCATCCCCGAGGTATCGATTGGATACGACTCGAAGACCGACAGTGTGTCGAACAAATTGCCTGTCCCTACGGCAGATTGAATCGCGCCGAGTCCGACATAGTGATGATCGAGCAGATCTGTCTGCTCGCCTTGTAGTCGAGCGAACAGCTGTGCACACGTCTCGTCTGGATCCAGTTGCACGCGGACAGGCAATGTGTTGATCAGCAGCCCCATCATGTTTTCCACACCAGGCAATTCAGGTGAGCGGCCCGAGACTGTGACGCCGAAGACTACGTCGTCGCGGGAAAGCATTCGAGACAACAGGACACCCCACGCCGCTTGGATCACCGTGTTCATCGTGATCCCGCTCCGCTGGACGAGCGCACCGAGTCCGTCGAGCACCGAATCCGGCAGATCGACGGTGACCTCTTCGGGTACCACCTGATCGGCGGTCGGCGCCGAAGCCGCCAACAACGTCGGCTCGTCGACGCCTTCCATGGCGTCCTCCCAGACCGCGAGCGAGGTCTCGATGTCGCGGTGCGCCAACCATTCCAGATAGGTGCGGTACGACGGAGTCTGGGGCTGATCGGCCGGGACGCTCTCGACCGGGAGACTGTCGTCCGCGTATCTCATCAGCAGTTCGCGCACCAACAACGGCATCGACCAACCGTCGAGAACGATGTGATGGTTTGTCACCACCAACACACACCTCGACGGCGAGGTTCGCAGCAACGTCAGCCGAAGCAGTGGCGGCGAGGCGAGGTCGAAGGGTGCACTGCGATCCTCGTCGAGGCGGCGCTCCAGCTCTGCTTCGGTTGCCGATCCGCAATCACTCAGGTCGACCTCGGTCCAGGGAATCACTGCATCGTCGACAATCAACTGCACCGGTAGGCCGTGTGCGTCGTAGACGAACGCTGCACACAGATTCGGGTGGTTTGCCAGTAGTCCGGCAGCAGCGCCGCGCAAACGCTCGGAATCAACCGCTCCTTCGAGCTCGACGCACAACTGCGCTGTGTAGACGTCCGTCGACGTGGCCGCCAGTGAGGCATGGAACATCAGCCCGGCCTGAAGGGGCGACACCGACCAGACATCGTGCAATCCGGGGAAGTCGTTCTCCCAGCGTTCGATCTGTTGTTGGTCGACCGAGACCAGGGGAATGTCCGACGGCGTCAGACCGCCCGCATCAGGTCGCGATGCGTGCGCGGTGAGTCCGTCGAGCGCACGACGCCACAGTTCCGCGAACTCCGCGATGTCAGACCTGTCGAGCACTCCGCGGGGAAAGGTGAAAGATGCTGTCAGGCAGGGCCCGTCGACATGGTCCTCAACCGCCGCGTTGATGTCGATCACGGACGCCACAGGCATGGACCGATTCTGGGTTCCGCCGAGCTTTCGATTGCCCTCCACCGGCAGCCAGTCCTGTGTTCCGTCAGAGGAGCTGATCCGGCCCAGATAGTTGAAACTGATCTGAGGAGAACGGAATCGGCCGAGTGGTTCGCTCTCGCCCGACAGGTAGCGCAACATCCCGAATCCGATTCCATGATCGGGGATCGCACGCACGTATTCCTTGACGGCTTTGAGAGCCCGTCCGGCGTCGGCGCCACCTGCCAGTGCGTCGTCGACGTCGATTCCGCCGAGGTCCACGCGCACCGGGTAGAGCGTGGTGAACCAACCAACGGTGCGCGCGAGGTCTGCGCCAGGAACCGCTCCTTCCTCGCGGCCGTGTCCTTCGAGCGTGATCAGGGCGGCAGCGGTATCCATACCGCGGCGTCGTCGCCACTCGATCGAGGCCAACGCAACAGCAGTGAGGAGTCCGTCGTTCACGCCGGCGTGAAATGCCGCAGGAACCGTGGTGAGTAGGTTCCTGGTCACCGGAGGCGCGATGTCCACTGTGACGGTGTCGACCGTGCCGTCGACGTCGATCGTGGGATCGAGTGGGCGCGAACCGATCAGCGGGTCATCGCCGTCAAGGATCGTTTTCCACATGTCCCGTTCGACGCTCCGATCGCCCACGTGCTCGACAAGCCCGTGCGCCCACCGCCGGAACGACGTTCCGATCTGTGGCAGTTCGGGCGTGACACCGGCCCGGAGTTGTGCTGTCACCGTCGCCAGGTCGGTGACCAGAATGCGCCACGAGACGCCGTCGACAACCAGGTGATGAATCACCACAAGTAGTCGGCCCCGCTGGTTCGACAAGTCGGGTTTGTCGACCAGGTCGAACCAGATCACGCGCACCATGTCAGCCGCGGCGGCATCCAAGCTGTCGGCAGCGGCCTCGAGCTCTCCCGACGCCAAGGCCCTGAAACGTTCGTCGTCCACCGAACCGACAGCTACTCGATGGATCAGTCCTTCGGCCGAGATCGAGCCGGGTGGTAGGACTTCCATGACCCGGTCGCTCTCGTCCAAGCGTGCTCGCAGCATTCCGTGGCGGTCCAGCAACTCCTGGACACCACGGACAAGGAGGTCCTGGGTGAGATCAGCGGGAGCTGTCAGCAAGAGCGCCTGGGAGAACCGTTTCAATTCACCGCCACGCAGCCCGCCACTGCTACGGTCGAGCATCCACTGCGCCACCGGGCTCAGTGGAACAGTTCCGACAGCGGACCCCGGTAGCTCCGCGAGCACATCAGGACCGTCCTGCTCCACGTGCGCCGACTCGGCGAGCGCGGCAACAGATTTGTGGTGGAATACGTCTCGGGGCGAGATGATCACACCAGCATCGCGAGCGCGGGCGACCAATTGGATGGACATGATGCTGTCTCCACCGAGCTCGAAGAACGAATCGTGCACTCCTACGGTGTCCAGGCCGAGAACCTGCGCGAACAGAGCGGCAAGAAGATTCTCGGTTTCCGTTCGCGGTGTCCGGTCGGGTGTGGCCGTGGACGAGAAATCGGGTGCGGGAAGCGCTGCGCGGTCCAGTTTTCCGTGAACCGTCAGCGGAAGTGCGTCGAGCACCACAACCGCCGCAGGCACCATGTACGACGGCAGACGCTTGCCTGCATGCGCGAGGACGTCTCGCGGATCGACACTCGCTCCGCGATCGGGAACCACGTATCCGATCAACCGATCCCTGCCGTTCAACCGATCCCTGCCGTCGCCGTTCCAGACGCCCGTCACCGCCTGGGCCACGCGCGGGTGCGTCTGCAGTGCCACCTCGACTTCCCCGAGTTCGATGCGGAACCCACGGACCTTCACTTGGGCATCGGTGCGCCCGAGATACTCCAGCTGTCGGTCGGGCGTCCACCGCACGCGATCACCCGTGCGATAGATCCGCGTTCCCGGCGCACCGAAGGGATCTGCGACAAACTGCGTGGCGGTCAACGGGGATCGCCGGTGATAGCCGCGAGCGAGAGCCGGTCCGGCAAGATACAACTCTCCCACGACACCTACCGGCACCGCTCTCAGACGCGAGTCCAGCACTACCTCGCTGAATCCGCGAGTAGGTGCGCCGATGGTGACCGGGTCGTTCGGAGCCAGTGCCGCACTGATGCTCGACACCACAGTTGCCTCGGTAGGACCGTAGGCGTTGAACATCTTTCTGCCCGGCGCCCAGCGGGCCACCAACTCCGGCGGGCAGGCCTCCCCACCTGTCACGACACAACCGACAGTGGTGAGTCCGTCTGGGGCGACGGACGCCAAAGCCGCCGGAGTCACAAAACAATGGGTGACGCGCTCGCGCTCCAGTAACGCCGCCAGCTCCGACCCGCCGTAGACGGTCGGTGGCACGATCACCATCGTGGATCCCGCACCAACGGCCAACATGAGTTCGAGAACCGAAGCGTCGAAACTCGGCGAAGCGAAGTGCAGAGTTCTGGATCGGGTCGTGGCGGCGAATGTCTCGCGCTCCTGGAGAGCAAAGTTGCTCAACCCGCGATGTGTGACCGTCACACCCTTGGGTGTTCCCGTTGATCCCGAGGTGTAGATCAGATAGGCCGGATTGTCGATTCGAATCCGTGCCTTCCGATCCGCGTCGGTGACTTTCGATGGCGAGTACGCCCACAGCCGTTCCTCGAAACCGGCATCGTCGAGGACCAGCCACGGCACGAGGCCGGACAATGCTGCGTGGTGAGCTCGGGTCGTTATCCCCCACGCTGCACCGGAGTCGCCCAGCATGTACTCGATACGTGCAGCAGGAAGTCCCGGGTCCACGGGAAGGAATGCTGCACCTGTCTTGGCAATGGACCACACCGCCAGAACGGACTCGACGGAGCGTGGGAGACACATCGCCACCACCGTTTCGGGACCCACTCCGGATTCGATCAGCATGCGGGCCAATCGATTCGACTGTGCGTCTAGTTCGAGATAGGTCACTTCACGTTCCTCGAACACCAGCGCGACGGCGCCGAGATCCTGGGTGGTCGCCATATCTGTTGCTGTCGTGAGCAAATCGGGAAGGGTTTGAACAGCGGTGGAGATCACACCTCGCACGGGTACCAGTTCGGCTGACTCACGGGCGTCGAGGATATCGATATCTCCGATCCGCGATTGCGGATCCGTGGTGACGTACTCGAGAATCCGTTGCAGGCGGTCGACGAAGCCCCCTACTGTTTCCTCGTCGAAAATATCTGCGGCATATCCGAATTCAGCACCAATACCATCCGATTCACCGGCGGTGCCAGTGTTCTGCGCCACCGTCAACTGCAGATCGAAGGTGATGGTGTCGATCACGACACCCACGTCGGTCACCTGCAGGTCGGGAAGTTCCAGTGTCGGTCGCTCGATGTCTTGGAACTCCAACATGACTTGAAACAGGGGCGAGTATGCCGTCGAACGTGAAGGATTCACTATCTCGACGACTCGTTCGAACGGCACGTCCGCATGAGTGAAGGCGCTCAGATCTACGTTTCGGACCTGGTCGAGGAACTCCCCGAAAGTCGCGCCGCGGTCCACTGCAGTGCGCAAGACCAACGTGTTGACGAACATGCCCACCAGGTCGTCGAGTTCGCGCTCCCCACGCCCGGCGATCGGAGTTCCGACGGCTACGTCCTCCTCATCGCTGAGCCTCGCCAGCAGCACTGCCAAGGCTGCGTGCACAACCATGAAGACGGTGGCGTTGTGTCTGCGCGACAGGGCAACCACACCGGCATGAACCTCCGGACTGAACTCGAACCGAATCCGTCCGCGTCGAAGCGAACGCACATCACCGCGCGGTCGATCGGTCGGAATGTCGAGAACTTCCGGTGCACCCGCAAGATTCTCGACCCAATAGGCGAGCTGTTTCGAGATCAAAGACCGAGAGTCGGATTCCGAACCCAACCAACCACGTTGCCACAACGCATAGTCGGCGTACTGGATCTCGAGCGGCGCCCACCGAGGAGCCTCACCGCTCACACGGGAGGTGTACGCGCTCATGAGATCTCGGGCCAGCGGTACCGTGGAGAATCCGTCGGCGGCGATGTGGTGAATCACGATCACCAGGACATGCGAGTGGACCTGGTCGTCTCGCCGCAACAAGGTGGCGCGCATCGGGACCTGCTGCATGACGTCGAAACCATCCGAAACGATCTGCCGGCAACGCTCGCGCAGCTCTTCCTCTCCCTGCACAAGTATCGGTGCAAGATCCGATACCACCTGTGAGGTAGACGTGATCACTTGACGCGGGCCGTCGTCAGTGAGAGGAAAAACAGTGCGCAAGGACTCGTGCCGCTCGACGACGTCGACAAATGCCGCGTGAAGTGCACTCAGATTCACTGTGCCGTCGAGCCTCAACGCGCACGCGACGTTGTAGGCGGCGGACTCGGGCTCGAACTGATTCGCAAACCACATTCGCTCCTGCGCCGGCGAAAGTGGGATATCCGTCGTCGTACCCCGCGGCCTCAACGCCGGCTTGGCCCCCTCTCCTCCGCGACACTGCGCCAACTCGGCCAGCGCTGCAACGGTAGAAGCATCGAAGACGTCGCGAATGTTGATCCGTTCGCCGAGAACAGAATTCACTCGCGCAACCAACCTGGCTGCACTCAGAGAGTTCCCACCAAGGGCAAAGAAGTCGTCGTACACACCCACCGTCGACGTTCCCAACAGATCATCGAAGATTGCGGCAACCGTCTCCTCGACCGGCGTTCGTGGCGCAACATACTGCAGCGATTGAGGTTCGAAGTTGACGTCCGGGAGGGCTTTACGGTCCAACTTCCCATGCACCGTCACCGGAAACTCCCCCAACACCACCACCACCGACGGCACCATGAACCCCGGAAGAGACCTCCGCACCCCCTCCAACACCACCACCTCATCGACCACCACCCCCACCTCACCCACCACAAACCCCACCAAAAAATCCCCACCCACACCCGACCGCAACACCACCACCGCACCAGCCACCCCCACCTGAGCAGCCAACACCGCCTCCACCTCACCCAACTCCACCCGCTGCCCCCGCACCTTCACCTGAAAATCCGTGCGCCCCACAAACTCCAACACCCCACCACACCCCCACCGCACCACATCACCCGTCCGATACACCCGAGCACCCACCACCCCCGACACCGGATCCGCCACAAACCGACCCACCGTCAAATCCACACGACCCTCATACCCCCGAGCCACCTGCACCCCACCCACATACAACTCCCCCACCACACCCACCGGAACCGGCCGCAACCGCGAATCCAACACCAACACCCGCGTATTCCACACCGGCCGACCAATCGGAACACCCACCCCCACAACACCATCCACCACATGAAACGTCACATCCACCGACGCCTCCGTCGGCCCGTACAAATTCACCAACTCCGCACCACACACCCCCGCAAACCGCCCCGCCAACACCGACGACAACCCCTCACCCGACACAAACACCCGACGCACACTCGAACACCCCACCACCACCGAAGGCTCCCCCACGAACACCTCCAACATCGACGGCACAAAATGCACCACCGACACCCCCCACCGCTCGATCACACCCACCAAATACACCGGATCACGATGCCCACCCGGATCCGCCACCACCAACCGCGCACCCACCATCAACGGCCAAAACAACTCCCACACCGACACATCGAACGACACCGGCGTCTTCTGCAACACCACATCCCCCACACCCAACGGAAACTCCCCCTGCATCCAGAACAACCGATTCACCACCCCCGCATGCGAAACCACCACCCCCTTCGGACGACCCGTCGACCCCGACGTAAACATCACATACACCGCATGCTCAGGCAACAACACCCCCAACCGATCCCCCACCCCCACCGGATCACCCGAAAACCCCGAAACATCAACACAACCCACATCAACAAACCCCACCCCCACCGGCAAACACCCACCATCACCACCCCGCGACAACACCACCACCGGATCCACCACCCCCACCACAAACCCCACCCGCTCCACCGGCGCACCCACATCCACCGGAACAAACACCCCACCAGCCCGCACCACCGCAAACACCGCCACCAACAACTCCACCGACCGCGACAACACCACACACACCCGCGACTCCGGACCCACCCCCAACGAAATCAACAACCGCGCAAAACGATTCACCCGAACATCAAACTCACCCCACGACAACACCACCCCACCACACACCAACCCCCCACCACCCACACCAGCAAACCGCCCATCCAACACATCCACCAACGTCAAACCCCCCACCGCAACCCCCACACCATCCCAACCACCCACCACCAACCCACGCTCGGGCGCACCCAGAATCTCCGTATCACCCACTGGGGCAGTTGGATTCGATACCACCGACCGCAGTAGGTGGACGAAGCGCTCCCCGAACTCGGTGACTGTGGTGCGCTCGAAGATATCGGAGGCGTAGGTGAAGGCGGCGTCGAAACCCACCGGGATTCCGTCCTTGCCACGCTTTTCGGAGAGCGACAATTGCAAGTCGAATTTGGCGACACCGATGTCGACTGAAACAACATCGACACCGAGTCCTGGTAGTTCGAGGTGAGGATCTGCGGTGTTCTGAAATTCCAACAGAACCTGGAAGAGCGGTGAATGAGACGGTGAACGCTCCGGAGCAACTGCATCGACGACTCGCTCGAACGGCACCTCGGTTTGCCCGAACGCTGCCAGATCAACTTCGCGAGTTCGTGAAAGGATTTCCTCGAAAGTCGCGGCGGTATCAACGGCGGTTCGCAGGACGACCGTGTTGACGAACATCCCGACCAGATCGTCGAGGACTTGCTCGGCGCGCCCTCCCACCGGAGTGCCGATCGCTATGTCCGGCGAGGCGCTCAGCCGTGCCAACAGAACGGCCAGCACTGCGTGCATCACCATGAACGGTGTCGCGTTGTGATTCCGAGCGAGTTCGAGGAGGTCACTGTGCACGTCTGCGGGCACCGAGAATCGGACCGATTCACCGCGCATGGATCGTTCCGCCGGCCTCGGTCGATCCAGCGGAAGGTCGATCACGTCAGGTAGACCGGACAGGGTGGACGTCCAGTAGTCCAACTGCTTCGCCTGGAGCGTGTCCGGATCGGCGGCACTGCCGAGCAGTTCGATCTGCCATTGGCTGTAGTCGGCGTACTGCACAGGCAAAGGCGGCCAGTCCGGTGCCCGACCGGCAGCCCGCGCCGCGTAGGCGCGGGTCAGGTCGCGGGCCAGCGGCTCGAGTGATGCTCCATCTGCCAAAATATGGTGAACCACCAACGCGAGGACATGAACGTCCCGAGTGATTCGAAAAAGGGAGCCGCGCACGGGCACGTTCGCGCTCACGTCGAACCCCTCGCGAGCGAGATCGGCGACGCGCCTGTCCAAGGCTTCCTCGTCAACGGATACTTCCCACGCCATCTCCGACGTCACACGTTCCGAAGGAACCACGACCTGATGTGGACCGTCGACCGACGCCGGGTAGACGGTGCGAAGCGATTCATGTCGATCGACAACATCTCCCATCGCGAGTTTCAGCGCAGCCACATCCAACGCCCCTGACAGTCGGACCACCATCGCGATGTTGTAGGCCGGGGACGACGTGTCGAACTGATTGACAAACCACAGGCGTTGTTGCGCCAGAGACACCGGAATCTTGTCCCTGTACGAATGTGCCTGCAGGATTGGACGCTTCGAACGCGAGGAATCAACACCGGAGGACTTCGCGTCACGCACCTGGAGAGCCAGTGATTCGATCGTCGGTGCTTCGAACAAAGTCCGCACCCCGAAATCGATTGCTTCAGCGGCATTGACTCGTGCGATCAGCTTTGTGGCGATCAGTGAGTTCCCACCCAGCTCGAAGAAGTCGTCACCCGCACCCACCGCCTCGGCACCTAGAACGTCGGCAAAAATCTCGGCCAGCCGTAGTTCTTCGGCGCCCTCGGGCGGTCGAAAGTTGTCCGACCGAGCATCGAACCGAGGTGCCGGTAAGGCAGCGCGATCGACCTTTCCCGATGGAGTTACCGGCAACTCGTCGAGAAGAACAAAGGCCGCAGGAACCATGTACGACGGCACACGGCTCGCGGCGTACTGCGTCAGATCGGCCGTCGAGAGCGCACTTCCGCCGGCAGGCACGACGTACGTGGTAATCATCGTTGTACCGGAGGGAGCCGCACGCGCCACGGTAACTGCATTCTCGACCTGCGGACACGACTGCACGACGCTGTCGATTTCCCCGAGCTCGATACGGAATCCGCGAACTTTCACCTGGAAATCGCTGCGGCCGACGTACTCGAGTGCACGGCCACGGCGCCGCCGCACCAAGTCCCCCGTTCGATACATCCGCCGGCCCGGGAGACCGAACGGGTCGGCCACGAATCGTCCTGCGGTCAACGCATACTTCCGGTGATATCCGCGTGCGAGCGCGTCTCCCGAGATGTACAGCTCGCCCACAACACCGTCGGGGACGGGGTGCAATCGCTGATCGAGCACGATCTCCTCGAAACCGCGGAGCGGACCGCCCACTGTGATGTTCTCCGACGACACCATCGGCTCGCCGATGTTCGACATGACGGTGGTCTCGGTCGGCCCGTAGGCATTGCACAGCCGTCGGCCGGGAGCCCACCGCTGCACAAGATCCGGCGGACAGGCCTCACCACCGACCACCACGTCGCCGAAGTCCGAAAGGCCCTCGGGCGAAACTGTTCCGAGCGCCGCAGTAGTGACAAAACCATGCGTGACACGCTGGGATTCGAGGAAGCGAGACAGCTCGTCACCGCCGTAGATCGTGCTCGGTACAATCACCATGGTCGCTCCGGCCCCGAAAGCCAGCAGGTATTCGAAAATCGAGGCGTCGAAACTCGGGGTCGAGAAGTGCAATGTTCGCGCATCCTGGGTCGCACCGAACCGCGAACGCTGTTCGGCAGCAAGCGCTTCCAGTCCACGATGCGAAACCGTCACCCCCTTGGGGAGTCCGGTGGAACCCGAAGTGTAGATCACGTATGCGGGATTGTCGGGCCGGATCGGGTGCACCCGATGGACGTCGGAGATGGAGCGCACGGACAGCCGTGCAAGTCGGCCACGGAACTCAGCGTCGTCGATTGCTATCCAGGAAATCGAATCCGGCAAACGATGAAGTTCGGAAACGACCGTGAGCCCCAGTACGGCGCCGGAATCGTTCAGCATGAAGCGAACACGTTCACCCGGATAGGTCGGATCCACCGGCACGAATGCCGCGCCGGCTTTGGTCACCGCCAACATCGCGACAACCGATTCGATCGAACGCGTCAAACCCAGCGCCACACTGTTTTCCGGACCGATGCCGCGGTCGATCAAGACTCGGGCCAACTTCGACGAACGATCGTCGAGTTCTCGATACGTCAACTCGCCATCGAGATACGACAGGGCCACGCCGTCGGAGTGTGTGCGCGCCGCACCGTCGAACAGTTCGGCCAGGGTGCGGTGCGAAGCGCGAGGGTCACTGCGGACAGGCTGCATCGCGGATCGCTCGTCGTCGGACAAGATGTCGATGTCGCCGACCATCATTGCCGGATCTGTGGTGACGGATTCCAGGACGCGCGCGAACCGCAAACCGAGGCCACGTGCCGTCTCGGCGTCGAACAGGTCGGTGGCAAACGCGAGCGTCACCGTGATTCCGGACGGCGTACCCACCTCGTCGAACAGTTCGACTGCAGACACTCCGAGATCGAAGCGGCCGAGGTCGGGAGGGTGCTCGTCAGCGCTGGCGACGGACTCGAACGTCACCTGTATCACCGGCGCATACGCAGGTACATCCTCCACCTCGAGCGACTGCGCCACCTGCTCGAGCCGTATCCCACTGTGCGGCAGCGCATTACTTCGGACCTCGACGACACTGCCCACGAGCGCCGTGAACGGCGTCTCCAGATCGATGCGACTCCGGATGGCAACGATGTTCGTGTCGGATCCCGTCGGCGTACCGATTACCACGTCCGAAGCCCCGGACAATCGGCTCACCACTAGCGCGAAGCCCGTATGTAGGACCGCGCGTGTGTCCGTCCCGAGATCACTTGCCATTTCTGTAATCCGCGCGTGGGTGTCTGCGGCGATCACGACCTCAACCTGTGCACTGTCCAGCGATTGCGTTGCAGGCCTTGGTCGATCGAAGGGAAGTTGCAAAAGTTCGGGCGCCCCGGTGAGCTCATGTCTCCAATACTCGAGGTGCCGCACTTCGCGTTGTCGTCGCTCGCCCTCCCGGGCCGTCGGGCCGTGAATGTCTGCGAGCTCGGCACCGGAATCAGACGCGATCAACTCTTCCAGCAAGCCGACAAAATTCCGGTGGTGCTCGCGTAAACCCGCCTCCTCGTATCGGATCGGGTTTGCCCGGAAGTCGACACGCAGCCTGTCGCCGCTCGGATACACGTTGACCAGAAGGTCTTCCACCGGCCCGGAGGTGACGATGTGATACTCCCCAACCACCTCGCCCAACTGCACCTCCTGGCGAAACAGCATGACGTTGACCATGGGCCCGGCATATGAGTCTTCGCCTTCCAGACCGCTCGTCACGCCTGCGTCCCGACGGATGTCGTCGAGGCTGCAGCGCTGGTGCCGCAATGCACCCATGAGCTCATGCTGGACCTGGGCGAAGAGTTCACCGACGGTGTCGACGGCGGCGACACTGATGAGCAGCGGCGCGACGTTCACCATCATGCCGCCCGAGTCCCGCAACACCGCCGTAGTCCGTCCGGACATCGGAACATGAATCTGGACAGTCTCTTTCGCCGTCATTCGCGAGAGGTACAACGCGAGCGCAGCGACGACCGTTGCAGCGTGGTTCTCGGATTCGTGGAGAAGGGCACAGCTCCGGTCCGACATCAGTGTGCTTTCGAGTCGGCTCTCGATGTGTGCGGGCCCAGAAGCCTCCGCCAAGCTGGATCCGGCACCGACTGTATTGCGCCCTGCCCAGTACTCACGATCGGCAGCGAATCGATCCGACTGTCTGTACCGCTCGTCGATGTCGTACAGCGTGCGCAGTGTCGCGGCACGACTCGGCTGCAGATCTTTTCTCGCCGCCGAGGCCGAGTACCGATGCGCAATGCGGTTCATCATGGTCATGGCACCGAAACCGTCGAGCGCGACATGATGGATACGGCTGTACCACAGATAGTGCGCGTCACCCACGCGCAGCACAGCGGTCGCGACGATTCCGTCGACTGCCAGGTCGAGCGGCGTCCGGCAATCTCGACGCATCCACTCGAGCGCAGCCTCGAAGGGATCCTCGGTCCAGCGGAAGTCGACCAAACCGACCGAGATTTCGGCCTTCTCGTCCACGTACTGCATCGGCTGACCATCAACCTCGATGACTTTGAGCATGGGAGATTGAAACTCGTAAGCACCTGCCCGCGTTTCGCGATCCAGTAATTCGACGTCGAGTTCGCCGCGCAACTCCACGTAGTGCGCTATCAGAATCGGGACTTCGGGATCGAATTGCTGAGCGAACCAGGTTGCCCGTTGGGCGGCCGAGAGCGGAAAGAGGGTCTCATCAAAAGGGTCGGTCCGTCTTACCTCGAAGGGTTTCACAGCGCCCCGCCCCGCATGATCTCCGCGGCCGCCGAGTGCGTAGCCGCGTCCGAATCAACAGCGCGAAAGCAAGAGGCTGATCGCGCCTCTCAAGCAGTCGTACCCAGAATCGGCAAGCACATGCACGGACCACCAGGCGATGTCACGTACGTATCGCCCATGTTTCACGTGCCCGATATGCACTAAAAGTGTGAATGTGTCCCGTCACCTCGGTAATGTCCCACTCCGAGACGACACATCCCCCGAGGGGAGCAGGCGCATGGACATCACCACCATTACCGACGTGATACGCCGACCACCGGATCGCCCAGGGGACGTGTGGCGTCCCGGCGACGCCTGGCTCGCGGGAGGAACGTGGCTGTTCTCAGCGGAACAACCCGACACACGTCGACTCGTCGACCTCACCGCGCTCGGGTGGACACCACTGGAGGTCGGCGCGACTCATTTCAGTGTCGGAGCTACGTGCACCGTTGCCGAACTGTATGCGTTTGTCCCGCCGGACAATTGGGGTGCGAGTCCACTTATTCGCGTCAGCTGCGAGTACTTCCTCTCGTCTTTCAAGGTGTGGAATTCGGCCACCGTAGGCGGGAACATCTGTATGTCGCTTCCCGCCGGACCGATGATCACCCTGGCAGTTGCACTCGAGGCTACTTTCACGCTGTGGGCCACCGCCGGAACAGTGAGGACCGTCGACGCGTGCGACTTCGTGACCGGTGACCACCAGAATGTCCTGGAGCCGGGCGAAGTTCTTCGGAGCATCGAGTTCCCGGTGCACGCGCTCACCAAACGCCACGCCCACCGCCGCTTCAGTCTCACGCACCTCGGCCGTTCGACGATCTTCATGATCGCGACGCAGACTCCGGGAGCCGACGACTTTCACGTCACCATCACCGCCGGCACTACGCATCCGATACGGCTGACGTTCGACACGATGCCGGACGAGCACTCTCTGCGACGAGCTGTCGACTCCATTTCGGCCGACAGTTGGTTCGACGATCCCAACGGAACCCCCGACCACCGCCTGCACCTCGCCCGTCACTACGCCGACGAGCTCCGAATCGAACTCACGGGGAGCCAGTCATGAGCTACACGGTGAACGACCGGAAGTTCGACGAGGAACCGTTCCCGGGACAGTGTCTCCGGACGTTTCTTCGACACCTCGGACACCACGGGGTGAAGAAGGGTTGCGACGGCGGGGACTGCGGGGCGTGCACAGTGTGGCTCGACGGAGCGCCGATACACAGCTGCATCACGCCCGCCTTTCGCGCCGACGGTCGCGCGGTGACCACGATCGAGGGACTCGGTACGCCCGAAGATCTCCATCCGATTCAGCAACAGTTCCGGGATGCACCCGGCTTTCAGTGTGGGTTCTGCACCGCCGGAATGATCATGACCTCCGCGGCGCTCACCGACGCGCAGAAAGAAGACTTGCCGCGAGCGCTCAAGGGAAACCTGTGCCGCTGCACCGGTTACCGATCCATCGAAGACGCGGTCAACGGTGTCGGCGCTGTCGAAGTTGCCCTCCCCGGACAGGCGGTCGGGACCAGCGTCGGGGCGCCGGCGGCCACCGACGTCGTGACCGGCCGAGCCGAATACACTATGGACACCGCGATCGACGGCATGCTGCACCTGAAAGTGCTGCACTCGCCCCACGCGCATGCACGCATCACCTCCATCGACACCACCGAGGCGCTCGCCGTCCCCGGTGTCCATCGCGTGTACACCTGGAAAGACGTGCCGCGCAAGCTCTTTACAACGGCAATTCATACCGACCACCTTGTTGATCCGGACGACACGTACATCCTCGACAACGTCGTGCGGTTCGTGGGTCAGCGGGTGGTGGCCGTCCTCGCCGACTCCGTCGTCGCTGCGGAAGAAGGCCGTCGGAAGGTGAAGGTCGATTACGAGATCCTGCCTTCCGTGTTCGATCCGGAAGAGGCCATGGCCGACGGCGCTCCAGCCCTGCACGGATCCGACGATCCCTTTGTTCGAGATCCCGAGCACAACATCCTGCTCGAACTTCACGGTCACGTGGGCGACGTCGAGGCCGGGTTCGCCGAGGCCGACGTCATCCACGAAGGCACCTACTTCTCGCCGCGAGTGCAGCACGCACATCTCGAGACGCACGGTTCGATTTCATGGATGGAAGACGGACGCCTTCACGTTCGCACGAGTTCGCAGTCCCCCTCCATCGCCAAGGTCAAACTCGCCCATCTCTTCGACCTCCGCCCGGATCAGCTGCGCGTGTTCTGCAAACGCGTGGGCGGCGGGTTCGGAGGAAAACAGGAAGTGATCAGCGAAGATCTGGTGGCGCTCGCCACCCTGGACACCGGTCGTCCCGTCTGCCTCGAATTCACCCGAGAAGAAGAGTTCACCACCGCGTCACCGCGTCATCCGATGAAACTCACAATCAAGCTCGGAGCAAAGTCGGACGGGACACTCACCGCGTTCCACTATCGCAACGTCTCGAACACCGGTGCATACGGAAACCACGGCGGAGAGACACTCTTTGCCGGCGGCGCGGCAGTCTCGCTCTATCGCTGTGCGAACAAGAAGTTCGATGCGTATTCCGTGTACACCAATAACGTCCCGAGCGGCGCTTTGCGTGGGTACGGGATGACTCAACCGGCCTTTGCCGTGGAATCGGCCATGACCGAATTGGCCATCGCGCTGAACATGGATCCGCTCGAACTGCGTCGACGCAATATCGTCCGACCTGGCGATTCACTCGTCGCACTCGAAGACGGCCCAGACGACGTGATCTTCACCGAAGACGGACTGGGGCAATGCGTCGATCTGATCGACGCAGCGTTGAAGCGCCAACCGGTTCCCTCGCTCGGAGACGATTGGCTGATCGGCACCGGTACTGCCAGTTCACTACATGAGACCGCGCCACCCACCGAGCACATTTCCGAGGCTTGGCTCACCCTCGGCGAAGACTGTGTATACGAACTTGCTATCGGCACAGTCGAATTCGGTGAGGGAACTTCTACGGCCCACGTGCAGATCGCCGCAAATCAGCTGGGCACAACACCGTCACGTGTACGAATCATTCAGTCGGACACCGACCGAACCGGTTTCGACACAGGCGCTTTCGCCAGCGCCGGCCTGTTTGTCGCTGGGAACGCGGTACTCCGCGCGTCGAATGCGCTCCGCGATCGACTACTGGCCTTCGCCGCACATCACACCGGCGTCTCGATTGACCTGTGCTCGATGGACGACGACAAGATCGTCTGCGGTAGTACTCGATTAACACTGCAAGAGTTACTCGAGGCTGCACGCCCGCGCGGGATCCGATTCACCGAAGCACGGAAAGCGTACGGGTCGCCGCGCAGCGTGGTGTCCAACACTCATGGCTTCCGGATCGCCGTCCATCGCATCACCGGCGAGATCCGCATCCTCTACAGTGTCCAAGCCACCGACGCTGGGGTGATCATCAATCCGGCGCAGGTGCGGGGACAGATCGAAGGTGGCGTCGCCCAGGGCATCGGCTTCGCACTCACCGAGAACTTCCACGTAGACGCAAACGGCGCGATGACGAACCCGAATCTACGTAACTACCGGATCCCGACCTATGCAGATGTCCCACGCACCGAGGTGATCCTCGTCGAGTCATCAGACTCCGTCGGCCCACTCCGCTCCAAGGGCATGGCGGAGTGCTGCATCAATCCGGTTGCCCCTGCTTTGGCGAACGCACTGCAGGATGCCACCGGGTCACGATTCCGGTCACTACCGCTCACCCCGGAACGCATCTACTCAGGCCTGAACCGATGACCGCGAACACATCGGCGGACAGCGCCGCTACGGTCATCATCGGCCAGCGAGTGCGTGCCGGACTGGAGAAAGAATTCGAGGTCTGGCAGAAAGATCTCAACCGGGCGGCCGCAGATTATGCAGGCTTCCTCGGGGCAGAAATCGCGGCTCCGACGCCCACCCAACCTGATTGGGTGATCGTGTACCGATTCGACTCCATCGCTCATGTTCAAGCGTGGATCAACAGCGCGACGAGGCAGGACTACCTCGACAGCGGTCGTCAGTTCTTCGACGGCCCGGCCACGCAGCAGGTAGTGAGCGGCGGGATCAGGCCTCCGGACCCACTGCTGACTGTCGTAGTGACGCACCGAGTAGGTGACGACAGTATCGACGAGTTCCTTGCCTGGCAGGATCGCCTTCGGGAGGTGGAGAGTGCTTTCGACGGATTCCGCGGCACCGAACTGTTTCGCCCAGTCGACGGTGTGCAGGATGAGTGGACCCTGCTGTATCGCTTCGACAATGCTGCCCATCTCGACACGTGGCTGACTTCCCCTGAGCGACAACAGCTTCTCGCCGAGGGTCGCAAGTTCCACGACTTCGAACTGCGAACCGTGGACAATTCGTTCGGCAGTTGGTTTGCCTTCGACGAGAACGGAAACGAGGCCCCTCCACCTTCGGAGACAAAAACCTCGATCGCGGTCTGGGTCGGTCTCTACCCGACTGTCGTCTTGCTAACTTTGGCGCTGTCACCGCTGAAGCTGCCACTCTGGCTCGGATTGTTGATCGGCAACCTGTTGTCGAGCTTCATCATGAGTTTCTTCACGATGCCGTACTACGTGAATCGGCTCCTGCACCGTTGGCTGCGTCCACCTCCAGGGATTCCTGTCGCAAAAACCAACGCGCAAGGGGTGGCGATCGTCGCTGCGGTGACCTTGTTCTGGGTGGTCGTCTTCTATCTGGTGACTACTCAGTTCTGGTCGCTGCCCTGAGCTCTCCAGAACGCGAAATGCCAGCGCATGTACCGGGGCATGATTCTTCCCCGGTGCATACGCTGGCATTTCCAGTTATGCCCGTTCAGGCGGCCGTCGGCGGGCTGTTCCCGCCGATCGGCTGCTGATACGGATCAACCGACATCGGCGGATAGAACACCGACTTCCGATCCGGTCCGATCTCCACCCGCCACTCCGTGTGGTGCATCGTCCGATGATGATGACCGCACAACAAGATCAGATTGTCGAGATCTGTTGGACCACCATCGTTCCAATGAACAATATGATGAGCATCGCACCACCCCGACGGAGTCCCGCACCCCGGAAACGCACACCCACCATCACGAACCGCCAACGCACGCCGCTGCGGCACCGTCGCCGTTCTCGCTTCCTTACCGCACTCGAGCGGAACACCCTTCTCGTCCAACAAGATCCGCGTCACGGTGCAGTCGCACGCCAACATCCGCGCAGTATCGATACTGATCGGGCCCACCCAATCCGTCCACGCGAATCCGAGTTCCTCCGTCGACGGCAGCAGGTCTTTCAACGCTTGCAGATCCGTCAAGTCCTTCGCCGACGCAGTCACCGTGATGTGCGGTTTCACCCCGCCTTCGACCGGGCCCAACCCCGCCCGCTCATACCGGCGCAACAGTTCGCAAAACCCGTCCGCCCGCCGTAATGTAGGAGTACGGGTGTCCTTCACGCCGTCCTTCACCGGTGTCGGAGCCGACAAACTCGACAACAACGTGATCAGACGGGCCCCGTTCACAGCATCCAAATCGCCCTTCACCGTGACCCGCCCGTACAAGCCTTTCGAGGCGTAGAACTCGTTACGCTCCGAATCCTCACCGACCGGAACACCGTCCTCGCGTTTTCCGTACTGCTTCTCGATCCGCCGAATCGCCGCCCGCACCGCATCACAATCCGCGATGTTCTTCGACGCCAGACCAAGCAGAATCCCGCGAGCCTTGTCCACATCTGCCAGAGTCATGTTCTTCGGTGGATGCTGACAAAACGACGCCACCTGACGCGCTTTCAACGCATCCACGTCACCCCGGTGAAACGCATCCGCGACAACAGGTTCGAGCATCAACAACCGCGCCAACCCGACCAGCAGACTGCACTCACCGATCTCCAAATTCGTCGAACCATGCAACCACTGCGCGATCGCCCGAAAACCCTTCCCACCGAGAACCTCCCGGGAAAACATCTCCACGATCAGCAACACCAACCGCGACTGCAACTCGTGCCGGACACGCACCAGATCCAGAACCTCACCCTTGAGGCCCTCGCCATCCAGTTGCCACGCTTCCCGACTGTCCATGCTCAAAGTTTAATCGAACATACTTTCGATAGCCAGAGACATAACGGACAGGTTTCAAGAAACATCGAACTCGAGACCGGTTGATATGTAACTACTTTCAGAAAATTTCAAAACCTGATCATCGAGCACCGAGCGGCAGAACTCCCCCGCCGACGGGATAGGGCGGAAGCGTTCCTACAAGCGTCGGTGTCAGTGTGGTCGCAGACGGATCGGCACGACCGAGAGTGAATTTCCGAACTTCGGCACCCGTTCCGTTGCTGCCGCTGACGAGGAGATCCGCGCCGGTAGTCGTGCTCGTCGTGGCCACTCCCACACCCGACCCTGGAGCGGTGAACGGGTCGAAAGCTGCAACCTCCCGAAATGCCACGTCCGTCGAATGGTGATCTGGACTCTCGAGGTACATCTCGGGTGCACCGTCGAGCCTGGATCCACTCGAAAAGACGCGGATTGATCCTTCTCCTCCGAGCATGCCTGCCACTATCGACTTTGCGCCACCCTCGGCGCCGGCCACCCAACCCGTCGACAGAGACACCCCGTCGCGGTAGCCCTGGTCGAAGGCCAAGAACTGTGATGTCGTTACCGGACCAACCGTATGACCTGCGTGTTCATCGGAGTCGCCCTGCGCAGCCGCCGTCGGTTCGTACAGGTCGTAGCGGAACGTCTTGATCAACGGCTCCTCGCCCGCACCGGGTGCTGTCACGATGCTCGCTCGACCGGAGTGACTGTCGACCATTCCGGTTGCGAACGTGACTCCGCTACTCGATCCCGGGTACGGCGAGAACGAACCGAATTCTGCGGGTGCGGACCTCTTGTCCGCCGGAAGGTCGGTGGAGTAAATCTTGACCTGCGACTCCATCCCCGGGCCTGATGCAACGATGATGTTGTCTGCCAGTGCATTTCCGTCGATGTCGACACCACCGACGTTCACTCCACCGCGGAAACCCACATCGAAGGGCGCAAATCTTGCCAACTCGTCGGTGAACGGCACGCCGCCGACTGCGTTGTACGCCACCACTTCCGGAGCCGAGCCTGCCCCTGTTCCAGCGACCAGATCAAGCACCATGTCTCCGTTCACGTCCGCCATCGCCACACTCGGGGTGCCTTCGAACGACGGGAAGGGCGTCACAGCGGTGATCAGTTTGTCGCCGTTGGCATCGAATATCTGCACCTTGGCGGGCACGCCGGCCGAACCAGGTATCGCGACGGCATACGTCGATACCTCGGGAATCACGTTGACGGTAGCCATCAAACCGTTGTCCTCGTGATTGAGTCGGTGGCAGTGAATCACAAAGGTTCCGGTGTACTCGGTGAACTTCGTTCGCAACGTCACTGACGCAGGCTCGAGAGCATTCTCATTCTCGTCAGTCACCGGAGCAGGCACGTTTACATTGTCGATCCCCCAGGGCTGAACCCCTGTCGTCGTCCCTGCGACGGGATCAACGACTTCCATCACTTGGAAGTCGTTCACGTGAATATGCATCGGGTGTTCGTCGTTGTTGAGGTTCGTGATCTTCCATTCTTCAACGGAATTCAGCCGCGGTTGAATCAGCGGGATGTTGGGGAACGTGTTGTCGGCGAATTCGTAGGTGAAGGCCTTCGGATCGCTGTTGCTGGCCTTCTCGTTTCCGAACCCACCGGACACTGTGAGGTTGCGGGTCACGTCGGGCGTCATCGCTGCTGTATCCACGAACGAGGTGTAGGTATCGAGCTTCTGTCCGAACTCGAAGGGAGTCGTCTTCCCTTCGCCCTCGTCTGGCGTCGCGCGGATCAACTGCTGAGTCGGGAACGTGAAGAATCTGTCCGCGTAACTGATCACCGACGGGTCGACGGTGACGGTTCCGAGTTCGGCGGGCGGATTGTCGGTACCGTTGTTGGTATAGAGAATTCCCGGATTGCTCACCGGTTTCGCACCTTCCAGCGGTGGCATCTCCAGCACCAGATCGCCGGACTCCGGCATCGTCACGGCGATTGCATAGCGCGAGGCCGGCGGAATCACCAGCCTGGTTCCGTCCCCGTCCACGGGTGGCCTGACCTCGTCGAACGGGTTTCCGTCCTGCCCCACGATTGCGAACTTCGGATGGGTGCCGGTTGCGGTTTCCGTCAACGTAACCGGCATGTAGGCAAAGTCGCTGATGTTGGCAAGCACCCAGATCTCGGTCTGCCCCGGCTTCAGTTTCAGCGACGGCTGGAACTGACCGTTCACGGTGTACTGCACATCGCGTTGGTTGTCCGGCAGTGAGGGATCGGCCGGAACACTCGTCGATTCACCCACGAAGCTCTGCAGATTGCCTGGAACGAATTGATTCTGTCCACGATGATTGGCCGGGGACAACGGTCCCGCGTACCAGTTGGTGAAATACTGCGCGCCCTCGGTGGTGTCCGAGAAATTCACCGGAGCAAGGCTCGGACGGTACGTCCCGTCGGCTAATTCGGTACCGGCGGGTGGCGTCAACGTACTGACGAATTGGGGCCAGTTCGCGTCGTTGAGCTGCCGGCCCTTTCCTTTGCGGTCGAATACGAAGTTGTACTGCAGTGCCATATCGCGAATCGGAACGTCGTTTGCCGTCACGACAGGCAAATTCCCGTCCGGCCGGCCGATTTCCAGTAGCCCGGCCAAGCCCATGTACGTCTGCTGGGCGGTGAGGGTGTGCCGGTGACTGTGGTACCAGTAGAGACCGTTCGGCATCGTCCCCGGAATCGCGTAGTCGTACACGTTTCCCTGGCCGGCGGGAATGTTGAGCAACACGTTGTCCGCATTGCCGTCCGGACTCACGTGCACTCCGTGCGTGTGCAGATTCAGCGGAGCCGACGTCAGCGCCGGCGGATAGATCGGCACGTCCCCGCCCGCCGGTGTGAATGCCGGATCGTAGAAGTCCTCGATCGTGAGATCCTGCAAATCGTTGTCGTAATGAATAATCAATCGCTCTCCGGGATTGACGCGGAGAGTCGGCGCCGGATAGACGTCACTCGCCGAGGTCGATCCGTCCGACGCCGTACCGCGGATGACCTCGTACCCGAAGAGCAGAAAATTCGACACGGGCGCCGAAGCGGTATCGAGCGGAATCACTCCCTGATGAGCGGACAAGCGCACCTCGAGAACACCATCTCGGCTACTCAGTTTCACCGGCTCCCGGTAGTCGACGGCGGTTCCGTCCGAGCCGTAGTTGGCGCCCACCTCGGGCGCCGATTCAGCGGACGTACACGCGGCCAACGCCATCGTCATGGACACCACTACTGCTGCGGCTAACGACCTTCCTCGCAGTGCGATCACTGGTTTCCCCGTTCCATGGTGGCGTGAGATACGTCCGATCAGCGCTCATCAGCCTATCGAGAAAACATCGGCTGAACAGTACATTCACGACAAATTGCCCACCTAGTGCCCGCTCGAGCGCTGCACCTTGCAAGCAGTCTCAGCAAACCGATCAGAAATCGAGAAGCACAGCCAAGGGGCCCGCAATTACGTTGAAACACATGAACACACCACAGAAGTCCACTTCCGACCACACGTCGTCAATCCGCACATCAGCAGGGAGCGCCCGGATGACCACCGCGCAATCCGTGATCCTCGACGTACCCGACCTCGTCGCAGCCGAAGCCTTCTACAACGCTCTCGGCGTCGGAGATCGAATCCAGCTACGCGAATCGAACGAACCGACAACCGGGTTTCGTGGGTACACCCTTTCGCTCGTCGTCTCCCAACCGAACATCGTCGACGCCTTCGTCGGCGCCGCACTCGCAGCCGGTGCCGCCGTCTTGAAGCCGGTGAAGAAATCCCTCTGGGGATACGGCGGAGTCCTTCAGGCTCCGGACGGTTCGATCTGGAAGATCGCCACGTCGTCGAAGAAGAACAATGAACCCGCCACCCGCACAATCGACAGCCTCGTGCTGCTGCTCGGCGCCGAAGACGTCAAGGCCAGCAAGCAGTTCTACCTCGACCACGGCCTCGAGGTGTCGAAGAGCTTCGGCCGCAAGTACGTCGAATTCACCAGCGCAGCAAACAATGTCACGCTGGCACTGTACGGCCGAGGCGCCCTGGCAAAGGACGCCGGGCTCGCTCCCGAGGGCACCGGATCGCACCGAATCACCATCACCGGTGCGTCCGAACCCTTCGCGGATCCTGACGGTTTCGCCTGGGAAGTCGCGTCCGCTTGACATCAGGCACGGATCACCGGGAAGGCGATCGGTATCCGACCTCGGAGTTCGGCGCGTCATGCGCCGGGTACGCATGCACCAAGGCGGTAGCGAGTTTGGGTACCGCGTGAGTGAGCGAATGCTCGGCGCTGTGTGCAATCGCGTGAGCTTCGGCAAGCGTTGCCCGGGGATCGATGTCGAGTTCTGCATCGGCATGCAGTCGGTGTCCGATCCACCGCATCTTCAGATCACGAACACCGAGGACTCCGGGTTCGTGCATCAATGCATGCTCGGCGCCGTCCACCAACTCCGGTTCGACGCCGTCCATCAACCGCCGGAAGACGTCTCGCGCTGCAGTCCTCAGCACCGCCACGATGGCCACGGTGATGACAAGGCCGATGATCGGATCTGCCAACGGGAAACCCAGCGCAACTCCCCCGGCCCCCAGAAGGACTGCGAGCGAAGTGAATCCGTCGGTCCGAGCATGCAATCCATCGGCCACCAGGGCCGCTGAACCGATTTGCCTGCCGACCCTGATCCGATACAACGCCACCAATTCGTTTCCGATGAAACCGATCAAACCTGCCGCCGCTACCCAACCGAGGTGCTCGATCTCGACCGGGTTGATCAATCGCCTCACCGCCTCGACACCGGCGATCACTGCCGACAGTGCGATCATGGCGAGCACGAACAGTCCGGCCAAATCCTCCGCACGTCCGAAACCATAGGTATAGCGCCTGGTCGCAGCGCGCCGACCGAGCGCGAAGGCAATCCAGAGTGGGACTGCAGTGAGCGCGTCGGAGAAGTTGTGAATGGTGTCCGCCAGCAGCGCCACCGAACCCGAGATCGCCACGATCGCAACCTGAGCAACTGCGGTGACGCCGAGCGCGACAAGACTGATCTTGACCGCCCGGATGCCGATTGCGCTCGATTCCAATGCGTCGTCGACACTGTCGGCAGCGTCGTGACTGTGCGGCGAGAACACTTCGCGGACTGCCGATCGAAATCCCTTCGGCCCGTGGACATGGCGGTGGCCGTGGCCGTGGCCGTGGGACATCTTTGGTTCGTGCGTCATGACGCACCTTCTTCTTGATCGCTACGATCGACCTTCGCCGAGCGCTCCGGGTGTATCTCCCGAAGCTCACCTTCACTACGGTGATGCCCCGGCAATCCTGGTCCTGCATGCTCCGCATTGAAGACCGCATCCGTAACCAGTTGGCGCACATGGTCGTTCTCCAGACGATAGAACACCGTCGTACCATCGCGGCGCGTTCGCACCAACCTTGCCATGCGCAATTTCGCCAGGTGCTGCGACACCGAGGGCGCCGGCTTGCCGACGCGTTCCGCCAGTTCGTTCACCGAGCACTCGCGGTCTACCAATGCCCACAAAACCTGCACACGGGTTGCGTCGGCCAGCATGCGGAACACCTCGACTACGAGGTCGACTTGATCATCGGGAAGCTTGCGGCGACAAACACCGCTATCTGCGTTCATACGTAGATAGTAGATCATGCTGGACGCCGAAGATGACCTCTCGTCGATTCACCAGTTGTGCAAAGCTTGGCGGCAGAGCCCTTCGCCACTCGCAGACCGGGAGACAACGATGAGTACCGACGATTGGAACGCAGGAATCATTGCGGAATTTCGGGAGAACGAGGGCAAGGTAGGTGGCCCCTTCGAAGGTGCGCCCATGCTGTTGGTCCACCACACAGGACGCAAATCCGGACGCGATTTCGTGAGTCCCATGATGTATCTGGCAGACGAGCAGGATCCGAAGACCATCTACGTTTTTGCATCCAAGGCCGGTGCCCCGACCAATCCCGACTGGTACTACAACCTCGTTGCCACCGACCAGGCAGCGGTCGAGATCGGCACCGAAACATACCCGGTCTCCGTCAGCGAAGTAACCGGCGAGAAGCGTGACCGCATCTACGACGAGCAGGCCAGTCGATACCCGGGATTTGCCGAATACGCGGAGAAGACAGCTGGGATCCGCACAATCCCGGTGGTAGCCCTGACTCGCGCGTAAATCCAGGTAGCGCCTCCCAGCCGTTTCCATTCGGAAACGGCTGGGATCGTTTGTACGGAATCAGGTCGCTGAAGAGGCTTTGACCTCAGCCTTCGAATGCCGTCCGAGCAGCACGTATCCGACCCAGGATCCGACAACCACTGTCGCCGCGAGCGCCTGTACCAGGCCTTCGATACTCGCCGGATAGAACACGCCGGTGATGTAGTGCGAGATGAATCCGGTGGACGGCAACTCCGCGATACCGGCCATTCGGCGGGCCCAGTTCTCGAGATTGGTCAGCGGGCAGTCATATCCGACCGCTATCGAACCGGCTCCCCAGACGACTGCAAGTAGGTGGAAACCGATGGTACGACGCCACTTCCACGCCACGAACCCACCCAGCACCACATAGAGGACAAACCCGAAGTGAACGAACACCGTCACTACTTCGATGAGCCGATACACCATCGTCGTCTCCGCTCGTGGCGCGGAAGTCCCGCAACAACCAGACTAATCCGATGTTAGTCCTCGTAGAGGTGATCTACCCGGTGTATGCAGCGGTCGTGCGAGCAGCGGCGGCTGCAGCCGCATCCGGGTCGTCGCCCGATGCGATCGCAGCTTCGGCCCACAGTTCACTGCTTCCCGCGATGAATGCCCTGGCCTCGTCGCTCGCCGACCACTCAGGTGTCTCGAGTGGCGTCGCGATCCCCAGTTCCACGTGGCGAGCCAGCCCGAGCAGTCCCATGTCCCACCCGACACCGACGGCACCTGGACCGTACTCGGCCCACCGATCCGGCTCCACGTCCGCGGCATGTTCGAAATCGAACAGCGTTGCACCACTGCCCTTTTCGGCGAGATTTACAGTCACATAGCTCACATCGCCGCCATATTCCCAGGTGATGCGAAGAGTTCGAGGAGCTTCGCACGCCAAAATCTCGCCGCCGGCGTTGCCCTCGAGCTGATAGTGGCCGCCGATCATGGCTTCTCCCGCGACCGGCATGAACCATTGGCGAATGCGGTCGAACTCGGTGATCGCCGCCCAGACCGTGCCTATTGGTGCCGGGAGAGTCCGCGACATGCGCAGCATGCGCGTTTTCCCCTCGTCTCCGCCGAACGGGCCCAGTTCTCGCGCCACCAACTGCAACGAATCAACTGCTTTGTCGACCATGAGACTCCTCGGTTCGAGCGAAACTTTCAGCTCAGGCGCTGCTGTAGATGTACCGCTACCTCTTCTCCAGCGGCGCTCTTGCCGATCGCCTTGCACAGCGCCACGCGCAGCGGAAGCCAGTGCGGTCCGTCGCCGGAGGGCATCAGCGTCGCCTCGAAGGGATGCTCACCATCGAGGGTCCCGACCACCTTCACAGCGCGTCTGGTTCCGAGAAGTTCCGCCGAGCCGGGCACGGTCAAGAACGTTGCGAACGCACCGTCTTTCTCGATGGGAGCGGTGAACGAGTAATCGAGCGGTTGTGGAGTCTTGTCAGTGGCCATCTCGCGTCACTGCTCAGCAGCGAGCAGGACGTCGGTGTCGAAACACGTGTGAGTGCCGGTGTGGCACGCGGCGCCCTCCTGATCGACGATCAGCAAGACGGAATCGCCGTCACAGTCGAGGCGCACCTCGTGCACGTACTGGGTGTGCCCGGAGGTCTCTCCCTTGACCCAGTACTGCTGCCGCGAGCGCGAATAGTACGTCCCCTTACGGGTTTCCAGTGTTCGCGCGAGCGCTTCGTCGTCCATCCACGCGACCATCAGCACATCACCGGTCGACTTCTCCTGCGCAACCGCGCTGAACAGTCCGGCGTCGTTTCGCTTCAGCTTCGCCGCGATTGCGGGATCAAGGCTCATATGACGTTTATACCTTCCACCTGTGACTTCCGTGGAATTCCCCTGCTTGGTCGCCGTAGAATGGAAGTTTCTTCGCTTCTCGCTCTGGAAGAGGATCCGACATGAACCATCAACGTCATGACGGCCCACACCCGGAGTACACCTGCCACCTCGTGAACGCGAGCACCGATCGCGTCCCGACCCGCCACATCGTTGTCGGGATCGGCACAGGCCTGAGCGGCAAGAATGTCGTCAGCTACGGATTGACGCTTGCCGCCAAGGAGGATTCAGCACTCCACGTCGTTCACTGCATCACGTCCGAGGACTTGCCTGTCGAAACCGACTCACCACAGTTCGAAACGCGTCTGCACGACGAGATGGTGTCGCAACGCGAACAGACAACCTCGACGCTTGCCTCGCACACGGACACCTGGACATACGACTGTACCTACGGCGACCCGGCCGGTGTCATCCTCGCGACCGCGGACAAGTACGACGCCTTCACCATCGTGATCGGCTCACCGCGAAAAGGCGCTGCCTCCGCGGTGAGCCAACTGATACACAGCTCGGTCTCTTCCCGACTGAACCGGCAGAACCGCTATCCCGTGATATCGGTTCCGAGCGGAGTCAGATCGGCGAGATAGCCGAACACGGGGCATGCCCGCCTAGCTGATCGAATAATCCTCGAGCGGAAAGCGTTTCGCTTCGACAAACGCATTGCGTGTAGACGTGGGCCGCAGGATCGCCGCCTCCCCGTGCTGATTGAAGTAGTAGCTCCGCGCAGTCTGGCAACTGCCGCCGTAAAAGACGGAGTCCGCGAGGTTCTCCGTCATCCGGTCCAGGAACTCGGCGTTGGCGGTTTCGGTGACCTCGAACGTCTCCGCGCCACGCCGTTTCACCTCACCGAACAGTCGATCCATGTGCTGCATCTGGGATTCGATAGTCGTGAAGTAGGACAACCCGCTGTACGAGTACGGACTGGCGAGCGTGAGGAAATTGGGGAAGTAGGGAACCGCGACCCCCTCATAGGCCTGGAAACGGTTGTCGCGCCACCACTTACCGAGGTTTCGGCCCTCACGGCCGATAACCTCGATGGCCGGAAAGTTCACATCCCAGAGGTTGAATCCCGTTGCCAGCACCAGCGTGTCGATCTCGGTCTTGCGGCCGTCGGCCGTGACGATTCCGTCGGCAGCAATGTGGTCGATCGACGTGGTTTCGAGGTGCACGTTGTCTTTGGTGAAGGTACGGAAATAGCTGTTCGAGAACGTGGGTCGCTTGCACCCGAAGTCGTAGTCCGGTGTGAGTTGCTTGCGGAGATGCGCGTCACGGACCTGCGACCGCAGAAACGCTCGCGATGCGGCTGCAGCGCCCTTGTTCAACAGTTTGACCTGCTTGTAATGCAGGACCGCGCTGACCATGATCATTTCGAGTATCGACGAACTGACAGCGCGGGCGATTCGCTGGGTGAGCGGAATGCGCGAGAACAGCTTCTGCACTGCGCTCGGAATGGGGACGTCGATCTTGGGAACGACCCAGATCGGGGTGCGTTGGTAGACGGTCAACTCTGCGGCCTGCCGCGCCACCTCGGGGATCAACTGCACGGCGGTGGCGCCGGTTCCGATGATTGCAGTCTTGGTGCCCGACAAGTCGTAGGAATCGTCCCAGGCGGTGGTGTGGATGATCTTGCCCGCAAATTCGTCGATACCGGAGATGTCCGGTCGATGGGGCTGCGAGAGGAAACCCGTCGCAGTCAGGAGGTACTTGGCAGTGATGTCCGGTGCCCCCTCCACGGAGACCACCCAGTGCGAGGAATCTTCGTCCCAGAGGGCTCCGTTGACCACGGCACCGAACGTCATGTGCTTCCGCAGGTCGTACTTGTCCGCGACATGATCGGCGTACTTCTTGAGTTCGGCACCCGGTGCGAAGAGCCTGGACCAGTTCGGATTGGGCTCGAACGAATACGAGTAGGTGACCGACGCGATGTCGACAGCCAAACCGGGATAGCGGTTGACGTGCCAGGTTCCACCCAGATCGTCCTCACGCTCGAGAATCGCCAGGTTGTCCAGGCCCATCCGCTTGAGTTGAATGGCCGCACCCATTCCGCCGAAGCCCGCCCCCACCACTACTGCGTCGTACTGCACTGCCATCGGAGAATCCCTCTCATGAACTGCACACCCATGAACCACGCACCCGTGAACTGCACATCAGAAACTGACACGTCATTCCGTTATTGAGAACGGTATCATTCCAGACGTGACGAAGGCCATGACCCGAGCGGAACGAAAAAAAGCGGAATTGCGCCGCGAGATCATCGACGCATCATTCGAGTGCTTCGCGGAACGCGGCTACCACGCGACCGGAATTGCCGATATCGCAACAACTCTCGGAATCGGTCACGGCACGTTCTACCGATACTTCGAGAACAAGCGCGACATCATCGACCACGTCATCGACGATCTGATCGCAAAGATCATCAGCGCACTCGCCGTCGAAAATGCCCCTGACGCAGCAAATACGTTGGACGAGTACCGCGCCCAGGTCGGTCGCATCGCCGAAGCGCTCCCCCGCATCTTCTTCGACGACCCGCGCATTCCGCGGGTTCTGCTCTTCGAGACGACAGGCGTCGACGCCGATCTCACTGGCCGGATGCTCGATCTACTCGACCAGTCGGCATCGTTGACCGCGGCGTACCTGCATCACGGAGTCGAATGCGGCTATCTACGCGCCGACCTCGACGTCGACAACACTGCGCAGGCCGTCAACGGCATGATGCTGGCAAGTGCGATTCAAGGATTGCGAGCCGATTCGTCCGTCGACTGCACCACGCTGAACCAAGCCATCAGCCGCCTCATGTTCGACGGAATCCGCGCCGAGAACGCCTAGCGAACGACGATTCCCTCGGCACGCATCGCATCCTTGACCTCCGGGATGCTCAGATCGCCGAAGTGGAAGACACTTGCTGCGAGAACTGCGTCTGCGCCCGCTTCGACTGCCGGGGCAAAGTGCTCGACCAGGCCGGCACCGCCACTGGCGATCACCGGTACGTGGACTGCTGCCCGGACAGCGCGGATCATCAGAAGGTCGAAGCCCGCTTTGGTGCCGTCGGCGTCCATCGAGTTGAGCAGGATCTCCCCCACTCCCAACTCGGCACCACGCTCGGCCCACTCGACAGCGTCGATGCCCGTGCCGCGCTTGCCCCCGTGCGTGGTGACCTCCCACCCCGACGGTGTGTCCGGCTGCCCCTGCGGAACGGTGCGGGCGTCGACCGAGAGGACGATGCACTGCGAGCCGAAACGCTCACTCAGTTCCTTGAGCAGTTCCGGGCGCGCAATCGCCGCGGTATTGACGCTGACCTTGTCGGCACCGGCACGCAGAAGGCGATCGACGTCCGCGACCGTGCGCACTCCACCGCCGACGGTCAGAGGAATGAAAACCTGCTCGGCAGTACGACTTACGACGTCGAGCATCGTGCCACGATCCGACGTGGAGGCGGTGACGTCCAGGAAGGTCAGTTCGTCGGCGCCCTGAGCGTCGTACGCTGCCGCGAGTTCCACGGGATCTCCGGCGTCGCGAAGATTCTCGAAGTTGACACCCTTGACCACTCGTCCGGCGTCGACGTCGAGGCACGGAATCACACGAACTGCGAGGGTCATGACTGTGGTCCTCCTGAGGACGAAGCGCGCGGATCACCGAGCGCGTTGAGGATATCGAGAATCTCACCGTGGATGCCCGGGGCGGCAGCGAGCACCGACTCCGATTCTACGGTCCACGGGTTGCCGGCCAGATCGGTGACCACCCCGCCCGCACCGCGAACGAGAGCGACCCCGGCCGCGTTGTCCCACGCGTTGCGGCCGTAGACGATCGCTCCGCCCAGGATGCCGGCCGCCGTGAAAGCGAGATCGACTCCGGTGGAGCCGTGTATCCGGATCCGCGAGGACACTTTGCTGATCTCGGCGAGGAGGTCGAGACGGAAACTGCCGGGGATCCGGCCGCGACTGTTGACGTTGAGGGCACCCAATCCGACGATCGACGACGCCAGATCGGTTGGCTCCAGCGGCGGTACGGCGATTCCGTTGACCAACAACGGACCGCCGGCACGAGTGGCGTACGTGTGACCGATCAACGGAAGCCAGGTCAATCCGAGCACCGGGACACCATCGTCGAGAAGCGCCAACAGTGTTCCGGCAGTAGGCAATCCGGCCGAATAGTTGAAAGTACCGTCGACGGGGTCGAGAACCCAGACGAGCCCCGAACCGACGTCTGGGCCGCCGAATTCCTCGCCGTGCACCTCGATGCCGGTCTGCTCGAACAACTCCGCGGTCAACCGCTTCTCGAGCGCAAGATCGACCTCGGTGGCAAAATCACCCCAGCCCTTGCGGACCGCACTCGGGGCGCCGACACCGGCGACGAACTGATCGTGGACGCCATCGAGAAGCCGACCCGCAATCGCGAGAAGTTCGTCGAGGTCACGCGTCGGAGTCATCTGGAAAATCTATCCGGAAACTGCTGCCAGCGCTTCGGGGAGAGTGAAGCGACCGGCATACAGCGCCTTGCCCACGATCGCGCCCTCGACACCCTGATCAACCAGGCTGGAAATGGCGAGCAGATCCTCGATGGTCGACACACCACCGGAGGCGACGACGTGAGCGTCGGTGACAGCGCAGACCTGACTGAGAAGTTCGAGGTTGGGACCGGTGAGTGTGCCGTCTTTGGAGACGTCGGTGACGACGTAACGGGTGCAGCCGTCGCGATCGAGACGGGCCAGGGTCTCCCACAGATCGCCGCCGTCGGTGACCCAGCCGCGCCCACGGGTGCGGTACTGGCCGTCGACCAGACGAACGTCGAGTCCGACGGCGATCTTGTCGCCGTACTTGGCCAATGCACGGGCACACCACTCGGGATCTTCGATAGCGGCGGTTCCGAGATTGACGCGGGCACAGCCGGTGGCCAGTGCAGCTTCCAGGGAAGCGTCGTCGCGGATTCCTCCGGAGAGTTCCACCTTGACCGTCAGGTCGCCGATGACGCCTGCCAGCAGTTCACTGTTGGACCCACGCCCGAAAGCGGCGTCGAGGTCGACAAGATGCACCCATTCGGCACCGTCGTTCTGCCACGCAAGAGCAGCGTCGCGGGGCGACCCGTAACCGGTCTCACTTCCCGCCTCTCCTTGCACGAGGCGAACAGCTTCACCGTTGACAACATCTACAGCAGGCAAAAGGACCAGGCTCACGTGCGGTAACCCTAGTAGGTCAGGACCTCGAACCGTCTTCCGGGTCACCGAACGCTTTTCGGGTCATCCGCTTGGATACGACGCCCATTGCCGCGATCGCAGCAACGACCCCCACGAGACCGATCGCGAGACCGACACCCGGCGAGGGTTTGAGCACGACGATGACGACGGTGGCGACCGCCAACGCAGCCACAGCGGCGCCGAGCGAGAACAACGCCAGACGAGCGAGGGAAAAGTCGTCGCCACGGTTCGGGCCGGAACTCCCGGTCACAAACTCTGCACCCAGTTGCTCAGCAACTCGGCGCCTGCGTCGCCGGATTTCTCGGGGTGGAACTGCGTTGCCGACAACGCACCGTTCTCGACGGCAGCGAGGAACTTTCCGCCGTGATCTGCCCACGTCAGCTTCGGAGGTGCGATGTGCTCGGACGGCGCGAGTTCCCAACTCTGCACACCGTACGAGTGAACGAAGTAGAAGCGGGTGTCGGCGTCGATACCCTTGAACAGCGTGCTCGACTCCGGAGCCTCCACGGTGTTCCAGCCCATGTGCGGCAAAACCTCTGCTTGCAGCCTCTCGACGGTGCCAGGCCATTCGCCGCAGCCCTCCGCCTCGACACCGAATTCGACTCCGCGGTCGAACAGAATCTGCATGCCGACGCAGATACCCAGCACCGGTCGGCCACCGGCCAAGCGTCTACCGATGATTCGGTCACCCTGGACTGCGCGCAGACCTTCCATGCAGGCCGCGAACGCACCGACGCCGGGCACCACCAGACCGTCGGCCGCCAATGCAACCTTCATATCGTTGGTCACCTCCACCTGCGCCCCGGTGCGCGCCAGTGCGCGAGTAGCCGAATGCAGGTTGCCGGAGCCGTAATCGAGTACAGCAATCGTGGAAGCGCTCATGCCCCAACTCTATCGGGCAACCCTGCTGCCAATCACTTTGCCGCCCGCGGCCAGTGCCGGGAGCAGAGCGACAACGACCGCGGAGACCGCGAAGACCCACGCATAGCCGGCAGTCGTGGCCACGAATCCCAACGCCAATGCACCGATTCCGGTGCCGGCGTCGTAGCCGATGTTCCAGATCGCGCTGGCGGATCCGAGTTGCCTCGGGCCGGCAGCCTGAAACGCCATGACCAAGGATTCGTTCTGCACCGCCCCGAACCCGAGCCCGAAAAGGACCGCCGCGCAGAACAAGACCGGCGTCGACCCGCCGTCGACGTTGATCGCGAACAGCACCAATCCGATGGTCGACGACGCCAATGCCGGCGCGAGTGTCCGACCACTGCCGAGACGATCGGCGATCAGGCCCGCCGAGTACCGGCCGATCAACATCGATCCACTGGCGGTCGCCAACACCACACCTGCAACGGCCGCGCGCTCCGAAATTGCGATCGGCAGTAGAGACGACAGCCCGCCGAACGACGCGGACACACACGCCAGAGCGAGCACCGGAACCAAGACGGCGAACACACTCAGTCGAACGGATTCCCCGGTCGGCTGGGCGAAGATCTTCGGCAACCCGGCAATGGCCACCAGCGCGAGCGCCGGGATCAGCGCACCGAGGACGAACACCGGTGTCGCCGACCACCGTTCCATGATTGCAAGCCCCAGCGGAAGCCCCGCCATTTGTGACGCTGCGATCGCGATTCCCTGAGCACCGGTGGCACGGCCCAGAATTCGTTTGGGCGCCAACTCCGCCACCAGTGCACTGCCGGCCACCGTCAGCATGCCGAAACCGATACCACGCACCGCGGAAACCGCCAGGACAGGACCGGCGTCGGCCGAGATCAACAGCACCAACGACGGTGGACCGAGGAGCAGACACCCGACCGCCAGCACGCGCCGGTAGCCCTGCGTCCGCAACAACCGAGGCACGAGCAGTTGCGTCAAGACCGTGGCCGCCATGAAGACACCGGTCACCGATCCGGCAAGCGCATCCGATCCGCCGGACTGCGCAACCAGCAACGGCACCACCGGCAACAGCAACGACCAGCCACCGAAAGCTGCTGCCGCCATGATCAGGACACCGATCATGCCCGGAGTGCGAAGCAACCCCGGCGATGGAGCAGGATCTTGCGTCTCAGACACAGTCACTTTTCGCGTCACAGACGCAGTCACTTTTCGCGTCACAGACGCAGTGCGCCCGCTACCGCCGCCAGAACCGCCAACCCCAGAAGGATTCCCGACGCAAGCTTGTTGACCTTGAACATCGAGTAGGCGCCGCCCACGGCAATACCCGCGCCGATGAACAGCAGGTAGGTGAAGAGGACGCTCACAGTGTTCCCTTCGTCGACGGCACGCCACTCACGCGCGGATCCGGCTCGACCGCCTCACGCAGAGCGCGCGCAACGGCCTTGTACTCGGCTTCGGTGATGTGATGCTGATCGCGGCCGTACAGAACCCGAACGTGCAGTGCGATACGTGCATTCAATGCGATCGACTCGAACACGTGGCGGTTGATCACCGCGTGATACGGAACACCCGGGTACCCGCCGATGACGGAATGCACCATGTAGTCGGGCTCACCGGTGTGCACGCAGTAAGGGCGACCGGAGACATCGACCGACGCGTGCGCCAACGTTTCGTCCATCGGGATGAAAGCGTCGCCGAAACGACGGATGCCCTTCTTGTCGCCGAGTGCCTGGCCGAGCGCCTGGCCGAAAACGATCGCGGTGTCCTCGACGGTGTGGTGGGCGTCGATCTCGACGTCACCCTTCGCCTTGACGTCGAGATCGAAGCTGGCGTGCGTACCCAAGGCATTGAGCATGTGGTCGAAGAACGGAACGCCGGTGGAGACGTCGACGATGCCGGTCCCGTCCAGATTCAGTTCGACGACGATGCTTGATTCCCGAGTTGTTCGTTCGATCCGCGCGATGCGATCGCTCATGCCGTCTCTCCTGAATTCGTGTCGACCAGCTGGGTGCCTGCGATTTCGTCACTGGCCTTGATGAACGCGTCGTTCTCGGCTTCGAGTCCCACGGTAGCCCGCAGATATCCGGGGATGCCGATGTCGCGGATGAGAACCCCGCGGTCGAGGTATTCCTTCCACGCCTGTGCGCTGTCCGTGAACTGACCGAACAAGATGAAGTTCGCGTCACTGGGAATCACTCGGAAACCGGTGTCCGCCAGTGCCTTCGACACCCGATCACGCTCGGCGGACAAGGCGTGGACACTGCCGAGGGTCTCGTCGGCGTGACGCAGGGCGGCACGTGCCGCCGCTTGCGTGACCACCGAGAGGTGATAGGGCAAGCGCACCAACAACAGTGCGTCGATGAACGCGGGAGCGGCGGCGAGATAGCCGAGTCGGCCACCGGCAAACGCGAAAGCCTTGCTCATGGTGCGGGTCACAACCAGCTTGGCCGGGAACTCGTCGATCAGCGTCATCGCGCTGGGGGCAGCGGAGAACTCCGCGTACGCCTCGTCGACGATCACGATGCCCGGCGCCACGTCGAGGATGCGTCGTAGTTCCGCAATACCGACGCTGTGTCCGGTCGGGTTGTTGGGACTGGTCACGAACACGACGTCCGGTCGACGTTCCTCGATCACTGTGACGGCAGCATCCACGTCGAGTGCGAAGTCGTCCCGACGGAAGACCTCGACCCACTCGGTATCGGTACCGTCGGCGATGATCGGGTGCATCGAATACGAGGGAACAAAACCCATCGCGCTACGTCCCGGACCTGCGAATGCCTGCAACAGCTGCTGCAGAATCTCGTTCGATCCGTTTGCCGCCCACAGATTGTCGACGGTGACCGGTACACCCGTCTGCTTCGACAGGTACGCCGCCAGATCCGTCCGCAACGCGACAGCGTCACGGTCGGGGTAGCGGTGCAGTTCCTTCGCGGCTTCGCGCACGGATTCGGCGACATCGTCGATGAGCGCCTGCGTCGGCGGATGCGGGTTCTCGTTCGTGTTGAGCTGAACCGGCACCGTCAACTGCGGTGCGCCGTATGCCGACTTTCCACGCAGGTTCTCGCGAATCGGAAGGGCGTCGACCGTAATCGATTCTCCAGGAGCACTACTCATCGCAGAGCCTCGAATCGTAGACGCACAGCCTCGCCGTGAGCGGGCAGGTCCTCCGCATTGGCGAGCGTGATGACGTGTCCGGCAACGTCTTTCAGAGCCGACTCGGAGTAGTCGATCACGTGGATCCCACGCAAGAAGGTCTGCACGCTCAGACCGGAGGAGTGACGTGCACACCCGGCCGTCGGCAGAACGTGGTTGGAGCCGGCGCAGTAGTCGCCGAGGCTGACCGGCGCCCATGGGCCGACGAACACGGCACCAGCGCTGGTGACCTGAGCTGCGACACCGGTTGCGTCCTCGGTCTGAATCTCGAGGTGCTCGGCCGCATAAGCGTTGACGACGCGCAGACCAGCGGAAACATCAGAAACCAGTACCGTGCCCGACTGGCTGCCGGTCAGTGCCGTGGTGACGCGTTCGCGGTGCTTGGTGATCTCGAGCTGCGCAGCCAGAGCTTTGTCGACCGCGTCGGCCAATTCGACGCTGGTCGTGACAAGAACGCTGGCGGCCATCACGTCGTGCTCGGCCTGACTGATGAGGTCGGCGGCAACGTGGACCGGGTCAGCGGTGTGGTCGGCGAGGATCGCGATCTCGGTGGGACCGGCTTCTGCGTCGATGCCGACCAGTCCGCGGCACAGACGCTTGGCCGCAGTGACGTAGATGTTGCCGGGACCGGTGATGAGGTCGACCGGGACAAGCTCGGTTCCATCGGTGTCGGTTCCGCCGTAGGTAAGGAGGGCGACGCCCTGCCCGCCGCCGACGGCCCACACCTCGTCGACGCCGAGCATGGCTGCGGCGGCAAGAATGGTCGGGTGCGGCAATCCGCCGAAGTCGGCTTGGGGCGGCGAGGCGACAACAAGCGACCCGACGCCGGCCGTCTGAGCCGGCACGACGTTCATGACAACGCTCGACGGGTACACGGCATTGCCGCCGGGTACGTACAGCCCGACGCGCTCGACCGGCACCCAACGCTCGGTGACCGTGCCACCCGGAACGACCTCGGTGACGGTGTCCTTGCGACGCTGATCGGCGTGCACCTTGCGGGTGCGCTCGATCGCAACCTCGAGGGCTTCCTTGACTGCGGGGTCGAGTTCACGAAGTGCGCGCTCGAGCTCGGCTGCGGGTACACGAACCGAAGCCGGACGAACGCCGTCGAACTTCTCGCCGAACTCGAGGGCGGCTTCTGCCCCGCGATCACGAACAGCTTCGACCATCGGGCGAACCTGATGCAGCACCGCGTCCACATCCACTCCACCTCGGGGAAGCGCGGCGCGAAGTTCGGCCGTGGATGGGGTACGACCACGCAGGTCGGTGCGGGCAAGCATGAGAGTTCCTCTCGTACGCAAACGGGGTGCCTGTGCAAGCGGCAGCAAACCGGTCCGGCATTACAGGCCTGAACAACGCGCCTGAAACACAGAACTGATGTCAATTATCCAGGATAGGCGCACCCCATTTTTCACCGGTCCACCTGCGACGCTCACTGCAGGTCCGGCGCCCGCCGCCGGGCGAGTTCGATCAGCTCGTCCCTTCGGTCGGTCGCCACCGAGATTTCGCGTCCGTCGTGCAGACGAAAGCGGACCCCGGCGCCGGGTGACGCGAGAATTACCCGCATACCTGGGCCGGTCATTCGATAACCGATTCCGGAGCCCATCCCGATATGTACTGCAGTTGCAGACACAACTTCGTCCCACCGAAATACCTGACGCAGCCCCGGAGATAGTGCGATCGACACTCGTTCGACGTCTGTGGTGATGATCACGCGCACCTTCCACATGTACGCGGCCAACCCGAAGGACAGGACCGCGGACAACACGGCGCCGACGTAGCCCGCCGGGTCGTGTTCCACGATCGCCGCGAACCCGCAGACAATCACCAGGACAATTCCGAGGACGACGCACAATGCGGCCGTCGAACGCCGCACAAGTGGGCTCAACGAAATGGACTCGTGAACTTCGTGCACAGCACCCCCGCCTCGATCGCCGACAACCCCCGCACCGCGGAACGGCACCGGGAACACGACCATCCCATTACTCGCGCTTTTATAACAAACACGTCACGCACAGCTAGGGTCCAAAGTCGTGACAGACAGTGACGTGGCCACGACCGCACCTCCGGCCTTGCCGACCCCTCAGCGATCCAGCGGACCGAACCGAGCACGGATCGTTGCGATTGTCGCATCGATCCTCGGCATAGTTTTGTGTGGATCAGTGCCGTTCCTGCCGATCGAGCAGGACACAGCCGTCGTCAACTGGCCGCAGGCCGGGTCGACGAAAAGCGTCGAGGCGCCATTGGTCTCGTACACACCGCTGCGCATGGAGGCATCGATCCCGTGCGCGTCGATCAGCGAGTTGGCCGCCACCGGCGGAACACTCGTCTCGACGGCTCCCCCGGGTGCCGCCGATGCGCGCCGCTACGGATTTGTTGCCACTGTCTCCCCCGAATCCGCCGACGCTCCCGCTCGGGTCGACGTTGTCCTGCGCGATCAAGTGCTGCTCTCGACACCCGTTGCTGATCTGCAAACTGGATGCGCACTCACGCTCGCCGCCGAGCCGACCCGAACCACCTTCAGCGCCACCGGTTCCGAACCGCGCGTCATCGAGGGCGACAGCCGACCACAGGTAGTCGGCGTCTTCAGCGACCTCGATTCGGCATCAGCCGGTTTGAACGTCTCGATCGAGGCGGACTCTCGCTTCACGTCGAGCCCGTCGGTGATCAAGACTCTCGCCATGATTCTCGGGGCACTCACGGCTGTCGTGTCCCTTTTCGCGCTGCACCGCCTCGACAACCGCGACGGCCGGGGCACACGCAAATTTCTGCCCGCCCGATGGTGGAAGTTCACCGTCCTCGACGGCGTCGTCGTCGGAACTCTGGTGCTCTGGCACTTCATCGGCGCTACCACCACCGATGACGGCTACCAGTTCACGATGGCCAGGGCCTCCGAGCAATCGGGCTACATGTCCAACTATTTCCGGTGGTTCGCGGTCCCCGAGACCCCGTTCGGAACGCCGTACTACAACATCCTCGGACTCCTGGCGCACGTCAGCACTGCAAGCCCCTGGGTTCGTCTGCCTGCTCTGTTGGCAGGCATCATCACCTGGCTCGTCATCAGCCGCGAGGTCGCGCCTCGACTGGGAGCCGCAATTCGCGGAAACCGGCTCGCCCTGTGGACCGGCGCACTTGTCTTCCTCGCGTTCTGGCTTCCGTTCAACAACGGACTGCGCCCCGAACCGATCGTTGCTCTCGGCGTCCTGCTGACGTGGTGCTCGATCGAACGCGCAGTCGCGACGAGACGACTTCTGCCGGTCGCAGTCGCGATTCTGATCGCCGGATTCACCTTGACCGCCGGGCCTTCCGGCCTCATCTGCTTCGCCGCACTGATCGCCGGAATCCGCCCGATCATGCGCATCATCATCGAACGTGCCCGCACCACCGGTTACATCGCGGCCGTCGGGCCACTGCTAGCTGCCGGACTGTCGATCCTCATCCCCGCGTTCGGCGATCAGAGCCTCGCCGCCGTCGTCGAGATGCAACGCGTCCACTCGATCTCACCGAACCAGCCCTGGTTCGACGAGTACCTCCGCTACCAATACCTCTTCAACATCTCTGTCGACGGTTCTCTGACTCGCAGATTCGGTGTGTTCGTCATGGTTCTGTGCCTTGGCGTCTGCACCGCGATGATGCTGCGCAAGGGCGGCCGGATTCCCGGTTTGGCCGCCGGTCCGTCACGCCGCGTCGTGGGGCTGACGATCGGCGCACTGCCACTGCTGATGTTCTCGCCGACCAAGTGGACGCACCACTTCGGAATCTTTGCCGGACTCACCGCCGTTCTGGCGATGATGACGGCGGTCGCCGTGGGAACAAAACTCCTGCGCTCGCCGCGCAATCGGGCCCTCTTCGCGGCAGCCGTACTGTTTCTCCTGGCTGTCGCATTCACCGGCAGCAACAGCTATTACTACGTGTCCAGCTACAGCGTTCCGTGGTGGGACAAGCCGGTGTCCATCAGCGGACTCGGCGCGAGCACCGTCCTCCTCGGGCTGACGGTGCTGATGCTCGGCGTCGCCGCGTGGTACTTCTTCCGTGAGCCGTACACCGCCGGGAAGGAACCGTCCGCGAAGCACGCTCGACTGCTTGCCATTTCGCCACTGACGATTGCCGCAGGTGCCATGGTCCTCTTCGAGGTGCTGTCCATGGCCAAGGGCGCGATCACCCAGTACCCGGCCTATTCGGTGGGCCGTGCAAACGTCGACGCCGTTCTCGGCCAACACTGCGGACTCGCCAACGACGTTCTGCTCGAGACCGATCCGAACGCCTCGATGCTGACGCCCCTCTCGGGCAGCGTCGCCACAGCACTCTCCGCCGGTGGGGCTACGGGATTCGATCCGAATGGCGTCGCCTCCGACCTTCGAGCAGACAAGGAAGCCACGGCTACCGGCGGCGCGAACACCGTCGACACCTCCGAGGACACCGCCGGTAACTCGGCCGGAACCGGCGGTGGCGCCGGACAGACCGGAGTCAACGGTAGTTCGGTCGCGTTGCCGTTCGGTCTCGACCCGGCGACAACACCCGTCATGGGTAGTTACGGTCAGCCCTCCCCCGGCACTCTGACCAGCGACTGGTACCAACTCCCCGACGTGGGCGAGAACGCCACACGCGGAGACATCATCTCGATTGCAACCGCTGGTCGTGTTCGGTCGGTCGACAAGGACGGAATCGTCACCTACGGCCAGAACGTCGAGGTCGAATACGGAACAGCGCGTGGCGTCGACGATGCCGAAACAGACGCTGTGGAAACACTCGGAAAGATCGCGCCCCTCGACATCGGTCCGGCACCGTCGTGGCGGAACCTGCGTGTGCCGCTGGACCAGATTCCCGTCGAAGCCAACAGCATTCGACTTGTCGTCAGCGACTACGACAGCAAGCCCGACCAATGGGTGGCCGTCACCCCGCCGCGGGTTCCGAAGACCCAGAAGCTCAACGACGTCGTCGGTTCACAGGCGCCCGCCATGCTGGATTGGGCTGTCGGACTGGCATTCCCGTGCCAACGCCCCTTCGATCATCGGGTCGGTATCGCCGAGGTCCCCGAGTATCGGATCCTTCCCGACCATTCCGGCGCGCTCGTGACCAGTGCCTGGCAGGACCACTACGGCGGTGGACCGTTGGGGTGGATCGATCTGCTCCTGACCGCTCAGACCATTCCGTCGTATCTCGACAACGACTGGGCTCGCGATTGGGGTTCGATCGAGAAGTACACACCGATCGATCCGAGTGCAGTGCCTGCCCAGGTCGACGAAGCGACCGTTCAGCGCTCCGGGACGTGGAATCCGGGATCGATGACCATGGTTTTCTGAGCGGAATTTCTGAGCGGATGGGTCACTGAGTGACACGGTCCAGTCGCGGGCGGATCGGACGAAACGCCTGCGACTGGACACTTGTATGACTTAGTCTCCCAGGCATGGGAGCCCTGTCACGGTCTGTTACGCCTGCACTCATGGCACTGACGTGCCTGCTCGGGGCGCTCGCCTTTCCCACTCGCGCCTCGGCGGAGGTACCGGATGACTTCCTCTGGGGCGTTGCCACCTCCGGATTCCAATCGGAAGGTTCGTCGCCGGACAGCAACTGGTCTCGATACTCCGATTCCGGACGAACCCACGACAAGATCGGTGATTCGGTCGACTTCCGGCATCGCTACGCCGAGGACATCGACCGGGCGGCCGATCTGGGATCGAAGGTTTTCCGATTCGGCGTCGAGTGGGCGCGAGTTCAGCCCGCCGCCGGGAGCTGGAACGAGGCCGAATTCGCGTACTACGACGACGTGGTAGCTCACATCCGCGCGCGGGGCATGACTCCGATGATCACGCTCGACCACTGGGTGTATCCGGGATGGGTTGTCGATCAAGGCGGCTGGACAAATCCGAAGACGGAAGCCGATTGGCTGGTCAACGCAGAGAAGGTAGTCGAGCGGTACTCCGGAATCGGAGCGCTGTGGATCACGATCAACGAGCCGACTGTGTATGTTCAGCGTGAATTGACCTACGGCGGAATCGCACTCACCCAGGCACCGTCGATGTTCGATTCATTGGTCCGAGTCCACCGGGCGATCTACGACCGCATCCATGTTCTCGATCCCGGTGCCCGCGCGAGCAGTAATTTCTCCTTCATTCCCGGCGTGTCCGAGGCGATCGATTCGGTATTCACGGATCGGGTGCGCGACAAGCTCGACTTTCTCGGGATCGACTACTACTACGGTGTGGCCCTGAACAATCCGACTGCCGCGTACGCCGCACTCGACGAGTTCTACAACGTCACACCACAACCCGAAGGCCTCTACGACGCATTGATGCGGTACTCGGGCAAGTATCCAGAACTCCCCCTCTACATCGTCGAGAACGGCATGCCCACCGACAATGGAGCGCCGCGCGCCGACGGTTACACACGCGCGAATCACTTACGCGATCACATCTATTGGATGGAACGCGCCCGAGAAGACGGTGCCGACGTGATCGGCTACAACTACTGGTCCATCACCGACAACTACGAATGGGGTTCGTACCGACCTCGATTCGGCCTCTACACGGTCGATGTTCTCGGCGATCCCACTGCGGCGCGAATCCCGACCGACGGCGTCGACGCCTACCGCCGGATCATTCACGAGAACGGCGTCGGGGCCGACTACGTGCCCGTCATGGCCCCGGCTTTCTGCTCGCTCGTCGATCCTCCCCGCAGCTGTACGGCTACTCGATGACGGCCGTTTTCCGAAATTCCTCCACACCTCGTCGTTAGGATGTCCCATGCGAACACTGCAAAATATCGCCGGAACTGCCGCTGCCACGGCTGCCCTGATCCTGGTTGCCGGAGGCGCTGCGACAGCAGCCCCCAACCCGGCCGATTCACCCCGCGAGGCGCAGGCACGCGCCTACATCGACGCCCTGGTCTCCCATGACGTTTCCGATGTTCATTTCGCCCCGGATGCGACGCGCGTCGAAGCCGGACTCAAGACGGGGTTCTCCGGACCACAGATGTCCGCCGACCTCGAAAACGGTATCCAATACCGCGTTATCCAGGGCGTACGAGACCTAGAGATGTCGGAAGCCGGGGACATCGTCTCGACCACCTATCTGCTCGACGCGGGAATCGGTGGCACTCGCCTCATGACCGTGGAGATTCGTGAAACCTTCGAAGTCCGTGACGGTCTCATCCACGACGTCGTCGCCCACATCATCCCGGTGTCTGTGTCCTGACGCGCGCCCGATAGCTACTGGGCGGTGCACCCGAAACTCGGGTGCACATCGCTGCGAAGGCAGCCGGCGTCGAGTATCCGAGTTCAGACGCAACGGCTGTCACACTGGCACCGGCAGAGAGTTTCGGCAGCGCGTGAAGAATGCAGGCACGCTGCATCCACGACGACGCGCTCATCCCCGTTTCCGAGATCAGCAAGCGGTGCAGTGTTCGTTCACTGATGTGGAGTTGCTCGGCCCACCGCGTGGGCGAGTCGTGGATCGACGGGCCGGCGAGATACCGCGTGCACAACGCCCGCAATCGCGGGTGCCGAGGCAGCGGGAGTTCCACAGGTAGGGGCGCAAGATCGCGAAGTTCGTGCAGGATCAGCTGAAATACCGCGGCGCCGCGTCCGTGTGCGGGGAAGTCGTCCTCCACGTTCAGCTCGACATCCATGTCGACTGCAGCGACGAGCAGCTCACGCAGGAGCGACGACACCGCGACGACTCGGCACCTGACCGGGAACCACGGCGCTGCGGACGGTTCGATGTAGAGGCTTCGCGTGCTGACGCCGTCCATCGTCACTGCATGAGCGACACCGGCGGGAATCATGACCGCATTGGACGGCAGAACCGTCCACTCACCGTCATCGGTTTCGACGTTCATCGCACCGTTCACAGCGAAGAGAAACTGGGCTCGTCGATGTTTGTGGGCGGCCAGCACGTGACCTGGTGGGTAGTCGGTTCCGATTGCGAGAACACCGCGAGGTGAGTGATCGACGTCGTTGATCGAGATGTTGCGCACCGGAGGAACCTACCGAGTCCGTGTCTGATTGACAATGGAACGTGGCGAACCTTCGAATGTGCGCCAGCGGAGAAATCGCTACCGTTCATCAAGTGCTTCACTACGCCCTCATCCTTCTCGCTTTCGGCGCCTTGACCGGAGTCACTACCGTTCTGTTCGGATTCGGTGGCGGGTTTGTCACCGTCCCAGTCGTTTACGCTGCATCCACACTTCGGGCGGACGTCATCGATCCGATGCATGTCGCCGTCGCATCCTCGGCGGCAGTGATGGTGGTCAATTCACTCAGTGCCACAATCGCATTCAGGAAGTCAGGACGGCTTCGGGCGGAGTACATCAGACCACTGATCGGCCCCGTCGCAGCCGGAGCAGGCCTCGGAGCGGTTGCGGCAGGTCACGTCGACGACGGCGCCGTTCGGATTCTGTTCGTCCTCTACCTCGTGGTCACAATCCTCGACAGCCTTCTGCGACAAGGGTTTCTGACACCACCTGAACCTCGAGAACATCTTGACCGTCACGGCGTCCGCGCTGTCGGGATAGGCATCGGCGCCGTCGCAAGTTTCCTCGGAGTCGGCGGGAGCGTCATGACGGTTCCGATGATGCGTCGCGGCGGAGTTCCGATGGCCGACGCCGCCGCGAGCGCCAACCCGTTGAGCTTGCCTGTCGCCGTCGTCGCGACTGCGGTGTACGCGGCCTCATCAGGGCACAGCACCGCCTCGGATCTGTCAGCGGGCAGAGTCGGCGCAATCGACCTTCTCGCCGTTTGCGCGTTACTGGCCGGCTCTCTACCTGCGATTGCACTGAGCCGGCGAATTGTCGGCGCCATCCCGGACCGGATCCACGCCGCCGCCTACATCGCTTTACTCGGCGTAGTCACGGCGGTGATGATCGCGGCTTAGTGGACGGCGTACCGCAGATAGATGACGCCACTGTCGAAGGTTTTCTGTTCCAGCAGCCGCAGGTCCAGTCGCCCGCGCGGGAGAGCAGGCAATCCGCCTCCCACGCTGACCGGGCAGACGAACAGTCGGCATTCGTCGACCAACCCCGCCGCGAATGCACTTGCAGCGATCGTCGGCCCGCCGATCGAGATATCTTGTACCGCTTCGCTCTCGAGCGCACGAACGGCGTCGGCGTCGAAGTCCCGGGCAATCGTTGTGCGCGCCGTCGACACCTCGTTCAGCGTCGTGGAGTACACGATTTTATCGATGCCACCCCAGATCTGAACGAACTCGACTGTCGCCGCCTCGATTCCGGCAAACTCGTCCGGCACCGAAGAACCTACCGATGCGGAAGTACCTTGAAGGTCCTCGTGTGCCGTTGTCTCCCAGGGAATCATTGTCTCCCAGGGAATCATCGTCTCGTACATCCGGCGCCCGAGCAGGTACGTGCCGACTCCCCTCTCGAGCTCGTTGACGAACGAATGGACCTGCGCGTCGGGAACCGCCCAGTCGAAGTTCCCCTGCTCATCAGCCACATACCCGTCGATCGAGCAGATCGCCGAGTAGATCAGGCTCACCATCGGTCCACGTGCAGCACGTTGTCGACCGGTTCACGGGCGGCGGGTTTGAACGTCTCGCCGGTGAAGTACGCCGTCGGGATAAGCGCCGCCTGATGGAATCCGGCCGGAATACCCAGCAGCTCGGCAACTTCCGCTTCACGCTGCAGGTGCAATGTCGTCCACGCCGTACCGAGTCCACGTGCCCGTGCGGCCAGAGCGTAACTCCACGCGGCCGGGAGTAGAGAACCCCACAGACCGGCCTGGTTCCCCTCCGGCAACGTCTTACCCGCCTTGATGCACGGAATGAGAAGAACCGGCACCTCGCCCATGTGCTCACCGAGCCACGCGACGCTGGTGCCTACTCGCTGTTGGATCGGCGCGCGATCGGGATCATCGGCGAAGAGTTTTGCCGCCGAACCGTGAGAAGCAAGGTACTCGTCGGTGACTTCCTTGTAGATCTGCCCGACTGCTGCACGCAGTGCCGGATCGGTCACCACCATCCACTGCCACCCCTGGCGATTCGAACCGGAGGGCGCCTGCAGGGCGATCTGGAGGCATTCCTTCACCAGGTCCAACGGCACGGGACGGGTCAGATCCAGACGCTTTCGAACCGTCCGCGTTGTGGTCAGTAATTCGTCGGGTGTCAGGTCGAGTACGGGATACGACGTCATCTCCCGATCATTGCACTGTCGCGAGCAGTGAGCAGGACAGTCCGTCTACACTTTTCTGATCCCGTGCGTGCTGGATGTCGGGAGTATTTCCCGATCAAAGGACTTTCGACATGAGTTGGCACGTCTGGTTGGCGTTCTTCGGAGCAAGTTGGGTGATCAGCCTGTCACCGGGGGCCGGCGCCATTGCGTCGATGTCGTCAGGGCTTGCCTACGGCTTGCGGCGCGGATACTGGAACATCTTCGGGCTGCAGTTGGGATTGCTGCTGCAGATCGGAATTGTCGCGGCCGGGGTCGGTGCAATTCTCGCCAGTTCGACCGTGGCCTTTTCCTTGATCAAGTGGTTCGGTGTGGCATACCTCGTCTACCTGGGAATCAGGCAGTGGCGATCGGCGCCCACCGAGGTGGAGACCGACGAGGCAACCGCGAGCAGTTCCGGCCCGATGATGATGCTTCGCGGTTTTCTCGTGAACGCGAGCAACCCGAAGGCTGTCGTTTTCATGCTCGCAGTGCTCCCACAATTCCTGGACCCGTCGGCACCGCTGCTTCCGCAGTATCTGATCATCGCCGCCACGATGTGCGCAGTCGACGTGATCGTGATGACCGGATACACCGGGCTGGCCGCACGGGTGCTCACCTTGATGCGATCCCCCAAACAGCAGAGAACCACCAATCGAGTGTTCGCCGGCCTGTTCTTCGGAGCCGCCGGCTTCCTCTCGAGCATCGGACGTGCAGCGGCTTGATCGGTCACAGGCCTGCAATCAAGTTTACGACGGACGCCACGATCACCGAACCGAACAGGTACGAGAGCAATGCGTGGCCGAGCGCCATCGCGCGCATGTCCGACGACTTCAAGTTGGTGTCGGAAATCGCGAAGCTCATCCCGACTGTGTAGGCCACGTAGGCGAAATCGCTGTACCGCGGCGGTTCTTCCTGATTGAAATCGATTCCGCCGTCGGGGCCCGAGTAGTACAGCCGCGCATAGCCGAGGGCGAAGAGCGTGTGGACCGCCAGCCACGAGATCACGACACTACCGACTGCAACCGATGCCGCCACGACTTGGTAGTGATGTCCGTCGGGTGCCGCCAAGAGCAGGAACGCGATACCGACGAGGCTCGCGACGGCAGCGCCGAGAATCAGCAGGTGTGCGACGTTGCGAGCCGGTTCTTCCCGCGTTGCGTGGCTCGCGGTGAGCGTCGCATCGAAGGGCCAGACCAGAATCCACGTCCACACCGTGAACACCATCGCCGCGACATCCCAGCCGATCAGGAAAGCGAACCGGGGGTAGCCGACCAACGCCGTGACGACGCCTGCAGCGACACCGAGCACCAGACCTGTCGACACTCTCAGCGCTGGCCCGGCACCCAGCTCACTCCGCGGAACCGGGTTGATCGGAAGGTCGTGCGATCGATCGTTCACGGGCTCAGTCAACCACCGTTCGCAATGAGACGGTGGTTACGCCGCAAGGTAATCGAGAAGCAGGCGTGTCAGGCGTTGCAGGTGTCGACCAAAGGCTTGCCGTTGAATCTGTCCAGCACGTACCGCAATCCGACACCGAAGTCCGCTACGGCCGGCGCGAGGTGATTGTTACCGCTCCCCGGATTCACTGCAGGCAGGGTGTCGGTGAACAACGTCGCCTCGGCCCCGCGCGCGCACCAGTCCTGAACCAGGCGCCGGGTTTGCTCGTACGGGATGAAATCGTCGTTGAGCGCTCCGTTGACCAGAATCGGCGAGGCCGGGGTTCGCCGCCCGATGCGTTGTTCCTCGATCACCTGCTGGATCTCCGGTACCGATTCCACCACGTCGGCAAGTGGCCGGCCGTCCGTGGTCCACGACGCCGTCGACTGCTTCCCGTACTTGGTTCGGGAATCGATGAGGCATTGCCCGGCGACGTCGGCGAGCACGGACCGGCCGTAGTCGTTGAGTCGAGATTCGATCGGCTCTCGGGCGGCGGGATATCGGTCGAGGACGCCGTTGATCGTGTAGCCGATCGCGGCCATCAGGCCGGTACCGTCGATATGACGCAGAACGCTTGCCAGGTCTGCCGGGGGCGCGCTCGCGTAACTCCCGACCAGATTCAACTCAGGCGCGTATTCGGGTGCCAGTTCGGTTGCAGCGGCAGTGGCGCCGCCGCCCTGCGAATGGCCCCACAGCGCTATCGGATCGTCCTCTCCTGCCTTCGCCAAGGCTCGGGCAGCGCGTGCACCGTCCAACATCGCATGGGCTTCCTCGGCGCGATTGACGTAGGTATGGATGCCGGGTGTTCCGAGTCCGATGTAGTCGGTGACAAACACGCGAACGCCCTGGGCTAGGAATGCGAAAGCAAATGCGGACTCGTAGTTGACACCGACACTGTCCACACCGGCACCGTAGTTCGACGGATTCCCGGGTTCCGCCAGGCGGAGTTGACCGGCAGTGGGAAACATCCTCGACGGCGCGCACTGATCACCTTGGCCCTGAGTGCCCGGACCGATCACGACCGTCGGGCGCGGGCCCGCGCCTGACCACGGGGCAGCCGGCTCCAGGAACGAGCCCGACACAGCAACATTGGATCCGTGGGTGTCGGTACTCGAATACAGGATCCGGGTCCCGACACCAGGCACTCCGCCAACGGCACCGGCCAGCGGCAGCGGTTCCGTCCGAATCACCGAACCCGGATCACCGACGTCGCCCGGAATCGCGTCGTAGAAGTCGTTCACAGGTTCGGCGTTCGATATCGGTGTGAACAGTAGCGAGGTCGACAACAGCGCCGATACCGCAACGGCCGAAACCTTCAGTGCCGCGAGGACAACCTTCCGGGTGCTCATGGAAATCCAACGTATAGGCCTCAGTCGACGCGCGGACCGGTTTCGATCTGCGGGACTTCAATCGATCGATACCAACTGCTACGCGAGCGGGCCATGCCACTGGCCCCCCGATCGCCTGGTTTCACGGCCAGGACCTGATGAATCGTAAGCCTGTGCGACTCCTCGAAACCCAGGGCACTGGCAGCGAGATACAGCAACCAGGTACGCACGCGGGGAGCACCGACCTGTAGGACCGATGCGTCCCAGTTCTCGCGAAGGTTCTGTACCCACGCGCGCAGTGTCAAGGCGTAATGCTCGCGCAACGCCTCGCTGTCACGCGTCTCGAAACCTGAAAGTTCCAGCGCATCAATGGTTTTGCTCAGCGGAAGGATCTCACCGTCCGGGAAGATGTACCTGTCGATGAAACTGCGTCCGTCATCGACGTTGTCCGACAAAGACTTCACCGCCGCGATGGCGTGATTGAGCAGACGACCCTGTGGCGCGAGCAGGTCGAAGAGTTTTGCCGTGTACACCGGCAAATTGGCCAGGCCCACATGCTCGGACATGCCGATGCTCGAAATCGCGTCGTACGGGCCGTCGTCGACGTCGCGATAGTCCTGCACCCGAATCTCGATACGATCGGCCAAACCCGCGTCGGCAACTCGTCCCTTGGCGTACTCGACCTGCTCGTTGCTCAGTGACACTCCGACGACGTCGACGCCGTAGTTCTGGGCAGCGTGCAGTGCCATCGATCCCCAGCCACAACCGACGTCGAGCAGTCGCATTCCCGGCTTCAGATCGAGCTTGCGGCAAATCAGATCCAGCTTCGCGTACTGAGCAGCTTCGAGGGATTCGACCCCTTCCGGCCAGTACCCGCACGAATAGACCATGCTCGGCCCGAGAAACATTTCGTAGAAGCGGTTCCCGACGTCGTAGTGATGGGAGACCGTGGCCGAATCGCGTGATTTACTGTGCCGCTTGCCTCGCTTACGACGCATCTCGATCGACGGAGGCGATGGCGGTGGACCCACCGCCCCCAAGCCGGCGAAAGTACCGGCGGCGCGCACCAGCGAGCGCAACGGCAACGCCGACAAACGATTCTCACCGAGCCGCGTGACCAGATCCGGGACACCGAGGAGCGCAAAGATATCGCCGTCTACGTCCAGATCGCCGGACACGTATGCCCTCGCCAGCCCCAATTCGTTGGGAGAGTACAGGACTCGACGTAGGGCACGCCGATTCCGGAAATGTACCCGCGCAGCGGCGTCCGGCGGACCTGCCTCCGAACCGTCCCAACATCGCACGCGAACCGGAAGCGGAACCCCGATCACTTCCTCGAAAACCGTCAAAATCTTGGTCGCGGCACCAGTCACAGATCAACCCCTCCGACAAAGATGGTTAGCCGATGACAGAAAACTTACGCCCGATTCGCGAATCTTTCGCGCCATTTGTCCGAGTTTTGGGCAGTGTTCACCGCAGTTTCGGTATTCATCGAGGTTTCGGTATTCATAGCGGTGTCAGGGCTCCACCAGCCCGGCGAGGAATTCCACCAGCAGTCTCTTAGTCACCTCACGTGGCAGCGATTCCACTGCCGCGAGGACGGCCGCCATGTCCAAGGGAGAATCAGCAGAACCCCGAGGATCCAGCCCCGCCGACCTCAAAGCTGCCGCGACGGCGTCACTTGGCAACGCAAGAACATCGGCGACGGTGACATCGCCACGTTCGAATGCTCCGGCCAACTCTGCCAGTGCCGGCGGCGCCTCGGCTGCCGCCGAGCCGCGAACGTCGTCGGCACCGAGGACGAGCGCATTGGTCAACTCGCCGAGCACCGACTCGGTCACCGGGGTGACGGTGAGGTGGGTTGTTCGAGGCAATACAGTTCCGTCAGGTTGCGTCGACGCCGGCTGCCCTTGAAGGACGAAGCCGCGGGCACCGACAGCGCTTACCCAGCGATGCGGATCGACTCGACGTTCGAGGGGCACCGAACCATCGGTGGCGACCGCGAACAGCGGCCCCACCGGCGAGCCCACGACGCGAAGCCCGTCGATGCTCTGGGCCGTCTCGATCAGCGCACGGGTGGCCCGCTGCGCCCGGGACACCAGTTCGGCGTACCCCGATTGCCCGAGAACTTGCGAAATCGCCCACGCTCCGGCCAGAGCAGCAACGGATTTGGAACCGAGAAGCGTGGGATTGACCACCGGATACCCCGGCCAGTCCGTGAGCCCGAAATACTGCTTGCGATGCAGGTCACGCCCGCGGTGCAGCAAGACCGAGACGCCCTTGGGTGAGTATCCGTACTTGTGGAAGTCGACCGACATGCTGGTGACACCGGGCACCTGGAAATCCCAGGGCGGCAGATCACCCCACCACGGCAACGCAAGCCCACCGATGCAGGCGTCGACATGTAATGGAATCGAATGTGCACGAGCAACTTCCGCGACGTCGGCGATCGGGTCGAGCGCCGCGAACGGGTAATTGGGCGCCGAGACGACGATCAGAACCGTGTCCTTCCGAACTGCCGTCGCAATATCTTGTGCGCCCACGCGCCCCGACGTGGGATCTACGGGTACCAGGATGAGTTCCAGTCCGAGTAGGTGCGCTGCCTTGTGGAAAGCGGCGTGCGCGGTGGTCGGAAGAACCAGCGAACCCTCACCCGGCGGGAGCCCGCGGAAGTCGCGAGCTGCCTTGACGGCCAACACACAACTCTCCGTTCCGCCGCTGGTGACATTTCCGACGACTACTCCTCCGGTGTCTGTGTCTGTGTCTGTATCGGTATCTGCGGCTGGGTCTGAAGCTCCATGGAGGAACTCGCGAGCGAACGCAACCAACTCACGCTCCATCACCGCCGTGGACGGGAACACCGTCGGGTCGAGACCGTTGACCGGCTGAACCAATCGAGCTGCGTCCGCTGCCAACTCGTCGAGGGCTGCGAGACCGCTGTCGTACACGTACGACAGAACCCGGCCTCCGTGCGTCGGGGCGTCCTGCTCACGAAGCGAACGCAGCCGAGTCAAGATGTCGGCCGCCCTCTTCTCGAGGTTCGTGCTCTCGACGATCTTGCCCTGAAGTTCCTCGGCCTGAGTGGAACTCATCGTTCACCTACGTTCTCGTGAGTGGATTCTTGTTCAGTGCGGTAATTCCGCAATACGACCAGGCTGATCGCAACCAGGATCGCCGGCACGACCGAGAAGCCAAGGGCTATCCCGGTCAGCGCTGATTCCGGTTGCACGACAGTCTCGCCCGCAGTTTTCGAAACGAAGCCGGTCACCGCGAGTACACCCAAGAACACCGCGGGCCCCAGAGCAAGGCCTGCGGTTTCCGAGGCGGTCCAGATACCACTGAGCGAACCACCACGTTGGCGTCCACCGATTCGCGCGTCGTCCTCGATGACGTCAGGAAGCATCGCCAACGGGAACACCTGCATGCCGGCATATCCGACGCCGGCAAGGGCGACTGCACCGTAGATCCACGAACCGGCGTTGACAGCCGCAAGGGTCAACAACGCCGTCGCGACGACAAACAGAACCGAGGACACGACGTAGCCGCGAAGCTTTCCGTACCGATGCGAGAACCGGTACCACAGCGGCATGACGACGAGAGCTGGTCCGACGAGTGCAACGAACAGACCGGGGAGCGCGCCTTCGCTGCCCATCACATAGGTCGCCAGATATTGCGCACCCGCCAACATCACAGCGGTGGCAAGTGCTTGGAGCACGAAGACGATGACCAGCAATCGGAACGCGCGGGTACGTCGTATCGCGTCGAACCCGTCCCGGTACTGCGAGAGCAACGAGCCGACCGGCGCGTCCGCGTGAGTCACCGTGTGGCGCGCCGCTCCGCGAACTGCCCAGATCATTGCCCCACACATCAGCGCCGACACCCCGATGGCCATGACCAGATAACCGCGTGCTCCGCCCCCGGCAGCGTCGCGAAGTTCCGGTCCACCGGCGCCGATGACCAGAATTGTCAGGGCCAACACCGCAATTCGAACCGATACCAAACGAGTGCGTTCGTGGTAATCGCCGGTCAACTCGGTCGGCAACGCGATATATGGAACCTGAAAGAGGCTGTACGCACTCGCCGCGAGCAGGAAGAAGACGAGCACCCACAACGCCCCGACTCCGGGGCCCGCAGACACGGGGGCTGAGAACGTGAGAATGAAGAGCAACGGCAGTCCCAAAGCGCCTGCGAGCATGAGTGGCACTCGCGTACCAGTTCGATGAGAGCTTCGATCGCTGATCGACCCGATCAGCGGATCGATCAGGACGTCGGCGATTTTCGGGACAATGACTACAAGCGACGCGAGCGCCGCGGCCACGCCGAGCGTATCGGTCAGGTAGTACGCCAGTACCAGACCTGGAAGCACGCCGAATCCACCCGTGCCGACACTTCCCGCTGCGTATCCGGCCACCACACCACGCGAAAGCCTGTCAGGCGATCTACCTTCACGAAGACGTACCGGTTTGTCTGTAGTCACCGTCCACACACTAATGTCACGACTCCGTACCGCGAGGGCAAAAGAATCTCGATGACCAGAAGTCGCTCACTCGGACGGGCCGGGCATGCCAGACTGTGACCCGATTCGCACACGAACGAAAGCCTGAAGACGATGGTTGATCCACTGACAGAGATCTGGCCTCCGTACGGAGTCACGATCACGTGTGGGCGCATCACCTTGGTCCCTGTGCGCGACGACCATTTCCCCGAACTCGCTGCGCTGGTCCGAGCCGGCATTCACCCTGCCGAACAGATGCCGTTTCTCGTCCCCTGGACGGTGGGCACTCCCGAAGAAGTGTCGCGAAGATTCATCCAATACCACTGGTCGGTCCGCGGAGCGATGACCACGGCCGACTGGAAATTCGAAACAGCCATTGTCGTCGACGGAGAAATTGTCGGCTGCCAGGCGTTCGCCGCGACGGACTTTCCCAAAAGTCGTACCGGTGAAACCGGCTCGTGGATCGGGCGCGGGTTCCAAGGCCGGGGCATCGGCACTCTTGCCCGACAGGCAATCTGCGCATTCGCATTCGACTCTTTGGGCGCACGAAGCGTCGTGTCGTCGGCGTTCACGGACAACCCCGCCTCGATCACGGTGTCGACCAAAGTCGGCTACCGCGCCGACGGCACAGTAGAGGAGTTGGCTGCCGACGGCCGAATGACCGTGCGTCGACTCTTCACCCTCAGGCGCGAAGATTTTGTCGCACCGCCGTACCCCGTCGAAGTGACCGGCGCAGACGCGCTCAGGGCGATGCTGGGTATCGACTGAGCGAGCTACCCGTGCACCGTGACAGCCGGTAGAACAGACGCATGGAACCCTCCGACATGATGGCCGCAGTCACCTCGTCCATGCGCGACCGTACCGGACGCACTCTCGAAGAATGGGTTGAGGCTGTACGGACGTCGGGGGTCGACCCGCTCGATCAGAACAAAGTCCGCAAGTGGCTGAAAGCAGAGCACGGTGTACCGCAGAACTCGCAGTGGGCAATTGCATTCGAGACTGCCAAACAGTCCGGATGGGTGGAGCCGACCGTCGAGCAATACATCGACCAGCAGTACAGCGGCCCGAAGGCAGCACTGCGACCCATCTTCGATGCAGCCCGACGTCTGATCGAAGAGCTCGGAACCGATGTTCGAGTCGAAGGCCGCGGAACATACACGCCCTTTGTTCGCGCTCGCCAATTTGCTGCCATCGCAGCGGCCACCAAAGCCCGAGTCGACCTCGGACTACGTTTTGTCGAGGCCCCCGGTTCCGAACTTCTGGTGCCGGCCAAAGCTCCCGGGCAGTCGACTCACAAGATCGGGCTCACCAGCACCGAGGACGTGAACGACGAAGTCGGATCGCTGATAGCCATCGCGTATCTACAGAACGGCCGGTAGGACACTAACTCGCCGCCACGCAACCACTCACCGGCACGCTGCACGAAAGTCCCTGTTCTCCTTGTCGGAGAACAGGGACTTTCTTCACCGCGGGGGAAGGTCGCTGCGACGTGTCAGCTCAGGCCGAAGATCGCGCCGATGATGGTCCGAGCAGCCTCGAAGAGCGCATCAACGGACGGGACACCGATTTCAGAGCTGATGGAAAAAAGGGAACCCAACATACGATCCTCCGGAGATAGTTTCTGAATGGCTTACTGCCACAAGGAAAATGCTACGGGTTCTACTTGTGGAACGGAAGCATGGGGGACCCCGGGTGTGACAACTCCGGACCAAAGTCCCGGCACCGCAGATCTACTGCACCCCAGCATGATTGCTCTCCCCCGCCTCGGATTCGACGCCTTGAGAATTGTCGACGAGGACTTTCGCAACACTCGCCAAAGCCTCCATGCTCGACATTTCCGCGTGAGAGCAGTCGACCAAGTACGGCCGCAGCGGCCCCACCAGTTGGGACCATTTTTCGACCAGGTGACGATGTTCAGGCAGATCATGCTGCGCCACAAACAATTCCACTGAACCGAAATAGCGCCGCGGCGTGTGGTCCCGGACGATTCGCGACAGTTTTTCAACCCGCCCCACCACGGATTCGAGAACCGTATCGGAAAGGAAATCCATACCGGTCTGCCTTCGGATCTCTGCCGCAACGTCTACGAAAGTCAATGCTGCAGTTTCAGTTTCAACCTCAGCTAGTCCGATCTGTGCAAACAGTTCGGAAGGTTTCGGAGCCGCTTGTACCGATGGCATCATCTCCGGCAACAGCGCGTCGAGCATGACAACCGAACCGACCAGATCGCCCGTCTCTTCGAGTTGGCTCGCCATCTCGAGCGCGATCGTTCCACCGGCAGACCAACCCAGTAGATGGTATTCACCCGACGGCTGCACATTCCGTACGGCATCGACATACCCCGACGCCAACTCCGCCACCGTGCCGGGTAGCTCACCTGCACCCGTTGCCTGGATGCCGTACACCCGTCGACCTTCGAGCTGACCGACGAGTCCGACGTAGCACCAGGCAATTCCGCTGACCGGATGCACACAGAACAACGGCGGCCTTACGTCATCAGGATTGCCGCCCAACATGACGAGCGTGTCCAGCGGATCCGAATGGAACGAATCACCCTCCAAGACGTCGGCATGAACGAGATCCATCCGAGAGGCAAGCTCCGCCACAGTTCGATCGGTGAAAATCCATTGAACCGGGAAATCCCTGTTCAGGGTCTCACGCAAGCGCGAAGCCACTCGAACTGCACCCATGGATGTCCCGCCGAGCTCGAAGAAGTCGTCGTAGCGGCCCACCGATTTCGCGCCGGTCACGCCCTCGAATGCCTGTGCCACTTGACGTTCGGTATCCGAGACGGGTCGATCCACACTCGACCCTACCTGCGGCGAAGGAGCAGGAAGTGCCGCTACGTCTATCTTCCCCGAAGCGAGCAGCGGGACCACTCCCACCACCGTCACCGACGAAGGCAGCAGGTGCTTCGGCAGCAGGCCGGAGACAAACCCGCGAAGCTCCGATTCCGTCACCGAACCGATTTCCGCCAGCGTTACGTACGACCGGAGTTCAGCGGATCCGTGCCCGTCGTCAGAGACGACGGTAACCGAGAAGGTCACTGCTCCATGGCTTGACAGAGCCACGTCGACCTCCGCCGGTTCCACGCGGACACCCCGCACCTTCACCTGTGCGTCGTTGCGCCCCAGGTACTCGAGCGCTCGGTCGTGACGCCTACGACGCACGAGGTCACCCGTGCGATACATCCGAGTCCCCACCGCATAAGGATTGGCAACAAAACGCTCGGAAGTCAGACCCGGAGAGGCGACGTACCCCCGTGCCACATTCTCGCCGGCGAGGAATAGCTCTCCCGCAACGCCATCCGGAACCGGTCGGAGCCTCTGATCGAGAACAAACGGCGTCGTGCCAGGTACCGGGGTGCCGACGGTGACGTCCCCGTCAGTGATCCGCGCGGAAATCGATGCCGCGATCGTTGATTCGGTCGGTCCGTATCCGTTGACGATGCGATGTCGGGGTGACCACGCCGACGCAAGGCGGGCAGAGAGCGGCTCCCCCATCGATTCGACGATCAACGGTTGCACTGCATCCGGATCGACTGTGGCCAGGACCGTTGGCGTCACGATCAGATGTGTGACGTCGGCAGCGATCAGCAGATTCGTGAGTTCCTCTCCCCCGTAGACGAAGTCAGGAGCCAGAATCAACGTTCCACACCCTGCCGCCGCCAGAAGAATCTCGATCACCGACGCGTCGAAGGTCGACGACGCCAATTGCAGGACTCGGGGGCCACGATCGAGCTCGGCGATCTCGGCGTGCGCGGTGTAGACGTTCATGATGCCGCGGTGTGAAACCTCGACACCCTTGGGTCTTCCCGTGGAACCCGACGTGTAGATGACGTAGGCGAGGTTGTCGGGATGAGCCGGCGTTGCCGATACCTCGACAGCCCCACCAGCAGTGCAGGATTCATCCATCGCCACCCACTCGACGGAGTCCGGCAAACTCTCGGATGCACCTCGCGCTGTCAAACCGACAACCGAACCGCACTCCTCGACCATCGTCTGTCGGCGCGCTGTCGGCAGCGCTGGATCGAGCGACAGCCACGCTGCGCCTGCCCGCGCTACCGCCCACAGCGCAACGATCCACAGATGCCCGCGACCGAGCGCAACGGCCACCACGTCATCGGGTCCGATTCCTCGGACCACCAGCTCGCGAGTCCAGTGCGACGACTCCTTGTGCAGGTCGCGATAGGTCCAGCGCCTGCCGTTCTCTTCCAGCGCGATGCCGTCGGGTGCCTGCCGCAGCGCGCGTTCGAAAATGTCCGCAATCGTCAGCGGTTCGACGTGTCGAGGATTCGCAGCCGTCAGCGCCGAGCGTTCGAGACCGGACAGCAATTCGATCTCCCCGACCACGATCTCGGGTTCACCTGTCACTGCTTCGGCGATACGTGTCACCCGCTGCATGAACAGTTCCGCCGTCGACGCGCGGAATCTGTCTGTGGCATACAGCAATCGAATCGTCAGACTGTCACCGGTGTCGACCAGGTCCCACGTCAAGTCGTAACCGGTCGACGACCCTGCCTTGTCGATGTCGAAGACGGTGATGCCGTCGATCTGCGGCACGTCGAGCGCTCGCCGATATGCCAGCATGACTGTGAACAGGGGATGCTCGTTCATCCTGCGCGGCGGATCGACCTTCGCAACTACATCGTCGAACGAGACGTCCGCGTTCGCCATTGCTTCCAGATCGACACGGCGAACCTCGTCCAGGACAGCAGCGAAGCGGTCGGAGGAGTTGATCCTCGTGCGCAATGCGACAGTACCCACCATCATGCCGGCCACGCTCAGCAGCGCCGGATCGTTCCGCAGACTCACAGCTGCTCCCACCACGACGTCGTCCGTGACGCACTCGCGAGCGAGCAGCACGGCAATCACGCTGTGGACAACCATGAATACCGTGACGCCATGCGAACGAGCCAACGCCGACAACGCGTCATAGGTGGCACCATCGAGGACTTCCGTCACCATCTCGTCGGATCGTGAAGACACCGGACTCCGGGGGTTGTCGACGGGTAGAGCCAACACATCCTCGACGCCACCAAGTGCGTTCGACCAGTAGTCGAGTTGCCGATGCGCCACGCTCAGAAGATCCTCCGGATCGCCCAAGCTCTCTCTCGCCCAGAGACTGTAGTCGCCGTAGCTGATCCCCTCAGCGGAGCGATCCCATTCCCTTCCGAGCACCCTCGCCTCGAAGGCTTCCGCGAAATCGGCAAGGATCGGGCCCATCGACGCACCGTCGATTGCGATGTGGTGAACAACCAGTACCAGGACAGTCAATCCTGCAGAATCGGCTCCTGCATTTTCGCTGAACACACGCACACGGAACGGAACATCTCGTTCGAGATCGAACGGCACAGTCGCGAAGGCCGAAGCGCTCGCACGGATATCGTCGACGCACTCAGCGGTGAGATCGACTGCAACAGAGTCTATTTCAACCTGTTGTGGACCGAGTTCACCCGGAACAAACACAGTTCGCAACACGGCATGGTGATCGACGACGTCACCGAGGGCGCTGCTCAAAACCGAACGATCGATGTCGTCTGCCAGGACCGCTGCAAACGTCAGGTTGTACGCAGTCGATTCCGGCTGAAGCTGATTGATCAGCCAAAGTCGTTGTTGCGAGGGCGCCAGTGGGGCCGGCATGCCGGAATCACGTCGAGTCAGTTCGCGGCGCTTGCCATCGGACGCGCTCGCCGACAGCCACTGAGACATCGCTCGCGGCGACGGATTGTCGAAGACGGCGCGAACAGGCACATCCCGCGCGAAGATCGAGGCGAGTCGACCTGCCACCGCTGCTGCGGCCAACGAATCACCACCTGATTCGAACAGGTCGTGCAGAGCGCCGAAACTTCCGGACACGTGTTCCGACATGACAGCGGTGACGAGTTCCTCCGAAACCGTCACTGCTGCATCGGGCGCCTGGCTCTCGAACACATGGCGCCGCAACGCATCTGCGTCCAGTTTTCCGTTCGTCGTCAGCGGGATCGACTCCAACACGACCACGCGGCCGGGCATCAGATATGCAGGCAACATCGCGGCCAACTCGATTGTCAGCTGATCCGCCTCCACACCATCGCCAACCGCGCACGCAACGGCGATCTCGTCGACGAGGACAACCGCCGCAGCCTCGACGCCCGTGCACCGCCGCAGAGCTGATTCGATTTCGGCGGGCTCGACGCGGATTCCTCGCACGCTCATCTGACGGTCGGAGCGTCCGACGAATCCGAGCGTGTCATCGGTGCGGCGGTGAACCAGATCACCGGTCCGATAACGGCGGCGTCCACCTGGTGCTGCGACGAACGAGCTGGCGGTGCCGGCGGGATCTCCGGCATAGCCCATCGCAAGCCCGGGCCCGCTGACGTACAACTCACCGATCCCGGCCCACGGCACCGGACGCAGTCGCGTATCCAGTACCTCTGCACCGATTCCGGCGAGTGGAACTCCGATGGTGACCCGATGATCCACCTCGGCGACGGTCGTGACCACCGTGCATTCCGTCGGTCCGTATGCGTTGAGCATTCGCGCGCGGCGACTCCATGCACGCGCGGTGGAAGGTGAGAGCACATCGCCACCGACTGCCACCACCTCCAATGAGTCGAACCGCTCCGGAGCCATGGTGTCGAGTACGGCCGGAGTGGACAACATGTGAGTGACGCCGCGTTCTGCGACGAATTCTTCGAGTGCCCTTCCGCCGAAAGCCTCCCGAGGAGCGACCGCCAAGGTAGCCCCGGCGCCGATCGCCAACATCATCTCGAGAATCGCCGCATCGAACGTCGGTTTGTAACCGTGCAGCACAACCGAGTCCGAAGTCACGCCGTACTTCCGGATTGCGTCGTCGGTAAGAAGGCCCAGACCTCGGTGGGTGACTGCAACGCCTTTCGGTTCACCAGTCGACCCGGACGTGTGAACGACGTACGCGACTGAATCCGGATACTGCCGACCGGGAACGGGGCTGCGGTCGGAGAGCACTGTGCGCAGTTGCTTCAGCCGTGCCGGCGGCAGGTCGGGGTCGATCGGCACGAATGCCGCGCCCGTTTTCGAGATCGCCAACATTCGGACCAGATACGCGATAGTCCGTACCGCCGGAATCTCGTACACGGCACCCGGTCCTGCGCCCCGAGCCACCAGTTCCCAGGCTTGGGCATCCGAGGCAGAGTCGAGTTCGGCATACGTCACCGTGCGCTGCCCGTCGTCGAGAGCAATGTTGTCAGGGAATCGCGCCGCTGTGGCGGCGAAAATCTGGGTCAGCGTCCGGGACGAATCGACCTCGACAGCAGTCCAACTGGGCGCCGCGCCCACCGCGAGATCCGAAACGAGTACTGGCACATCCTCGGCCATCGAGGTGAGCACTCTCGACAGTTGTCGAGCAACCGCGTCGGCGCTCGAAGGATCGAACGCGCTCGCGGCATAGATGAGCGCTCCGGTCAATGATCCGTCGACAGCGGGTGCGAGCGAGACGTGCATGGGGAACTTCGTTGTCGCGGTCTCGATTTCGCGAGCCTCAATCGTGAGACCGGCCACCTCCACGGCAGGGATCGCGAAGTTCTGCAGACCCAGCGCAATCTGGGGAGTTCGTCCGCCGAGCAGCTCACCAACCAATTCGGCAGGAACAGAGCTATTTTCGAATGCTGCCACATCAGCATGGAAAGCTGCACCCAACAGAAGGTCGATCGGCACGTCCCCGTCGATCCGAAGGCGAAGAGGCACCGTATCCACGAACATGCCGACCACGCCGTCGAGCTCAGGCGTACGCCGTCCGTCGACAGCTGTCGCGATCACGACATCGGGATTTCCACTCAGCTTGGCAAGCACCACGGACAACGCCGCATGAACCACCGCAAACAGCGAGACCTTCAATCGATCGGCTCGCGCCTGCAGTGACAAGGTGATGACGGCTGGAATCACGAAGTTCACTCGCTGCGCTACGGAATCCGGCCCGCCATCAGAATGATCCACCGTCAGCGGCGACACAGATGTCACACCGTCGAGCGTTCGGCGCCAGAACTCCTCGACGACAGGGGAAACGTCACGTGCTGCCTCCCACGCGGCAAAATCCCCGTACTGGATCGGCAGCGGAGACCATTGCGGATCCAGTCCAGCTCGTCGCTTGCCGTAAGCGGTCAGCAGGTCGCCGACCACCGTTCGCATCGACACCCCGTCGACTGCGATGTGATGAAAGCTCACTGCCAGAACGTGCCTGACCGGTGACACCTGGAGCAGCATCCAGCGCACCGGCAGGTCTGCCGCTACATCGAAACCGCGCGAGCCGAACTCTCGCAGCAGCACCTCGACCTCGATGTCGGCGACCAGTCGCGTTTCCATTGTCAGGGGGGTCGGAGGATCCACGACCTGAACCGGTGGAGTGCCCGGATACCGGGTTCTGAGGACGTCATGACGGCCGACAAGATCCGTCGCTGCGTGACGCAGCGCGGGCACGTCGAGTTCACCGTCGATCTCGATGCAGATCGGCAGGTTGTACGCACCGCTCGACGTGTTCCGCTGGTTCAGTACCCACATCGCACGCTGGTTCCGTGACAGAGGTGCGGGCGTGGGGTCGCGGCGCGGTTCCAGTCTGACAACATCGGTCGCCGGGCCACTCTGCTCGAGCGAATCGATCCGGGCCGCCAACGCCGCAACGGTTGGATGCTCGAATACGGTCCGGAGCGGAACAACCAGCCCAAGGGAACTACTCAAGAGCGAGGTAACCTCCGCGGCCGACAGCGAGTTGCCGCCGAGCGAGAAGAAGTCTGCGTCGCGGTCGTCCTCATTCCCGCCGAGCACCGAAGTAAAAGCTTTGGCAACAAGGCGTTCTGTGGCAGTGGCCGGCCCCTCTGCACGGGAAGCTTCCAGTGTCGGCGCCGGGAGACGGGCGAAGTCGACCTTGCCGTTCCGCATCGGAAGCGCGCCCTCGATTTCGACGATGACATGCGGAACCATGTACGTCGGAAGGACTTCTGCGACAGCGGCGCGAAGTTGACCCGTGTCAACTCTTTCGGCATCCGAGCTTCGCACGTAGGCGACCAACAGAGGACTTCCCCCCTGGGCCGACCGAACCCCGGCGACGCAGAAATCGACGTTCGCGACAGACTGAATGACTGCCTCGATCTCACCCGGTTCGATCCGGACACCGTTGACCTTCACCTGCACGTCGGTTCGCCCGAGATAATGCAGGCGATACGTATTGCCTTCAGATTTGGGGCTTTCCGGCTTCCACATCACCAGATCGCCGGTCCGGTACATCCGGGCTCCTGAACTGGTTGCCACGAATCGTTCCGCGGTTCGGGCCGGTTGGCCGGCGTAACCGCGCGCGAGCATTCGACCGGAGAGATACAGTTCGCCGGCGACTCCCGGCGGCACCGGTTCGAGTCGATCATCGAGCACGACGGCGTCGACCCCGGCCAGTGGATACCCGACGGATCCGTCGTGAGTGTCAGCTGACAGATGGTCGATCGACAGTGGTTCGGTAGCAAGCGAATACATCGCGGACTCGGCAGGTCCGTATCCGTTGATCACTCTGCGTCCGGCTTGCCAGCGCTTCGCCAACGCACCGCCGAGTCGCTCGCCCCCGAACATCACCGTTGCAAGGTCCGGCAGCGACGGATCGCCGATCGAGGCGACGACAGTAGGTGTGGCGCACAGATGAGTAATTCGCTCGCGCCTCAGTGCTGATGCAAGTCCCGAGCCGAACAGTTGGTCGTCCTTCGCCAGAACGAGCGTCGCCCCGGACGCACTCGCGATGAGCACCTCGAGCAACGTCATGTCGAACCCTGGCGCTCCGCGATGGAATACGCGCGAACCCGGACCAGCCGAGAATCGACGGGGCAGGTCTTCGGCGATCACGCCGAGCCCGCCGTTGGTCACCACCACGGCCTTCGGAGTTCCAGTCGTTCCTGACGTGAAAACTACGTAGGCCGCGAGGTTCTCGGAATGCTGTCGCACCCAGTCTGCGTCCTGGCCACCACCGGCGTCGAGGCCGCAGACCGCGCCGTCGCCCAGTGCTTCGAGGACATCGCGTACTCGCGCCTGCGGCTGTTCCGGGTCCACCAATGCCGGAGCTGCACCGACCTTCGCGATCGCCCACAATCGTACGATCGACGCTATGGTCCGATCGGCAGTCCAGGCAACGACGTGGTCCACTCCGACTCCCCCGGAACGCAACTCGTCGGCTGCGACGTCCGACTGTGCATCGAGGTCTCGGTAAGTGAGTGTGTTGCCCTCAGCTTCGACCGCCACGGCGTCCGGAGCGAATTCGACGCCGTATCGCAGCATCGAGGCAAGCGTCGTACCGGAACACCGAGATGCATCGGGCCGGTCGACCGCGCCGTGTGCGGGGACGAGAAGAGCTCGCTCCGCACTCGTCAACAGGTCGATTCGCCCTACCGCGACATTGGGGTCGACAGACACTTGATTCAGGAGGTGCTCGAACCGACCCGCAAAGCTCGATACCGTCAGATCATCGAATAGATCAGCGTTATACACGAATTCGAGACCGAGACCACCCCCGATCCCCTCGTCCGTGACGTTGAGCTGCAGATCGAAATTTGCTTGCCTGACATCGGGCGAGATCTGAGTGACGGACAACCCCGGTATGGACCACGCGGCGGAATGAGTTGTCTGGAACGAGAGCGCCACCTGGAACAACGGATGTCGCGAACGCGATCGCGGTGGGTCGATCAGATCAACCAGCGATTCGAAGGGCATCTCTGCGTGCGCGAACGCCGCTACGTCTCGCTGACGAACCTGCTCGACCAACCGGCCGAACGACTTCGACGGATCGACTTCGGTCCGAAGAACAATCGTGCCGGCAAACATGCCGACCAGCTCGTCGAGTTCGGGTGTGACGCGTCCGGACACAACAGTGCCGACAGCTACGTCATTGCTGCCGTTGTACCTCGCCAGCAGCGCCGCGAGTGCAGCGTGGACAACCATGAACATGGTTCCGTTGTTCGATCGTGCGAGTGCTTGAAGGCCCGTCCGTACCGAACCCCAGATCTCTACCCGGCAGCTCGACGCGCGGGCGGAGGTCGAACGCGGACGGTCCAGGGGTAGCGTCACCTGCTCGGGAAGGCCTTCGAGAGCCTGCTTCCAGTAGCTGGATACCGTCTCGGGAATCCCCGATTCCCGTTGCCATGCGCTGTAATCGGAGTATTCGAGCGCGAGCGGCGACCACGTCGGAGCTTGCTGCGCCGAGCGAGCGATGTACGCCGCCGTGAAGTCACGTACCAACAATTCGAGCGATCGAGCATCGCCTGCAATGTGATGGACAACAACAGCCAGGATGTACTCGTCAGGCGAAAGCTGGAGAAGTGCCGCACGTACGGGCGGATCCACGGTGACATCGAAGCCCGAACCCACCAGTTCTGCAACACGATTCTCGGCGTCGTCGCCGGCGAGTGCCTCGGGATGAAACAGCGGCATCGCGTCCTCGGCGTCGAGCACCGTCTGAACCGGACGCTCGCCGACAACCGGGTATACGGTCCGCAGAGTGCGATGGCGATCGACCAGGTCGCGAATTGCCAGTTCGGCTGCAGCTACGTCCAATTCACCCGTCAGTCGTAACACTATCGGAATGTTGTAGCCGGAGGACTCTGTATCCAACTGATTCAGAATCCACATTCGGTGTTGGGGAGCCGACAGCTGCACCTCCGCAGCGCCTGGGCGAGGTACCAAAGCCAGACGAGGTACCAAAGACAACGGAGACGCTTGCCCCGCGCCGATTCGGGCGGCAGCGATGCCGGCGAGCTGATCGACGAATGGGTGCTCGAACACATCGCGGACGTCGAGGTTACAGCCCAAAGCGGAGTTCAGGCGCGACGAAAGACGAGTGGCGATCAAGGAATTGGCCCCTTGATCGAAGAGATTCCGGACCGGATCTATATGCGGAACTTCCATCAAATCGCTCAGAATGGCTGCAACTGTCTGAGCGAAGAAGTCTCGCGACTGCCGAGACGGCTGCACTTGCGAAGTCGGGTCCGGCAGTGATGCTCGGTCGATCTTGCCGTTGATCGTGACCGGCAATGACGCAAGCGGCATCAAAGCCGACGGGACCATATGTGCGGGCAACAACGAACGAGCAGTCCGCAACACACCGTCGAGGTCGTGTCCGTTCTCAGGGGTGATGTAACCGACCAAAGTCGGCCCACTGTCGAGTTCTCTCACCACCACCGTGGCCTGCTCCACCGACGTGTGAGCCAACAGCGCGGATTCGACCTCGCCCGGTTCGACGCGGTAACCGCGCAGGGCCATCTGATCGTCGGCGCGGCGAACATATTCGAGTCGACCGGCTCGCCAACGGACCAGATCGCCGCTGCGGTACATCCGCGATCCTTCGAATCCGGGTTCAGACACAAATCGGGAAGACGTCATCCCTGGTTGACCCAAGTAGCCTTCGGCCACCTGCGGACCGGCAACGTACAGTTCGCCGACAGATCCCGGCGGGACGGGCTTCAACGACGCGTCCAGCACGTAGCTGCGAAACCCTGGTAGTGGGGACCCGATCGGCGAGACAGCCTCGTCACCGGAGATGAGATCGAAATTGGTTACATGGACCGTGGTTTCGGTGATTCCGAACATATTGACACCCCGCACGTCCGGGTGCCGATCGAACCAACCCTGCACGCGCCCGACGTCGAGGCGATCGCCGCCGAAAACAATCGTCCGGAGCGGAAGCAGCATTTCCGGCGTAACTTCCGCCAACGCATAGAAGGCGGCCGGGGTCTGATTCAGAACGGTGACTTTCTCCCGCACAATCAGATCCGCGAATCTTTCGGGAGAGCGCGCGACGTCACCGTCTACGATCACCAGGGATCCGCCAGTGGTCAACGCACCCCACATCTCCCAGACCGAGAAGTCGAATGCGTGCGAATGAAACATCGACCACACGTCTTCGTCGCCGAAGTCGAAGATCTCGCGAGTCGAGGCCAGCAGAGCCAACACGTTGTCGTGAGTCACCACCACACCTTTGGGCGCTCCGGTCGATCCGGACGTGTAGATCACGTAGGCGGCGGCCTCCGACTGCGGAACAGGCCAACCGCCCGTCGCGTCAGCCGTCTCGTTCACGAGGATGACAGCTTGCTCGTACCCAACGAACCGCCCAGCTGATTCGTCCGTCGACACAATCGCTTTCGGGCCTGCATCGGCAAGTACGTAGTGGATGCGAGCGTCGGGATACTGCAAGTCGATCGGGACGTACGCAGCGCCCGCGCGAACGACGGCGATGATGGCTACGACGAGGTCGACCGATCGAGGCAGGGCGACCGCCACGCGATCCCCGACTCCAATTCCTCGATCGATCAAGACGGCGGCAAGGCCCTCCGAACGAACTCGCACCTCTTCATAGGTGACGCGAGTATCGCCACTCGACACCGCGATTGCATTCGGATGCCGGGCTGCGACGGCCCCGAAGAGGTCGGGCAGCGACTGCGCGACAATCGAAGGACCCGGCACCCAAGCCAGCAATTCTTCGCGCTCCGCAACGCTGAGAACATCGATGTCGCGCAGCATGATTGACGAGTTCTCGGTAATCGAGTCACATACTCGACGCAGTCGCTCGACCCAGCTCTGCACGGTGCCCGCATCGAACAGATCGGCGGCATATCGGAAAGTGCCGCGAATACCGCTTGCGTCGCCGTCAATCGTACGATCTTCGCGCACAGTCACTTCGAGGTCGAAGCGAGGGTGCACGGGAGGTAGCGGAGTGCCGTGGGCCGTCAAAGTTCCCACCGCGATCTCGGAATCCGGTGCTACCGGATCGACAGCGAGAACCACTCTGAGGAAGGAATTCTTGTCGCCTGCGGCCCCACCGACCGCGCGGTCGACCACCCAGTCGAACGGGACGTCGGCATTGGACAAAGCTGCCACGTCGGCCTCGCGTACCCGACTCAAGAACTCACCGAAGGTGTCTCCGCCGCGAAGGAGCGTTCGCAGCGCCACGGTCCCGACGAACATACCGACGGCGCCGTCGAACGAAGGGTGTGTTCGGCCGGACGTCGGGGCTCCGATGACCACATCGGACGCACCGGTGATCTTGCTCAGCGCAATCGCAAGGCAGGCGTGCAACACCATGAAGGTTGTGCAGTGATGCGCTCGAGCGATCTCGTTGAGCGCTGCATGGACGGTCGAGGGCAATTCGAAAGTCACGTCCCGAGCCGACGACGGTTGGTCCGGCCGGCGGGATCTGTCCACGGGAAGCGCAAGAGTCGGATCAACGCCGGCGAGTGCGTCGGACCAGAATTCCAGCTGGCGACCTGCCAAGCTCTGTGGATCTGCAGGATCACCGAGAATGGTTCTGTGCCAAGCGGAATAGTCGCGGTAGTCGAGCGCGGGCGAAGGCCAGATCGGCGACCGTCCGTCGGCGCGAGCGTCGTACGCGGAGATCAGGTCAGAAACGATCGTGGCGAACGAAAGGCCGTCCAAGGCTATGTGATGCGCAACTACGGTCAAGCGGTGGTCGGCATCGCTGCCGGAGGTGAGGATCAAACGAAGCGGCGCATCGGTCTCCAGGTCGAAACCTGCCGCAACCAAATCCGCTGACGCAGCCTCGTAATCCTCGGACGGAACCTCGATCAGAGTCACCGGAGTCGCGGTCGCAACTTGGATCGGCCACGTGTCGTGATTCTGTTCGAACGAGAACACGGTACGCAAGACGAGATGGCGATCGGTCAGGTCGGCTACCGCCGCCCTCATCGCCTCTGTATCCAGTGCACCACTGAACGCGACCTCGAACGCGATGTTGTACGCCGACGACTGGGGATCGCGACGGTTGAGCAGCCATAGACGTTGTTGCGCCGGAGCGATTTCGACGGTGACCTCGTCCGAAATGCGCTCGGGCTCCACCACCCAGTCCGCCCGGTCCTCACGAATCTTCTGGGCCAGACGCGCCGGAGTCGGGGCGCCGAACACGTCCCTGACACCAACTCGTCTACCGAGTGCAGAACTCACGCGCGCGGCAACATACACGGCGTCGAGGGAACTACCGCCCCAGGCGAACAAGTCGGAGTGGGGTCCGAGAACTCCGACGCCCAGGACCTCGGCCATCACCGAGGCAATCAATTCCTCGTCGTACTCGATCGGACGGTGCACGGTCGAGTGCTGTTCGGCGACCGCGGACCATGTCGGTTCAGGAAGCGCTGAACGGTCTGTCTTTCCGTGGCTCGTGACGGGCAACGCTGCCAGAATCGTCACCGAACCCGGAAGCATGGAACGTGGAAGTAGTGAAGCCAGATGTTCGTGGACCGCCTTCTGACTCAATAGATGAGCAGTGCCGTCCCCACCTTCGGCGGCAGTCACGTACGCCGCAAGCGACCCGGATCGCTCGACCACCGCTGCTTGCGCAACACCGGGAGTCGACAGGAGCACAGCCTCGATCTCGCCCAGTTCGACGCGTACTCCACGGATCTTGACTTGTTGATCAGAGCGGCCCAAGAACTCGAGCTGACCGGCATCGTTCCATCGCACGACGTCCCCGGTGCGGTACATGCGCTCGCCGCCACCAGTGGCACCAAAGGGCGCCGCTACGAAACGCTCCGAGGTCAGCGTCGGGGAAAGGTACCCGCGCGCCAGTCCTGGTCCCATCACGTACAGCTCACCCACGGCGCCGACCGGAGTCGGACGCAACCACGAATCCAACACCACAGCGGCAACGCCGTCGATCGGACGCCCGATCGGAGTATCACCGCCAGGCTCGAGTGGCTCGCTCATGAATGCCGCGACGGTCGCTTCACTGGGTCCGTACGAATTAACGATGTCGACATGACTCGACCACACATCCACGAGCGCCACCGGCGGTCGCTCGCCGCCGACGTTCAACACTCGAAGATCCGGCAGTTTCCGAGGATCCATCGTCAGCGGAACCGACGGTGTCGAGATCAGGTGCGTGACACCCTCGAGCCGCAGATAGTCTTCGAGGTCCACTCCGCCGATCAATCCGGGAGGAACGATCACGGCGGTCGCGCCGCAGCCGTGAGCAAGCAGAATCTCGAGGATCGCCACGTCGAACGAGGTAGCTGCCAGGAGCGCGACGCGGGAGGAACTATCGATGTTCAGTCGCCTGGCGTGAGAACGCAGCAACGGTGAGATACCTCGGTGCGTGACCGCGACGCCCTTCGGCCGTCCGGTCGACCCCGACGTGTAGACCACGTAGGCGGTGTCGTCCAGGGACACGTCGCCTGAAGACGAACCGGTCCCCGCGCCTCGATCGATCGGCCCATCTACGGTCTCGTCTTCCCTGGGGTCGACGACGCAGACCCAAGCCGGCACGTTCACGAGTTCGCCGCCGACCACAACGGACACGTCGGCGTCGTCGAGGATGAAAGCGACACGCTCGGAGGGTGTTTGAGGATCCACGAAAAGAAGGGCAGCACCAGCCCGCACTACTGCATGAAATGCAACTACGGAATCGGTCGAGCGCTCGGTGAGGATCCCGACGACGTCACCTCGTTCGACGCCGTTCTCCACGAGCAAGGCGCACAGTGCATCCGCGCGAGCGCCGAGCTGGTCGTAAGTGACGTCCACACCTTGCTCGCGGATCGCGACGGCGCTCCCCTGCCCTGCGCCGCCTCTGACGACCGAATCGAGCGTCGCGAATCCGTCCGTCCGCGGACCTAACGCGGGGACCAGATCCTTCGCTTCGTCCGTCGAGAGGATGCGGAGGTCACCGAGCGCACGGGTAGCCGAGTCGAGGAATCCCTCGAGAAACCGAACGAACTGACGATGATGCATCGCCAGGTCACGTTCGCTGTAGAGGCGTGGATTGGCTTCGAAGGACAGGCGAACGTTCTCCCCCGCGATCGACGGATAAATGCTGAAGAACAGATCTTCGGTGGGTCCGGATGTGAGGACGTGAAATTCGCCGACGACGTCGCCGAGCCGAATGGCTTCGTGAAACATCATGACGTTCACGGCCGGGCCCGCCGCCTCACGGGATCCGCCCTGACCCTCCTGGAAGCCCATGTCCTCGTAGCGGAATCGCTGGTGGCGTAGTGCACCGGTCATCTGAACCGAGATCTGACGCACCAGTTCTTGTGGCGACAGATCCCGTTCGAGTTGCGCACGAACAGGCACGATGTTGGACAGCATCCCACCTGAACGTTTCGACGTCGCCGTGGTGCGGCCGGACACCGGCAAGCTGAGGACTACGTCATCGGAATCAGTCATGCGGCCGAGATAGGACGCGAATGCACCGACGAGGACCGCCACCTCGGACGTAGTCCACTCGGTCGCGACATCCGAAAGCTGTTTTGCAAGAGTTGGATTCAGTGTCCGCACCATCATGCGCTGCGGCATGGACGTCAGGCCGGCGCCGTCGGCGAGGCGAACCGGGCGGGGCAGGCCTTCGGACATCTCCGTCCAGTACTGCTTGTCCGATCGATACCGCGACGAGGATCGGTAGTCGACGTCGAGGTCATGCAGTGCACGTACCCCGAGACCACCGAAAGGAGTCAGCGTCTTGCCATGAACCAGATGCGAATAGCGCTCGGCCACCCGCGCGGTGAGTGTCATCGCCGCATGTCCGTCGAGCACGAGATGATGGGCGTGCGAGTACCAGAAATAGTGATCATCTGCCAGATGAAGCAAAGTCGCCGAGATCAGGCGGTCAGACATCACGTCAAGTGGCCGTGAGTATTCCGCGGTCATCCACTCGTTCGCGCGCTGAACCGGGTCGTCGTCGCTGCGTAAGTCGAGGTATGCGAGATCGTCGACGATCGAGTGATCGACAATCTGCGCCGGCTCGGCATCAGTGGCGACGAGGCGAACGAACGGCGACTCCAATTCATGACATGCCGTGTTCGTTGCCTCGATCAGAGCGTCGACGTCAACCGGTCCTCGTAGCTCCACGTACTGAGCCACCACGAACGGAGTTGACGGACTCAGTTGCTGCGCAAACCACAGCGCGAGCTGAGCCCGAGACAACGGAAAAGCACTCAACCCGTCACCTCACATTTCACCAGCCTTGTTTTTCACGAACATTCGATGGCTGATCACGTGAATCCATGGGAGCGAACACCACGAACGGCCGAACCGAACCCTACTGTCTCGTCTAAGTTTTCACCACTGGGCCAACACTGCTAGACATGTCGACGCAGCTTTCACGCACTCAAACGTCAGGAGCTTCAGCGGATGAACAACGACACGGTGGGACCAAAGTCCGACGACGATTCCGGGGCTGAACCGAGCGGCTCCAACACCATCCCACCGAGGGGCCCGGAGCGCGAACCGAAGAGGACGGTCACCCTGCCGGGAGGCCGTCGAACTGTACTCGCAATCACGGGAACGGCACTGGTCGTGGGCGGTTTCGTGGCCTGGCTCGGGTACACGGCATACGAGGCAAAAGACAACCTTGAAGCAGCTCGCGACCATGCACAATCGGCGAAGAGTGCACTTCTGGCCGGAGATACCGGGGTCGCAGAGTCCACCGCGGCGGAAGCCGATCGAAATGCATCCGCAGCGTACGACAACACCCATTCACTCCCCTGGAACATCGCCGCCGCAATTCCGGTCATCGGGTCGCCCTTCGACACGACGCGTCAGATGACCGAGGTCGTTCAGGGACTCACGCGTGACGTTCTCGGTCCCGCTGTCACTGTCGGAACTTCACTCGCACCAACGGAATTGGTCCAGCCTGGTGGACGCTTGGCACTCGCACCGTTACGCGAAGCGGAACCGAAATTGGCCGAAACAGCTATCGCCGCGGAATTGCTGTCGTCGCAGGCACAGGAAGTTCGCGAATCGAAGTACCTGGGCCGAGTTAACGATGCCAGAGCAGAATTGCAGTCGCAGACAAGCGAACTGGCTACCCTCCTGACGAACACCGCCACCGCGGCGCGCATCGCACCGGCGATGCTCGGCACCGACGGACCGCGCAATTACTTCATCGGTTTCCAGACCAATGCCGAAGCCCGAGGAACCGGCGGTCTGTTGGGTGGATACGGCATCGTCCGAGTCGACAACGGCGCCGCTCGGGTGGACACGCTCTCCCCCAACTCCGAACTAACACTGGACAATCAACCGATAGACCTTGGTCCTGACTTCAATCAGCTGTACGGAACCAGTCGCCCGACCACCGATTCTCGCAACAGCAACCTCAGCTCGCACTTTCCCTACGCAGCGCAGATCTGGCAGTCCCTGTGGTCACAGGAGTCCGGGGGTGAGATGGTCGACGGTGCGATAGCGACCGATCCGATCGCCCTGAGTTACATCCTCGCAGCGGTGGGACCGATCAAGATGCCCGACGGAGAGTCGGTCACCGCCGACAACGTCGTGGAACTGACCGAGTCGACTGCGTACGCTCGCTTCCCTTCCGACAACAAGGCACGAAAGCAGTATCTGCAGACAATCGCAGCTCGTGTCGTGGAGAAGATGACCGGGAACATCAAGTCGCCGAGCGCACTGCTGGAAGCTCTGGGCAAGGGCGTCAGCGAGGGCAGAATCGCCGTGTGGAGCTCTCACCCCGACGAACAGTCGGTTCTCGCCGACACCGTCCTCGGGCACACCATTCCCGATGATGCCGCTCCGTACGCCGGTGTGGTGATCAACAACCAAGCCGGCAACAAGCTCGACTACTACCTCACACGAGAAATCGACTACACAGCCCAGACGTGCACCGGCGACACCCGAAAGACAACGGTCACCGTTCGACTGACAAACAACGCGCCCGACGCCGACCTGACTGAATATGTCAGCGGGATCGTCGACAACCCCGGACGACTACCCAAGGGCACCAACGTGGCTGCAGTCACACTACTGGCAACGACCGGCGCCAAACTCGACGCAGTCTCCGTGGGCGGGCAGATTTCGTTTGCCGTCAACGGAACCGAACAGGGCCACCCGGCATTCATGACAAGGGCCGTCATTCCGCGAGGGCAGACCGTTGAGCTGAAGTTCGATCTGACCGAGCCAACAGCCGAGGGCGAAGCCCGTGTCCCTGTCCAGCCGCTGGTCGACGAGCCGAAGATCACGGTCGACGTGCCTACCTGCTGAGCCTGACCGGCAAACGTCGACGGATCCCCCTGTCGTGTCGACGTTTGCCGCCGCGCGAACTTTCAACAGATTTGAAACTTCGGCAAAGGCTAGCCTATGCTTCCTGACGCGCCTGGAACCGGCCGTCGGCTGCGATCCGTCGGAGTCTCACTCCTCGGCGCATCGACAACGGAAGGTTCCCCATGCGATACGCCCGTGTGCGCTCACTTCGCCGAACTGTGGCCCTGAGCGGATTGGTCATTGCCGCCCTTGTAATCGGCGGATGCAGTAACAACGACACCGCAACCGAATCGAGCAGCAGCGACTTCGAAACCGTCACCATCGAAAGTGCGCTCGGAAACGCCGTCATCACCGAAAAGCCCGAGCGAATCGTGACCCTCGGCATGGGGTCGGCGGAGACCGTGATCGCGCTCGGCACAATTCCCGTCGGCGTCGAAAAGTACGCATGGGGCAGCGACGACACCGGATATCTGCCGTGGGTGCACGAAGCGGTCACGAAGCAGGGTGGCGAACTGCCAGAGCAGTTCACCGGCGGCACCGACCTCAACATCGAAGCGATCATCGCTCTTGAGCCCGACCTGATCCTCGCCCCCTGGTCCGGCATCACCCAGCAGCAGTTCGACTCTCTGAACGCGTTCGCGCCGACCGTCGCCTACGCCGAAAGCCCGTGGACCATCACGTGGGAAGAGCAAATCAACGTCATCGGCAAAGCCATGGGCGAATCCGAGAAGGCGACAGCCGAAATCGACAAGATCAAGTCGCAGTTCGCGGAATCGACTGCAGCACATCCGAACTACGCCGACGTCAGCTTCTCCTTCATCTACAACACGGGTCCAGGAACCCTCGGCGTCTTCTTCGCCGAAGAGCAGCGCGTGGCCATGGTCCGCGCACTCGGCTTGCAGGTGGATCCCGTCGTCTACACCTTGACGGAATCTGAAGGAACAGACTCCGCCGTCATCGGCCTCGAGAACGCAAACCTCCTCGACAAGTCCGACCTGCTCTTCACCTTCTACTCGGACCCGGCCAATCGGGCCGAGATCGAAGCGCAGCCGGCCTACCAGGCCATCCCCGCTGTGACTCGGGGAACTGTCATCGCTCCGACCGAGCAGCCCTTCGTCACCGGTTCCTCGATGATCAACCCGCTGACCGTGCCCTGGTCGCTCGAGCGCTACGTGCCGATGATCGACGAGTCAATCGCAAAGCTGAACAAGTGATGTAGATCAGCATCGCGCGATCGAGAAGCCCGCGTCCTATTCGGATGCGGGCTTCTTGCCGTCGCGTTGGGCTTTGAATCGCATCCACTCGCTACTCAACATTCGATTGTCGATGATCCACCCCATGTAATCGCGCATGTTGAGGACACGAATGTAGGCGGGGCCGTTGGGATTTGCGTACTGCAGTGCTTCAGTCGCGAGTTTGCGTTGATTCTCGAGATACACGTGCTCTGTTTCGAGGAATCCGCCCCACACGTCGGAATCCATGACGTAGTAGTGAGTCCGATCCCGAGGCTTGCGCGTGAGCTTGACGAACCCCCGGTCGATCAACCGGCGAATGTAAGTGGACACCGATCCGCGACTGGCGCCCAGTGCCTGCGCCAACTCTTCGGCACTGACCCCTGGCGACTCGCTGATCAACAAATAGCCCGCAATGCGTCCCTCGATGCGAGCTCCACCACCGGACTGCCAGTACACGGAGAACTGGTCAATGAACCACGTGGAGAAGTCGTCACCGCGAGCAGGGCTGGCATCGCCCATTCGTTGAGCCTCCGACGTCACTCGACAACAAGAACATTGACTTCCGATTCTGCCAGCTGATGCCTACACCCACGCATTCCGCGTCGCCGCAGGGTCGCCCGAGAAGTCGTGCGCTGTGAAGTCGGCACACGTCACCGTCGTCGCCGACCCATTCGGCTCGCGGACTTGGACGACCACCGAGCTCACCGAATCACCAAGAGGCGAAGCCTGAATGGCCCGGGCGGTCAACGAAGCCGAGTCGCGCGGGTCGGTATCCACGACGCACAGATCGAGGCGGACATTTCGCGATTCACTATCAAACGATCCGCCGCCGACTGTCAATCCAGTAGGTAACTCGGATGCTCGTGAGCGCAGTGCGTCAGCCAATGCCGCCTCCACAATGGGGTCTCCTGGGCACTCTGAACCTGCAGAAAGACCACCGGATGGTGTCGCCCGCGAGGGTGACGATTGCTCCAGATCGACTGTGCATCCCACGAGTCCGATCGAGGAAGCCATGCCTACTACGCAAATCAACAGACGCCACCGACCAATTTCCCCTGCCATTCGCGACACGGTAACCGAGACGCGTCCACTACTACCGCGAAATCAACAATCCTGGTGTAGTTGCGATGAACTCGAGCTGTTCGATCGTCAAAGGCGACGCCGATGTGGAGCCAGCCGATGTCACGAACTGGGTCACCACTACTGTTTCGCCGGAGGGGTGAACAACCCGGACCGTGTCATCGCCCGAGCCATCGGGATCGACCAGGCGAGTCACCGTGGTGGCGTTGGGCAACGTCAGGATCGCGCCTGGTTCCGGGACGGCCGTACCAATCGATATCTCGACATCACCGCGGCCGTCCGATGTCGAGACGACGATTCGTTCGCACGCCCCTCCCCGTCCGTAGTCATCCGGAACCAGCGAACCGAGCGAGCGTTCCAAAGTGACCTCTTCCGCGCCGAGATCCTTCCAACGTGCATCGAGCAACTGATTCAGTCGGTCGATATCCATGCGCGTCGCAGGTGGACCGGCATTCACGGAATCGGTGTAGCAGGATGCCATCGGTGGCGGCGTCGAGTCTGGGACCGGCTCAGTCACAGCGAGCCCGGGCGCTGTCGCGACCGCGATCAGTTCGTCCATCGTCAAATGCGGACCAGTATCCGTCGAAGTCCCGGTCGATGTGTCGATGCTCGCAACAACTCTGGATCCGTCACCGAGATAAGCGACTACACCGCGCTCGCCCCCGACTTCCGAACCGTCTTTGTCTTCGAAATCTGCTCTGTCCTCGAAATCTGAGATATCGAGCACTGTTCCGTTCGCGAGATACTCCCGCCGATCCACCAGCCCCTCCAGGCACGGTGGCACCGGCTGATCCCATGCACGAACCTGAACCGAGATATCCGCAGTCCGCCCGACGCGAGTCAAGGTTCCCTTCGCCGACGTCGAACCGCTGAACTCGATCGGGTCGACCCCGTCGGGAAACGAAACGCCCCGGTAATTCTGGATCGGCGCAAACTCGAGCGATTTCGATGGACTCGCAAATGCAACGTCGACATCGGAAGGCAACGATTCGAGTAGTGCGTCGCTCATGGCGGTGGCCTTCGGTCCCGAGAACCATGGATAGTCCGGGTCGTCATAACCGGGCTCACCGGTAAAACCGTAGTTGATGCGCACCGGCGGACCTGGCGATTCCACCGACTCGCAGCCGGGAATCGACGTGCCCGCGCCCTCGTTCGTCACCGCTGCGACAACAGTTCCCAATGCGACGATCGAGACGATCACCAGCCCGTCGCGCCAGGTCCATTGCTCGCGGCGACGGTTCGACTCGTGTGCGGTGCGCCCAGACATTTCTCGATCATTGCCTATGACAACAACTACGTCGCTATCCGACATACCCGCTGAGGTCGTAGATCGTGGAATTTCCCACCGTTGTCGACGTGAAATTCGCTTCGACCCATTCCTGAATAGCGCTCGACGTACTCTCCCCGCCTTGGCCATCTTTCGGGCTTCCGCCCTGGCCACTGGCGATGTAGTAGTGGACCTCGCCGTCTGCCACGTACTCGATGAACTGGTCCAGCGTCGGTGCGGGATCAGAACTCCAACCGCCGATCGCCATCACCGCAGTATCGCTGGCCAACTCGTAGGTTGCTGCGCTTTGCGAGCCGTTGGTCGCGGCCGACCACGTGGTGCCCGCATTGACCAACATTGCCGTCAACTCGGAAGTACTTTCGCTACCACTGCTTGTTCCTGGCCCACTCGTTGTTCCTGGCCCACTCGCCGTCGGATTACTGCTCGCGTCATCAGAGTTCGGCAGAGCCTCACCGTCTCCCTGCCCTTGGCCCCCACCCATGCCTCCTCCCCCGCCCATTCCGGAGTCGGACACGGCGCCGGTTGGTCCTGCCGTCGGGATGGACCCACCATGCGCTGTTGCGGCAGTGGCAATCGCGTAAGACGCCGAACCGGTTATCCCTGCCAACGAACCGATGATCAATCCAGCGACAGCGAGCTTGCGAAATCGACCCTTGGCTTCCACCAGAACCAGGATCGCGCCGACGACAGTGCCCGCCAACAGAATCCACTTCAGCATCGGCAGCCATTCGGCATTGCGGTGCAACAACACCCAGCTCCAAATTCCTGCGGCCAGCATCATCGCTGCCAAGCCGCAGCGCCCGATCCAGCGGGCACGCACCAACCACAGGGCGTATCCACCGACGCCGATCATCCCCGCAACAGCAGGCGCCAGCGCAACTGTGTAATAGGGGTGGATCGTTCCGGACATGTAGCTGAAGATCAGGCCGGTAACGAGAAACCAACCACCCCACAGGATCAACGACGCACGGAGAAGATCTGTGCGCGGTGCCCGCCCACGGGCGAGGAGTCCGAACACCAACGCGATCAGTGCCGCAGGAATCAGCCAGGAAATCTGGATACCCATCTCGCTGCCGAACAGCCGATCGAGTCCGGCACTTCCCCCAAAGCTGGAACCTGCACTGCCACCGGCCATTCCACTACTACCACCGGACATTCCGCCACCGGTGTTCCCGAAAAGTCGACCCAATCCGTTGTATCCCAGTACCAAGTCCATGACGCTGTTGTTGGTCGATCCGCCGATGTACGGGCGAGAATCAGCGGGCCACAGCCACACTGCCAACACCCACCACCCAGCCGATATGACAACGGACGCAGCACCGATCACCAGGTGGAACAGGCGAGTCCGCAAGCGCACCTGTCCGGCCGTCAAATACGCGGCACCAAATGCAGGCAACACGATCAGCCCTTGCAACATCTTGGTGAGAAAAGCGAAGCCCAGCGCGACTCCTGCGAGCGCCACCCACATTGCGGCTCGTCGACCCACCGCCGTGCACATGGCGCGAATCACGAAGTAGCCGGCGAGAGTCATGAGCAGGACAAGCAATGCATCAGGATTGTCGAACTTGAACATCAGGGCGGCAGCGGGCGTAGCTGCCAACACAGCTCCCGCCACAAGACCCGCAGCCGGGGTCGCCACTCGTTTGACGGCCGCATACACGAGCGCAACCGATCCGACGCCCATCAACGCCTGCGGAACAAGAAGGCTGGCACTCGAAAATCCGAAGATTCGTCCGGACAGACCCATGACCCACAATGAAGCGGGCGGTTTGTCGACAGTGATGAAATTCGAGGTATCGAGGGAGCCGAAGAACCACGCTTTCCAATTCTGGGAGCCGGCCTGCGCCGCCGCAGCGTAGAAGGTGTTGGCATAGCCACTCGCGGTCAGATTCCACAAATACAAGACCGCCGTTGCTGCCAACAGGATCGTCAGCGCCAATCCGGTACGGCGAGTGCGGAACCACGACGGCGAGGGCTCGGCTCGATGGGCAGTTGGTGCCGGCCGCTGAGGCGGGGCCGGATGCAGAACGGCGGTCATCAGGAAGTCCCTTCACGAGTTACTGTCCTGCCAACGATCGCGCTTTCAACCCCGGCGGCACTGGGAGCCGGCTGGAAAGTTGCTGTGAATGAATCAGGCCAGGGAGCGCTCGAACAGCACGACGCTGAACCAACCGTTGTCGACAACATCTCCGAAGTCACGACGCCCTACCTCGGCGAAACCCGCGTCTCGGTAATAGCGGCGCAACCGCACGTTCGTTTCGACACAATCGAGCCGCAAGTACTGCGCGCCCTCCTCCGCGGACCGTCGATGGGCCCAGACGAGTAAGCGTTCGCCCAACGAGGTGCCCGAAAATTCTCGATCGATAACCAATCCGTGCACGTAGCCGGCAGGCTCGTTCGAATCGGGCCAGACCACGGGATCTGACCAGATCAACCGCAGGGCGCCGACAATCCTTGACTGCGCCCGGTCTCGCGCAACAAAGAACTCCCCTCTCGAAATCTGCTCCCCGACCTGCTCGACAGACACTTCGCGTGGGCGCCACTGGATGATTCCGCGTTCTGCCAACCAGTCTTCTGCCGCGTGCCGCAGCGCCAGAATCTCCGGCCCATCGGCCTCGACCGCTTGCACAACGTCCACAACCATATGACCTCCCCCATATCTGCAGCCGTTCACAACAACACGGCCTCCAGGCCCCAACCCGGATGTATCTCCGAGTTGAAGCCTATCGACGTGAAGTTGTGTATCTGAACGGGTCTCACCACTCAGTCAGGTTTTGAATGTGGTGTTGGCCGGCCGCGGATGCTGCTGCGGGTCGATCGAGGGCGGCGGGATGAACCACGGTTTGTTGTCGGCGCCGATCCGAATCTCCCATTTCCCGACGAAACCGGATTTCCGGTGCATCAGCCGGTGATGTGAACGGCACAGCAGGACAAGGTTGTTCATCACCGTCGGGCCACCGTTCGCCCAGTGCCGAATATGATGCGCATCCGTCCACGCAGGCACGCACGCGCAGCCCGGGAACGCGCAACCCTTGTCCCGGGCGATCAACGCCACTCGCTGCTCCGCGGACACCAATCGCTTTCCGGGTCTCGCATCCAACGGCACGCCGTGACCGTCGAGCAGAACAGTCGAGAGGAAACAATCACATCCAAGGAGTCTGCTCTGCGACACCGACAGCGGCCCCAGCCAGGGCATGTGCCCGACATCGAGATCCGACACAGCCGCTCCACCATCAGGAGCAGCGGGTGTTCCGGCGCAGTCCCGGTGCTCCGCCAGATCACGGGCGTTGATGTGCACGTTCACGTGCGGACGCTGACCACCGTCGGTGCCGGTTTTGGCGCAGTCCAGGTAGCGGCGGATCAGTTCGGTGAACCCGTCCGCGGTCCGCTTCGCCGCCGACCGAGAATCCGGGGTTCCATCCGGTGCCGGGGTGGGCATCGTCAGATTCGACAATGCCGACAACAACATTTCCCCGGTGAGAGCATCGAAATCTCCGCGCACCACCACCCGACCGTTCAACGTCGACGCGATCCGCAACTCGTTCCGATCCACATCTTCGGCGGGTGGAATCTCATCCGATTCGAAAATGCGCTCCAAGGTCGCGATGACGTTTCGCACTTTCGTGGTCGTGGCCTCCACTCCGGAAGCGGCAGCCAACAACAAATCGATGCACTTCGGTAGCGCTTCGTCAGGCATGCCCTTTGGTGGTGATTCGCAGAACGCCACGATCAACACGGCATGATCGAACGAGCAGTCCCCGTCATCGAATCGGGTCGCCACTGCCGGAAACGGGCGTAGCGCTGCACCGAGGGCGGCGATCTTCTTCCCGTCCCGGATTTGCAGCATCGTGTTTGCCGCCAACCAGCAACCCACCCCGCGGCTCGCGATCACCTGATCATCCGGCCGCAACGACAACTCGTCCACCACCGCCACACGAACAGCCTCGAGACGCAGAATCTCCGAACTCGCCTCGATAGCAGCAGCACGCAACTCAGAAGCAGACAACCGCCACAGGCGTCCGCGCAACCCCACCGCAGAACCCGAAACCACATCCGACAGATAGACACTCATTGAATCCCCCGATCCCCACCCCCAACAATACTCGAACACCCGTTCGAGTCAAGAGTGGTAGACCTCAAGCGCCCGCGCTACCGATTCGTCACTCGCAGGTAGCAACGGCAGTCGCACATGGGGAGTCGGAATCTGCCCCAATGCATGCAACACGCCCTTGATGACAGTCGGGTTCGATTCGGAAAAGAGAGCTCCTGACAGCGTCGACAACCGTCGCCCAAGATCGCGAACACTGTCCACATCTCCACTGTCCCAAGCCTTCACCAGGCGCACGAACTCGGCGGTCGACAGATGAGCGGACGCCAAGATTCCGCCTGACGCCCCCAAGGCCAGAAGCGGCGCGAGAAACAGATCATCCCCCGCCAATACGGCGAAGTCGTCCGGAAGATCCGCGAAGAGTTCGACGGCAGCTGCGTCGATACCGCCCGCTGCATACTTCACACCAACAACCCCGGGCAAAGCACCCAGCTCCCGCAAAGTGCCGCTGTCCAGATCGCACGCAGTTCGGTACGGCACGTGATAGACGATCAGCGGCACGGGGCTCGACGACTGCAGATGCGCGAAATGCGCCACCACACCGGCTTTCGACGGCCTCGTGAAGGAGGGAACCGGCACCAAGGCCGCCGAGACGTCAGGCCACCGAGTCAGCCTCCCGAGCGCCTGCGCACTGCCCGCCGTGTCGTTGCTACCCGCGCCCACGATCAACGTCGCACCTCTCGCACGGCACACGCTCGCACAGATATCCAGAACGGTCACTCTCTCTTGCTCGGTGAGGGTTGCGGTTTCCGCTGTAGTCCCCAGTGCAACGAGTCCGACCGCACCGTCGGAGAGGACCTGGTGCGCAAGCTGTTCGAGTGCGTCGGTTGCAACACGACCGTCGCTCTCGAAGGGCGTGATCAGTGGTACATGGATTCCGGCCAGGTCAACTCGAGTCGTAGTCATAGTCATAGTCATAGTCATAGAACTCAGCCTCACCGAACAGACCTTGTAGGTCTAGTTCGCATTTCCATCGTCGAGCGTAAGCTGAGCTGATGCTCGATGTTCGTCGACTGAAGCTATTGCGCGAACTAGCGCTGCGCGGAACCATCGTTGCCGTTGCCGAGGCGCTGTCGTTCAGTCCCTCCGCGGTGTCGCAGCAATTGGCCGTCCTCGAACGTGAAGCCGGCGTGCCGCTGCTGGAACGAACAGGCCGTCGCGTCCGCCTCACGCCGGCCGGTGAGAACCTCGCACGTCATGCCGAAGTCATCCTGCAACGCCTGGAGCAGGCGTCGGGTGAATTGGTCGACGCGCGTCGTGGACTGGCGGGGCCGCTGCGCATCGGAACGTTCCCGACCGCCGCACGGGCGATCCTCCCGCCGGCATTGATCGCCCTCTCTCGCGAGCATCCCGGGTTGGAACCGATGGTTTCGGAGATCGACCCAGCGGACGTCGCCGACGCCCTACGAGCTGGGAATCTGGACTTGGCGTTGATTCACGACTACGACTTCGTCCCTCGTCCCAGCGAACCGGGCCTGACAGCGTTGCCTCTGTGCAGCGAATCGGTCTATCTGGCGTCGAACGACACCGCTACAGATCCCGACAGCACCATTACCGCGCTGACCCACTGCGTGGAGCAGCACTGGATTACTGCGATCCCCGGAACTGCTTGTCATGCAATGACCATTCGCGCGTGCCAAGCGGCCGGGTTCACCCCGAAAGTGCGACACCACATCGACGAGTTCGCCACCGTTCTCGCCCTCGTCGCTGCAGGGCAGGGCGTTTCACTGGTCCCGGAACTCGGAGCCATCCATCCGCCACTCGGAGTGCGCCTGACGCCGATGCCCATTCGACGAAGGACCAAGATCGCACACCGAGCCGGCTCCGACGCTCACCCGGCGGTCGCAACCGTGACAAGCGCGCTTCGCTCGGCCGTCCCGCAACTGCTGGACGCCGAGCGATAGCGGCACCTACATGTCGAGCCCGAGGTCGAGCACTGTCACCGAGTGCGTCAAGGCACCTACAGCGAGGTAGTCGACGCCGGTTCGGGCGTACTCTGCGGCAACGTCGATGGTGAGACCACCGGATGACTCGAGCTTGGTTTCGGGGGCAACAGCGTCTCGGCGTTGGACCGCGATCTGCGTCTGCCACAGCGGGAAGTTGTCCAGCAGAACAAGTTCCACGTTCTCCGCCAGCACCTGGTCGAGCTGAGTGAGGTTGTCGACCTCGACTTCGCACTCGATGTCCGGGGCGAGCTCACGGACCGCACGAAGTGCTGCGACCACCGAACCGGCAGCGGCAACGTGGTTGTCCTTGATCAACGCCGCGTCACCCAATCCCATGCGGTGGTTGACGCCTCCGCCCACGTGGACTGCATATTTCTGCAGAGAACGTAGTCCGGGCAGTGTCTTTCGGCTGTCCCGCACTTTGGCATGAGTGCCGGCGATGGCGTCGACCCACTGCGACGTCGCCGTGGCGATTCCCGAGAGATGGCAGACGAGGTTGAGCATCGTCCGCTCTGCCGTGAGAAGGCCGCGGGTGGGCGCGACGACGGTGAGCACCGATTGACCTGGCGCAACCCGAGTTCCATCGGCCACCCGATCAACGACCTCGTAGTTACCCGCGCCGATCACCTCGTCGAGAACAAGCAGTCCGACGTCGATGCCGGCGACAGTACCCGAGGAGCGTGAGACGACCGAAGCCTTCGCGACCGCATCGGCGGGAACCGTTGCGGTAGAAGTGATATCAGGGCCATAGCGCAGATCCTCGTCCAGAGCGAGCCTGACCAACGTGAGCAGTTCGTCACGGTCGAGCGGCGCGGGCAGGATCTTCTGCTCGGTCATCAATGAACTCCTGTCAACAACATGTCTGGTATTTCGAGCGCTCCATCGGCACTCATCTTGATCCGAGTGCTGCGACGCTGATTCGGATCTGTTTCAGGATAGTCGGTGCGGGTGTGACAGCCTCGGCTCTCGGTTCGTGCCACGGCTACATCGACCAACGCTGTCGCGGTCAGTGTGAGCGCCGCGTCTTCGAGGTCCCCAGCAGCCACCGCCACTGTCTGATCGGCGTCGGCAAGCGCGGCTCGCGCAGTCTGGAGACCGCCTCCGTCGCGAACCACCGACGCGTGTGCTGTCATGACGGACTGCACAGTCTCTCGTGGGAGGATCGGCATCGGCTTGCGCACCACGTTGACCACTTCGGCATGAACCTCTCGACGCTCGGCAGCTGCGATTCCGGCACGCTCCCCGACCACCAAACCCTCGAGAAGGCTGTTGGACGCAAGACGATTCGCGCCGTGCAATCCCGTGCGAGCCACTTCGCCGGCTGCGTAGAGTCCAGGCACTCCCGTTCGTCCATGGACGTCGGTGGCGACTCCACCGCACGAGTAGTGCGCGGCCGGAGCGACCGGAATGAGTTGGGTGCGTGGATCGATGCCCGCTTCGAGACAGGATGCGGTGATCGTCGGGAACCGCGAATCGAAGCCGTCGAGCTTGCGGGCGTCGAGGTAGACGTGATCGGTGCCGAGATCTCGTAGGCGTGCTGCGATTGCGCGCGAGACCACGTCACGCGGGGCGAGATCACCCAGCGGATGAACACCTGCGGTGACCGAATCGCCGTTGGTGTCGACAAGAATCGCACCTTCGCCGCGGACCGCCTCACTGATCAAGGGCCGGCGACCTACTCCACCCGGAGTGAAGAGGACCGTCGGATGGAACTGAACGAATTCCAGATCCGCAATTGCCGCACCTGCTTCGAGCGCCAACGCGATTCCGTCGGCAGTTGCACCGGGCGGATTTGTACTGCAGGCATACAGCTGACCGAGTCCACCGGTAGCGAGCAGTACCGCGGGCGCATGGATCACTCCGAGCCCTTCCGGCGAGGAGACAATGAGTCCACACACCCCGCGCCGGTTGGTCACCACCTGGACTGCCGCTGCACCGAACAGAACGGGGAGGCCGGCAGCGTTGAGAGCTCGCTGCACTTCCGCGCCCGTGGCGTCGCCGCCCGCATGGATGATCCGACGCGTGCTGTGCCCACCCTCGCGGGTGCGCGACACCTCGCCGTCTCGCCCGCGATCGAAGACCGCGCCCAACGCGGCCAGCGCCGCAACTGCGTCGTGACCAGCTTCGACGATGGAATAGACAGCTTCCTCGTCGCACAAGCCGACGCCGGCCTCACACGTATCCGCAACGTGCGACTCGACGGAATCCGTATTCAGATCGTCGACGACTGCGATGCCGCCCTGCGCGTACTGAGTCGAGGTGTCCGTCGGACCACCCTTGCTGACCGTGAGTACTTTCAGCCCCCGCAGAGAAGCGGTGCGCGCAGCGGTGAGGCCCGCGACACCGCCTCCCACGACGACCAGGTCGGCATGAGCCTCCCAGGCGAAACGCCCGGCAGGGCTGGTCACTCGCCGCCGCCCGGATTACCGATCTCGATCATGCGCTGCACCGATTTCTGTGCACGCTTGGCCATCTCGAGATCGACGTGGACCTCGTCCTTGCCCTCGAGAAGGCAGCGAAGCAACGCGGCAGGCGTGATCATCTTCATGTACGGGCACGACGCGCGGTCGTTGACGGCCTGGAAATCGACGTCGGGCGCTGCCTTGCGCAACTGGTGCAGCATCCCGATCTCGGTGGCGACCAGAACCTGCTTGCTCTTGGTGACGCGGGCAGCGTCGAGCATTCCGCCGGTGGAGAGGATCTTGACCTTGTCCGCGGGTACCGCGCCTTCACCGGCGAGGTACAGAGCCGAAGTAGCGCAACCACATTCAGGGTGCACAAAAAGCTCGGCATCGGGGTGAGCCTTGGACTTCGCCGTCAACTCGTCACCGTTGATACCCGCGTGGACGTGGCATTCACCGGCCCAGATCTGCATGTTGGTGCGGCCTGTGACGCGCTTGACGTGAGCTCCGAGGAACTGGTCCGGGAGGAAGAGAACTTCCCGGTCGGGATCAATCGAGTTGACCACGTCGACGGCATTGGACGACGTGCAGCAGATGTCGGTGAGACCCTTCACCTCTGCCGTCGTGTTCACGTACGACACCACCAGCGCGTTCGGGTTGTCGGCCTTCCACTCACGAAGCTGCTCGGCATTGATCGAGTCGGCCAGAGAACAGCCGGCTCGCTCGTCCGGGATCAGCACGGTCTTGGACGGCGACAGGATCTTCGCGGTCTCGGCCATGAAGTGCACACCACAGAAGACAATCGTGTCCTCTGGCGCCTCGGCAGCGATTCGCGAAAGCGCCAGGGAGTCGCCGACATGATCGGCGACGTCCTGAATCGCAGGCAGCTGGTAGTTGTGCGCAAGAATCGTCGCGCCCCGTTCGCGAGCCAGACGTTTGATCTCAGCGGCCCACTCGGGGGTCGCTTCGACTCCGTTGTATCCGCCGGGGCCGTCGTGAATCTGCGAGGCCGATCCCTCCCATAACGTCGTGGTCGTCATGGCGTTCTCCTTCACCGTGAACCCGGGCTCGTCACCCAGTTCAAATCCGGACGGGCTGGCCCGGATTTCCGTATTCGAGGTTTTCGACTTAGGATCGAAAACGTGCCCAATAGTAACACCACCCACGAAGTGCTTGCAGCGGTGTTCCAAGTTCGCACCTTCCCCGCAAGCATCGCCGCAGGTGACGGCGATCACTGCCCACAAGGGCGTGAAGAGTTGGCCGTGCTGCTGTGGCAGCGCGCACTCAACCCGCAGAAAGGCACATGGTCACTGCCCGGGGGCACTTTGCGCGACGACGAGGACCTGACGACCTCCGCTCGACGACTCCTCGCTGAGAAGGTCGACCTACGAAAGGTCGCCCACCTCGAGCAACTCTCCGTCTTCAGTGATCCACAACGAGTGCCGGGCCCGCGCCGCATCGCGTCGACCTTCCTCGGACTCGTTCCCCTCAGCGCCGACCCACAACTTCCACCCGACACGGCCTGGCACCCCGTTTCGAAGTTGCCGGAGATGTCGTTCGACCACGGAACCGTCGTACGGCACGCGCGTAATCGACTGGCTGCAAAACTCTCCTACACCAACATCGCATTCGGGCTGGCTCCCGAAGAGTTCGCGATGTCGACACTGCGCGAAATCTACTGCGCTGCGCTCGGTTACCAAGTCGACGCAACCAACTTGCAACGCGTACTGGGTCGCCGAGGCGTACTGACTCCCACCGGCAACACCGCACCGTCCGGCAAGTCGGGCGGACGCCCACCGGCCCTGTACCGCTTCACCGACTCCACCTTGCGAGTCACCGACGAGTTCGCTGCACTGCGTCCCCCGAGCTGACGTCGATCAGGTTCTCAGGCAACGGCTTCGAAACTTCCGCGTTGCAGCCACGCCGAGTTCACCGCGCCGGCCGGATCGATGACCCGATTGATTGCGCCGAACCGCGTCGTCACCCGATCGAGAATCCGATCGGCCTGCCAACGATCCGTCGGATCAGCGACTATCGCAAAGAAGCGATGGGTCGGTTTTCCCGCCATGACGCGCACCAATTCTGTCACCGTCCGCGCGGTGGCCGCCACGCTCCAACCGGCGTCGAGAAACTCGGTGGCGATACGCGCACCGTGCTCGAATCCGATGTCCGTGACAAGTACAACTCCCCTGTTCGGGGCGATCTCCGAAACGCTCATTGCGAAACCTCCACTCGGAATCAAACTTCTTGACTCCCATGTAAGTCCGCAATCTTGTGGCTCCCTTGTGTTGGTTCTGTGAGAACTCTGGGGATTCCGCGCGCGCCCACACATCAGGCAGATCGAGACAATCCCGCCCAGAAGACCGTCGAGGCCGCGTTCACCACATCGCCGACCGGCACGTCGCCCAACATTCCGCCCGCGGCCAGCGTCGCGACGCCATGGAACGTCGCAAAGGCAACCAGCGCAATACTTTCCGGATCGCCGGCGGCAATGTCACCCGCAGCCTGCGCTTCCGATACGAGCCGAACGGTCAGATCCATCGTCGCGTGCCCCGCGTTCACGACAGTCTCGGCCGCACCGGGTGCATGCTTGTTGCTGTACATCAGAGACAACAGGCCCGGATGCTCGAGCGCAAAATCCACATAGGCGTTGGCGAGCGAGGAGAACCGGGCTTTCGCGGTCGGCGGCGCCTCCGAAACTGCTCGCTCGAGTGCACCGGTCATCCGATGGAATCCGCTTTCAGCCAAGGCGTCGAGCAAAGCCTGACGGTCGCGAAAATGCTTGCCAGGGGCCGCGTGACTCACGCCCGCCTCGCGCGCAAGCTGCCGCAGCGACAACTTGTCGACGCCATCTCGCTCGAGGGTCGCTTCAGCCGAAGCCAGGAGTTCCTGTCGCAGGCTGCCGTGGTGGTACGGCTGTTCGTGGGCGGGCATGGTGGCACCATATCAAAATGTTGTCATTGACAACTATGGTGTCAGTGCCTACATTTGGGATCACCCGAACCGAAGGAGCCACCATGGCCATCGACGTAACCGGAACCACCGTCCTCATCACCGGAGCCAGCGCTGGGCTCGGAGTGGAATTCGCTCACCGCTTCGCCGCTCGCGGTGCAAATCTGGTTCTCGTCGCCAGGCGGGCAGATCGCCTCGAAGCCCTCGCTACCGAACTCCGCGTCGCCCACGGCATCACAGTCACAGTTCTGCCTGCCGACCTGGCGGCGCCCGGCGTCGGCGCAACACTGCACCAGGAGCTGACAAACCGTGGCATCACCGTCACCTCGCTGATCAACAACGCCGGATTCGGAACACACGGAGCATTCGTGGACGAAGATCTCGAGCGCGTCACGTCCGAAATTCAGCTCAACATCGCCACGCTGGTCGAACTGACGCACACCTTCCTGCCCGATCTCCTGGGCGGACGTGGAGCGCTCGTCAACATCGCGAGCACGGCGTCGTTCCAGCCGACCCCTGGCATGGCCGTCTACGGCGCGTCCAAGGCTTTTGTACTCAACTTCACCGAAGCACTCTGGGCAGAAGCTCGCGGCAGCGGATTGACCGTATTGGCGGTGTGCCCCGGCCCGACACGAACCGAGTTCTTCGACGTCGTCGGCTCCGAAGATGCTGCGGTCGGGCGAATGCAGACGGCAACTCAGGTGGTGGATACAGCTTTCCGGGCACTGGATCGACGCAACGCACCGCCGACAGTCGTATCAGGTTTGCCGAATTGGGTGTCCTCGATCAGCACTCGCTTCGCAACCCGCCGGTTGGGAGCGTTGATTTCGGGTCGACTGTTGGGTGACGTGCGAATGAAGTCCGCAGCGAACCGCCCGTCGACGTCGGCGGTATAGAGAAGCGTCAGCTGTATAGAAGCAACGGCTGTATAGAAGCAACGGCTACGGGAGTTTCGGCTACGGGAGTTTCGGCTGGACCTCGTCGTCGGTCTGTTCGGCCTCGGTGGCCGGATCCCCGGATTCCGGATCCCCAGATTCCGGGTGGTCCCCAACACCGAGGTCGTCGTACGGATTGAGCACCGCAAGAACCAAAGTCACGACGCACGCCGCAAGCGGCTGAAACAGAAGCACGAGCAACGTGCCGATGTTCGGTGCACGCGCGATGATCTCCCCGACCGCCGGATTGTCGGCGGTGGGGAAACGCAGTTTTGTCACGCCCGAACCCGCGAGTGCCATCAGTCCGGCACCTGCCGCCGAGCCGACTATCAACCCGCCCAGGGCATACGGGCCTCGACTCAGACGCGCCAACCACGCCGCTACTGCCGACAGCACACCGACGATCAGTGCCAGCCAGATGAACACAGCACTCGCGTCGAACTGATGGAGGCTCTCACCCGTCAACGCGACGCCGCGCCCCTCGGACACCACCAACAGGTGCTCGGCCGGAGCCAAGAACGCCCACACCACACCGACGAGCACGCTCACGCCCGCAGTGGTTGCGGCGATCACGATCGCGGTGCGCAGACGAGTCTGCCGAAGAGAGATCACACAGAGTGACGCTACCTGCGGGCGGCGTCGATCGAGTCGACGACACCGTGTCGGGAGCATTTCGCCCACCATCCGTCAGGGCTGACCTGAACGATCATGCGGCGCCCGCACTGCTCGCAGAAGCGAGGCGGCTCTAGCCCCATCGACGCCGCAGTCGGCGTCGGATCGTCGACACCGTCGACGATCCGACGCCCGGTGAACGGGTTGTACCGCTCCTCGGTCACCGGAGTGCTCACAGGGTGTCGTTCAGTGCTTTGATCGGCATCTGCAGATCCACCAACAAATCCAGATCCTTCTCGGCGGGACGCCCGAGGGTGGTCAGGTAGTTGCCGACGATGACGGCGTTGATTCCGCCGAGGATGCCCTGCTTGGCACCCAGGTCGCCGAGGGTGATCTCGCGTCCACCCGCGAAGCGCAGGATCGTGCGGGGCAGCGCGAGACGGAATGCCGCCACGGACTTGAGCGCCTCGCTGGCGGGCAGCACATCCAGATCCCCGAAGGGGGTGCCGGGACGCGGGTTGAGGAAGTTGAGCGGGACCTCGTCCGGCTCGAGCTCAGCCAAGTTCGCGGCAAATTCTGCGCGCTGCTCCAATGATTCACCCATACCGAGGATTCCGCCGCAGCACACTTCCATGCCTGCTTCGCGAACCATCCGAAGCGTGTTCCACCGCTCTTCCCACGAGTGTGTGGTCACGACGTTCGGGAAATGCGACTTCGAGGTCTCCAAGTTGTGGTTGTACCGGTGCACACCCATGGCGGCCAGTTGGTCGACCTGTTCCTGGGTCAGCATGCCGAGCGAGCAGGCGATCTGGATGTCGACCTCATTGCGGATCGCCTCGATACCTGCGGCTACCTGAGCGAGCAACCGGGCGTCAGGTCCGCGGACGGCGGCCACGATGCAGAACTCGGTAGCGCCCGACTTCGCAGTCTGCTTGGCAGCTTCCACCAGGCTCGGGATGTCCAACCAGGCCGCGCGAACCGGCGACTGGAAGAGTCCGGACTGCGAGCAGAAATGGCAGTCCTCGGGGCAACCGCCCGTCTTGAGGCTGATGATGCCCTCGACCTCGACCTCCGGTCCACACCATTTCATACGCACATCGTGGGCGAGAGCCAGCAGGTCTTCGAGCCTGTCGTCGTCGAGTCGGAGTACGTCGAGCACCTGGCTTTCGGTCAGGCCAACTCCTCTTTCGAGAACTTGCTCACGCGCCTGGTCGAGGATGTCGACCGTCGCAGGGGCCGTGCTAATCGGGGGCGGGGTCACAGACGTCTCCTTCGAAACCAGCAAAATTGAACACCGTACAAGTTGAACGGTGTTCACGTTAGAGACGTGGTGGAATACTGTCAAAGGCGGGTCCGATCGACATTCGATCGCGAGCGCCCCACAGCGGGACGAAACGAGGGGAACAACAAGTGCAGTTGCGACGCGGCGACGTGCTGGACGGCGCCATGGCGATACTCGACGAGTTCGGACTTGCCGACCTCACGATGCGCAGGCTCGCAACGTCACTGGGTGTCCAACCCGGCGCCCTGTACTGGCACTTCCCGAACAAGCAGACCTTGCTCGGTGCGGTCGTCGACAAGATCCTCGAAGACCTCGACACTCCCGTAGACGCAGAGACATGGCAAGACGCGTATTCCGAACTGGCACACAGACTTCGGTCTGCCCTGCTGGCGCACCGCGACGGCGCCGAGTTGGTCAGTGCCACCTTCGCTTCGCGGATGACAAGCAGCAAGGTGCGCGAGCACTTCGTACACGCCGGCGAAGAATCCGGGCTATCACGCGAGCATGCCCAACTCGCGGCGTACGCCCTGCTGTACTACGTGCTCGGCCACACCGTCGACGAGCAGTCCCGAGCGCAGATGGAAGAAATGGCGGCACTTACCCGAGCACCCATTTCCCCCGACTCCCCCGAGGTGATCGGCGGCGGTTCCGACGAGGACCTCCTCGACGGCGATCCGACAGTGCGCTTCCAGTTCGGCCTGGACCTGTTCATCGACGGCATCCGCACTCGCCTGAATTCGACCACACATTCAACGCGCACAGAATCGGCTCTACGACACTCCTGACAGCCGTAGTAGTGCAGTAGTGCCGGCCGCGACAATCACCACTAGTACCAACGGCGCCTTGAACCAGGCGCAGATGCCTCCGGCCACCACGCCGAGCATCCGCGCCGGCCCCGCAACGTCATGCCCGGTGAAGATCGTCGATGTCGCAACCACTGCAAGCAGCAGCACCACGACAGCACGATCGAGGGTTTTCTCGGCAAAGCTCGAAAGCTTCACCCGAGAGCGGAGCAGAACGCCACTTGCCCGCAAAGCGTAAGAGCCGCAAGCGAACACGACAATACCGATCCAGACCGACGCGGCATTCATCGAACCTTCTCCCGGAACGGTATCGTCACCGCGATACTCAGCAGCGCTACGAGCGGCGCGGTACCGGGCGGCAGGAATGGCGACGTGGCCACCGCGACTGCTGCACCGATCAGGGCGGCAAGCAGCGTCACCTTTTCCTTCAGCGCAGGCAGGACAAGGGCCAGAATGACAGCCGGAAACGCGGCATCCAACCCCAACGCGCCGGGGTCTCGGACGACGCTGCCGAGCAACCCGCCCAGCAGCGCTCCGATCGGCCACGACACCGCGATCCCGATTCCACAGAACCAGAAAGCCGCACGCTTGCGCTCCACCGATTCCTGCGCCATGGCGACCGCGACGCTTTCGTCGTTGACCAGGTGCGCGCCGACCATACTGCGCCAGCCTGAATCTTTGTAGCGACCCCTGCCGAGAAATGATCCTGCCGACATCCCGTAGGCGAAGTTACGTGAGTTGATCAACAAGCCCGCCACAACAGCAGCGGTGGCACTGCCTCCGGCTGCGATGATTCCGATGAACAAGAACTCCGAAGACGCTCCCAGAACGAGTACAGCCAACGCCGAAAGCTGCCACAACGAGAATCCAGCCGATCCTGCCGTCACACCGTAGGACACACCGACGATGGCCACGGAGAGCCAGATCAGCACGCTCACCCGAACCGTGTCTCGATCAACTGTTCGCCATAAAGAACGCATGTATTCTATGTTGAACGAAGTGACACCGTTCGTCAAGTAGAACGACCGATCGGAGAATCGAACGATGACCAGTAATGAAACGGATACAGCGGAGACTCCTCAGAAACTGGTCGCCGTCGCACTCAAACGCGAACGTGCCCGAGCAGGCTTGAGCCTCTCGGAGGTGGCGCGGCGCGCCGACATCGCCAAATCCACACTCTCCCAACTCGAATCCGGCCTCGGGAACCCGAGCCTCGAAACACTGTGGGCACTCGGCAACGCGTTGGGTGTGCCGTTCTCACAACTCGTCGACTCGCAGGCACAGACCGTTCAATTGATTCGAGCCGGAGAAGGTCCCGCAATTGCTTCGGCAAACGCGTCGTACATCGCGACGCTCTTGGCGCCGAGCCCACCGAACGCACGACGCGATCTGTATCGCATAGTCGCCGAACCGGGCGAGCCGCGTATTTCGACTCCGCATGCGCGCGGCACCACCGAACACGTTGTGATCGGCACCGGGCGAGCGGAGGTCGGGCCCACCGCAGATCCGATCGAGCTCGGCCCGGGCGACTATCTCGCTTATCCCGGCGACGAGGAGCATATCTTTCGGGCGCTCGAACCAGGGACGACGGCGATCATGGTGTCGGAACACAGCTGAGCCGCGATGAGTTTCGCCGCTGCGGGAAGTCTGTATCTGGGAGGTGATGTGGCCAGAGCCTCGATTGCCGACGACAGTAACGACCGACAGCAGGAGGACCCATGTCCGGATCCAGCATCAGCAGCATTTTGCTCTCGAGCACCAACCCCGAACGATTGCGCGACTGGTACGCCGAGGCGTTCGCCCCGAAGGTCGACCGGACTCCCGGTGAACCTGGCTACGACGTCCTCGACTTCAACGGTTTCTACGTAATGCTCGACAGACGCGACGACGTCGGTGAGACCAACCCCCAGCCGGGTCGCATGTTCCTCAACGTCGAGACCGACGACGCCCGGTCGATCGCACAGCGCATCGACGCACTCGGCGGAAACTGGCACGCTCCGCTCGAAGTCCGCGGGGGCAGTTTGTTCGCCACCGCGATCGACCCCGACGGAAACTACGTTCAGATCATCGAGTTCAGCGAGGAGGCCAGGGCCGACATGGAATCCGGAATGACGGATTCCCAACCCACCTAGTCCGACAACAGCTAGGAACGGAGATAGCCATGCTTGCGGACACCAAAGCATTCAGCGGATTTTCGGTGACAGACATCGATGCTGCACAGAAGTTCTACGGCGAAATACTCGGGCTGAAAGTGACCGATGAAGACATGGGGCTGATTCGGCTACATCTTGCCGGCGGAACCGAAATCCTCGTCTATCCCAAACCGAATCACGAAGCGGCGACGTACACGATTCTCAACTTCGTCGTCGACGACATCGACACAACCGTCGATCAACTGACCGCACGTGGCGTGGAGTTTCTGAAATACGACGGATTCCCCCAGGATGCGCGAGGCATCATGCGTGGCAACGGCCCCGACATCGCGTGGTTCACCGATCCAGCCGGCAATGTTCTGTCGGTAATCAAGGAGTCCTGACGCGCTTAACCGCTGAACAGCTGTGACTGCCGCTGTTCAGCGGTGTCGGTGTTCGAGCGTTCTGCTGCCGCAGTTTCACGCTCGGCCGCCAGTTGCTCGGCGCTTTTTGCGTCGACAACGGGCTCCGACGCGCTGAGGTCGGAAAACAAGCCATTGCTCGATTCGTTCACATGCCACCCTTTTGCCTGGTCATCGTTGCCGCGCGCAGATAAACCTGCGTTAGAGATCGGTCGATGGCTACTTGATTACTGCCGCCCGTACGGCGCCGACAAGGCGCCGATGACCCAGCAGTTCTTGACCCAGTGTTGCACGCCTGTGTTTTCCACGAGAAATTCGGTCCAGACGGGTTGTCATCGCCCGCACGGCGGAGCAATGTGAAAGATGAGCGCGGAGCAGGTCGGCAGCACTTTCGTCGGACACCTGGCCCCTCAATTCACCGCACAATTTTTGGAGGAATCATGTTGGGAATTGCTTTGGGCCTCGGCAGCGCTGCTGTCGGAATCGGCCTCGGACTACTGGGCGCGGGAGCGGGAATTCTGCTGAGCGACAAGACCGTCAAAACTGCGCGACGTGACCTCACCGCCTGACGAGGGCGAGCGCACTGACTATTTGGACACTCGGGTCAGCACTCGGGTCAACGCGGCGATGCGCCACCCCGCGCAGTGGGTGCTCTCGCACGCCACACGTCGCCGCGGCGTGGACACAGACGCAGCCGTTCCCACCAGTGCCCAGGACGTGCTCGACCGGCTGACGGCTCTCCGAATCAGCACGTGGAGTTACGGTTTCGACCACAAGTCGATCCGTCATCTCGGACCGATGGCACAGGATTTTGCCGCAGTCTTCGGCCTGGGGTCCAACACCCGTCGGATCTCGGCCGTCGATGCAAACGGCGTCTGCATGGCGAGCATTCAAGCATTGAACCGCAAAGTTCTCGCCCTCGAGACAAAGGTCAGCGCGCTCGAGAAGGACATGGACAGGCTGCACGAAGAACTGGGAGGCACGGGCACGGATCGAAATGCATTAGAAGCCAACAACAGTCACACATCCCCGCCGCTCGACGAGTTCGGTAGGTCCGCAGGTCTGTAGTTTGTTCGGTGTGACCGCCCCTGATTCAGACTCCGACTCGGAACCCAACGAGATTGCCGCACTGTTCGACGTGACGTCCGACTCCGTCGGTGACGAACATGTCGAACAGGTACTTTCCGAATTCGGCCTCGGCGCAACGGAGATCACGCAGACCGCGGCCCGCATCCGGGCCAGTCGGTCGGAATTTCGCCGACTGCGCCGTCGCGAGAACGAATTGGCGGTCCTCTACTCGAGTGCGCGTGAACTCGCGCAAGTTCGCGACGTGGACACTCTGCTCCAGCGACTCGTCAACCGAGCACACGACATCATGGGCACCGACGTCACGTACCTCTCCGAGTTCGATGTGGTCACCAGAGATCTGAATGTTCGAAAGACAGCAGGCGCCGTCTCGCCGGAGCTACAGCATTTGCAGGTTCCTGCCGGCGCGGGACTGGTCAGTGCGATTGCCGAATCTCGAGCAGCCCAATGGGTTCAGAACTACAGCGACTACACGCAGTCGCGTCACGACGAGGTGGTCGACGCCGCGATAGTCGCCGAAGGTCTGGTGGCGATTCTCGGCGTGCCGATGCTCTCGGACGGCCAGATCCTCGGAGTTCTGTTTGCCGCCGACCGCCGGGAACGACGATTTACTGCCGATCAGATAGCCCTGCTGTCGGCGCTGGCGGATCATGCCTCGGTGGTCCTGCAAACCGCGCGGGCGCTCGACCGCGCCGAGGAATCCGCCGCCGAGACCGGGCGAGCACTCGACGAACTGCGTGAGCACGTGTCCGCGCGCGACAAATCGAACATCGTCCACCAGGATCTGATCCACGCCGTTCTCCGTGGCGGCGGATACGCCCAGGTTGCACGAACCCTCAGCAGCGCACTCGAGCGCGGCACCGTCGTGGTCGACAGTGAGCTACGCCCTCTGGTCAAATCCTCGGGCGAGCAGATCACGACGGTGCCGTTGTCTCTACCTCGCGCCGTGTCCGAGGCCATCGACCAGAGTCGCCGAAGCGGCCGATGCACGTTTGTCGCCGATGACAGTGAAACCGTGATCCAACTCGTCAGCGCCATCACCGCCGGCGAATCATTCCTCGGGGCCATCTTGCTGAATCGTTCGGACGCGCCGATCGGACCTGTCGAACTCAGGACCGTGGAACGGGCCGCTCAGGTTACTGCGATCCTCGTGTTGCAACACACGGCGGCGGCAGCAGCGGATCGGCGCGCACGTGACGAACTGGTCGCCGATCTGTTGAGCACTGCGCCCGAGCGCAGGCGCGATCTCGAACGTCGGACCCGCAACCTCGGCATCTCCCTCGGCGAACTCGATACCGTCCTCGTGGTGTCGGTTGCTCCGGAACTCCGCACCGCTGCGCTCCGCGCAATCGGGCAGAGTTTGCCGGTCGGGGCTTTGGCGTCGCAGCACGCCGGATTGATCGCGGTGGTCTCGCGCTCGGGGAACCCGGCAGCCGCGGCGACCGTCGTTCACCGCCAGATCACCGGTTCGGTGGGACCTCACGCCGTGGTGATTGCGCCGGCAACGGCGGAGCGTCCCGAAGACCTCCCGGCGCGCTTCACCTCTGCCCTGCGTACTGCTCGCCTGCTCTCGGCGTTGGGCAAGACCGACGGCGCGGTCACGACGGCGTCGTATCTGCCGTACACCGTTCTGTTCGGCGAAAATCCGGAATCACTTCATCAGTTCATCGATGACGTGATCGGCCCGGTACTCGCCTACGACCGCGACAAGGACACCGATCTCACTGCGACCCTGCGCGCCCTCGTGCGCAACGAAGGAAGCCCGACCAAGGCTGCCCGCGCCCTCAACTATCACCCGAACACCGTCATTCAGCGTCTCGAGCGCATCCGCACGCTCCTCGGTCACTCGTGGCGTGAAGACGAGAACTTCTTTCGGGTGTCGATGGCGACGAGGCTCGACGAGCTTCGGCAAGTGGGCGCCGAAGAGGCCGGGGGTGAGACCGTCGACAAAGACGGTGGTGCATGACACTACAATTTCGACCGATCGATGTGCCCTGAGCACGTGGCCTGGCAGCCATCACCCTCCCTACTGTGAAGCGGAGCACAGAATCACTTCAGGAGGACCACCCCCCGTGTCAATCAACAGCCGGTCTATCAATAGCCGTATCGCCAATTTCCGGTCCTACGATGTCGCCGCACGGCGCGCCGAGATCGTCCGCCAGACGGACCTGACCGAAGCAGACATCGCGGTCTACGACGCTGCCGACGGTCTCACCATCGATCAGGCCGATCGCATGGTCGAGAACGTAGTCGGTGTCATCGGCATCCCGGTCGGCGTCGCCACCAACTTCACGATCAACGGCACGGACTACCTGATCCCTCTCGCCACCGAGGAGCCGTCGGTAGTCGCAGCCGCGAGTAACGCTGCCCGCATCGCACGCGGACTCGGCGGCTTTCACGTCTCGAGCACCCCGCCGATCATGCAGGCCCAGATACAACTCGTCGACGTCGTGGATCCGGCGGCCGCCCGAATCCGACTCCTCGAGGCTCGCGAGGAAATCATTGCACTCGCCAACGAGCAGGACCCGAAGTTGGTCAGCGTCGGCGGTGGAGTGAAGGACATTTCGGTTCGCATCGTTCCTTCGGACAAGGCCACCTACGTGGTCCTCCATCTTCATGTCGACGTACGAGATGCCATGGGCGCCAACGCCGTCAACACGATGGCCGAGGCAATCGCGGATCGAGTCGCCGAGATCGGCGGCGGACACGTTGTCCTGCGCATTCTCACCAACAAGGCCGATCTGCGGCTGACGCGCGTTCGCGCCGTGTTCGACGCCGAATTGATCGGCGGCGCAGAGGTTGTGGACAACCTGATCCATGCCGCGCGCTTGGCGGAGCTGGATCCCTACCGCGCCGCGACGCACAACAAGGGCATCATGAACGGCATCAGCGCCGTAGTGCTGGCGACCGGAAATGACACGCGCGCAGTCGAAGCCGGATGCCACTCCCATGCAGTCAACGCCGACGGAATCTACTCCTCGCTCTCGCATTTCGAGAAGAATGCCGACGGAAACATCGTCGGCACCCTCGAGCTGCCCATGCCGGTCGGCCTCGTCGGCGGGGCCACCAAAGTGCACCCCGTAGCGCAGGCCGCAATCAAGATGCTCGGCGTCGAGAGCGCCGAGGAACTCGCCGGCATCATCCTGGCAGTCGGTCTGGCGCAGAACCTGGCCGCTGTCCGCGTTCTGGCCAGTGAAGGTGTCCAACGCGGACACATGGGACTGCACGCCCGCAACATCGCTGCCACCGCCGGAGCGCAGAAGAGCGAGATCGACGCCGTGGTCGCACGCCTGATCGCGGACAAGAGCATTCGCGTCGAACATGCCGAGAAGGTTCTCGCCGAGATCCGCGGCGAAAACTGACGACAATGACCGAAACAGTTGCAGGATCACCAGTGTGGAAGCCGGCGCCTCATCGAGTGCCGGCGCCGGGACTACCGACCTCGGTCCGGATCTACGAAGTCGGGCCACGCGACGGACTTCAAGCAGAGACGGCGGTGATCCCGACCGAGACGAAAGCCCAGTTCATCGAACGCCTCGTCGCGGCGGGTTCCCGCACTGTCGAATTGACGAGCTTCGTCTCACCTCGATGGATCCCGCAACTCGCGGACGCGGAAGAATTGATGGATCGGCTGCACCTGCCGGACTCGGTACGTACGGTCGTTCTTGTCCCGAACCGTAGGGGTCTCGAGCGGGCTGTTGCCGCCGGAGCGCGCGAAGTTGCAGTGTTCGTCAGCGCTACAGAGGAATTCGCGAAACGAAACCTCAACTCGACGGTGGACGGCGCTATAGCCGCGGCCACCGGGGTCACTGCCGCCGCAAGAGCTCTGGGACTTCCCGTCCGCGGCTACATCTCGATGTGCTTCGGCGACCCTTGGGAAGGCACTGTGCCCGTCGAACGTGTCGCCGACATCGCGAAGACCCTGGTCGACAGCGGTGTCACGTCACTCTCACTCGGCGACACCATCGGCGTCGGCACACCTGGCCATGTGCTCGCCTTACTCGACGCCCTCCGAGAACGTGGCATCCCCACATCGCAGATCGCCATGCACTTTCACGACACCTACGGCCAGGCGCTGTCGAACGTCCATGCGTCGTTGACCGCTGGAGTATCCGAATTCGACAGTTCCGCAGGTGGTCTCGGACGGTGCCCGTACGCCAAGGGCGCGACCGGGAATCTCGCCACCGAGGATCTGGTGTGGATGCTCCACGGCCTCGGGATCGACACCGGCATCGACCTGGATTCCCTTACCGACACAAGTAGTTGGATGGCCGAACAGATCGGACACTCGAGTCCGTCCCGAGTCGTCACCGCCCTCCGCGCAGCACGTACCTGACACTCGCACGCAAGCCCCTCCCTGTACGACCCCCTGCCATGCATGACACTGGAGAAGACTGATGTCACCACCGCAGTCGGCAACGACGCCGACCACCACAACCGCGCCGACCGATCAGCAGACATACCTCGAAGTCTGGGGCGACACTGTCAACGGTCGACACCTCGCGATCTCCGTCGCAGTCGGCAGTGTCGTGGGCGCGTCGGCTCTGCTTGCGGCCCAGTCGCTGTTCGAACGGGTCGTCAGCGAACCGTCGTTGGCCCAGGCGTACAGCCTGCTGGTCGGTATCGCTGCCTGCCTGCTCGCCGGCGTCGTCTGCGGAATCTTCATCAAGCCGAAGCGGATAGTCGCCTTGGCCGCCGCCGACGCGGAGTCGATCGACGGTGTCATCACGACGATGAGTGAGCAGCGTCAGGGTCTGGGCACTCTCGCCGACATTCCGGAGCAGAGTCGACAGGAACTTCGCGAACTCGGTCTGTACGACCACTTCGCCGCTGCCGAGGCCGAGCACGCACAGGCCTCGAAGACATCGCCCTCGAACCCGCCGAAGGACGGTGGGCGCGCATGAGTTCGGTTCTGACCAACGAAATTCTGATCGCCGTTCTCTTCGGCATCATCGGTGCGGTCGCGTTCACGTTCATCGGATTGATCTCCGGCACGGACGAGACCGCCACCATCGCACCGCTGACTCTGCTCGTGATTCTGCTCGGCGCTCCCCCGGCGGCAGTCTTCACGTTCTTCCTCTCCGGTGCGATCGCCAAACACATGACGCATGCGGTGCCGACGATGCTGCTGGGCATTCCCGGCGACACGATGGCGATTCCGCTCTTGCCGGAAGCACAGATGATGCGCTCACTCGGCATCCCGCACATCGCACTCCGCAAGGCGATCTCGGGAGCAGTGATCTCGGCGTTCGTCGCCGTGCCGGTTGCCGTTCTGTTCGCGACCATCCTCGCGCCGTTCGCCGACACCGTTCAGTCGATAGCACCGTGGCTGTTCCTGGTCGCCGCCATCGGCATCGCCTATGCCTCACCAGGCCGTTGGGCCGGGGTGGTCGCCCTCGTTCCGTTTGTCATCTTGATCCTCGGTGCCCGCGCGTTGACGTCGAATTACGATGTGTCGCTGAACATCAGCTACTTCCTGGCGATTGCGGTCGGGCCGCTGATCGCCGACCTCGCGCTGACCCTGGGGCCGTCGAGCCGCAAGGACATGGAACGCAGCGAACCCAAGACCGTCGCACTGGCCCCGGACATCAAAGGATGGAAGGGATACTTCCCCAATCCTCTGAAGGTCCTCGATCGCAAGCAGATCGGTTACACCGCAGCCGCTTCCACGGTGTCGAGCGCAACGTTCGTTTTCAGCCCTGTCGCCATGACAGTTCTGATGGGTGAGCTGGTAGGTGCGCGGATCAAGAACGGCTATCACCGACTGACCACCATGGTCTCGGCAAAGAACGGTACGACGGAATCCACCTACATCGCGGAAACCCTCATCCCTCTCGTGGCCTTCGGCCTTCCGCTCAGCCCGCTGGCAGCAGGTCCCGCGGCCCCTCTGTTCAACGCTCCGCCGGTCTTCGAGACCAATCAGGAAACCGGAGTGATCAACAATCTCTCCACGTACCTGACGCAGTGGGAGTTCCTGCTCTACGGACTGCTCGCAGTGGTCACGGCAACGGTCATCGCATACCCGTTTGCCATGAACTACGCGTACCGCGCTGCGTCAGCGGTGGTCAAGCACATCAGCCACGAAGCTGTGATCGCGGTGTTCACGGGACTGGTCGTGGTCATCAGCATCTGGGAGGGCGGCATCCTCGGGCTTCTGATCACCGTGACGGTCGGCCTGGTCGGTGGCCTTCTCGGGCGCCTGTTCAAGATTCACGGCGGGGTTCTGTTCATGGGTTACTACGTGGCGCTGTTCAGTGTTCCTGCCCTGATCAATCTGTTCTGAATCGCTGGATTCAACCAACACGTGCGGACCCGCAAGAATGCGGGTCCGCACGTGTTTCTTCAGCTACCGACCGTGAGCGCCACGGTTCGATTCCGGTCCAGCTTCTTCGCTCGGTACAACGCCTCGTCGGCGCAATCGACCAATTGCGTCAGGGCTGCGTCGCCGTGGGGTGAACATGCGACGCCGATGCTGACCGTCGGCCCTAGTTCACCCAATACCGCCGACGAATTCTCCGCTTGTGCGCGTCGAATCATCTCGGCCGTTTCGGTCGCACCCTCGAGATCGACGCCGGCCATCAGTACGACGAACTCCTCACCGCCCAACCGGGCGAAGAGATGCTTGTCATCGAGGTTCCGCCGCACCTGATCGGCAAAACTCACCAACGCGGTATCGCCGGCGCGATGACCGAGGTTGTCGTTCACCATCTTGAAGTGATCCAGATCCATCATCAGGACGCTCACCGGACGACCAGAGTGGCGACGCGGATCGGGCGCACCCGTCACGCTGCCGCCTCGCCGCAAGAACTCGTCCCGGCGCAACGCACCGGTGAGATCGTCGTGGGTGACGGCCTGTGTGAGTGCCTCGAGCGCGCGGCGGCGCTCGAGGATCACACACGCCACCGCGATCGGCGCTACCGCCAGCAACGACAATCCGATCTGGACGGACGCACTGACGGGCGAGACGCCTTCGCTGGACAATCCGAGATGCCCGTCGGCCGTCAGTACCAACGTCCAGGCAGTTGATGCGGCGGTGAGCACCGACGTGACAAAGACATTGGTGAGCAAAGCGGCAGTCACCAGCGCCGGCATGGCAAACGCGATCGCTCCGGCGCCGCCGATCACCCACTCCAAGATGATGCAGATGGCCAGCAGCGCTGTCGGAACAACTGATCGACGCAGAAGTGTGGCAACAGCTTTCGGGTCTCGATCCACCCGCCGAAGCGAAGGGAAAGTCAGCACCAACGGGACGATGGTCATGTAGTTGACGAACTCACTCGAGAACCAGAGCAACCAGCCGTCCCACCACTGCCCGCCGAACAGCACGCGGTTCGCGATTCCGCCCACGAGCGCCGCCATCGACGCGGCCACGACAGTCATCGACACGAGATAGCCGACGGACTGAATACTGGTCAGTCGACGATCGTCGCCGCCCACCCAGCGGAAGGCGTAAAAGCCACTCGCAACACCGACGATGTTGGCCGCGTTGAGCCACACCGTGGACTCCCACGCCCCGCCCGTGATGAGGTCGGCTCCAACGTAGCCGGCTGCAGCGCAGATCCAGGTGAGCGGTGTGGCCGAGCGCGGCGATCGAAAGAGAATCCCGAGAAGCAGCGCATTGGCCGGCCAGAAGACAGCAAGCGTGCCCGGCAGGCGGCTCAGAATTCCGACCAGGCACGAGACGAAGACGACTACGCCGACAAGCAGTGCGCGACGTACGGCCGATGACGACAACGACTTTTCGACCGTGCTCACCACCTACATTCGGCTGACCTACTCACAATTCGCCCTACTGTGCCTTGGCTATCGATGCAGACAAATCGGATGTTACGGCGTCAGATGGCCAAAGGAGATTTACCGAGCGCGCCCAAAGCGGTCTGAGCAAACTCTTGGACACTCTCGCTGCCACTTCCCGCAGGCATCAACCCGAGAAGGGGAACACCACTGACCGAGACAAGATCCTCGCGATTGCATCTCTCGGCGAGGTCCGGTTCCTGCGGCCACGAACCGATCACCAACCCGGCGCATTCCACACTGGATGCACCCAGCGCTTCCACGGTCAGAGCGGTGTGATTTAGCGTGCCCAGGCCGGACGCAACCACCAGCACTACCGGTGCTGCCAGAGCTGCGGCGAGATCGCGCGCGGTGAACCCGTCCACCCCCAACCGAACCAACAAGCCGCCGGCACCTTCGATCAGGGTCAAGTCGTGGGTGGTGTCCAGGTCGCGAGCGACTCGGACTACGTCGTCGAGCGCCAACAACGGGAGACCACTTCGACGGGCAGCAGTATCCGGCGCCAAAGGTTCGGGATACCGCGCCAACTCGACCAGCGTCACGCCGCCACCGGTCAGACGCTCGATCTCGGCCAGATCACCCGCACCGTCCACGTCGACGCCGGTCTGGGCCGGTTTGAGCACTGCAACCGACTTGCCCGACTGCAAGGCCACCGATGCCAATGCGGCTGTCACCACTGTTTTTCCGACGTCCGTCGACGTTCCGGTCACCAGGAAAATGCTCATGCTCGGGCACCGGCCAAGACGTCGCGCAGTACGAGAGCGATCTGCTCCATCTCGGATGCGGACAGCGTCGCTCGTGCGGTCAGACGCAGCCGTGACGTTCCTTCCGGAACCGACGGCGGGCGGAAGCAACCGACATGCAACCCCTGATCCCGGCACGCCGACGCGGCATCGAACGCCCGTTGCGGATCGCCGAGAACGACCGAGACGACAGCAGATTCAGGCGACGGTGCACCGGTGACGTCGGCGAGTTCGGATGCCCGGGCCAGGACGTCGAGCGCTCGCGTCGGCTCGCGCTGGAGTACGGCGAGTGCAGCTCTGGCCGCGCCGACAGCGGCGGGAGCGAGACCGGTGTCGAAGATGAACGTTCTTGCCGCGTCGATGAGATGCGCGCGAATCTTGTTGTCGCCGAGTACAACTCCGCCCTGACTGGCGAGCGACTTGGACAGCGTTGCCGTCACGACGACGTCAGGTTCACCCGCCAGGCCCGACTCGTGGACGAGTCCACGTCCACCGGCACCGCGCACACCGATGCCATGCGCCTCGTCGACCAGCAGGATCGCCCCGTACTCGCGGCACACCTGATGCATCTCCCGCAGCGGCGCGAGGTCTCCGTCGGCGCTGAAGACCGAATCCGTGACGACCAGCGCTCTCTCTTCCACTCTGCTGCGCAACGTGTCGGCGAGAAAGCTCACGTCCGAATGCGGAGCTACCGCAACCCGGGCACGTGACAGGCGGCAGGCATCCACGAGTGAGGCATGCGATCCCGCATCGGAGACGATCAACGATCCGGGACCCGAGAGCGCCGTCACCGCGCCGAGATTGGCTGTGTAGCCGGAAGAGAAGACCAGTCCGGAGTCCGCCCCGACGAACTCGGCCAGTTCGACTTCGAGCAGTTCGTGTTCGGTGGTGGTGCCGGTGACCAGACGCGAACCCGTGGCGCCCGCGCCCCAACGGCGCAGAGCCGCCGTTGCACCCTCGATCACGTCGGGGTGCCGCACGAGTCCGAGGTAATCGTTCGACGCCAGGTCGATCAACGGGGAGTCGACCGTGCGAGGACGGAGTTCGCGGCGCAGTCCAGCGGCCCTACGGTCCGCTTCGACGGCAGTGAGCCAATTCAGCGAGGTGTTCACTTTTCCGACCATACTTGAACACCGTTCAACTCAATGGTTAGGGTGCATCCGTGCTCACAACTGGACTTGATCCCCATGACGTCTCCGCCATCGATGCCGATGTCCTCTGGCATCCGTACGGATCATTTCCCGCGTCGACTCGTCCGCTGATCGTCGACTCTGCCCAGGGGGCTACCCTCACGCTCTCCGACGGCCGCCGATTGGTCGACGGAATGAGCTCGTGGTGGGCCGCCATTCACGGCTACCGCAATCCCGTGCTCGACACTGCTGCTGCACGGCAGCTGGGCAAGATGAGTCATGTCATGTTTGGCGGACTGACGCACGAACCCGCCGCTCGCCTCGGGCGACTGCTCGTCGACATCACACCACCTCACCTCGACAAGGTGTTCCTCTCCGACTCCGGTTCGGTGGCCGTCGAAGTAGCAGTCAAGATGTGCCTGCAGTACTGGCGGAGCCTCGGAAAACCGTCGAAGAATCGTTTGATGACCTGGCGCGGTGGATATCACGGCGACACATTCACCCCCATGAGCGTCTGCGACCCCGACGGCGGCATGCACTCTCTCTGGACCGACGTCCTTCGCCCTCAGGTCTTCGCGCAGACTCCCCCGGCGGACTATCTCCCCGAATACGTGCAGGAGTTGGAAACGCTGCTGGCCGAGCATCACGAGGACCTCGCCGCGGTGATCGTCGAACCCGTAGTCCAAGGCGCCGGCGGAATGCGTTTCCACGACCCCGCGTACCTGATCGACCTACGTAACCTCTGCGACAAATACCAAGTCCTCCTGGTCTTCGACGAGATCGCGACCGGATTCGGACGCACCGGTGAACTGTTCGCCGCCGATCATGCCGGCGTCAGTCCCGACGTCATGTGCGTCGGCAAGGCACTGACCGGCGGGTACATGAGTCTGGCGGCAACGCTGTGCACCACGGAGATCGCAGAGACCATCACTGCCGGCGAGGGCGGCGGACTGATGCACGGCCCCACCTTCATGGGCAATCCACTCGCGTGCGCTGTCGCGGTCGCGTCGACCGAACTTCTGCTCGCAATGGACTGGCGGCGTGACGTCGCAACCCTCGAACGTGGCCTCACTCGCGGCCTCGCCGAAGCCGTCACAATTCCCGGGGTGGTGGACGTTCGAGTCAAAGGCGGAATCGGGGTGATCGAACTCGAGCAGCCGGTCGAGATGCAGAGCGCCACCGATGCGGCCGTCGACGCCGGGGTCTGGCTTCGACCGTTCCGCAACCTCGTGTACGCGATGCCTCCGTACCTGTGTTCGGACGCGGAGGTGGAACAGATCACAGCCGGAATGCTTGCAACCGCCCGCAGCCAGGCGAAACGGTGATCAGCGGCGTAGACAGTCGACAAGATTCGATCGGCTGCACCCGATAGGGTCTGATTCATGGATCAACCGCCGAGCGCGCCCTCAGCCACTCCCATCCCGGTATGGCCTGGCAGTGCGTACCCACTCGGTGCCACCTACGACGGCGCGGGGACCAATTTCTCGCTCTTCTCCGAGGTCGCCGAAGCCGTCGAACTGTGCCTGATCGCCAAGGACGGCACCGAAACCCGCATTCGGATGGACGAGGTCGACGGTTACGTCTGGCATGCGTACCTTCCGTCCGTGTCCCCCGGCCAGCGATACGGCTACCGCGTGCACGGGCCGTACGATCCGGCTGCAGGTCTGCGCTGCGATCCGAGCAAACTCCTGCTGGACCCGTACGGAAAAGCGTTCGACGGAGACTTCGACGGAGACCGTTCACTGTTCTCGTACGACGTCGAGTCGGCGGCGGACCCCGAACCTGCTGGAGACGACGAAACTCCTGCCGTGGAGCCGGAAGAAGCCACCGACGAAACGAGTTCGGAAGCCGAATCGGGCGAGGTGGGCCTCGAAGACGAGTCACCCACGGACGATCAGGAATCGGACGAGAGCCTCGACCCAGAACCCTTCGATCCCGAACCGCTCGTCGACGAACCCGCTACCATCCCTTTCCCCCAACATGATTCGCTCGGTCACACGATGTCGACCGTCGTCATCAATCCGTTCTTCGACTGGGCATCCGACCGCTCGCCGAAGCGTCCGTACCACGAGACGGTCATCTACGAAGCGCACGTCAAGGGTATGACCGCGACGCACCCCGGAGTTCCGGAGGAATTGCGCGGCACTTACGCCGGACTCGCGCATCCGGTGATCATCGAGCACCTCACCAATCTGGGTGTCACGGCGATCGAACTGATGCCGGTCCATCAGTTCATGCACGACCAGGTGCTGCTCGATCAGGGACTGCGAAACTACTGGGGCTACAACACCTTCGGCTTTCTTGCTCCGCACACCGACTACTCCTCGGCCGCCAAACCCGATGCGGCCGTGGCGGAATTCAAGGCAATGGTGCGCAGTTTCCACCAGGCGGGTATCGAGGTGATCCTCGACGTGGTCTACAACCACACCGCCGAGGGCAACCACATGGGGCCGACCATCAGCTTCCGCGGAATCGACAACGCCGCCTACTACCGACTGGTAGACGGCGACGAAGCGCACTACATGGACTACACCGGAACGGGCAACAGCCTCAATGCCCGTCATCCGCACACCCTGCAATTGATCATGGACTCGCTGCGGTACTGGGTCACCGAAATGCATGTCGACGGTTTCCGCTTCGACCTGGCCTCGACACTCGCCCGTGAACTGCACGACGTGGACCGCCTTTCCGCCTTCTTCGATCTGGTGCAACAGGATCCGATCGTCAGTCAGGTGAAACTGATCGCCGAACCGTGGGACGTCGGCGAAGGCGGTTACCAGGTCGGCAACTTCCCAGGCCTGTGGACCGAATGGAACGGCAAGTACCGCGATACCGTCCGCGACTACTGGCGTGGTGAGCCGGCAACGCTGGGCGAGTTCGCTTCCCGCCTCACCGGATCCTCGGATCTCTACGAGGCGACCGGACGTCGCCCCGGCGCGAGCATCAATTTTGTCATCGCTCACGACGGTTTCACCCTGCACGACCTCGTCTCGTACAACGAGAAGCACAACGAAGCCAACGGCGAGAACAACAACGACGGCGAATCGCACAACCGATCCTGGAACTGCGGCGTCGAAGGCCCCACAGACGACCCCGAAATCCTCGAACTGCGTGGACGTCAGAGCCGAAACATCCTGGCTACGCTGATGCTCAGTCAGGGCACCCCGATGCTTGCTCACGGCGACGAGATGGGCCGAACTCAGCAGGGTAACAACAACGTTTACTGCCAGGATTCGGAACTGTCATGGATGGATTGGACTCTCGCGGAAACCAATGCGGACCTCGTCGAGTTCACCAAGCGCGCAATTGCCTTGCGCGCCAAGAACCCGGTCTTCCGGCGTCGTCGATTCTTCGAGGGCCGACCCATTCGAAGTGGCGATCAGGGCCGAGACATCGCCTGGCTCACGCCGTCGGGCGAGGAGATGACTCCGGCCGACTGGGACAGCGGTTTCGGTAAGTCGTTGGCCGTCTTTCTCAACGGCGACGCGATCCCGGAACCGAACTACCGCGGCGAGCGTGTCACGGGAGATTCGTTCCTCCTGTGTTTCAACGCTCACTACGAAGATCTCGAATTCTCCACCCCCAACGCGGACTACGCGTCGGAGTGGACCGTCGTACTCGACACCTCGGTCCCCACTGGTGAGAGCGATACCGTGATCAAGGCCGGAACAACATTGGATGTAAAAGCGCGAGCATTGACGGTACTTCGCAGAACCGCCTGAGGGAGACGTGCACATGGCCCCGATAACCAGCACCTACCGACTGCAGTTGCGACCGGATGCATTCACTCTTCGTGATGCGGCCGCACAGGTGGACTACTTCGAGGCATTGGGGGTCTCACATCTTTATCTCTCCCCCATCCTCACTGCGACGTCCGGGTCGACGCACGGCTACGACGTCACCGATCCGACGACCGTGTCCGAAGGACTTGGTGGCCGCGAGGCTTTGGTGGAGCTATCGCGCGCGGTTCGATCACGTGGGATGGGCCTGATCGTCGATCTGGTCCCCAACCATGTCGGTGTCGCCAAACCTCGCGAAAATGCTTGGTGGTGGGACGTTCTCACGCACGGGCAGTCGTCGGAGTACGCGGACTTCTTCGACATCGACTGGGCAGACGACAACGGGGCCAACGGCAAACTCTCGCTCCCGGTGCTGGGCAGCCAGGACGATCTCGACGCACTGACTGTCGAGAAGGATGGTGAGGAAACACTTCTCGCGTTCTACGAGCACCGCTTCCCTGTCGCCTCCGGCACCGAATTCGGATCTCCACAGGAGGTCCACTCCAGGCAGTCGTACCGACTCGTACCGTGGAACGCCGGAATCATCAACTACCGACGGTTCTTTGCCGTCAACGAACTCGCTGCACTGCGCCAAGAGGACCCCAAAGTCTTCGAACTCTGCCATCGGCAATTGAAGTCGTGGGTCGACGAAGGACTGATCGACGGCGTTCGCATCGATCACCCGGACGGACTCGCCGATCCGGCGGAGTACCTTTGTCGCCTGCGGGAACTGATCGGACCAGATCAGTGGCTCGTGATCGAAAAGATCCTCGGCCATACGGAACCACTCGATCCGCTGCTCCCGATCGACGGCACTACCGGATACGACGCACTCAATCAACTGGGCGGCATTTTCGTCGATCCCGCCGCCGAACTCGAATTGACCGAACTCTCGGCAGATCTGACCGGCGACGACGGGGACAGTACGTGGTTGCATCACACCGAACGTCAGTTCAAACGCGACACCGGGCGCGGTGACCTTGCACCCGAGGTTCGCAGACTCGTGCGCGCAATCCGACGCGAAACCGGAAGTCGTTGCAGCGAGACCGAACTGAACGACGCAGTCGTCGTCGCGATCGCTCGGATGCCGGTCTATCGATCCGACTACAGTCCCCTCGCCGGTTTGGCCGCTCGCATCGTCGGCGACATGCACGAATTGGCGCCCGGGCATGAAGCGGCGTTCAACGTGCTGGCGCAATCCTTGGTGAACGGCTGTGAAGCGGCGGTTCGCTTCCAGCAGGTGTGCGGCGCCGTCATGGCTAAGTCCGTCGAAGATCGACTCTTCTATCGGACGGCGCGACTGGTCTCACGTCAGGAAGTCGGCGGCAACCCGGCATCACTTGCCGTCTCCGTCGCCGAATTCCATCTCCACAACGCGGACCGAGCGAAGCGGTGGCCGCGGGCGATGACGAGTCTGTCCACTCACGACACCAAACGCGGCGAGGACGTGCGGGCACGGATCGGTGTTGTGTCTCAGGTGCCGACCCTGTGGTCCCGGCTGATTCGCGAGTGGGAAAACGTGTGCCCCAGCCCTGATCCGCTTACCGGATTGTTCCTGTGGCAGAACATCATCGGTGTGTGGCCGGCGGACAGCCGCTCGGCAGCCTCGGTTCCAGAGCTGCGCGAGCGTTTACACGCCTATGCGGAGAAAGCCGTCCGCGAGTCCGGCGCCAGGACTTCCTGGAACGATCCGGACGTCGGCTTCGAGTCGGCAGTGCACCGCTGGATCGACGAGGTGTTCGACGGACCTGTCGCTGATTCGGTCAGCGAATTCGTCGGCCGGATCGCGCGTCACGGCTGGGCGGACTCTCTGGGCCAAAAGCTGCTCCAACTCCTCGGGCCCGGAGTTCCCGACGTCTACCAGGGCACGGAGCTGTGGGAGGACTCGCTGGTCGACCCGGACAACCGGCGCGTTGTCGACTACGGAACGAGGCGATCACTGCTCGAATCCGGCGCCGCGCCGATCGACGCGACAGGAACCGCAAAGTTGCACCTCGTTCGCACGGCACTGACACTGCGGCGGGAGAACCCCTCGTGGTTCGATCACGGTGAGTACCGGCCCATCTTCGCTTCAGGTTCCGGATCCGGTCATCTGGTCGGCTTCTCGCGCGGCCCGGCAGGTGATCCGCCCATGGTCGTTGCTCTGGCGACGCGACATTCGCTCGGACTCTCGTCGCACGGCTGGCGAGACACACGAATCGACCTTCCCGAAGGCGAATGGCTCGACGCACTGAGCGGACAACCCGTCACGTCCGCAGATGCGCGCGATGTCTTCGCCGACGGACCATGTGCCCTGTTGACCAGGGTGTGCTGAGCGGTTTCCGCTGACTGGACATTCACCCCCGAAAAGAACTTCGTCGCGCTAACTTCCGAAGAGCAGATCGTCACCACTATTCGGAGGTTTGAGCATGACTGCCAATCGATACACCGGAAAAGTTGCCTTCATCACCGGAGCAGCCCGCGGTCAGGGGCGGGCGGAAGCTGTCCGGCTGGCAGAAGAGGGCGCAGACATCATCGCCGTCGACGCGTGTGTTCAATTCGAATCCACGTCTTACGCCGGCGCCACCGAAGACGACCTGGCCGAGACAGTCGAACTGGTCAAGGCTCTGGACCGACGAATTGTCGCTACCAAGACCGACGTCCGCGACTTCTCTGCGCTGACCGCGGCGCTCGATGCCGGCATCGACGAACTGGGGCGCCTCGACGTCGTCGTCGCGAACGCCGGAATCTGTTCTGCCAACATGTCCTGGGAAATCACGCCCGAGCAGTGGCAGGAAACGCTCGACGTCAACCTGACCGGCGTCTTTCACACCGCCAAGGCAGCGATCCCGCACCTGATCAAGCAAGGCACCGGTGGCTCGATCATCTTCACCAGCTCCGTCGCCGGCCTGCGTGGGCTCCCCTTCCTCGGCCACTACGTCGCGAGCAAACACGGCATCACCGGTCTGGCCAAGACGATGGCCTCGGAATTGGGGCAGTACAACATTCGGGTCAACACCATCCACCCGCACGGCGTGGAAACCGGAATGCAGATGACGGACATGCGGCCGCTCATCGACGCCAACGCTCACACCCTCGGTCCGATCTTCATGCAGACCTTGCCAGACCCGGTCAGCCAGCCGGAGGACATCGCCGCAGCCGTCGCGTTCCTCGGTTCCGACGAGGCCCATCACATCACCGGCATCGCGATGCCGCTCGATCTGGGCACCCTGATCCGCTGATCGAATCTTCTCGAGTTTTTCCCGTCCTCGGGGGAATATCGCTTCCCCGAGGACGGTTGCGCGAGACATGACCAAAACTGTTGTAGCGCAGACGTACGGCACGCCCGAGGTCCTGGAGCTGGTGGACATCGATTTACCGGCACCGAAATCAGGCGAAGTCCTGGTCGACGTGAAGGCGATCGGCGTCAATCCCTTCGACTTCAAGCTCTACAGCGGTGCTTTCGGCACTGATCCCGAGAAACTTCCGATCCGCCTCGGCGGCGAGGCAGCGGGCGTCGTCTCGGCGGTCGGCGACGGCGTTACCGGTGTTGCAGTCGGCGACGAAGTGATCGTCAGCCCCGGCAACGGTCTTTACGCCGAACAGGTAGTCGTGCCGGTCTCCTCGATCACCGCGAAGCCCGCCGGCATCAGCTGGGAACAGGCGGCCGGACTCCTTCTCGTCGGCGGAACTGCAGTCGACGCCCTCGACACTATTCGCGTCGGCTCCGGGGACACCGTCCTCATCCACGGCGCGTCCGGTGGCGTCGGCGCTATTGCGGTTCAGCTCGCCGCAGCACGCGGTGCCACCGTGATCGGCACTGCGGGAGCATCGAATCAGGACTACGTGCGCTCGCTCGGCGCCACGCCGGTGCTCTACGGCGAGGGCCTCGAAGCCCGCGTTCGTGAACTCGCACCGAACGGTGTCGACGCCGCTTTCGACACCGCCGGAACTGACGAAGCCGTCGATACATCTCTGGCGTTGGTCACCGACAAGGGCCGTATCGTCACCATCGTCGCGTTCGGACGCGCCCAGACCGACGGCTTCGAGTCTGTCGGCGGAGGCAATCCGGCAAGTGCCGAAGCACGTTTGAAGGCTCGCTCCGAACTGGTCGAACAAGCCGGGTCCGGACACCTCACCGTGAAGATCGCCAAGACCTTCCCGCTCGCAGACGTCGCACTCGCTCACACCGAGTTGCAGAGTTCTCATCCCGCCGGGAAGTTCATCCTCATTCCCTGAGGTTCCCTAAGCCTGAACGGCGAGTGGAACCAAGAGGGTAGTGCCGAACGCGACGAGCACGGATTCGCCTTCGCGTTCGGCATGTACCTCGGCAGTGACGAACACCTGCTTGCGCCCAGCCTTGACCGAGCGTGCCGTGGCGACGAATGCCGTTCCGACTCCCGGGCTCACGAAATTGACCGCGCAGTTGGACGCCGCCACGACACCTACCTGTGTAAAGGCAGCAAATCCGCACGCAGTGTCGATAAGTCCCGCCACAAGCGCAGCGTGCAAGTGTCCCGAGTACTGGCCGAGATCCTCACGCCATTCGAGCCGCAGGCAGACACGTCCTGGTTCGGCCTCCGTCACTTCGAATCCGGCCCACCGGTTGAAGGCCGCCGAGGCGTTGACTGCGCGCAACTGTTCCAGCATTTCCGAATTTTCCATGTAGACCAGTCTACATAGATTGTGGTGGATCGCTGGGGTGTTTAAGCTCCAACTCGTGGCGACTCCCCCGAAACACCGCGAAGCACTGGTACGAGCTGCAGCCGATCTGTTTCGCCGCCAGGGGTATGCGGCTACGGGGCTCAACGAGATCCTCAAGTCGAGTGGCGCCCCGAAAGGTTCGCTCTACCACTACTTTCCCGGCGGCAAAGAGCAGATCGGTGAAGAGGTCGTCCGCGTCGGCGGGCAGTTGGTCACCGACACTCTGACCGAACTCGCCGACAACCACCCGGACGCCGGAGCACTGCTGCGCGAGTATGCGCGGCTGCTCGCTGGATGGGTGAGCGATTCGGACTTCCACGAAGGCTCGCCGATCACGACGGTGTTGTTGGAACTTGCCCCCGATTCGGAGAGCGTGACAGCCGCAGGACAGGCGGTCTACCGACAGTGGACTTCGCTACTGCGCGACTCACTGATCGAGTCCGGTGTCGCACGCACTCGAGCGGAACGGCTTGCCGTCCTGGCAGTGTCCGCACTCGAGGGTTCGCTGGTGCGGGCTCGCGTCGAACGATCAGGTCAACCGATCCTCGATTCCCTCGGCGAGGTCGCCGACGTGTTCGCCGGAGCAATCGCTGCGGCAGCCGTGCACTGAGCTGACATGCCCTGAGCGAACGGCACTCTCGGTCTCATGAAGGCGCCGAAAGGTACGTTCGCTCGGAATCGGACGGTGGGCCTGCCGGCTTCCCGCCACCACCCCGAGCACCACCGCGGGCCGCGCCGATCCCCGCGACGACGACGCATGCGATACCTGCCACCGCCAGCAAACTCGGAACCTGTTGCAGCACAACAAGACCGATGAGCTGCGCGAAAGCGGGTTCGAGACTCATCAGCGTGCCGAATGCTGCCGTCGACAGCCGCCGTAGCGAGACCATCTCCAGAACGAACGGCACGACGGGCAGCAAGATCGCAAGTCCGAGGCCCACGAGAACCAGGTGCGGGGTCAGCCGCCCAATGGCCGAGTGCCCCACGGCAATTGTCGCGGCCAACCCGGCAACCGCCATCGACACCGCCAGCCCGTTGATACCGGCAACCTCGTCGCCGACCCGCTGGGTGAGCAGTATGTACATCGCCCAGCAGAGCGCCGCGCCAAGTGCGTACGCCACACCGACCAGATCGACTGTCCCTGCCCACGGTTCGGTGAGAAGGACTACGCCCACGCCTGCCAGAACCGGCCACAGAACGCGGCCACGCCCCCGGAGCAAAGCAACCGTCAGCGGACCCAAGAACTCCAGCGCGCTTGCCGTTCCCAGAGGAAGACGCTCGACGGCCGCCATGAACAACAGCGTCATTCCGGCGGTGACCACACCCAGGACCACGCAGGCCAGAAACGCTTTGCGAGTGAACGCGGAGGGACGGGGCCTGACGATGATCAGAAGAATGATGCCCGCCCAGGCGAGACGTATCCACGCTGCTCCGTCTGCTCCGAGCTGATCGATCAGACCCACCGACACGGCGAGCCCGAGCTGCACGCACAACATCGCCAGAACAGCCAGGCCCACTCCGGCCCGCGCTTTCGTATCCATAGCTGAATTGAACGGGACGCCAACCGTTCGTGTCCACGCGATTTTGACCTACATTATGTTCACGATTAGTGAATGATCGAACGATGGAAACCCGTCGACTCCATCTCCTCCTCGAACTCTCCCGCTTGGGTTCCATGCGCGCGGTCGCCGAAGCTCACAACCTCACGACATCGACAGTGTCCCAACAGCTCGCGGCTTTGACCGCGGAAACCGGTACTGCATTGATCGAACCGGAAGGCCGACGCGTTCGCCTCACACCTGCCGGTCAACGACTCGCCGATCATGCGGTCACCATCCTGGCAGCCGTCGATGCAGCACGCCTGGACCTCGATCCGACCGCCGAACCGGAGGGGACACTGAGAGTCGGCGGATTCGCTACTGCCGTCAGAACCGCGATGCTCCCCGTCGCCCTGAGCCTGCAACACAGCCATCCACAGGTAGACGTGGTGATCTGCGAGTACGAACCGGCCGAGGCTTTTGCCCTACTCGAACGAGACGACCTGGACCTCGCGCTGACGTACGACTACAACCTCGCCCCCGCATCCCCGAGCTCGTTACTCGAAGCACTACCGCTCTGGTCGACGCCGTGGGGATTATGCGTTCCCGACAACGCCCACACACCCGACGAGTCCACGAAATCCGGGATCGATCTGCGTGCCTTCGCAGACACACCATGGATAGTGAACTCGCGAAATACAGCCGACGAGCGGGCCGTGCGAACCCTCGCGTCACTGGCTGGATTCACCCCTCGGATCACTCACCAGATCGACAGTCTCGACTTGGTCGAACTCTTGATCCTCAGTGGTTACGGCGTGGGGCTGATGCCACTCGAACGCAAGACCCGCGAAGGCGTACGCGTCGTGCCGCTGACCGATCCGCCTGTCATCCTCACCGCCTATGCGGTGACGCGTCGCGGCCGATCGTCGTGGCCGCCGCTTCGGCTCGTGCTGGACCGCCTCACGGCCTACCGATAACTCAAATCCGATCAGCGTCGCCGTCGTGGCGCTGCTGCTTGGCAATTCGACGCTGCTCTTCCGCCCGCTCGCGGCACTGACGCAAGAATGCTTCGTCCGCCGCCGGATCCTGCGCAACGGCGCGTCCCGGACGCTCGTATTCGCCGTAACCGGTTGGGCCGACGTAACCGCGGGGCGCGTTCTGTCCGCGCCCGACCACCAGCCACAGAACGGACCCCAAGGTGGGAAGGAAGATGATGATCAGAATCCAGACGACCTTGGGTAGGTACTGGATGTAGGCGTCATCTCTCGTGATGGCGTCGACGATGCAGAAAATCCACAGCAACATCGTGATGAGGCCGAACAAGGCATAGGGCACGCTGGCGATTCCTCCCGAGAATAAAAAACCCTCGCCATGCTAACGAAAACAGACCGATTAGTACATTAGATTCTGCCGAATGTTGAACTCGAGCCATCCTCGGTATGCATCGACATCCCATCCACTGACCCGACGCAATTGCTGATGAAGCTGAGGCGAGACGAAAGCGGCAAGTATGCCCGCGGCTTTCTCGAGCGAAATCTCGGGCCTCAACAATCCATGCTCGGACAGACCCTCGGCTATCGACATCGCATTGACGGCCGACTGATCCGACGATTCCTCGGACAGTCGCCGCATGTCGGCATCCGCACCTGACGATTCGACCGCGACCATCATCAGAGCGCCGGCACGTTCGAGCAGTCCGATGCCCTGTGCCACGATCTGGGAGACGATCCGGCGAACGTCATCGGGGTCCGAGGCCAGGTTCGGCGCGCCGAGTGGAACCTCGTCGGCATCGAGCGCCGCGGCGAGGGCCGCTTCGAAGATCTCGAGCTTCCCGCCCGGGAAGGCTGTGAACACCGTCCGATTGGCGACGCCGGCCGAGTCGGCAATCTGTTTGACGGTGGCACTGACGTATCCGTCTCGGACAAACAAGGTCGTCGCCGCATCACGAATGAGTTCACGCGTTCGCTGTGCGGAAGCTTCACGCACGCGGGAGTGGTACTGGCGTCTGCCCTCCATTGCGCACACTTTAGCCGCATTCGATGCAACGGCCATGCATGGAAAGAATCGTGCAGTTCAGGAGCCTTTTCCGGGGTGATCTATCCAGCCGTCGCTACCGGGAAACACCAACGCCTCGTGCCCGTTGTCGTACCTGACCAGATAGGGCGGCCCTCCGTCCTCCCCGTGGACTTCGAGGACCTCGGCAGTTACCTCCGCCTGCCCAACCACGCGTCCCTGGACATGGAGACGGTCACCCACTTCGGCATGCATCACTCCTCCTCGCTGCCCGCTCGCGCGGGCGCAGACCAACCACTGACGTTGTTCCCGCGATACCGACTTGGAAACCCTGGGCAGGTTGCCGTCGTGAGGAATCGCATATTCACCGAAGGTGACAGCGAGGGTGAACAGTGGTTCACTCATGGGTGAATTCCCGTTCACCACCGCCGCGTGAAGGACCCTCTCTTGGCATTGCACTCGTCTCCGACCACTCGCCGTTCAAGTCGGCTCATCACCGCAATTCTCTGTCTTTCCGGCACCGTGGTCGCGCTGCAGCAAACGATGGTCATTCCGTTGTTGCCCGATTTCCCGAAAATCCTCGGCGTCAGCGCTGACGACGCCTCCTGGCTCGTCACCGTCACACTCCTCACGAGCGCCGTCGCCACTCCGATCGTCTCCCGCCTGGCGGACATGTTCGGAAAACGACGCATGATGCTGATCTCGATGACGATGATCGTGGTCGGATCACTGGTCGCGGCGATCGGCGGCAACTTTGTCGCCCTGCTGATCGGACGTGGCCTCCAGGGTTTCGCGATCTCGATGATCCCCGTCGGAATCAGCATCATGCGCGACGAACTGCCCAAGGAGAAGGTGGCGTCGGCAACAGCCTTGATGAGTGCCACTCTCGGAATCGGCAGCGCACTCGGGCTCCCCCTGTCCGGGTTGATCTTCGAGCATCTAGGCTGGCCCGCCATCTTCTGGCTCTCGGCAATCGTGGGCGTCCTGTTGATCATCGCGGTAGCCGCCGTCGTCCCGGAATCGAGTGTTCGCACCCGCGGCAAATTCGACTTCCTCGGCGCGGTCATGCTCTCGACAGCACTCACGGCGATCCTCCTCGCCATCTCCAAGGGGGCCCGTTGGGGATGGACGAGCGAACTGACATTGCTCATGTTCGTCATCGGAATCGTGACGCTCGCACTGTGGTTCCCATACGAACTCCGGGTCACCCAGCCGATGGTCGACTTGCGAACGTCGGCCAAGCGGCCCGTTCTGCTGACCAACGTCGCCTCGATCCTCGTCGGCTTCTCGATGTATGCGAACAACCTCTCCACCACTCAGCAACTCCAGATGCCGAAGATCTCCGGCTACGGCTTCGAACTGGGAGTGATGGCGGCCGGACTGTGCATGATTCCGGCAGGCCTCGCGATGGTCTTCTTCGCTCCCGTCTCCGCGAACATCACGAAGCGATTCGGAGCCAAGATCACCCTGATCGTCGGCGGCACTGTGCTCGCGCTCGCCTACATCGCGCGCGTGTTCCTGACCGGCTCGATAGCACTGATCATCATCAGCGCGGCGGTGGTCAGCATCGGAACTGCAATCGCCTACTCCGCGATGCCGATGCTGATCATGCGATCGGTTCCGATCACCGAAACCGCGTCCGCAAACGGCCTCAATTCGCTGCTCCGCTCAGTCGGTACGTCCACATCCAGCGCAGTGGTTGCCGCCATGCTCACCTCGATGGTCATCCCGTCCGGGCCGGGCGAGGGCCTTCCGTCGATCGACGCCTTCAAGAACATCTTCTGGCTGGCCGCCCTCGCCGCCGTGGCTGCTGCCGCTGCCGCTGCGTTCATTCCTCGCCGCGGCGCAAAACCGGAAACGGCGCTTCGCCCGGTGACCCCGGAAGGGTTCGAGCTTCCCGACGCCGCCGTGTCCGAAACGGAAATTATGGTTGCCGGTCGTGTGGTCCGAGCCGACAGCCGACCGATCCGGCAGGCTGTTGTCACCGTGATGGACATGGAGGGGCGACCGATCGACTGGAGTCGCGCCGACAACGAGGGCAACTTCTCCCTCGCACTACCCCGGCCCGGACGGTACTTGGTGGTGACGAGTGCCGACGGCTGGTCCCCTCGGTCGCAGGTGATCGCTTTCGACAGCGCGCAATCGACGCACACCGTCGAACTCGGTGACCGCCTCACCATCTCCGGCAAGGTCGGAGTCGACGGCCGAACAACCTCGGGAACCGTCGTCACACTCACGAAACCGACCGGCGAATTCGTCGCATCCACCGTCACCGACGGAACCGGGCACTACGGAATCGCACTCCCGACATCCGGCCGGTACATCCTGACCGCGCTGACCGAGAGTGGACACGGCACATTGGCTCGTCAGATAGCGGTCATCGCGCAGTCCACCGTCGTCGACTTCGACGTACCCGTCGATGCCGAGCCGTTGACGACAGTATGAGCAACCAAACGCATGGCGATCGGGTACCGAGGCGAGCGGCATGAGCAGCGGTGAAGCCAGCATCCTCACAGCAGCAAAAGCCTTGTTCGCGGAACGAGGTTACGCATCGACGACCATCAAGGACATCGCGGTCGCGGCCGGTTACTCCCCTGCCCTGGTCATGAAGATCTACGGCAGCAAAGCTCGGTTGTATTCGGCTGCGATCCCGTCCGCACCTCCGATGGACGAGGATCCGAATGCCGACGCCACCGGAAACATCGGCTGTCAACTGGTCGAGAAACTTGTCGCTCGTAGAGAATCCGACGAAACCGATCCGTGGGCAATGCTCGCAGTACACGTTCACGAGGCGCCAGATCCGGACGCCGCCCGGGCAGAGATCAAGGAACGATACGTTCACGGGATCGCGCGACGCATCGGCGACACCGAGCCCGGTTTGGTTCGCAGTCAGGTCGTCGTCTCACTGTTGCTCGGACTTGCCACCGGCATGCGGACGCTCGAACTCCTCGGTGAGGATTCGTTGTCGTCGAAGGACCTGATCCGGCGCTACGGAAGTCTGATTCAAACAGTCGTCGACGAAATCGAACCGGTATCCGAGCACGAATCGGACATCAGTGGCACGGTGGAGGAATGACTACCTACCGATACCTCGACGCCGATCGAAATCTCCTCGAAGAGAAAGATTTCGAAACCGAGCAGGACGCACAGGAATACCGACTCTCGGTCCTCGGTGCCGAACACATCGAGCCCGCGGGCGAATGATCCTGTCGATTCCCCGATCGGTCAGGGAGACTTCGCGGCAGTGGTGAGTTCAGCGATCAAGGCTTGAACGCGACGCTCGATTTCGTCACGGATCGGGCGAACCGCTTCGAGGCCCTGTCCGGCCGGATCGTCGAGAACCCAGTCTCGGTAGCTCTTGCCGGGGAAGATCGGGCACGTGTCGCCGCAGCCCATGGTGATGACGACATCCGAATCCTGGACGGCGTCAACGGTGAGGATCTTCGGAGACCGAGCTGAGATATCGATACCGCGCTCTGCCATCGCCTCGACCGCTGCCGAATTGACGGTCTCGGCGGGTGCGGATCCGGCGGAACGGACCTCGATGGCGTCGCCTGCGAGATGGCTCAGGAATCCCGCGGCCATCTGAGATCGGCCGGCATTGTGGACGCAGACGAACAACACCGATGGTTTGCTCATGACCTCGCTCTTTCTCGACTGGATGAAACCTCTTCGACTGCAAAGCGTTTGCGTAGAGCAAGGGAGACATAGACCAGCCCGACGAGCACCGGTACCTCGATCAGCGGGCCGACAACACCGGCAAGAGCTTGCCCCGAGGTGGCGCCGTAGGTGGCGATGGCTACGGCGATCGCGAGTTCGAAGTTGTTGCCCGCGGCGGTGAACGCCAGGGTCGTCGTGCGTTCATAGCCCAATCCGATTGCGGCGCCGAGGATGTAGCCTCCGCCCCACATGAGCGCGAAGTACGCCAGCAGCGGCAACGCGATCCGGACGACATCCCAAGGCTGGGAGGTGATCTGTTCGCCCTGCATCGAGAAGAGCACGACGATGGTGAACAGCAGACCGTAGAGCGCCCAGGGGCTGATCTTGGGGATGAACTTGGTGTCGTACCAGTCGCGGCCTTTGGCGCGTTCACCGAAGAAGCGGGACAGAAAACCTGCCAGCAGCGGGATACCGAGGAAGATCAGGACCGATTTCGCGATCTGCCAGGGCGAGGTGTCGATGGTGGTCTGTTCGAGGCCGAGCCACCCGGGCAGGACCGAGAGGTAGAACCAACCGAGCACGGCGAACATGATCACCTGGAACACCGAGTTGATGGCGACCAGCACCGCGGCGGCTTCGCGGTCTCCGCAGGCCAGGTCGTTCCAGATGATCACCATCGCGATACAGCGAGCAAGACCGACGATAATCAGCCCGGTGCGATATTCCGGCAGGTCAGGCAAAAACAGCCAGGCGAGGGCGAACATCAGCGCCGGGCCGAGAACCCAGTTCAGGAACAGGGAGCCGGCGAGGAGTTTCTTGTCCCCGGTGACAGTGTCGAGGCGGTCGTAGCGAACTTTCGCCAACACCGGGTACATCATGATCAGCAGGCCGAGGGCGATCGGTAACGAGATGCCGTCGATCTGCACCTTGTCCAGGGCAGTGTTCACACCCGGGATCCAGCGTCCAACCAGCAGGCCGACGACCATGGCCACGCCGATCCAGACCGCCAGATAGCGATCGAGGGTGGAGAGTTTTCCGACGACTGCGGGGTGTCCGGTGGTGGCAGCGGTGTTGCTCATGCGGTGACCTCTGCGCACGCGTCCGCGACACTCACGCTCGTACCTTCAACCAGTAGAACGGCGGAAAGCTGTTGCAGCGCAGCCGGAATAACCCAGTAGTACACCCAGGTCCCGCGTCGTTCACAGTCAAGCAGCCCGGCCTGACGCAACACCTTTAGGTGATGCGAGATAGTCGGCTGAGACAGATCGAACGAGTCGGAGATGTCGCAGACGCAGGCTTCACCACCCTCGTGACTTGCCACCAAGCTGAGCAAGCGGAGGCGAACCGGATCGCCGAGGGCTTTGAACATCCGCGACAGGTCGCCGGCCCAATCCTCGGTCAGCGGTTCACGGACGAGCGGGGTGCAGCAAGCCTCGGACTCCGGTGGCTCTTGATTCGACATTCTTCGATATTGACAGATATCGAATCAACGCGCAATCGAGTGCCCGGTCGGCCGGATCCCGGACTCACCCCTCGGCGGTCACCGCACGTCGTTCGAGCAGAACGGTGTCACGCCACACACCGTCGAGCTGGGCAATCTTCTCGCGGAGACCGATAGTTCTGAACCCGGCCGAATGATGCAGCGAGATGGAGGCGCGATTCTCGGGAAATATCGCCGTCTGCAGTGTCCAGAGGTCGTCGACATCAGCGGCCATGACTTGCTTGCGCAACAACGCCTTTCCGACACCCCGACCACGCATTCCGCCCGCGACGTACACGGAGTTTTCCGCCACCCCGCGGTAGCAGTCACGCTCGGAAACTGGACTCAACGCAGCCCAACCGACAACAACACCCTCGATAGTCGCGACCCACCGATGCTTCGACAGCCACCGTTCGTGGAGATGCTCACGCGAGGGGACCTCAGTAGCAAAGGTGGCATTTCGGGTGTCGATACCCTCGCCGTAAATACGGCGAACCGCATCCCAGTCGTCGTCGATCATGGCCCGGACAGAGACATCGTCGGGCAGATCACTCGGGCAGCAAGGACGCGGAGCAAGGACTCCCATCACCACGTCCGCCGCCTGCGGCAAGGCAACGCAACACGTCGGATTCATCGCGACGACCGTGCTCGTCCCCTCCTTTCGCATGGTCACAAAACCCACATCGGCGAGCTTGCGCAGGTGGTGCGACACCGTCGGTTGTCCGATCCCCAACGCTTCGGCGAGCGCTCCGACGGTAATACCACCGACCGCGCTCGCCACCCGGTGAAGCAATCGGACGCGCATCGGCTCGGCAAGGCAGGCGAACCACTGCGCGTAGGTATCGGCATCGCCCTGCGCGAGGACGGAAGAACCAATCTGATCCGGGTCCGAATCACCGACGCGCACCGTCGGAGTCTGCAGCGATGTCATCTCTCCACTATATCGACAGCTGTCGATGGTTGCCTACATTGATGATTGTCGATACAGTTCCGCATAGATCGATACTCGTCGATGAAAGGTGCGAAATGAATCCCCTACCCGTTGTCGTGATCGGGGCCGGCCCGATCGGCCTGGCAGCCGCAGCAGATCTGCGCGAGCGCGGACTGACACCCCTTGTGTTCGAGCGCGGAAGCACAGCCGGTGCTGCGATCTCCGAGTGGAATCACGTGCGACTGTTCTCCCGGTGGTCCGAACTCGTCTCCCCCGCCGCGCAGCGACTCCTCGAGCAGAATGGATGGCGCTCTCCCGCCGCTGAGACGTACCCGACCGGCCGGCAATGGCGCGACCTCTACCTCGGGCCACTCGCCTCAGCACTCGGCGACGCCATCCAGTTCGACACCGAAGTGATCGGCGTAGCCCGACGCGGACGTGACCTGGTCGTCGACGCCGGCCGCGATACCGAACCCCTCTCGATTCATCTGCGCCGCCGTGACGGAACCGAGGACCGCGTGTTCGCCCAGGCGGTTGTCGACGCATCCGGCACCTGGGGTACTCCCAACCCGCTCGGCGGTGAAGGTCTTCCCGCCCTCGGCGAGGGCGCTGTGGGCTCTGCGATCAGGTACCGGGTTCCTGATCTCGACGATCCGGCGGTGCGTGCACAGTTTGCCGGAAAACACACGGTCATCGCGGGGAGCGGCCACTCTGCGCTGACGGCGATCGTTGCGCTGTCGGGGTTGGCGGAGCAGGCTCCGAGCACCCGCATCATCTGGGCGGTCCGCCGAGGAAACGTCGGCTCAGCGTTCGGTGGCGGCGAAGCTGACGAACTGCCCGCTCGCGGCGCCCTGGGATTGCGCGCAAAGAAGGCCGTCGAGGACGGACTACTGAGAGTGGTCACCGGCTTCCGCACCGCAGAGGTGACAACAACCCCTTCGGGACAACTCGTACTTGCCTCCGATGCCGGTGATCGCATCGAGAACGTGGACAACGTCATAACGCTGACCGGATTCCGCCCCGATCTTTCCTGGCTTTCGGAAATTCGACTCGGCCTCGACCCGGTCTTACAAGCACCGGTCGAGTTGGCTCCACTGATCGACCCGAACGTCCACTCGTGCGGCACGGTGTACCCGCATGGCGCGAAGGAGCTTCGCCATCCGGAGCCAGGCGTGTACTTGGCAGGAATGAAAAGCTACGGCCGGGCACCCACCTTCCTGGCGATGACCGGCTACGAGCAGGTTCGCAGCATCGCCGCCGAACTCGCCGGCGATCACGAAGCGGCAGCCCGGGTCGAGTTGATCCTTCCGGAGACCGGAGTCTGCGGCGGTGCAGGTGTTTTCGACGAAGCTGACGCAGCGGAAGCCGAAGGCGGGGAAGCCGAGGGCGGATGCTGCGGCGCACCCACTCCGGAACTGATCACGTTGTCCGCTCCGTCTGGCAACACCCGCGGCTAGAAACAGTCCATGACGACGGATCCACCCCGCCGGGCTGCCACATCCGACCGAACAAGGCATGCTGATCGTGTGCATACTTTCGAGGTCTGGGCGCCAACGCCGGAATCGGTCCGGGTCGAAGTCGATGGCATCACGCACGACATGGAGCGGACCGACGACGGGTGGTGGCGAGGCGAGGTCGACTGCGACAACGAAGCTCGCTACGGCTTTGTCGTCGACGGTCAAATACTCCCGGATCCGCGGTCACCACGCCAGCCCGAAGGCGTGCATCTCCGCTCCCAACTGCACCAACTCGACGAGTCCTCCTGGACCGACTCTCAGTGGACCGGACGGCAACTCCCAGGATCGTCGGTCTACGAACTGCACATCGGAACGTTCACCCCCGAAGGAACTTTCGACGCCGCGATCGAGCGTCTCGATCACCTCGTGGACCTCGGCGTCGGGTTCGTCGAGATCATGCCGGTCAACGGTTTCAACGGAACTCACAACTGGGGCTACGACGGTGTGCTCTGGTACACGGTCCACGAGATCTACGGTGGCCCGGACGGGTTACAGCGCTTGGTGAATGCGGCCCACGAACGTGGACTCGGCGTGATCCTGGACGTGGTCTACAACCACCTGGGCCCGTCGGGTAACTACCTCGAAAAGTTCGGCCCCTACATTGCCGATGGCGCGAACACCTGGGGCCGAACGATCAACATCGGAGGCCCGCAGTCGGGCGAGGTTCGCGAATACATCATCGGGAATGCCCTGCGATGGATGCGTGATTTCCACATCGACGGCCTACGCCTCGACGCCGTCCACGCGTTGGTCGATCACACCGGAACGCACATCCTCGAGGAACTCGCCGTCCGAACGGAAACACTGTCGGCCCATCTGGGCCGACCGCTCACGTTGATTGCCGAAAGTGATCTCAACGACGCCACTCTGATCACGCCACGAGCGGCGGGCGGGTTCGGCTTGGACGCGCAGTGGGACGACGACATCCACCACACCATTCACACAGCCGTCTCCGGCGAACGTCAGGGTTATTACGCCGACTTCGGATCCTTGGAATCCCTTGCAAGTACATTGCGGCGCGGGTTCTTCCACGCCGGAACGTATTCCTCGTTCCGTGGGCGGGTTCACGGCCGGCCGATCGACATCACGCACCAGCCCGCCAGCGCTCTGCTCGCATACACGTGCACCCACGATCAGATCGGCAACCGAGCGATCGGCGACCGCCCGAGCGCCTATCTGACGCCAGGACAATTGGCGATCAAGGCAGCACTGGTCCTGCTCTCGCCGTACACGCCGATGCTGTTCATGGGAGAAGAATGGGGAGCCACCACTCCGTTCCAGTTCTTCACCTCGCATCCGGAACGGGAACTCGGCGAGGCGACCGCCAAAGGCCGTAAGGCGGAGTTCGCGGCACACGGCTGGAACAGCGACGACATTCCGGATCCGCAAGATCCACAGACATTTCTGCGGTCCAAACTGGACTGGGACGAGCGAACCGACCAGACACACGCTCGCGTCCTGGCGTGCTATCGCGATCTCCTTGCCCTGCGCAAGAAGCGAATCGAGATCACCGACCCCTGGCTGGGGCACCTGCACGTCGACTACGACGAGGACGACCAGTGGATCACCCTGCGCCGCGGCGCATTACAGATCGTGTGCAATCTGGGAACGGACGCGGCCTCGGTCCCAGCCGGCGGAACCCCCATCCTCTGGTGGGATCCGCCGACACAGGACGAGACCGCGTCCGCAACAGTCGTGCCTGGGCACTCGTTCGTCGTACTCGAAAGCTGACTACCCGGATTCTGCAGGAGCTAGCGCTTCGCGTTCTACCGTTACACGCGTTACCGCTTCGCGTTCTCTGGTGTACTCCGCAGCATCCGCAATACCAATGCGGCACTGACGAACAGAACCAAAGCGGTTGCGCCGGCGGCAACGTGCATACCGTCGACAAACGCCGCCTTCGCGGAATCGGCAAGCACCGAACCGAGTTCACCAGGTAGGTACGTCGCTTCCTGCAGCGCACCGCCGAGGGTGCCCTGCGCAGCGTGCGCCTGATCTGCTTCGAGCATGGACGTGTCGATTCCCTTGCGGAAGATCGCCATCACCACGCTGCCCAGGATCGCCACACCGAGCGCGATACCGAGTTCGTACGCAGTCTCCGACACCGCGGACGCAGCGCCGGCACGCTCGGGTTCCACCGAACTGACCACAAGATCCGACGTCAGGGTCAGTGCGACACCGACACCTGCACCGGCCAGACCGAAGCCGATCACGAACATCAACGGGCCGCTGTCCACCCCGAGGGCGAGCAGCATCGCAGCACCGATTCCGGCAACCGCGAGGCCTGCGCTGAGCACGTGAGACACCGACCACCGGCGAATCAACCAGGCCGCCGCAACCGCGGTGAATGCGCTGAGCAACATACCCGGGAGCATCAGCAGGCCGGCGTCGAGCGCCGAGTTACCCAGCACCAACTGCAGGTACTGCGAGCCGAAGAACAGGACACCGGCGAGTGCGAAGATCGAGAGCAGGTTGGTGATGACGGCGGTGGAAAACGACGCATTGGCAAACAGTTTCAGATCCAACATCGGATCCTTCAGCATCCGCTGACGACGCACGAACACGTAGCCGGCGGCGAGACCCACAAGGCCGATCACCAGCAACGTGATGCTGACGCCGTGCACCACGGATTCCTTGACCGCGTACACCAACGGCAACATGGTCGCCATCGACAGACCAGCGCTGATGAGGTCGAATCGACCCGGGTTGGGGTCTTTCGACTCCGGGATCAGGATCGGGCCGAGTACTACCAGCGCGATCATGACCGGGATGTTGATCAAGAAGACCGAACCCCACCAGAAGTGCTCGAGCAACCAACCACCGACCAAAGGGCCTGCCGCTGTACCGCCACCGGCCATCGCGCCCCAGACACCGATTGCCTCGGTGCGCTGACGCGGGTTGACGAAGATCGTGCGGATCAGACCGAGGGTGGCCGGCATCAGCGTTGCACCGGAAATACCCTGCAGCACGCGGGCGGCAATGAGCATCTCGGGACTGACAGCAAGAGCGGCGATGATCGAGGCGAGACCGAAGCCGACTGCGCCGATCAGGAGCAGTTTTCGCCTACCGATCCGGTCACCGAGCGTACCCATGGTGATGAGCAGACCGGCGAGCACGAACGAATAGACGTCGATGATCCACAGCAACTGCGTGCTGCTCGGCTCGAGATCGGCGCTGATGAACGGAAGCGCAAGATCGAGCACCGTGCCGTCGACTGCGATGAGCAACACAGCAAAGGCAAGGACTATCAAGCCCGCCCAGTCACGCTTTGTCGCCCGAACCTCGTCGGGATTGATTGCAGACGTCTGATCTGCCGACACTGACATTGCTCCCCTGCGACTTTCTCTGAGTTCTTTCGAAAAGATTTCACTGAACCGTCCAGCCGGTACAGTAGGTCTACGGTAACAGTGAACCGTCCAAGCGGTAAAGTTATTTCCGGGTAGGGTCACATCACATGGCTGCCGACACTCGCGATCGAATTCTCGACGCACTGGAGAAGCTGCTGCTGGTCAGCGGCGTTGCCCAAGTCACGCTCGAAGGCGTTGCTGCCGAAGCCGGGGTTTCCAAGGGCGGACTTCTCTATCACTTCCCCAGCAAGGAAGCACTGCTCGCGGCGATGGTCCGCAGACTCGGAGAACGCTCGGATCAGCAACTCGAAGACGCCGTAGCAGGCGGTACGACGGTCACCGAGTTCTATCTGCAGATCCCCGATGCGAACGAAAGCGAAGAACTCTCACTCTTCCGGTCGATCATCGCGGCACTGAGAACAGTCGACGGACAACACGACGAGATCCAGAAAGCCGTCACCCACGTGATGCGCAGCTGGGACAAGGGCCTTCAGACCGAGATCGCCGATCCCATACAAGCCGAGATCATCCGACTCGTCGGCGACGGTCTGTACCTGGCGGCCATGCTCGGGCTCCCCCAGCCAGATCCCGAATTGCATCGACAGGTGGTCGAGCGACTGCGGCCCTGACCGGGGGCGTCCCTTACGTCAGATAGCGGTACGCCGGGCTTCCCGGCTCGAGCCTCTCGGACTGCATCGGCGCGCGCTCCATCCGCTCGAGCAACGCCGCCAACCCGTCGGCGGAACCGAGTTCGATACCCACCAACGCGGCACCCGTCTCGCGATTGTTTCGCTTGACGTACTCGAACAGCGCGATGTCGTCGTCCGGCCCGAGCACGTCCGAGAGGAAGCGACGGAGCGCTCCCGGTTCCTGCGGAAAGTCCACCAGGAAGTAGTGCTTGAGCCCGAGGTGAACGAGCGAGCGCTCGAGGATTTCGCCGTAACGGGATACGTCGTTGTTGCCACCGGAAATCAGGCACACGACGGTCGAACCCGGCTCGAACGTCAAATTCTGAAGTGCCGCAACGGAAAGCGCTCCCGCGGGTTCGGCGATGATGCCCTCGCTCTGATACAGCTCGAGCATCGCCGTGCAGATAGCGCCCTCGTCGATCTGATTGACGACAAATGATCCCGAACCGGACCGTGTCTGAAGTTGACGAGCCACGAGCGGCAACGACGCGTGCGACACGACTGCGGCACCCAGACGTGAGACGACCTCGTAGGGAACATCGCCGATCCTCTTGACCGCTGCCCCGTCGACAAATGGATCGACGTCGGGAAGAGTCACCGGGCCCCCGGCAACGAGAGCGGCCGTCATGGACGCCGCGCCGGACGGCTCGATCCCGACGATCGACGTCTTGGGCGATCGCTCGTGCAGATAGGTGGCTATGCCCGCGATGCAACCGCCGCCGCCGACCGGCACGACGATCGTGTCGAGAGGTGCGTCCAGTTGCGTGAGAATCTCCGCTGCGATGGTTCCTTGCCCCGCAGCGGTGCGCACGTCGTCGAACGGGGGAACCATGGTTGCGCCGGTTTCGGCTACGTCCTCCGCGGCCGCAGCAGCGGCGGCGTCATAGGTCTCACCGATCATGAACAGTTCGACAAACGCTCCACCGTGGGCGCGGATGCGATCACGCTTCTGCTTGGGGGTATTTGCCGGAACGTAGATCCGACCCTTGATCTGCATCGTTCGGCACGCGAAGGCAACACCCTGCGCATGGTTACCGGCACTGGCAGTCACCACGCCGGCCGCGCGCTCGGCCTCGTTGAGCTGAGCGATCAGGTTGTACGCGCCACGAATCTTGTACGAACGAACGCCCTGGAGGTCCTCGCGCTTGAGGTACACGTGCGCGCCGGTCAACGCCGAAAGACGGTCGCTGTACTGCAGGGGTGTCGCCGCAATGACGTGCTGAATTCGCTCGATGGCCGCGTCGATCTCCTGCGCGTCGAGCGCGGGGACGGTGGACTTCGTTACTACGACATCGGGCGAGTTAGACACTCCGCCATTTTCGCACGTCGGGGATCAACCTTCCCACCACCCCGCCCCACATGGTCTGCGAGGCAGGGCGGCGGGTAGGTCAGCCGCGCGGATCCAACTGTGAGGGACGTGGCACGTTCCGCAGATTCGACTTGGCCATCTGCACCGCCTCGCCGACACCGCCGTTCATCACCATCTTCGACATCGCCAAAGCGAAGCCCTTCATCTGACCACCGGTGATGGTGGGCGGCAACGACAATGCCAGCGGATCGGTCACCAGATCAACCAAGGCCGGACCGTCGTGATCGAGCGCGGCGCGTAGGCCCGCTTCGATATCCGCGGGATTCTCGATTCGGCGAGAGAAGATACCGAGCGCAGCAGCAACCGCCGCGTAGTCGACCGCGGGCACGTCGACCCCGAAATCCGGAAGGCCGTCGACCAGCATCTCGAGCTTGACCATTCCGAGCGTCGAGTTGTTGAACACCACGATCTTGACCGGCAACTTGTACATCGCGACGGTTACCAACTCACCGAGCAGCATCGACAATCCACCGTCGCCCGACACCGAGATGACCTGACGCCCCGGACTCGACCATGCCGCACCCATCGCATGTGGGAGCGCATTGGACATGGATCCGTGCAGCGCCGAGGAGATGAAGCGTCTCGATCCGTTCGGATTGAGATAGCGCGCCGTCCACACGTTGCACATCCCGGTGTCGGCGGTGAAGATTGCGTCGTCGGCCGCCAGATCGTCGAGGATCGAGGCCGCATACTCGGGATGAATGGGTGTGCGCTGCTTGACCGGATCCGTGTACGCACCAACCACTTTGGTCATCAGAGTGTTGTGCTTTGCGAGCGTATCCTCCAGGAACCCGCGGTCGGTCTTTCGATCGAGCTGCGGAATCAGTGCGCTCAAGGTGCTCGCGACGTCACCGTGCACCGCCAGGTCCAGGCTGGTTCGACGCCCCAACCGCTCGGCCGCGATGTCGATCTGAGCGGTACGAACGTCATCGGGCAAGAACTGGTCGTAAGGAAAGTCCGTACCGATCAGGAGCAGGAGATCGGCGCCGTGGATACCGTCGTGCGCCGCACCGTAACCGAGCAATCCCGTCATCCCGACGTCGTACGGGTTGTCGTACTGGATCCATTCCTTGCCGCGCAGCGAATGCCCGATGGGAGCCCCGACGGTTTCGGCCAGCGCCAACACCTCGGCGCGTGCGTCTCGCACGCCTGCGCCGGCGAAGATCGCAACCTTACGCGAGCCGTTGATCACATCTGCCAACGCCTTGACGTCACCGGCATCCGGAACGACTGTCGGCCTTCGGGTTTCGACGAGCGTCGGCGGGGTGCCTTCTGCCGGACAATCGGCGATGTCCCCGGGAAGCACGATCACCGAGACGCCGTTTCGAGCCACCGAATGCTGAATCGCCGACTGCACCACGCGAGGTGATTGGACTGCCGTGCTGACGAGTTCGGTGTAACTCGAACATTCGATGAAGATCCGCTCGGGATGCGTTTCCTGAAAGTAGCCCATTCCGATCTGGGCGCTGGGGATGTGTGACGCGATCGCGAGGACCGGGGCGCCCGAACGATGAGCGTCGTACAGGCCGTTGATCAGGTGAAGGTTTCCGGGACCGCAGGATCCGGCACACACCGCGAGTTTTCCGGTGATCTGGGCATCCGCTGCGGCCGCAAACGCAGCTGCTTCCTCATGACGGACGTGTATCCAGTCGATTCCGCCCTTTTCGGAACCACCGGTGCGACGTACCGCATCGACGATGGGATTGAGACTGTCACCGACAATTCCGTAGATCCGACTGACACCCGCCTCAACGAGCTGCTGAACCAATTGATCTGCAACGGTTTTCGGACTCATCAGACCTCCATGACACACTCACGGGAGTCGGGATCGCCGACCCCCGCGAGTGACGATTTGCTTGTGGTTTATGCAGTGCTTCTTGTGGACTGCCGTTTCGTGAGGACTGCAGTGCGTTACTTGGGTTCGAGCACGAACACCGGGATCTCACGATCGGTCTTCGTCTGATAATCGGCGTAGTCGGGGTACGCAGCGACAGCGCGCTCCCACCAGATCGCCTTCTCGTCTCCGGTGACTTCACGAGCAACCAGGTCGAAGACCTGCGTCGCGTCACGCAGCGTGACGTGCGGATCGGCTTTGACGTTGTAGTACCAAACCGGATTCTTCGGAGCGCCACCAAGCGAAGCCACAACGGCATACGAGCCGTCGTGCTCGACGCGCATCAGCGGCGTCTTCCTGACCTTGCCGGACTTTGCCCCGACGGTCGTGAGAACGACGACGGGCATGCCGTTCATGTCGTTTCCCTCGGTGCCACCGGAGTTCTCGATGCGTGCGACCTGATCGGCGGCCCACGACGCTGGACTGGGTTCGTACTCACCTGTGATTGGCATGTGTACCAGTGAACACCCACTCGAGCACCTTGGCCACCGAACCACACCGACCAGGTCCGTCGTCGGCACACTCCCCTGGTTGATCGATTAAGTGAGCTGCCGATCAATAAAGTTCGCTTGCCCGAACTCTCATCTCTGGTTACTCTGAAACCACAGCTTCGAACAGCCGTATCGCTAACCAGGCCGCAGCGAGAACAGACTGCACCGAGAAAGGGACGAGATGACTACCGCAGATATCTCCACTCGCGAATCACGCCCCGCGTCCGACCATTTCGTCGATCTGGCCGGGACTCGGTGGCCGCTGTACAAGATCGAAGCTCTCGCGGTCGGTTTTGTGCTGTTCGTGGTCGCCGGAGCTGTCACCCAGTCGATGCAGGTAGCCGTACTGACTGCCGCAACAGCAGCCGTGGTCACCTGGTGGGCGCGTCGCGTGTACTACTCACGCACCACCTGATCACCCCACTCCCCGATCTCCCGCGAACCACGAAGGGACCTTGCTGCTGATGCAGCAAGGTCCCTTCGTTCGGTTCAGATCCGCTCGATCGGCGGTCAGACCGTCAGACAGCTCGGCCCGAGCAATGCCTTCAGGTCGCCCATCAGCGCCGAGGACGGTTCGACCCGAAGGACGTCGTCGACCTTCCACAAGCTGATCTCGGTTCCGCCGATCAGCCGGACATGGACGTCGGACGTTCCGGGGTGCCTCGTCAGCACCTGCTTGAGAGCACTGAGCTTGTCCTTGGTGCATTGCCGAAGGGGCAGTGAGACCGACAGGGGGCGTGCGACCCCGATCGCCGAAATATCAGGCACCGCAAGGTCGTTGCCGATCAGCGACATCCGATCGTCTCGGATCGAGACGCGAGCCTTGACCAACACGATGGCATCCTCGGCGATGTCCATTCCGTACACCGCGTACGCCTGTGGGAAGAACAGCACCTCGATTCCACCCACGAGATCTTCGAGCTGCACGATGCACCAGGTCAGACCGTTCTTGTTGACCCGGCGGTCCACCGAGGCGATGATGCCGCCGAGAGTTACCTGGGCACCGTCCTGAACGCCGCCTTCGAGTATCGCGGCGATGGACGTGTCGGACTGCTGGCGAAGAATGTGCTCGACGCCGTTGAGCGGGTGACCGGAAACGTATAGCCCCAGCATCTCTCGTTCGAGCGCCAGGCGATGCTTGGAGTCCCACTCTTCGTCAGGAATCTTGACGTCGAACACCGAGGTGATCGACTCGTCCGCCTCGGCACCGCCGAAGAGGTCGAACTGTCCGATCGCCTCTGCCTTCTTGGTGCTCATCACGGAATCGATGGCGTCGGCATGGACCAACATCAGGCCCTTGCGCGGGTGACCCAACGAGTCGAAAGCACCGGCCTTGATGAGAGATTCGGTGACCTTCTTGTTGCAAGCCATCGCGTCGATCTTGCCGAGATAGTCGGAGAAATCGGTGAACTTCGATTTCTCCGTGCGCGCCTTGATGATCGAGGCAACGACGTTGGCGCCGACGTTGCGCACCGACCCCATACCGAAACGGATGTCGTCGCCGACGGTCGCGAAGTCGACGCGTGACTCGTTGACGTCCGGTGGGAGAACGGTGATGCCCAACTTGCGGCAGTCGGCGAGGTAGATCGCGGACTTGTCCTTGTCGTCACCGACGGAGGTCAGCAGACCCGCCATGTACTCGGCCGGGTAGTTCGCCTTGAGGTACGCAGTCCAGTACGACACGAGTCCGTAGCCGGCGGAGTGCGACTTGTTGAACGCGTACCCGGCGAAGGGAAGGACCGTGTCCCACAGCGCCTTGATGGCGGCTTCGCTGAAGTTGTTGTCCAACATGCCCTGCCGGAAGCCGGCGTAGGCCTTTTCCAGCTCGGACAGCTTCTTCTTACCCATGGCGCGACGCAGCAAGTCGGCCTGACCCAGGGTGTAACCGGCCACCTTCTGCGCCAGTTGCATGATCTGCTCCTGGTAGATGATCAGGCCGTATGTCTCCGAGAGGATCTCCGCTAGCGGCTCCTCCAGCTCGGGGTGAATCGGCTTGACGTCTTCCAAGGCGTTCTTGCGCTTGGCGTACGAGATGTGGGCGTCCACACCCATCGGTCCCGGTCGATACAGCGCCAATGCGGCGACGATGTCGCCGAATCCGGTGGGCTGCATCAGTTTCAGCAACTCGCGCATGCCGCCGCCGTCGAGCTGGAACACACCGAGAGTGTCGCCGCGGGCGAGCAGTTCGTATGTTGCCGCATCGTCCATCGGCAACGTGTCGAGGTCCAGATCGATGCCGCGGTTGGCTTTGATGTTCTCGAGCGTGTCGCCGATAACCGTGAGGTTTCGCAGACCGAGGAAGTCCATCTTGAGCAGACCGATGGCTTCACACGAGGGGTAGTCCCAACCGGTGATGATGGCGCCGTCCTGGGCGCGCTTCCAGACCGGGATTGCGTCGGTGAGCGGTTCGGACGACATGATGACCGCGCAGGCGTGCACACCGGCGTTACGGATCAGCCCTTCCAGACCCACCGCGGTCTTGTAGATCTTCGCGACGTCCGGGCTGGAGTCGATGAGCGCTCGAACCTCGACTGCCTCCTTGTACCGCTCGTGCTTCGGGTCGGTGATACCGGAAACCGAGATGTCCTTGGCCATGATGGGCGGCGGGAGCGCCTTGGTGATCTGATCGGCGATGGCAAAGCCCGGCTTGCCGAACTGGACGCGAGCCGAGTCCTTGATGGCAGCCTTGGTCTTGATGGTGCCGAAGGTGATGACCTGGGCGACCTTGTCATTGCCCCACTTGTCCGTCGCGTAGCGAACCATCTCGCCGCGACGGCGATCATCGAAGTCGATATCGATATCGGGCATGGACACACGCTCGGGGTTGAGGAATCGCTCGAACAGCAACCCGTACGGGATGGGGTCGATGTTGGTGATCCCCATCGCGTAGGCCACCAACGAACCGGCTGCCGATCCACGGCCGGGCCCGACGCGGATTCCGACGTCCTTGGCGTGGTTGATCAGGTCGCCGACCACGAGGAAGTAGGCCGGGAAGCCCATTTCGTTGATGACGCCGATCTCGTAGTCGGCGCGGGCGAGGTACTCCTGCGGAGGTCCGCTCGGGAAGCGGCGATCGAGTCCGCGCATCACCTCGGCGCGCAGGAAGGTCTGCTGCGTGTGACCCTGCGGGACCGGGAAGATCGGCATGCGGTCGTGGAACGCCCACACGTCCTCGTACGACTGCACACGCTCGCCGATGGCCACGGTGTTGTCGCACGCCCCCGGTACTTCGTTGTCCCAGATGGCGCGCATCTCGGCAGCGGACTTGAGGTAGTAGCCGTCGCCGTCGAACTTGAAGCGCGTGGGGTCGGACAGCGTCTTGCCGGTCTGGATGCAGAGCAGCGCCTCGTGGTTCTCGGCGGCGTCCTTGGTGACGTAGTGGCAGTCGTTGGTGGCAAGCGGCGGGATACCGAGTTGCTTGCCGATGTCGAGCAGACCCTCGCGCACCCGGCGCTCGATCGAGAGACCGTGATCCATCAATTCGAGGAAGAAGTTGTCCGGTCCCCAGATCTCCTGCCACTTCGCGGCAGCTTCGAGAGCCTCGCGATCGTGACCGAGACGAAGACGCGTCTGAATCTCACCCGAAGGGCAACCGGTGGTGGCGATAATGCCCTCGGCGTGCGCCGCGATGAGTTCCTCGTCCATGCGAGGCCACTTGCCGAGCTGTCCCTCGATTGACGCGAGAGAAGACAGCTTGAAGAGGTTTCGGAGCCCCGTGGCGTTCTCGGCCACCATCGTCATGTGCGTGTACGCACCGCTACCGGAGACGTCGTCGGACTTCTGGCTGCGATCTCCCCAGAGAACTCGCTTTGTGTTGAAGCGGGATTCGGGTGCGATGTACGCCTCGATGCCGATGATCGGCTTGATGCCGGCACTCTTGGCCTCGTTGTAGAACTGGCTGGCGCCGTACATGTTTCCGTGGTCGGTCATGCCGACAGCGGTCATTTCGAGACGAGCGGCCTCCTCGAACATGGCGCCGACCTTGGCCGCACCGTCGAGCATCGAGTACTCGGTGTGATTGTGAAGATGTACGAACGAGTCAGCCACGTGCGCCTCTCTGAAGGTCTGGGAGCGAGATCGAGTGTATGCCGCGTTGCCGACACGTTCGGCGACCGCCATCGTGGAGTCGCAGTGTGCCGCCTCCGATCACGTGACCGGAACCTCGGGTTCGGCGCTCGACCTCATCGAACGCCGCGAACGTCGACTGGCGACGAAGGTATCTGTCGTGAAGATCACCAGCGCAGCCCAGATCAGTACGAAGCCGATCCAGCGTGAGGCCGGCATGTCCTCGTGCATGACGGCCACACCCCACGCCATCTGCAGCGCCGGGGTGAGGTACTGCAGCATGCCCATCGTCGCCAAGGGAACTCGCTGAGCGGCAACGCCGAACAGGAGCAGTGGCAGTGCGGTGACCGGGCCGGCGGCAAGCAGCAACAAGCTGTGTCCGGCGCCGCTGCTGATGAAGGCACCGGCCCCGGTCAGGCCGAGAAACACGAGGTAGCCGACCGCGAAGGGTGCGGCGACGACTCCCTCGGCAGTCAAACTGGTTCGGGGATCGAGCGGAACCACCTTCTTGACCAGCCCGTAGGTGGCAAACGAACCGGCGAGCACCAATGCGACGATCGGCGGTTTACCGAAGTCGACCGTGATCACGACAACTGCCGTTGCAGCGAGAACAAGGGCGGCGATCTGAGCGCGGCGCAATCGTTCGCGGAAGATCACGACGCCGAGCAGAACAGTGACCAGCGGGTTGATGAAGTACCCGAGGGCCGCCTCCACGACGCGGCCTGACACCACGGCATAGATGTACGTTCCCCAGTTCACCGCGATCGCCGCTGATGCCGCGGTCACCAGCAGCCAGGTGCGTGCGCTGATTCCGCGAAGCGATCCGAGGCGGCCGGCAAAGGCCAACACGATCAGCATCAACAGAAGGGTCCACACCACTCGGTGCGCAAGGATCTCGACCGGATCGGCGAAGTCGAGTAGTCCGAAGAATGCCGGGAACGTTCCCCACAACAGGAACGCCGCCACACCGTAGAGGATCCCCGAGGACGAACCGGACCTAGCGCGTCCGTCCTTGTTCACAGAACCGGAGTTCACGGGACCGGGCCGTCGTCGGGGCCGGGAGCAACGACGTCCACGTACTCCGGCAGCAAGGGACGGACGGCCGCCAACCACGGCGAGGCGTCGGACGGCAACGCTTCCACTGCACGGACGTTCGAGTCATGTTCGATCGCTTCGAGTCCTTCGGGAGTAGCTCGCACCAGCACGCCCACCGCGCAGGCGCACCCGGCGGACAATTGCTTCGCCGACGCGAGCGCCACCTGTTGCTGACGATCGGTGTCGCCGCCGAGCGAGACCAGTCGCGTGGCTGCAACACCGGGCGCTCTGCGCACTGCTTCGTCGTTGTCGGGAACGGGCACCGACATGAGCGGCGTCTGGACGCGCTCGATCGGAACTCGGAACATGACCCTGGACACGCGAACGCCCGAGACCTCAGCGCCCGGCACCTGAACACTGCTGGTCGACGTGATGACCTCGTCGACGGTGAGTGCCTTCGTGAACGAGACCAACGCCCACACCGGCCCGTCGACCGACGCGACAGAATCTCGCGCTCGGTCGAGGTAGTCCGGCACAGCTTCCCCACTGTCCGGACCGAGAGTGTCCGTCGTGATCGGCGGGGTCGGCACGGGATTCGCGAACCCCACGCCCACCACCGCCGCCACACCGACCACCACCGCGACGACGGCCAGCGCGGGGGTAAGCCCGCGCGGCGTCATGAGGACCGGAGAACTTCGAGTGCGTGTTCGAGATCCTTCGGGTACTTGCTCTTGATCTCGACCCAACGACCGTCCGCCGGGTGGGCGAAGCCGAGCGAGACTGCGTGCAGCCACTGGCGTTCGAGACCGAGCCTCTCGGCAAGTCGGGGGTCCGCGCCGTAGGTCAGGTCGCCGCAGCACGGATGGCGCAACGCCGAGAAGTGGACACGGATCTGGTGTGTGCGACCGGTTTCGAGGTGCACGTCCAGCAGACTCGCTGCCTGGAACGCCTCGATGGTGTCGTAGTGCGTGACGCTGGGCTTGCCGTCGGCCGTGACCGTGAACCGCCAGTCGTTCCCGTGGTGGCGTCCGATCGGGGCGTCGATGGTTCCGCTGCTCGGGTCGGGGTGTCCCTGCACGAGTGCGTGGTAGCGCTTGTCGATGGTCCGCTGCTTGAAAGCGCGCTTGAGCAAGGTGTATGCGCGCTCGGAGGTGGCAACCACCATGACACCCGACGTTCCGACGTCCAGACGGTGAACGATGCCCTGACGCTCGTGGGCACCGGACGTCGAGATACGGAAACCGGCCGCGGCAAGTCCGCCGATGACGGTCGGTCCCGTCCACCCGACGCTGGCGTGCGCGGCAACTCCGACGGGCTTGTCGACTGCCACGACGTCGTCGTCGGCGTAGAGGATCTCCATTCCCTCGACCGGTGTCGCCTCGATGGTCAGAGGCCGCGGCGGTTCGGGCAGGACTACCTCGAGCCACGATCCTGCGGTCAGACGATCGGACTTGCCGACGGCCACACCGTCGACGAGTACCGAGCCTTCTTCCGCGAGTGTCGCGACCACGGTGCGCGAGAGTCCGAGCAGGCGCGCGAGGCCGGCATCGACCCGCATGGCGTCGAGGCCGTCGGGCACGGGCATCGAACGGGATTCCCTCACTTGGTTTCTCCCTCGGCTGCGGCCTTCGATTCGGTGACCTTCTTGTCGTCCGCCTTGTGATCACGCAGGCGTTCACCGTTGGGTTCGAAGCCGAAAAGAGTCAGTACGACAAGCAGGATCGCGCCACAGACGATCGCGGAATCCGCGATGTTGAACACGGGCCACCAACCGACGGAGACGAAGTCCACCACATGTCCGCGCATGATTCCGGGAGAGCGGAAGAATCGGTCGACGAGGTTACCCAGCGCGCCACCGAGAACGAGGCCGAGACCGAGCGCCCACCACGGTGATCGGAGCGTGCGACCGATCTTGATCACACCGATGACGACACCGATGGCGACGAGGGTGAGGATCCACGTCATCGACGTCGCCATCGAGAACGCTGCACCGGGATTGCGCACCATCGTGAATGTGACCACGTCACCGATGATTTCGATCGGCTGCCCCGGCTTGACCGCGGCGACTGCCCACACCTTCGTGAGAATGTCCGAGAGCAGGATGACAGCGGCGATGGCAATGAGCATGGTCAGCCGGCGGGGCTTTGCGACCGGCGCAACCGCCAGGTCACCGTCTTCCGATTTCACGGCTTCCGGTTTCACGGTTTCGGGCTCGTCGGCCTTCGAGATTTCGGTAATCGGCTGATCCTCCGCGTTGACATCTCGGTCTGGGTGGTCTGTACTCACGCAACCATCATCCCTCATGTTCACCGCACCGGGTCACGCACTCTGCAACTGCGGCTAGCCTGGAGCGCGTGCCACTGCTGTCCACGACCGGCCGACGAGTTCCGTTCGCCCTCGCTGCCCTCGCTCTCACCACCGTTCTCACCGCTTGCGGCGACTCGGATCAACCTCCCACCACACCTACCTCGTCGCCGAGCGAAGTCACTGTTCCGGTGACCGCCGCCACCGTCGAGGTACTCGATGCGGGAAGCGAACCGCGCGAGGTACTGCGCATGAACTTGCCTGTCGGCACCACGCAGACGGCGACGCTCGTCACCCAGGCGGTCGTGAGTCAGCAGATCGATCAACAGCCGGCACAAGATTTCTCTTCGCCGGAGATCACGATCCCGCTCTCGGCAAACGTGACCGCTGACGATCCCACCGTTGTCGTGGACCTGACGCTGTCGTCGATGACCTCGCCGGACGCAACGCTGCAGGCAGCGCTGAGCGGGGCCGACGGATCTGCGGCCGGATTGTCGGTCACGGATTCGGGCGCCATCACCGCCCTACGGTTGAAGCCGTCCGCCAACTCGGCCAATGCTGCCCGCGCTGCAATCGAACAGGCGCTCGGCCAAGCGGTCTACCGGACCGTTGCACTCCCCGACGCTCCGGTCGGTGTCGGCGCACGTTGGGTGGTTCGACAACAAGTCAGCAGCGAAATCCTGCTCGATCAGACAACCACCGTCACGCTCACCGCGCGGGATGGCAATCGGCTTTCGCTCGCGGTGGACGTATCGCAGACCCCGCAGAGCCCGGTCTGGAACCTGGCCGGTGACGCCGGAACGCTGAACATCGATCAGTACGTCATGGCCGGCTCCGGAAACCTCACCGTCGACCTCTCACTCCCCTTGCCGATCGACGGACAGATGACCGTCGGCGGCGACCAGGCGTACGGCGATCCGGACAGCTCCTCGGTGATCCGGCAGACCATCTCCAACAGCATTCGGTGGGAATCGTGACACGCCGGTCGCTCGCACTGGGCCTGACAGCAACGGCGGCACTGTTCGTCGTCACCGGTTGCGGCTCGGACGACTCTCCTAGTGCTGTCACAACTACGCAGGTTTCCGCCCCACAGGTCGGCTTGGCGCCGTTCACAGCTGCTCCGGCCCCACCGCTGAGCGGGGCACCTCTCGACCGTGATGCGCTGCAACGAGCCGCGCTCACCCGCTCCGAACTACCTGCGGACTTCGACATAGTTCCCGACCCGGTCGACGACCTCGGCCTCGCACCGGCGCCGGAGAGTTCGGAGGCGGACAAGTCGAGCACCGACCCTGCCGTCTGCGCTCAGGTTCTGGCACCGATAGCCACCCAGGCCGCCGGATCCGTCGCCGACCTCTCCGACATGTTCACCGGCCCCGATTTCACGAGCATCGATCAGGACTCTGCTTCGTACGCCGACGGCGCAGCGGCAGCAGCAGCTTTCGAGAAACTTCAGACCACGCTGGCCGGGTGTGCGGAGTATTCGGGAACCGATGCCGACGGAACGACAATCACCTATCGCGTCGGCGGAGCATCGGACCCGAACGTCGGCGACGCGTCTTTCGCTTTCCGAATCATCACGGAGAGTGGCGGTTTCACCTTGGTCGCCGATGCGATCGTGGCCGCAGTCGGGACCACGTTGACCCAGGTGTCCGCAACTGCGCCGAGTCCGATCGCCCCCGATGTTCTGCACTCGATGGCATCGGCCGCCGCCGATCGCCTGCGCGCACTAACGCCCTGACAACGAGCGGATTAGTCCCGTCTCGGCCTTACGCGAATGATTCGGGACCACAGACCCTTTGACAACTGCCCGTCCACACTGAACGGTGAGAGTAGGTACGAAACAGACCAACGCGACACACTGATGTGAGGAGCCAGAGTTCATGCCGGAACCCAGAAGGTCAGATCACACCGATTACGTAGCCGTCAATCCGATCTTCTCGAGGCCTGGCGAGGATTCGGTTGCATCGAAGTACACACTCGAACCCGACGGCATGCTTCCCGAGACCGCCTATCAGATCGTCCACGACGAAACGATGCTCGACGGCAATGCGCGGCTCAATCTCGCGACGTTCGTCAGCACGTGGATGGACGATCACGCCACCAAACTGTATGCCGAGTCGTTCGACAAGAACATGATCGACAAGGACGAATATCCACAGACCGCCGCGATCGAAACCTATTGCTGGCGCATCCTTGCCGACCTCTGGCACTCGCCCTCCCCCAAGGACGCAATCGGTACCTCGACGATCGGTTCGTCCGAGGCGTGCATGCTCGGCGGCCTGGCGATGAAACGACGCTGGCAGCACGCACGAAAAGCCGCGGGGAAGTCCACCGAAAAACCAAATCTCATCATGAGTTCCGCCGTCCAGGTGTGCTGGGAGAAATTCTGCAACTACTGGGACGTCGAGGCGCGCTACGTGCCGATCAGCGAGGAACACCGGACCCTGGACGGTCACGATCTGGACAAGTACGTCGACGAGAACACGATCGGCGTAATCGCGATCATGGGTGTCACGTACACCGGGATGTACGAGCCGGTCCTGGAAATCTCGAAGGCACTCGACGCGATCCAGGAAAAGACGGGACTCGACGTTCCCATCCACGTCGACGGCGCTTCCGGCGCAATGATCGCCCCGTTCCTACAGCCCGAACTCGAATGGGATTTCCGGCTCCCACGCGTGCACTCAATCAACACCTCGGCGCACAAGTACGGACTCGTCTACCCCGGCCTCGGCTGGGTGGTCTGGCGATCGCAGGATCTACTTCCCGACGACCTCGTCTTCAAGGTGAGCTACCTCGGCGGCAGTATGCCGACCTTCGCGCTGAACTTCTCGCGGCCCGGCGCTCAGGTGATCCTGCAGTTCTACTTGTTCCTGCGTCTCGGCCACGACGGCTATCGCGCGATCCAGCAGTCCTCACAGGACGTGGCGAAATTCCTCGCCGAAGGAATCGGGAAGCTCGACGCCTTCGAACTGTGGAACGACGGTTCCGACATCCCGGTCTTCGCGTGGCGCCTCGCCGAGGGCCACACGTCCAACTGGACGCTGTACGACCTGTCGGACCGACTGCGGGGCAAGGGCTGGTTGGTGCCGGCCTATCCCATGCCGGACGATCTCTCGGATCTGACAGTGCAGCGCATCGTGGTTCGTAACGGACTGAGCATGGACCTGGCAGCCAATCTGCTGCGCATCATCGAAGAGGAAACCGCGTTCCTCGACGAACTCGACAGCCCGATGCCGCGGCCACGCGTCACCGAGGGATTCCATCACTGACGACGCTCACTGCATGAAGAGCGGCCGCCGGCTCCCTTTCGGGAGTCGACGGCCGCTCTGGTGTTTCAGGTGTTGCGCAGAGATCAAGCAGCGCAAGCAGGCGAGGTCAGACCTGCAACGCCGACGATCTGGCAAGCGGTGGTCTTCGAGAGCTTCCAGACGCCGTCCTCGTAGACGAACGAAGCCTGCAGACCCTGCTGCAGCGGCTGGCCGTTGACGACGATGTTCAGCGAAGCTGCGGCCGTCTCGCTACCCGTGTCGGTGACCGGGTCGAGGATCTCGACCTGCGCGCCGGCAGCCTTGGCGGCAGCGGCGACCTGGTTGATCAGCTCGGGATCCTGCTCGGCACCCTGGACGAGGTTGACCTTGTCTGCGGCCGGAACGGTCTCGTCGAGTGCCTGAGCGACCTTGGCGTTGAGCTCAGCGGACGTCGGCAGGACAACCTCGGACGTGGGTGCCGCAGCGGTGGTGGTCGTGGGCTTCGCCGAAGTCGTCTTGTCGGAGTCTCCTCCGTCCGAACCACAAGCGGTCATCGTCAGGGCTGCTGCGATCGCCACGGCTGCAACGGTCATCTTCTGAAGCTTCAACTTCTCAGTCCTATCCATTCGGGTGTTCACATTCGAGCGTCAGTCGAACATCGTGCTTGCTCGAGGATCGTCGACAACATTACCCAACGGTAAGCGGAAAAAGTCTAAGGACATCCTCAGAGAAGGCTGTCGACCGCATCTGCTACCTCGAGCACCTCATCCGATTCGGCGAAGGTTTTGGCTATTCCCGTTCCGCTGGAACGGGTTTCGAAGCGAACTGTCACCACTCCGTGCCCGGCACCCTGCACCCAACCGTGTCCGTATTCTGGATGCTTCACGTCCAAACCAGGGTGCCAGTAGCGCTGAGGGACGCGTGCGGCCACCGGAACGTCGAGTTCGGCCTCATCGAGGGCGCCCGTGAGAGTCTCGACCGGATAGCCGGGAACGTCCTGATCCAACTCGGGAAAAAGTGATCCTTGCCGAACGGTGGACAAACCCGCGAATCCCACACCGACCAGGCGAATCGGCCCCAATTCCTGTGGATCGATGACCTGTTTCTGCGCGGTCGCGATAAGGATTTGGCGGTCGATCGTGGCAAACGGCAGCGTCACGGATCGAGTCAAGATACTCATGTCGGACTTCTTGAGCTTCAGTACGACGGTGCGAGCAGCTCTTCCGTCCTTCTCCAGCCTGGAAAATGCTGCACGACCACTACTTTCGACGGCCGCGCGCAATTGTGCCATCGTGACGATGTCTGCGGCGAACGTGGATTCCGCGCTGATCTGCTTGGATTCGGCACGCTCGGCGACCGGCCGATCGTCGATCCCCTGCGCAAGCCGATGCAACCCCGGTCCGACAGTGGTTCCGAGTATCGACGCCACCTCGGCTATGGGAGTGCGGGCAAACCCTCCGATGGTTTCGATGCCGAGACGCTTGAGCTTTTCCTCGGCAACAGGACCGATCCCCCACAGCTTTCGCACCGGAAGAGGATCGAGCAACTCGTGCTGCATCCCGGGAGGAATCACTGCGACGCCGTCGGGCTTTGCCAGTCCCGACGCGATCTTGGCGACCTGCTTACCTGCGCCGGCACCGATCGAGGCGACCAACCCGGTCTCGGCCTTGATCAACGCCCGCAGGTCCTCGCAAAACGCGCGGACCTCGTCGGCCCCGACTCCGGCCAATTCCACTGGTTCGCCGAAGGCCTCGTCCACCGACAATTGCTCGAGGATCGGCATACGAAGGCGCAACGCGTCGAAGGTGCGTTTACTCAGAACCGAATACAACGACATCCGCGGCGGCAATACCACCGCTCCGCCACCGACCACCCGGCGTGCTTGGTGCATCGGCATTGCCGAACGCGCACCGAAAACTCTCGCTTCGTAACTTGCCCCGGCCACCACTCCGCGCCCACCCAAGCCGCCGACCAGCACCGGCCGGCCTCGCAGCGTGGGACGCGTCAACTGCTCGGCGGAAGCGAAAAACGCATCCATGTCGAGATGCAGCACCCACCTGCGACTTCGTGTGGGATCACCTTGATTCATCGGGAGTTACGGTTCTCTCAAAAGTAGGTGCAGAATTTACGTCCGCGCCTTCTTCTTGGGCGACTTCTTCTTCGGCAGGGGTAGTACGTCGGCAGTCCGTTGAATGAAGGCGTGCAGGTGATCGAGGTCCTGCAGCCGTTCCTCCGTCACCCGGTAGTAATCCTTCGCTCCCGGGTACGGCGGAGCCAGATCGGCCTCTGATCCGAACTCCGTACTGACCTCGGTGGGTTTGACGAACAGAACGTCTCCGCAGATCAAGCCCACGATCTTCTCGTCGCAATACAATCCGTACTCGCCGAACATCGCCCTTGCCCGCACGTCGAGCGGTTCCAACTGCTCGAGAATGCGCGCCACGGTTTCCTTGCTCGTACTCATGAGAGCAAACTACTCCGGCACCCCGACATACAGACATTCATCGGGGAGCCGGAGTAGTTACGGCGGTATTAGACCTTCGTGATCGCGGCGCGGATACCGTCACCGAGATCGACGGCGTCGTCTCCCGCTTCACCCACCGAGAACGAGGTGGCCAGAACCTCACCGGCGATCAATTCGCGATGACGCTCCGCCCACTCCTTGCAGTCCTGCGGAACCTCGAGTACGACGTTGATCCGGTCCGAGACGTCCAAACCGGCGGCACGACGCGCATCCTGCAACTGACGGATACGGTCCTTCGCCCAGCCCTCGGCTTCGAGTTCCTCCGTCACGACGGAATCGAGTACGACGAGTCCCACACCGTCTGGCAATGCAGCCGTCGAATCAGGCTCGGCTGCAACCAGTTTCTGCGTGTACTCCTCGGGCAGCAGTTCGATGCCCGCCGCAACCACGACGCCGTCCGCGTTCTCGGTCCAGTCGCCCGCCTTGACCGCCTTGATGACAGTCTGAACGGACTTGCCCAGACGCGGTCCTGCAGCACGCGCGTTGACCGCGATCTCGAAGCGCCCGTGCACGTCGACGTCATCGGTCAGATCGACCTTCTTGACGTTGACCTCGTCGGCAATCAGTCCGAGGAACGGACGCAGACGCTCGGCATCCGGCGCCGCAACCGTGACCTCGGGCAGCGGAAGACGAACACGCAGATTCTGCGCCTTGCGCAGGCTCAGCACCGTGGAGCACACGGTCCGGACGTCGTCCATCGCCGCTACCAGCTCGGGGTTCGCGGGGAGCTCCGACGCCTCGGGCCAATCAGCCAGGTGAACCGAGCGCTCCCCGGTCAACCCGCGCCAGATCACCTCGGACACCAGCGGCAACAGCGGCGCAGCGAGACGCGTCACGACCTCGAGCACGGTGTGCAGGGTGTCTATCGCGTCGCGATCCTCGTCCCAGAACCGCGAACGAGACCGTCGCACATACCAGTTGGTGAGCGCATCACAGAACAACCGAAGCTCGTCGCACGCGCCGGCGATGTCGTTGACCTCGAGGGCCTCGGTGATCACGTCGCGGGTGGTAGCGAGCTTGGCCAGGATGTACTGATCGAGGATGTTCTCCGAATCGGTACGCCACACACCGGATTCCGGCGCGTACAACTGCAAGAAGCTCCAGGCGTTCCACAGCGGGAGCAACGCCTGACGTACGCCTTCGCGGATGCCCTGCTCGGTCACGATGAGGTTTCCGCCGCGCAAGATCGGCGAAGACATCAGGAACCATCGCATGGCATCGCTGCCGTCGCGGTTGAACACCTCCTTCACGTCCGGGTAGTTGCCCTTGGACTTGCTCATCTTCAGTCCGTCGTCGCCCAGCACGATGCCGTGCGCAGCAACGGTTTTGAACGCCGGACGATCGAAGAGTGCGGTTGCCAGCACGTGCAGCGTGTAGAACCAGCCGCGAGTCTGCCCGTTGTACTCGACGATGAAATCGCCCGGGAAATGGCCCTCGAACCATTCACGGTTCTCGAATGGGTAGTGCACCTGCGCGTACGGCATCGAACCGGATTCGAACCAGCAGTCGAGCACCTCGGGAACGCGGCGCATCATCGACTTCCCGGTCGGGTCGTCGGGGTTCGGGCGAACCAGGTCGTCGATCATCGGGCGATGCAGATCGGTCGGACGCACGCCGAAGTCTGCCTCCAACTGATCGAGCGATCCGTACACGTCCGTACGCGGGTACTGCGGATCGTCCGACACCCACACCGGGATCGGGCTGCCCCAGTAACGGTTTCGGCTGATGTTCCAGTCTCGTGCACCTTCGAGCCACTTGCCGAACTGGCCGTCACGGATGTGCTCGGGCACCCACGTGATGTCCTTGTTCAGCTCGACCATGCGATCTCGGAACTTGGTGACCGCGACGAACCACGAGGGGACCGCCATGTAGATCAGCGGCTGCCCACTGCGCCAACTGTGTGGGTACGAGTGCTCGATCGTCTCGTGCCGCAGCAGCTTTCCGGCAGCCTTGAGGTCCTTGATGATGACCGGGTTGGCGTCGAACACCATCAGACCCTCGTACGGCGGAACCATCGAGGTGAACTTTCCACCCGGATCGAGCGGCTGTACGACCTCGATACCGTTGGCCGTGGCCACGTCCATATCCTCTTCACCGAAAGCCGGTGCGAGGTGGACGATTCCGGTTCCGGAGTCGGTTGTCACGTAGTCCGCCGAGAGCACGACGTGCGCATTCGGATGTCCGAGGAAGAAGTCGAACGGCGGTGTGTACGACAGTCCGACCAGTTCGGCGCCCTTGTGACGGGAAACGACCTCGGGGTCCTCCCCCAGCTCACGTGCGTAATGAGCTACCCGTGCTTCTGCGAGCACGTACCGCTTTCCGTCCTCGCCGAGCACCTGGACGTAGTCGACCTCGGGATGAACCGCAGTGGCCAAGTTGGACGGCAGTGTCCACGGAGTCGTGGTCCAGATGATCGCGTTTGCGCCGTCGAGGGGTGAACCCGGAGCGACCAGCGGCATGTCGACCGTGACTGCAGGATCCTGACGCATCTTGTACGCATCGTCGAGGCGAGTCTCTTGATTGGACAGTGGAGTCTGCTCGTACCAGCTGTAGGGCAGCACACGGAAGCCCTGATAGATCAGGCCCTTGTCGTGCAGCTCCTTGAAGGCCCACATGACGGACTCCATGAAGTCGACGTCCAGGGTCTTGTAGTCGTTGTCGAAATCGACCCAGCGCGCCTGGCGGGTGACGTAGTCACGCCACTCGTCGGTGTACTTGAGCACCGAGGCCTTGCAGTACTCGTTGAACTTGGCCAGACCCATGACTTCGATCTCGGCCTTGTCCTTGATGCCGAGCTGCTTCTCCGCTTCGAGCTCTGCCGGAAGGCCGTGGCAATCCCAGCCGAAGCGTCGTTCGACCTTGCGTCCACGCATTGTCTGGAAGCGCGGCACCAGGTCCTTGACGTACCCCGTCAGCAGGTGGCCGTAGTGCGGCAAACCGTTTGCGAATGGCGGTCCGTCGTAGAAAACGAACTCTTCATTACCGTCCCGATTGGAAACCGACGCACGGAAGGTGTCGTCGTCGTCCCACTGTTTCAGGACTTTCTGTTCCAGTTCGGGGAACTTGACTCCGGTGTCGGCGGGGACACCGTAGTCGACTTTGGGATACCCGTTACTCGCCATGGCGATCTCCTCGTGCCAGTCGGAACTCGGCACGGGGACGACGTGACGCTTGTGCGCCGACACCGCGGTACCACCCCGTTTGCACCCCGCAGATCCGTGCTTTCACACCGGATCTCGAGCTGCCACTCGATCGAGCTGTGACGGGCTCACCCGTTCGGTTCTACTGGGTCCTCGACACGTACGAAAGCGTCGACAACCGTTCTTCCGAAAGCTCCCCGGTGATTGCCGGATCACAGCCTGGTATTCGTGTTGGACAGTCTAATACTCGTCCTGGACCTTGTCGGAACTCGCCCTAGGTCTTGTCGGGGGCACCCGGCGACCCGCCGTGGTTTCCCTGATTGTCGTCGTTTGCAGTAGCTGCATCATCGGACGAGGAATCCGAGGAACTCTCGACTCGACCATAAGACGACGACACGCCGCTGCCCGATACCGGGTCATCCAACGAAGGAACCGCCTTCCTGCTGGTCAGCGCACTGACCAGCAGGAGGACGGCACCTGCTACACAAATCGCGATACATGCCCACGCCCAGATCAGCGACCCTGTGGTCAGGGCAACGATCAGGAGAGCGAAGCCAACTCCCGCGAGAACCAACGTCACGACCAGCACGTATCAACCTTTGTCCGGTCCGATAGCTGAGCCGACGGGGCGCTCTCGGTCAGCTGTTTCCCTTGGCGAAGGACGGGCTGTAGGAATCCTGTCCACCGTCGACCGGAACGGCCGAGCCACGCTGTTCGAGCTCTTCGAGCTGCGATTCCAGGTAGGACTTCAGGCGCACCCGGTACTCACGTTCGAACGTCTTGAGCTGCTCGATACGGCCCTCGAGGACCGAACGCTGCTGGTTGATGGTCGCCATGATTTCGGTGTGCTTCTTCTCGGCGTCTGCCTTGAGAGCATCTGCCTTCTCCTGAGCCTGGCGAAGCTGGGTCTCGGAGCGAGTCTGAGCGTCGGTCAGCATTGCCTCCGACTTGTTGCGCGCATCCGCGATCATGCCGTCGGCCTTGCTGCGAGCCTCGCTCATGAGCTGCTCGGAGTTGGTGCGAGCACTGCCGAGCAGCTGCTCGGATTCGGTCTTGGCATCGTTGGTGAGGCGATCCGCCATCTCCTGAGCCAGTCCGAGGACCTTCGCGGCCTGCATGTGGGTGTCGCCACTCTGCGGCGCTGCAACGGCAGCGGCGGCGGGAACCGGAGCTGCAACGGGTGCAGGCTTGGGCGGTTCGACGACCCGAGCGGGCTCCGGCTTGGGCTGCGCTGCGACGGGTGCTGCCTGCGGAGCAGGTGCCGGCGACTTCTTGGCAGCCGCGAGCTCCTGATCCAGCTCACCTACGCGCTGGCGCAGGTCCGCATTCTCTTCGATGAGCTGCGACAGCGCCTGCTCGACGAGGTCGAGGAATGCGTCGACCTCGTCCTCGTTGTAGCCACGCTTGCCGATAGGCGGCTTGCTGAACGCAACGTTGTGCACGTCAGCTGGAGTCAGTTGCGGCATGGAAGGATCCCTTCACGCGTCATTTGGCGGTCTAGCAAGCATTCAGTTGCAACACAGTCTACGTAGTGGCGAACCACCGGATGAGTTATGGCTTCCATTCTGGCATACCACTCACTCGGACTGCGCTCAGCGAACAACCGACATCAGGATGATGACGATGAAAAGCAAGACCATGATGGATAGATCCAAGCGAACTCCACCGAGGTTGATCGGGGGGATCAACCTGCGGAGCAGTTTCACCGGAGGATCGGTGATCGTAAAAATGGTTTCGAGAATGACTGCGACCAATCCGGTCGGTCGCCAATCTCTGGCAAACGAACGAACGAACTCGACGATCACTCTGCCGATCAGCAACAGCCAGAAGACAACCAGCACCAGATAGATCACAGAGAGAAGCGCGTCCACACCCTCACTCTGCCTGACTTCTGCGGTGTGTCCAAAACAGACACACCGCAGCAATTCCGGAACCGGCCCGCATCGAGTCCGTCTTGTAACGGCCGGCGATGGGTCCGAATGCGGCGTCCGCCGAGACGGGCCGCCGTTCGAATGTGCTCACGTCACCCCTGCTCAGGGGCCGGACTGCGGTCGAGACCATCATTTCTGGCTGTAGAAACCCGTCTCCGCGATACGACGGCGTTCCTCAGCGGAAACGTCGATGTCAGCCGGTGAGAGAAGAAACACTTTGGTGGCTACCTTGTCGAAAGAACCACGCAATGCGAACGCCAGGCCGGCCGCGAAATCGACCAGACGCTTCGCGTCGGCGTTGCTCATGTCGACCAGATCCATGATGACGGGGGTGCCGTCGCGGAACCGCTCACCGATGGTGCGGGCCTCTGCGTAGCTCTGCGGACGCAGTGTCGTGATCTTGGCGAGCGGGCCGCCGTCATCGACAACAGGCGCACGTCGCGCTTCGGGCCGCTCTGCACGGGCGTCGACCGCGAGGTTTCCACGGCTTGCCGGACGCGGCGCCATCGCCGGGCGGCTACTGCGGCTGGGAACGGTGTCGACGCGGGGCCGGGAATCGTAGCGATCGAACTCCGCGTCCTCTTCGTCACGACGACTGGGCGCGTAGCTCGCCTTCGAGAAGGCAGGTTCGACGAACTCGCGGTCGTCGCGCTCGGCATAGCCGTCGTGACTACGACGGGGTGCGCGGCGAGCCTGATCGGGCTCCTCCACGTATTCGTCCTCGTAGTCATCGAGGGGAACCATGCCGAAGTAAGCCTTGAACTTATGCAGGTTGCTCATTGATCGACCTTCCTTGGCGCGGCGGAATCAATCCGACTGCGACCGGTCGCAGCGGTGTGGACGGGTTGGGCGATCACCTGAGCGATCACCTCGAGATTACTGGTCGTGAGCCGAGCAGTGCGGTTCCGACACGCACGCACGTTGATCCGTGGCGCACTGCGGCCTCCAGATCACCGGTCATGCCAGCCGAGAGTTCGGTTGCCCGGGGATGCGATTCGAGAATCAAAAGATGTGCCCTGCGGAGGATTTCGAACTGCTCGTCCGGATCTGATCCAAGTGGCGGGACGGCCATCAGTCCCGCAAATTCGAGACCTTCGGCTGATTCGATCCGCTCGGCGAGAGGAGTTAGCTCTCCCGTCGGAACTCCGCCACGCGCAGGGTCTCCGTCGAGACTTACCTGGATGAGCACCCGCAGCGGCGCTTTACGCTCCCCGTCGGACAAAGCTCCGAGCGCCGCCCGATCGAGTGCATCGGCCAGTCGTGCACTGTCCACCGAGTGAATTGTGTAGGCCCACTTCGCTACCGAACGCGCTTTGTTGCGCTGCAACTGCCCGATCATGTGCCAACGAACCGGATCGTCGATCGCGCCGCTCTGTGCAGCGCCGTCGAAGTCCGCGACCTTCTCCACTGCTTCCTGCTCACGAGACTCACCGAATTCACGGCAACCCAGTTCGTACAGGATTCGGGCGTCGGACGCCGGAAAGAATTTGGTAACAGGCAGCAGTGCTACGTCGGAAACTTCACGACCGGCGGCAAGGCAGGCGGCCGCCAGCCGCGCACGCACCGAGTCGAGTGCCGTCGATATTTCTGTCAGCCGCATATCCGTCTGGCGCATTTCTGCCTAGACGGTTTCCTGCGCTGCGGGCGCTTCCATCCAGATCACTGCAGCTTGACGCCCGGTCAGAGATTCTCGGCGATGACTGAACAACGCGCGATCCTCGATCGTGCACCGCGGGTCCTCGGCAACACCGGACACACCCGCGGCGAGCAACTGCTTACGCAGTCCCGCACGCAGATCGAGTCCCGGCGTGCCCTTCTCGGTGCGAGTTGCGCTGCCCGGCAAGTGCTTTTCCACGTCCGCACGCATCGCGGCGGGAACCTCGTACTGGCGTCCGCTCGCTGCCGGGCCGAGGAAGGCACCGATACGTGAGACGTCCGCGCCCTGTCGCACCATCTCCGCGAGGACACGCGGGACGATACCGATGCGGGCACCGATCCGTCCGGCATGAACTGCCGCGATCACACCGGCCTCCTCGTCGGAGAGCAGAACGGGAACACAGTCTGCGCTGAGGGTGGCGAGCGCCAGGCCGGGAACGGTGGTGACCAGAGCGTCCGTCACGGGAATCACTTCGTCGGTCGGTTCCGTCACGACAGTGACGTTGCGCGAGTGGATCTGTTCCATCCACACGAGATGGTCAGGCTCGACGCCTATTTCGCGTGCCAGACGACGGCGATTCGCCTCGACGGCTGCCGGATCGTCTCCGACGTGATCGCCGAGATTGAACGACTCGTACGGCGACGCGGAAACACCACCGGCTCGGCTGGTCACGACGCGGCGAATGCGGGTGCGGGTGGTCGACTTCTCGGTACTCAAGATAAGTGTGCTCACAAACGTCGAAAGTTGTCGTCCGGCTCAGACGTGACCGGACATCCAGTCAAGAACAGGGTACCCAGAAATTCCGGGCACCCTGTTCTCGAAACTGTTTGTAGCCCTGCGTCAGCGACGCATGAAGACAGGCACATCGACGTCGTCGTCGCCCTCGTCTTCCTGGACCGGCGCATGGCGTGGGCCACCGATCGGAGGCAAGCTACCCGAGCCCGTCGTCTCGCGCGCTGCGGAAATCGGCTGCTCGCCAGCAGGTTCGGCGGCCACCGGTGACCGGCCGACCTCACCCGCGCGCCCGGCGCCGATAGCTCCACGTCCCTGTGCGGTCGACTCCACGGGACGACGAGCCGGAGCTCCTCCGTCGAATCCCGCAGCGATGACCGTCACACGAACCTCGTCACCGAGTGAATCGTCGATGACCGTTCCGAAGATGATGTTGGCGTCGATGTGCGCGGCTTCCTGCACCAGCGAAGCCGCCTCGTTGATCTCGAACAGACCCAGATCGCTACCACCGGCGATCGACAGGAGCACGCCGCGGGCGCCTTCCATCGATGCTTCGAGGAGAGGCGAATTGATCGCAGATTCCGCCGCCTTGATCGCGCGTCCCTCACCACGTGAGGATCCGATGCCCATCAACGCACTGCCTGCACCGGACATGACACCCTTGACGTCCGCGAAGTCGACGTTGATCAGACCCGGGGTGGTGATGAGGTCGGTGATGCCCTGGACACCGTTGAGGAGAACCTCGTCGGCGCTGCGGAAGGCGTCCATGAGGCTGACGGCCGCGTCACCCAACTGGAGCAGGCGATCGTTGGGAATGACGATCAGCGTGTCGCAGGACTCGCGGAGCGCCTGGATTCCGGTATCCGCCTGTCCCCCACGACGCTTGCCCTCGAAGGAGAACGGCCGAGTCACGACGCCGACGGTGAGTGCGCCCAGCTTCCGGGCGATGCTTGCCACGACAGGGGCACCACCGGTTCCGGTGCCACCACCCTCGCCTGCGGTCACGAACACCATGTCGGCGCCCTTGATGACCTCTTCGATCTCGTCCTTGTGATCTTCGGCTGCCTTGCGACCCACTTCAGGGTCAGCACCGGCGCCGAGGCCACGGGTCAATTCACGACCGACGTCGAGCTTGACGTCGGCGTCACTCATCAGAAGGGCTTGCGCGTCCGTGTTGACCGCGATGAACTCGACTCCCTTGAGTCCCTGTTCGATCATGCGGTTGACTGCGTTCACGCCGCCGCCGCCGATGCCGACGACCTTGATTACGGCGAGGTAGTTGTGCGGGGGCGTCATCGGCTCTCGCCTTCCGTGTCGTGTTTCACGCTGTTTGTCAGTGCTGCTGTCTTTTTACTGCTGCTGTATTTGTCACTGCTGGTGTATTTGTTACTGCTGGTGTTCGAGATAAACTCTAAACCTCAACCACAGGGTTAGAGTTATGTCAAGTATTCGATCTGAAACGAAACGCTATGCACCGTCGTCGCGTTCCGCCATTAGGCGCGCCGAGACACACCGAAGTATTTGCCACGCACCGGCGCACGGGTGCACCGTGCGCTATCGGACCGTCGGAAGATCAGGACTGGACACGTCGTACGTCTGCCCCGGTTGAGTCAACAGAGGAAGCGTCACGGCAGCCTTACGATCCGAGTGCTCGACACCGCCCCAGTTTACGACGCGACCGTCGAGCAGAGTCAGCGTGACACTCGAAATCGACCGAGCGGCAACCTCTCCCACCTGAAATCTCAGATCCGGCGGCAACACCGACAACACCTCGAGCGCGGCAAGCGTCGGCTCGTCGTTCCATCCAGGCGTCGGTGTCACCAGACGCGGAACCCCCGGCGGCGGGACTCCCATCTCGAAGTCGACACCCTTCTCGTCCAGCAGGTGTGCCCCCTCGGGTGAGTCGACGAAGACAACCGGTACCCGTTCGGTGACGGTGACGCGAATGGTCGACGGATACATCCGCTGAACTCGGGCGGAGGCCACCTTCGGAATCGTCGCTACACGTGCGGCGGCGGCGCCGGTGTCGACCCGCATCAACGGCTGACCGGTCGGTACTGCCAGGAGCGAAAGGATCTGTTCCTCACTGACCGTCGTCGCACCGAGAACTTCGGTGCCCCGGACCGAGAGCACCGGAGACAACCAGGCCGTCAGCGCAATTCCCACCACCAGCACGATTGCCAGCGGTGCCACGATCAGCGGTCGCTTGAACCACTTACGAGTCGGCGTGGGTTCGGGAGCCGGCTCCGTCGACCGCGTCGAATATCGCGATTCGGTGCGAGTACTGCGCCGACGCGTACTGGTGGCTCGCCTGGCCTGAGGATCTCGACGCCCGCGACGACTTCGTGCGTCGGGTGTCATCGCGGCGCGGGATGCGGCGCCGAACGCAAAGCATCGAGGATCTGTTTGCCGAGCATGGTCACGTCACCGGCGCCCATCGTGATGACGATGTCGCCGGGGTGAGCCAACGCCGCCACCTGCTTCGGTGCCTGCGACAGATCGGGTTGATAGTGAACAGGTTTGGTGACCGATTGAGCGACAAGCGCACCGCTGACTCCCGGCATCGGCTCTTCGCGAGCACCGTAGACATCGAGAACCACTACCTCGTCGGCCAAGTCCAGTGCCTGCGCGAACTCCACGGCAAATGCCGCTGTGCGCGAATAGAGGTGAGGTTGGAAGACCACGATCACACGTCCGGCTGCCGAATTGGTCGACGACGAATCATCTTCCGGTCGAACCAGATCCGCGGCCGCGCCGAGAACCGCGCGAACTTCGGTCGGATGGTGGGCGTAGTCGTCGAACACCCGGACACCACGCTCGCGGCCGGTGAACTGGAAGCGGCGGTGGACGCCACCGAATCCGGCGAGCCCCTCGACGATCTCCTCGGTCTCGGCGCCCGCATCACGGGCGGCCAGCAGGGCGGCAAGTGCGTTGAGCGCCATGTGCCGACCCGGCACTGCCATCCGCACGGTTCGCGCGGCGCTCTCACCGGCCAGTTGGAACTGCAGGACTCCCCCGACGTCGTGTGCATGGAAGCCCAGTAGTCGGACTCCGACCTCGACGCCGTCGACAGGCTCGAAGGCAGTGCCCGCTTCTACTTCCTGCGCATCCGCTGATCCGTAACCGAGCACACGGATGTCCGAACGACCCGAGGCCACGATTCGCTTCGCGAGATCCGCAGATCCCGGATCGTCGAGGCAAGCAATCAAGAGTCCACCCGGACGTAGCTTGTCGACAAAATCGTCGAACACCTTCACATACGCTTCGACGCTGCCGAAGTAGTCGAGGTGATCGGCCTCGATGTTGGTCACGACGATCACGTTGGGGTCGTACTGAAGCAGCGACCCGTCGCTCTCGTCCGCCTCGGCGACAAAAACGTCACCGCTGCCGTGATGGGCATTCGTGCCCGCCTCGTTGAGTTCGCCGCCAACGGCAAACGAGGGGTCGAAACCGCAGTGCTGCAGGGCGACCACGAGCATCGAGGTCGTCGACGTCTTGCCGTGTGTTCCCGAAACCAGGAACGTGCGATTGCCCTGCATGAGTGATGCAAGGACAGCCGGCCGAAGAATCACCGGGATTCCGCGGCGAGCGGCCTCGACGAGTTCCGGGTTGTCCTTCGGGATAGCTGCGTGCGTCGTGACGACGACGGTCGGTCCACCTGGCAGCAGGTCGAGAGCATCGGCGTCGTGGCCGATCCGGACCTGTGCCCCGCGTGCACGAAGCGCCAGGACTCCTCGGCTCTCCTTGGCGTCCGAACCCGAGACAAGGCCCCCGCGGGAAAGCAGAATTCGAGCGATGCCGGACATACCGGCACCGCCGATTCCGACCATGTGTACTCGCTCGAGGTGGGCGGGCAGCGCGGTCATCGGTTTCCCCTTGCATTTTCCTGGACGGCGTTTTCCTTTGCCGCGATGTCGAGCACGATCCGTGCGATCTCTGTTGCCGCCGTGCGGTGCCCGACATTGGCAGCGCCACTGCTCATCTTGTCGAGACGCACGCTGTCGCTCAGCATCGGGACGACGGTGCCGGCGACGAACGTCGGCGTGAGCTCGTTGTCGGAGACGATGATCGCGCCGCCCGCTGCGACAACGGGTTTCGCGTTGAGTTCCTGTTCACCGTTGCCGTGCGGCAGCGGAACGTAAACGGCCGGTAGTCCGACCGCCGAGACCTCGGCGACCGTCATCGCGCCCGAACGACAGATCGTCGCGTCGGCTGCGGCATACGCGAGATCCATCCGCGAAAGATAAGGAACAGCCACATACGGTGCCGTCTGCGAGTACTGCGTGACCTCGAGGGAGTTCTTGGGTCCGTGTGCGTGAAGGACCGAGATCCCGGCCTTCGCCAGTTCTTCCGCTGCTCCGGACACCGCGTCGTTGAGCGACTTCGCGCCTTGCGATCCGCCGAAGACGAGCAGAACGGGACCGTCCTGAGGCAGTCCGAAGTACTCGCGAGCTTGCGAGCGGAGTCCCGCTCGATCGAAATTGGCGATCGACGCGCGAACCGGGATGCCGACGATCTCGGCGTCCTGATCGCCGCGGTTCTTCACTCCGGAACCCGGAACAGCAGCAAGCACCCGCGTCGCCAGGCGAGCACCGATCTTGTTCGCGATACCGGCACTGGCGTTCGCCTCGTGGATGACGATCGGAATCTTGCGGCGGCGCCGAAGAACACCGCCACGTGCGGCAAGATACGCCGGAAGCGCGACGTAACCACCGAAACCGACGATCACGTCGGCGTCGACGGAATCGAGTACCTCACGGGTCTTGCGCACCGAGGCGAGGATGCGTGTCGGCAATTTCACCAGATCCATCGTGGGCTTACGAGGAAGCGGAACCGGCGGAATGAGCTCGAGTGTGTACCCGCGGGCAGGCACCAAGGTGGTTTCGAGACCACGTGCTGTCCCGAGTGCGGTGATCCTGGTGTCGGGCTGAGCGGCCTTGACCGCGTCCGCGACCGCAAGTGCGGGTTCGATGTGACCAGCCGTGCCTCCCCCTGCCACCACTACCGACAGAGCCGATTTGTTGCCGCTCACCTACGAATTCCTCGCTCTCGAACTTCTCGTGGATCTTGTGCCCTACGTGTCGGCGCCTGCCGACGCTGACCATTCTGCCCTCCCGCGGTGCGCTTCCGTGACCCAGCGGCCGCACCTCGGTTGGAATCCGAGGAAGGGCGAGCGCCTTGATCTGCCCGCTTGCGTCGATCGCCCGTCTCGATCGCGCGCCGGCCGTCGCGTCCGCGTGCCGGTTCGATCTGTCGTGCGGGCTTCGGTCGACGGATAGGCCGGCCCCCTGACGGCGGGTGGTACAGCACCGGCTTGGGCAGTCTGAGCAACTTCGAGATCTTGCCGTCCTGCCCGGAGTTCAGAGCGGCAACTGCTTCTGGCTCGTGGCGCGCTGCATTGGCGATGACCCCGAACATGAACAGCGTGATCGCCAAGGACGAACCACCGGCGGAGACCAAGGGCAACTGGAGTCCGGTCACCGGCAGCAGTCCGATGACGTAACCGATGTTGATCATCGCCTGGCCGACGATCCAGGTAGTTGCGGTGGCCGACAGAAGCCGCCAGAACGGATCGATGCTGCGGGCTGCGATCCGCAATCCCGTGTACACGAATACAGCGAACAAACCGATCACCACTGCGCAGCCGACAAATCCCAGCTCTTCACCGATGATCGCGAAGATGAAGTCGTTGTGAGCGTTCGGTAGGTAGTTCCATTTGGCGACGCTCTGCCCGAGTCCGCGACCGAAAACGCCGCCGTCAGCGAGCGAATACAAAGCCTGCTTGGCCTGATAGTTGTTGCCCTGCAGGTCATCGCTCTTGTTGAAGAAGGCCTGGACTCGGTCGGATCGATAACCCGCCGTCATGGCCAGGACAGCGGCGCCGACAACGCCTGTCAGCGCGATCGAGCCGAAGAGTTTCAGTGGAAGCCCACCGAACCACAGCAAGGCCCCGACGATGATTCCCAGTGCGATGGTCGTACTGAGGTTCGGCTGCGCGACGACCAAGGCGAAGACCAGCATCGCAGCGGGCACGAGCGGAATCAGGATCGACTTCACGGATCGGTCGTCCGGACGCCTCGAGGCCAACAGATGCGCGCCCCAGATCGCCAAGGCGACCTTCATGATTTCCGATGGTTGCACCGAGAATCCACCGACGTTGAACCAGCGACGCGCACCCTGCGCTTCGGTGCCGATTCCCGGAATCAGGACGAGTACCAGCATGATCAGCACGACGACGAACAGCGGAAACGAATACTGCCGGAGCACTCTCGCCGGGATCCGCAGCGCGACGTAGAAGAGCACCGCCCCGAGAATCGCGAAGATCAACTGCTGGGTGAACAACGAATATGCCGAGCCACCGGACACGTACTGCTCGACGCTCGACGCCGACAGAACCATCACGAGCCCCAAGACAGTCAACATCGTGGCAATCGTCACCACCAGGTGGAACGACGCCAACGGCCGCGCCAACCAGGCACCGATCCGGGTCTTGGGACCCTTGGTCATAGCAAGTTCCCGGCTTGGCCAGGCGAATCCGTGAACGGATCGGGTAATGCGGCTACGGCGGCGGCGAAACTGTCGCCACGATGTCCGTAGCTGGCGAACATGTCCAAGGACGCGGCGGCCGGGGCAAGTACAACTGCATCACCGGGGGACGCCAACTCGGCAGCTTCGACGACCACTGCGGCCATGACGGCATCCGCGTCGGCACCCGACGGCAGCCGGATGGTGAGAGTCGAGTTGCTGCTGTTTTCGCTCACCACTTCATCGTCCCCCGACAGCACGTGCACCACGGGAACATCGGGCGCGTGTCGCGCCAGCGCGTCCTCGATCACACCGGCGTCACGGCCGAGAAGAACGGCGCCGGACAGTCTCGGCCCCACTTCGCTCACCAACTGCTCGACGCTTGCGCCCTTGAGTAGACCGCCTGCAACCCAGACGACGCGGTCGTGCGCGAGTATCGACGGCCTGGCTGCGTGCGGATTGGTGGCCTTGGAATCGTCGATGTACACAACGGACCCGACACGACCGACCAGGGCCCCTCGGTGTGGGCCGACCTTGTGTGCGGCCAGACCGCGTTCGACGACGTCGGCCTCGAATCCGAGTGCCCGCGCCAAAGCGGCAGCGGCCAGCGCGTCCATGACGCCTGCCGGGCCGGCCGGATCTATGGAAGCTGCTTCGGCCAAGCGGACGTGATCGCCGAAAGCGTTGTCCACGAGGTGCCCCGCTTCGACACCCAGTTCTCCTTCGCCCGGTTCACCCAATCTGAACCCGGTGACAATGTCTGCAGTTGCGCGAGTTCCCAGTTCGGAAGCGATTGCGTCATCGAGGCCGACCACCGCGACCTTTCCACTCAGCGCCCGCGACTTGGCCTCGGCGTACGCGCTCATTCCGCCGTGCCAGTCGAGGTGATCCTCGGCGACATTGAGGACCACGCCGGCATCCGGACGCACCGAGGGTGCCCAGTGCAATTGGAAAGACGACAGTTCGACAGCGAGGTACTCCACGCGCGGCGACGTCTCGGCGAGTGCCTCGAGTATCGGAAGCCCGATGTTCCCGCAGGCTCGGCCGACAACTCCGGCGGCGTCGAGAATCGAGGCCAGCATCGACGTCGTCGTGGTCTTTCCGTTCGTCCCCGTCACGACGAGCCATTTACGGGGTCCGCCGAAGTGCCCGCTGTGGTCGACGCGCCACGAGAACTCGACGTCTCCCCAGATGGGAATCCCGTGACCGGCGGCCGCTGCAAGGATCGGTGCGTCCGGCCGAAAGCCCGGACTGGTGACGACGAGCCCGTACTCGGTGATCGAATCCGGGGCATCCTCGATCGAGGTGGTGGTCACCATGTCCGCGCCGAGTTCGGCGCAGCGCTGCGCGAAGTCGAGGGTCGAATCGGCGACCGTCACGACAGCGCCGAGCGCGACGAGAGGTTCGATGGTCGCTTGACCGGACACCCGCCCTCCGGCGACCAGCACTCGCGTACCGCGGAGCCAGGACAGGTCGTTCTCGGAATCCGCTGAGCTGGTCATGGTTTTCAGCCTCCGAGCGCTGCGAGGTATTCGCTGTAGAAGAGTGCCAATCCGATAGCCGACGCAATAGCCGCCAGCAACCAGAATCTGATGATGACCGTGGTTTCAGCCCACCCGGCGAGTTCGAAGTGGTGATGGAACGGCGCCATTCGGAAGACCCGCCGTCGGCTGGACCGGAACACCGCTACCTGGATCACCACCGACGCGGCCTCCGCGACGAACAGTGCACCGATGACCACCATCAACAGTTCCGTGCTTGTGGTGATCGACAATCCGGCGAGCATGCCGCCGAGGGCAAGAGAACCGGTGTCGCCCATGAAGATCTTGGCGGGTGCGGCATTCCACCAGAGGAAACCGATGCACGCGCCGGCGCCGGCCGCGCAGAGCACCGCGAGATCGAGCGGGTCTCGTACGTCGTAGCAACCCTTACCGGGATTCGTCTCGCACGAGTAGCGGAACTGCCAGAACGTGATGATGACGTAGGCGCCGAGAACGAAACTCATCGCTCCGGCGGCCAATCCGTCGAGGCCGTCGGTCAGGTTGACGGCATTGGACCAGGCGCTGACCAGTAGGTAGCAAAAGGCGATGAAGACCACGGAACCGAGTGAGACGGTGGCGATGTCGCGGACGTACGACAGATGAACACTGCCCGGAGTCAGCCCGTCGTCACCGCGGAACTGAAGGGCCAAGATTCCGAAGGCAATGGCAGCGACGAACTGGCCGACCAGCTTCGCTGTCTTGTTCAGTCCCAGATTGCGCTGCTTGCGGATCTTGATGAAGTCGTCGAGGAAACCGACTCCACCGAGCGCGGTGGTCAGACCGAGCACGAGTAGGCCGGACGCCGACGGTCCCTCCGCGTTGTCCATGCCGAGACCGATGAGGTGTGAGCCGAGATAGCCGGCCCAGATTCCGGTCAGGATCGCGACGCCGCCCATCGTGGGAGTGCCGCGCTTGGCCTGGTGACTGGCTGGACCTTCGGTTCGGATCTCCTGCCCGAAACCTTGTTTCGAGAACGCCTTGATCAGGATCGGCGTGAGCATGATGGAGACCGCCAGCGCGATGCCTGCGGCGAGAAGAATCTGGATCACTGCGAATCCCCGCCGTTCTCGCCATCGGTGTTCGCGTCACCGGTGTTGTCGCTGGGCGTTGCGACCAGAATCGCTTCGGCGACCGTCCACAGTTCAACCGACTTGGACGCCTTCACCAGGACGAGATCGCCCGGTTCGAGTTCCGCTTCGAGAATGGCGATTGCCGCAGCTGCGTCTGGCACGACGACGGACTCGTCACCCCACGACCCCTCCATCACCGCACCTTGATGCATCGCACGCGAGGTGCGGCCCGTTCCGACGACGATCAACTTGCTGACATCGAGTCTGACGGCCAAGCGACCGATCGCGTCATGCTCGACGACCGATTCCGGCCCGAGTTCACCCATCTCACCGAGCACAGCCCAGCTACGGCGCCCGAAGTGCCGATCCGATCGCGCCATGGACACCAACGCTTTGAGCGCAGCGCGCATGGAATCGGGATTGGCGTTGTAACTGTCGTTGACGACGGTGACGCCGTCGGCGCGCTCGGTGACTTCCATCCGCCTCGCGGACGCTGCCTTCGTGCCCTCGAGGACACGCGCAATGTCTGCAACCGCGAGGCCGTTCTCGAGTGCGACGGCCGCCGCGGCAAGAGCGTTGCTCACGTGATGTTCGCCGTGAACGGCCAGGCGAATACGCGCAGAACCCTGTGAACAGTTCAGCGTGAAGGAAGCCCGGGCCTGGTCGTCGACAACCACGTCGGTCGCCCGAACGTCGCAGTCTTCGGACTGACCGACGAATACGATCCGGGCCTTGGTTCGACTCGCCATTGCGGCGACCATGCGGTCGTCGGCGTTGAGGACCGCAACTCCACCGTCGGCTGCCGACGGGAGTGCTTCCACCAGTTCACCTTTGGCGACCGCGATCGCTTCACGCGAACCGAATTCACCGAGATGGGCGGTGCCGACATTGAGAACGACGCCGATCTTCGGCGGCGCGATCTTGGTCAGTTCGCCGACGTGACCGACCCCGCGGGCCGACATCTCGAGGACCAGGAAGCGGGTCTTCTCGTCGGCGCGGAGCACAGTCCACGGCAAACCCAGTTCGTTGTTGAACGAGCCTGGTGGGGCGACCACCTCACCGCGTTCGCGAAGCAGCGCCGCAATCAGGTCCTTGGTCGAGGTCTTGCCTGCCGAACCAGTGACACCGACCAGCGTCAGCCCGCCCCCCGAAGCCGACCCCTCTGCTGCCAGTTCGTCGACCACGGCCCTGGCCAGGAGGCCGAGGGCATGCAAGACGGCAGCCCCGGATCCGTCTGTGTCATGTTCGAGCAACATCACAGCGCTCGGACCGTCGTTCGGTACCGACGGGACAACTATCGCCGGAACCCCGACCGGCCGCGCTGCTAGCACCGCCACCGCACCGGCGGCCACCGCCGCTTCCGCATGGTCGTGACCGTCGACGCGTGCGCCGGGGAGTGCGAGAAACAGTCCACCTGGACCAGCCTTGCGCGAATCGAATTCGACGGTTCCTGTCACCTGAGTCGACGGATCGTCGACGTCATGCAGGGTTCCTCCGACGATCTCGGCGATCCGAGAGAGCGTCATCGGGATCATTGCTTGCCTCCATGTGCTGTGTTGATCGCGAATCGGCCGATCATTTCGCCCAACACCTCGCGGTCGTCGAATGGGTGTTTGACCCCGTCGATTTCTTGACCCACTTCGTGGCCTTTGCCTGCCACCAGTACTACGTCGCCTGGCTGCGCCCACCGGACTGCTTGCTCGATCGCGAGCGCCCTGTCCCCCACTTCGCGAATCTCGCCGCGTTCGGATTCGGGAACGTCGATGGCGCCTTGCATAACCGAAGCGCGAATTTTCGCGGGATCCTCGGTGCGCGGGTTGTCGTCGGTGACGACCAGCAGGTCTGCGCCCCTCGCACCAGCTTCGCCCATGAGGGTGCGTTTGCCGGCGTCGCGGTCACCGCCCGCACCGACGACCACAGCCACTCGGCCGGGAACCTGATTGCGCAGGGTGGCGATCACGGCTTCGAGCGCTGCCGGTTTGTGGGCGTAGTCGACGACTGCCAGGAAGCTCTGCCCACGGTCGATCCGCTGGACCCGTCCGGGGACATCCACCGTTCCGAGTGCTCGAACAGCAGCGTCCGGATCGAGTCCGGCCGCGAAGCTGACAGTCAGTGCCAAGGCTGCGTTGGCCACGTTGTATCGACCGGGGAGGCGAAGCGAGACGGGCCACGATTGTCCGTCCGGTCCGACCAACTCGAAGGTCTGCGAGCCGTCCTCGGCAACCTGGACGGCGCCGACCTTCCACTCGGCCTCGGCCGTCGAGGTCGAGACCGTGGTCACCGCATCGCTCTCGTCGGTCGCGGCCAACTCAGCCATCCGTCGACCCCATACGTCGTCGACGCAGACGACGGCATGCTCGGCTCGCACCGTCGACTCGGGATCGAACAGTCGAGCCTTGGCCTGGAAGTACTCCTCGAAGTCCCGATGGAAATCCAGGTGGTCCTGCGAAAGATTGGTGAACGCGCCGATGTCGAAGCGGATGCCGTCGACGCGTCCGAGAGCCAGCGCGTGACTGGACACCTCCATGACGACGGTATCGATCCCCTGCTCTGCCATCACGGCGAACAGAGCATGGAGTTGCGGAGCTTCCGGCGTGGTCAGAGCGCTGGGTACTCGGCGGCCGTCGATCCGAGTCTCGATGGTGCCAACCAGACCGGGCTTGCGGCCGGCTCCGGCAATCGCCGCTTCGAGCAAGTACGACGTCGTCGTCTTGCCGGATGTGCCGGTAATGCCGACGACCTGCATCTTCTCCGATGGCCGGCCGTAGATCTCCGCTGAGATCTCACCGAGCACATCCCGCGGGTTCGGATGAACGAGAACCGGGACGGACCGGTCGGGCGCCTTGCCGGCGGCCTCGATCAATTCGAGGCCGGCCTCGTCGGTCAAGATCGCGGTCGCACCGCGCCCCAGAGCGTCGACGGCGAACTGAGCGCCGTGCGTCCTGGCACCGGGCAGAGCGGCGAAGAGGTCATCGGCCACGATTCCCTGCGCACGCAGGTCGACGCCCTTGACGACGACCTCCGACGACTGTGATCCCGGTTGCCCGACCCATTCGAGGCGAGCTCCGGACAGTTCGGAGAGCGCCGTGATCGCGGTAGCAACCGGTTGTGTCGGACGCGTCCCGGGAGCGCCGTCCGAGTTCGACGATTGCAAACGATTCGGCACTGTCACTCGACTCCTGGCAATTGTCGTTGTTCTATCGCGGTCGTTGTTCTATGGCGGTCGCAGCGCAAGCAAAGTTCGGCGTACTGCGATGAATGAGGTTACTGCGACGTTTGAGATTACCGTGTCCGGGATTCACCCGAAGACCCTGTCGAAACCGACACACCGCAATCAGTCCGCCTGCAACACCAACTTGCGACCGGGGTCCGGCGACATCGGAACGCTGTCACGCTGCAGCATCCACGACGCGATGTTGTGGAACAACGGTGCTGCCGATTGACCGCCGCCGCCGTCCACACCGCGAACCGGTGCGTCGAGCATGATTCCGATCACGAATCGGGGGTTGTCCGCGGGCGCGATTCCCGCGAAGGTGATCCAGTAGTTGGAGTTGGAGTAGCACTTGCACGCGGGATCCACCTGCTGCGCGGTGCCGGTCTTTCCGCTGACCTGGTATCCCTCGACGCCCGCGGCAACACCGGTTCCTCGTTGGTTGCCGGTGTCTTCCTGAGTGACCGATCGGAACATGTCCCGAACCGTCGACGCTGTCTGGGCGCTGACCACCTCGACACCCTCGGGCTGCGGCGTCTCGGTCCGAGTGCCGGAAGAATCGACAGTCGACTTCACGATTCGCGGAGGAATTCGCACACCGTCGTTGGCAATGGCCTGGTACATCCCGGTCATCTGCAAGGTTGTCATCGAAAGACCCTGCCCGATCGGCAAGTTCGCGAAGGTTCCGCCGGACCACTGATCGCGACTCGGGACGCTGCCCGCGCTCTCGCCGGGAAGTCCGACGTCTGTGCGTTGTCCGAGGCCGAACCTGTTCAGCATGTCTGCGTAGCGATCCTCGCCCACTCGCTGAGCGAGCATCAAGGTGCCGACGTTCGAGGACTTTCCGAACACACCGGTAGAGGTATACGGGGCCACACCGTGATCCCACGCATCCTTGACTGTGGCACCGGACATCGTGATGCTGCCCGGGACTTGCAGAACTTCGTCCGGAGTTGTCTTACCGTCCTCGATGGCCGCTGCTGCGGTGACGATCTTGTTCACCGATCCGGGCTCGAACGGCGTACTGACCGACGGATTGCCCATTTCGGCTGTCGGCGCGTTCTTGTCGATGCCGATCGCGGGGTTGAAGGTGCTGTCGTTGGACATGGCCAACACCTGTCCCGTCTTGGAGTCCATGACCACAACCGAAGCGTTCTTGGCGCCCGACTTGTCCTTGGCGATCTGGACCTGCTGCTGAACGTAGAACTGGAGGTCCGAATCGATGGTCAGCTCGACACCCGAACCGTTGACGGCCGGTTGCTTGTCACGCCAGCTACCAGGGATCACAGCGCCGTCGGAACCGCGGTCGTACGTTTCGGATCCATCGGTTCCGGCGAGCGTGGAGTCCATCGAATCTTCGAGGCCGAGCAAACCGTGCCCGTCCCAGCCGGTCGCACCGACGAGATTCGCCGCCAGAGAGCCACCGGGGTACTCGCGGATGTCCTGTCGCTCGAGGCCGACCTCCCGGAACTTGTCCGAGATCTCGGCAGCAACCGCCGGATCCACGCTGCGGGCGAGGTACGTGAAAGTCTCGTTGCTGTTCATCTTCTGAAGCAGATCTTTTTCCGGAACGGTATCGCCGAGCTTGGCGTGGATCCCGGCGGCGATCTCGGCGAGGCGATCGCTGACTTCCGGCGCCTGCTTGTCACCCTCGGCGCCCTGCTCGATGCTCTTGGCGCGCGCTTCCTCGAGTTCTTTGCGTACTCGCACCGGCTGAAAAGTCAGCGCCTTGGCTTCCATGGTGAACGCGAGGGGGTTTCCGTTGCGATCGGTTATCGAGCCGCGTACGGCCGGATCGACCTGCGTCGTGGTTCGTTGATTCGCAGATTCCGCAGCCAGGCTCGGCGCATCGATTCCCTGAATCCACAAGAGCTGCAATGCCGCAACGGCGAGCGCACCACACATGGTGATACGACCGACTCGCTGACGAAACGGAAATGAGGCAGTGGCCGAGCGGCGCGGACGCCGACCGGGGTTGTTACGGGAGTTCTGACTCACCGACGTTCCTCAGGCGGAGCAGGCACCGCCGTCGTGGTGGCGGGTGCTGTCGTCGTGGGGATCACAGGAACCAATTGTTCACTCTGCGCGAGGTTTCGCGTGTTATTCGGAACGCTCGGCGTGGCTCCAGGAACAACCGGCGTTGTGGTGCGCGGCGGTGTCGCGGTCGGTGCGGGCACCGATGTGGGCGCATCGAGCGGCGGCATCGCGCCGGCAGTCGCGGGAGTCGGCGTTCCGACGACCTCGACCGAACCATCCGGATGAACTACCAGACGTGCAGGGTCCTTGGCGGGGACCATACCGAGAGCGCTTGCCTGATTTGCCAACTCCGGAGCCGAGTTACGCGACTGGAAGTCACGTTCGAGCGCTGCTTTCTGCTCGACCAAAGACTGGTTGTATGCACGTGCATCACTGAGTTGGTACGAATCCTCGGCAGCGCGAGTGGTCAGCAGCAGAGTCACCGCGAGACCGATGGACAGAAGTCCGATAACGGAGGCCACGAACGGTACCCGTCCCTTGAGCATCGCCCGAGGAGAGATCGACGGGCCGACAGCAGCGGCAGTTCCGCTCCGGCCTGCCGCCCGTGCGGTGCGCTTGTCGTATGCGCGTTGCGCTGCACCGGATTTACCCTGACGACTCATGCCCGCCTCCTGGAAATGCGTTCTGCGGCACGCAAACGCACCGGAGCTGATCGTGGGTTCTCTTCGATTTCCTGCTCAGACGCACGTTCTGCGCCACGGGTGAGAATGCGGAACTCCGGCCCCATACCCGGCAACTCGACCGGTAGACCTTCAGGACTGGTGGACTTCGAGCGGGGAACCAACTCCGCCTTCACAACTCGATCCTCGAGCGACTGGTAGGACATGAACACCACTCGCCCACCGACTGCCAGTGCATCGAGCCCGGCAGGAACGGCCGCACGAAGCGAATCCAACTCGGCATTGACTTCGATCCGCAGCGCTTGGAAGGTGCGCTTGGCCGGGTGTCCACCCGTACGCCGCGTGGCCGCCGGGATTGTTCGGTACAGCAACTCGACCAGAGCTGCACTGGTGGTGAATGGTTCACGCTCACGCTGCCGAAGGATCTCGGACGCAATCTTTCCGGCGAACCGCTCTTCGCCGTACGTGCTCAGAATGCGAGCAAGGTCACCGTGACTGTAGGTGTTCAGGACCTCTGCCGCGGTCAGCCCGACCGTCTGATCCATCCGCATGTCGAGAGGGGCGTCGATCGAGTACGCAAAACCTCGGTCGGCTTCGTCCAACTGCATCGACGACACACCCAGATCGAAGAGGATCGCGTGAACCGACTCCGTCGACGGCAGACCTGCCTGTTCGAGCGCGTCTTCGATCCCGTCATACGTGGTGTGCACGAACGTGGTTCGGCCCGCGAATGGCGCCAGACGCTCGGAAGCGATGCGGAGTGCGTTGGTGTCGCGATCGAGACCGATGAGGTGAAGGCCCGGGTACTTGCCGAGGAAGAATTCGGAGTGGCCACCGAGCCCCAACGTCGCATCGATCATGTATGCGCCTTCGCCACCGTCACCGACGGCGGTGATGGCAGGGCCGAGAAGATCGTCGGCACGATGCAGAAGTACGGGGACGTGCGCGAAGCCATCGGCATCCGAGGGTTCGTTCACCTCGTGATCCACCATGATTGCTCCGGCTCCTACTTTCATGATTTCCGATGACTTTTCGAAAAGGTGCTGACTTTCCGAGAAGGCGATGACTGTTCGAGAAGGCGAATGCTTCGAGGTCCCTGCCCGAAGGAGAACCTGGCGCTGGGGAAGTGCGTCAGGGTCTTTCCGGGCAGAGGCCTCGCGGCATTCGCCGGGGGCTCTTCGCCTAGACGATCTCGCTGAGAGATTCGCCTGTTGCCTGCGAATAGTCCTCTTCGTTGTCTCCGAGATACCTCTCCCAGGCTGCTAGATCCCAGATCTCGAGGTAATCGACGGAGCCGGTCACTACGCATTCCTTGGACAGGTTTGCGTAACGCCGATGATCAGCCGAGAGGGTGATTCGCCCCTGGGCATCGGCGTGCTGTTCATCTGTACCGGCGGCCAGGGCACGTACATACGCCCGAGCTGCCGGATCATTGCGTGGAGCTGCCGCTGCCTTTCGAGCAAGCTTGACGAACTCGTCCCGGGGGTAGATGGCGAGGCTGTGATCTTGACTCTTGGTGATCATCAATCCTCCTGCCAGTTCGTCTCGGAACTTTGCCGGCAACGTGAGCCGACCTTTGTCGTCGAGCTTCGGCGTGAAGGTACCGAGGAACACTCGACACCTCCTGCGAGCTTGCGCTGAAACCCTCCCTATCGAGCGGATCGTGCTTCAGCTCTCCGCCCGAACCCACAGTACCCCACTTTCCCCCACAAACAAGGAGCACATGGTCCCTATTCAGCATCATTTGCTGATAAATAGCAGGTCAGCGCAGGTGGGGATACGTGGGGGAAATTTGCAACCGTGTCCCGGCCCACACCGCCGTCATATCGACCCTTCACGCCACGATTTGTCGCTCCCCCTAGCAAAATCGCAGTACAAGCGCGGTTTTCGAATAGACGTGAGCGGGACGAGGTCTGGTCGTGCGTTGCAGTTCGACCAGGGTGGAGGAAAGTGGAGGGCCGAGTGGAGCGAAGTGGAGGAAGCCCGCGGGCTTGCCTAGGGGCGACCGTGGGTGGCGAGTGATTCGCTCGCGCGTCACTGATTCACTTCGATGGATTGCCGGCACACGTGTGGTCGTCCGTGCCCTACAGAGGGCGTCATGTCCGAACTGCACCACTCTCGAAGTACGCCCGAAGGAGGGCGGGAGAGCTAGTCCTGCTCGAACCTGCGTTTGAATCGATCTTCCATCCGCGACGAGAATCCGCCGCCGGACTTGCGGCCGCGTCCCCGCCCGGATCCACCGGCACTACCCCTACCCGGCGGACCGGAGGGATGATTGCCACCTTCGGAAGCGGGTTCGGCTGCTGCTGCGGACTTGCGTCCACCACCCCAGAGGAACAAGACCCCTGCGCCGAACATGAACAAGAAACCGAACAGGCTGATGATCGGAAAACCGCCCGGCTTGAGCGGGAGGGCAACCCCCGCGATCAGCAGGACCAGACCCAGCACGAATAGAGCCGCTGCTTGGAACCGCCGTCTACTCGACGGCGCCCGCATACGGCCGCCCCTCACATTGGAGGCGAACTTGGGGTCTTCGGCATAGAGAGCGCTCTCGATCTGATCGAGCATGCGCTGCTCGTGCTCGGAGAGTGGCACGGTACCTCCCCCGGCACTGGAAGTTTGGCAACCACCCCACGGTGTGGGGCGGCGGGTAATCAAGTTGGACGATTACCTGTTTTCATAATACGAGCAGTTTAGGTCTCGGACCACCAACTCCGGGTACGAGTTCCGCCACAAGCGTACGTATTCGTGCCGAAGGGCCCCGATTCGGCTCCATTTGCCTGTGCGGACCAGGAAATTCCCCGGAAACAACTGCCAACACGGACCATTTGTTCACGACGCTCGCAAATGCTCGGACGCGTCCTGACCGATGAAATCTTCGACCGCCGTGAGAAAACGACCGACCTCGGCGAAGAATGCATCGGAATCGGAGTCCGTGATCACGATCGACACACCGGTTTCCACGGCCGCACGCGCAGCGGACCACCCCGCGAAGAACTTCGACCACGCTCCGAACGCGGGCGCTGCGGCGTCCATCAGAACCCACGCGTTTCCGCTTCGCTTGCGCTTCGACCCGGCACCGGCAGGAGCTGCGGCCAACACTGCCCCGGCACCACGTAGTGCTGCCAGATAGGCACACCGGAACCGGTCGGCAGGATCGCCCGCCCCAATCGCTTCCTCGAGAAGCGCATCCGCCTTCCGGAGGAGCCCCCACGCCACACCGGACTTTCCCACTTGCGCACTGCGGTGGCTGGCGTCCGTCGCACCGAAGGACCGCCTCGCCGATATCGGCAATCGCGAGATTGCGGCATCCGACGGGCTCGACAACTCGGCCGGAAGAGTTCGTTGGCACTTCACACGATCAGGCTTTACATGCTCGGACATCGGGGCACCTCCTGCACCGTAAGGATCCAAGGCCAGGTGGGCCGGAGATGCCCGCTTCCCTTCGGGCATCTCCGGATCACCCACATCGAACATCTGTTCGACCTATTCAATATAACTGCACCCACCGACACGCCGTCAAGAGAAGAGGTGAGACCGGTCGACCCGCAGATCGCCTGGACACCACATACGGTCGACCTCGATCGTGAAGAATTCGCGAGTCGACTCCACGAGGCACTGGCCGTGTACGTCACTGCGATGGACTATCCGCGAGGAACCGAGTTCCATCGCGCACCGATGTGGCAGGAGCACGCGAACCGGCCTGGCTGGAAAGCCGTCGGCGCATTGGCGGTTCCCCAGGAACCGTCACACGAAAATCTGCCGCTGGTGGGGATCGCTTACGGGTATCGCGGGAGCCCGGACCAGTGGTGGCATCAACAGGTACTGCACGGGCTTCGGCGCTCGGGTCGCCCTCAAAGCGAGATCGACGCGATTCTGAGCGACTACTTCGAACTCACCGAACTCCACGTGCATCCGAACGGTCAAGGTCACCGATTGGGCGAATCACTCTTGCGCCACCTCCTCGTCGATCGAACCGAACGCAGCGTTCTGTTGTCGACACCTGAGGTGTTCGACGAGGACAACCGAGCCTGGCGGCTGTACCGCCGCCTCGGCTTTCGCGACGTGCTCCGCAGATTTCGTTTTGCCGGCGACAACCGGCCATTTGCAGTCCTCGGCCGTGGACTGCCGCTGTGAGCGCATTTCTCGACGCCGTCGTCGTCGGTTCCGGACACAACGCGCTCGTTTCGGCCGCGTATCTCGCACGTGAGGGTTGGTCGGTCGAGGTTCTGGAGAAGGACACGGTTCTCGGCGGTGCCGTCTCGACCGTCGAGCGATTTCCCGGATACAAGGTGGACCGGGGGTCGTCTGCGCACCTCATGATCCGACACAGTGGCATCATCGAGGAACTCGGACTCGGCGCGCACGGCCTTCGCTACATCGACTGTGACCCGTGGGCGTTCGCTCCGCCCGCCCCTGGCACCGACGGGCCGGGCATCGTGTTTCATCGCGATCTCGATGCAACCTGCCGGTCCATCGAACGAGCTTGCGGGACAAAGGACGCCGACGCGTACCGGCAGTTCTTCGCGGTCTGGTCGGAGCGCAGCCGACACGTGATGAAGGCATTTTCCACACCGCCCACCGGATCGAACCTGATCGGTGCGTTCGGAGGACTGGCCACAGCGCGCGGCAACAGCGAACTGTCGCGGCAGTTCCTCGCGCCTGGCGACGCACTGCTGGACGAGTATTTCGACAGTGAGGCGCTCAAGGCAGCGTTGGCGTGGTTCGGCGCCCAGTCCGGGCCTCCGATGTCGGAACCGGGAACCGCTCCGATGGTCGGCTTCGCGGCCCTCATGCACGTCCTACCGCCCGGGCGAGCAGTCGGAGGGAGCGGCGCACTGAGTGCTGCGTTGGCCTCCCGGATGGCTGTCGACGGCGCCACCGTCGCGCTCGGTGACGGCGTGACGTCGATCCGCCGGAACTCGAACCACTGGACCGTCACAACCGAGAGCGGTCGAGAAGTTCACGCTCGCAAGGTAATCGCGGGTTGCCACATCCTCACGACACTCGATCTCCTGGGCACCGGAGGATTCGACCGAACCACGCTCGATCACTGGCGGCGGAAGATCAGGGTCGGCCCCGGCATCGGCGCTGTATTGCGACTGGCAACATCTGCGCTCCCGTCCTACCGCGGCGACGCCACGACACGGGAAAGTACCTCGGGATTGCAATTACTCGTTTCCGATCGCGCCCACTTGCGCACTGCACACGGCGCAGCACTGGCGGGGGAACTGCCTCCTCGCCCTGCGGTTCTCGGAATGAGTTTCAGCGGAATCGATCCCACGATCGCCCCGGCCGGGCGGCATCAGGTGACACTGTGGTCGCAGTGGCAGCCGTATCGTCTCAGCGGACATCGCGATTGGGCGTCGGTCGCCGAGGCCGAGGCCGACCGGATCGTCGGCGAGATGGAGGCTTTTGCACCCGGATTCGCCGATTCCGTCCTCGACCGCTTCATTCAGACTCCCCGCGACATCGAGTCGGAATTGGGGATGATCGGCGGAAATGTCATGCACGTCGAGATGTCACTCGATCAGATGATGTTGTGGCGACCGCTTCCCGAACTGTCCGGCCATCGCGTTCCGGGAGCAGACGGGTTGTATCTGACCGGAGCATCGACGCATCCCGGTGGTGGTGTGTCCGGAGCCAGTGGTCGCAGTGCGGCTCGAATCGCACTGTCCGACAGCCGCCGGGGTAAAGCGAGTCAGTGGATGCGTCGTTCGAGCAGGTCGTGAAGGTCACCCACCGAACTTCACCCGCCGACACGCCCCCGCCTCGATGACTGGCTACGCCACGGCTGGCACGATGACCACTGTGCAACAGTCCACCGATCCCGCCGCCAAGCCGACCAGTCGGAAACGTTTCCTGACGGTTGCCGCGCTCGCCCTCATGCTTGTTCCCTTGCTTGCCGGGTGCATCCGCGTGCAGGTGTCGATGGGAGTGTCCGCGAACGATCGTGTGACCGGACAGGTGGTAGCTGCCGCTATTCCGGCGAACGAGGCGGACAAGGGTCCGCAGCTGACCCCGCCTTCCTCGCTGGAGGACAAGATACGGGTTCAGGAATACAAGAAGGACGGATACGTCGGCAGCCAGGCGTTCTTCAGCGACTTGTCCTTCGGTGACGTCGCCCAACTGGGCTCGATGTATGCCGAGGGATCCGGGTCGTTCCAGATCACCCTCAAGCGATCCGGGGACACCGTCACGCTCGACGGCAAGGCAGACCTGAAGACGGTTCCGACTCAGGGCGCCGACGTCCAGGTCAGCATCGCCTTCCCGGCACGGGTCGGCACGACCAACGGAACACGAGACGGCGATTCCCGGGTTTCGTGGACTTTGCCCGCCGGCGAGGTGTCGACAATGCGCGCCGAGGTCAACTACGCGGACCCCAGCACCCGAAGCTTCGCCGGGTGGGCAGGAATCATGGCCGGACTGGCGCTCGGTGTCGCGATTATCGTCGGTGCAATGGCCTGGATGGCGCGCAATCGAGCACCGATCAAGCGCGCGCCCGCCGCGAAAGCACCGGCCATGAAGACGCCTGTCACGAAATCACCTGGCAGCAAGCAAGCTGACAACAGGAATCCGAAAAACACCACGAAGTAGCGCCTGACGATTGCCCCCTCGATAAGTGTCGAGCGGGGCAACCGGGATCAGACGGCTTGTGCTGTCCCGACAGAGGTGTCGGGGGTGAGACCGAGTCGCTCGAGGACCTCACTGGTGGCGCGCGCGAAATTCAACGTGATGAAGTGCAGGCACGGAGCGCCTTCGGCGATCAACCGCTCTCCCATCTCGGTGGCCAGATCGATGCCGAGTTCGCGGACCGCTGCACGGTTCTCTTCCGGACCGCTTCCGGCCGCGGCGTCGAATCGGCGTTCGAGGGCGGGAGGCAACGACGAGCCCGACAGCTCGAGCATGCGCCTCACCGAGCGCAGCGACGTCACCGGCATGATCTCCGGGATGATCGGCTTGGCGCCCTGTTCTGCGTCGTATGCACTCACGCGGTCACGGAGACGCAGGTAGTCCTCCACGTCGAAAAACATCTGCGTGATCGAGTACTCGGCGCCGGCACGCAACTTCGACACCAGGTACTTCGTGTCGTACGCCAAGTCCGGAGCGCGGTAATGCCCCTCGGGGAACGACGCGACACCGACGTGGAAGTCGCCCAGGTCACGGACCATCCGCACGAGTTCCTCGGCGTACTCGACGCCTTCGGGATGCTTCTTCCACTCGCCGAGCGGATCGCCGGGCGGATCGCCGCGCAACACGAGGATGTTGCTGATGCCACGGTCGGCGTATGCACCGACCATGGCGCGAAGTTCTTCGGTGCTGTGCGAAACAGCAGTCAGGTGAGCAACCGGCAGCAGGGTCGTCTCCTCGGCCAGTTCGCCGGTGACGCGCACCGTACGATCGCGCGTCGAGCCACCTGCGCCGTAAGTCATCGAGACGAACGCCGGTCCGAGCCGCTCGAAGGTACGCACCGCACGCCACAGGCGTGCTTCGGCGTCAGCGTCGCGCGGCGGCGAAAACTCGACCGAGAACGGAATACGGCTACCTGTCGAGGAAGCGATCCGATCGACGATCGACGGTGTTCGGGTGGCCCACCCCTCGCTGGAGCGGCCCCTGACTGGATCGAATGTCACCGGTCAAGCATATGTTTTCCAGCTGCAAACAAGCTCATCGCCCAGGACTGCGTATCCCGAATGTCAGGATCACGCAGTTCACGGCCCGAACCGCCGTTGATTCCAACCCCCACTAAGCTGGGCCCCAAGCTCGCTTCCGTGTAACCCTCCGGCGCGAGAACAATACCGATCTTGGAGGCCACCCTGTCCGCAGGAACCGCGCGCGTTGGACAGAGTTCGACCAACACCGCACCGCATCCGACCTCACTCGAACTGCCAGGCATGTTCGAAGGAGCGCTCCGCGACTTCTTCGATTCACGCCGCGAACTCGTCTCGAATATCGGCGGTGGATACGAGAAAGCCGTCAGCACCCTCGAAGCCTTCGTCCTGCGCGGAGGAAAGCGCGTCCGGCCCTCGTTCGCCTGGACGGGATGGCTCGGCGCCGGAGGCGACCCGAACGGGAGCGACGCGGAGGCGGTGATTCGTGCATGCGCGGCCCTCGAACTGGTGCAGGCCTGCGCGCTCGTCCACGACGACATCATCGACGCATCAACGACCAGGCGCGGCTTCCCGACCGTTCACGTCGAATTCGAGGACCAGCACCGAGGCGAGGAGTGGAGCGGCGACTCCGCGCACTTCGGCGAGGCCGTCGCCATTCTCCTCGGCGACCTGGCCTTGGCCTGGGCTGACGACATGATCCGAGAATCCGGGATCAGCCCCGACGCGGCCGCACGAGTGAGCCCGGTCTGGTCGGCAATGCGCACCGAGGTGCTCGGTGGCCAATTCCTCGACATCAGCAACGAAGCCCGCGGAGACGAGACCGTCGAGGCAGCCATGCGGGTCAACCGTTACAAAACCGCCGCGTACACGATCGAACGCCCACTGCACCTCGGCGCCGCACTGTTCGGTGCAGACGCCGAGTTGATCGATGCCTACCGGACGTTCGGCACCGACATCGGGATTGCCTTCCAACTTCGCGACGACCTGCTCGGTGTCTTCGGAGATCCGTCCGTCACGGGCAAACCGTCGGGCGACGATCTCATCGCCGGTAAGCGGACTGTCCTGTTCGCGATGGCGCTTGCCCGCGCCGACGCCGCAGATCCGGCGGCAGCAGAACTGCTCCGCAACGGAATCGGCACCCAGTTGACCGACAACGAAGTCGACACTCTGCGTCAGGTGATCACCGATCTTGGCGCCGTCACCGACGTCGAAACGCAGATCGACACCCTCGTCGAGGCAGCTGCGAACGCCCTCGACTCGAGCACGGCAACGGCAGAGTCCAAGGCTCGCCTGACCGATATGGCGATCGCGGCCACGAAGCGAAGCTACTGACCGTGGCCGACGTGCACCGCACTCGAACCGTCAGCTCGCCGACCGATCGAGTCGTGATCGTCGGCGCGGGACTTGCCGGACTGTCTGCGGGGTTGTATCTGCGTAGCGCCGGCCGCGACGTCACGATCCTCGAAAGCAACGGCTCGGTCGGCGGGCGAGTCGGTGTCTACCAGGGCAGTGACTACAGCATCGACAACGGCGCAACGGTGCTCACGATGCCCGAACTCGTCGAAGACGCTCTTGCGGCCGTCGGCGCCGACCCCGACTCGACAAACCCCAAATTCGTTGTGCACAAGCTCGATCCGACGTACCACGCGCGATTCGCAGACGGCACCGCTCTCGATGTTCACGCCGACCCCGAAGACATGGCTGCCGAAGTCTCTCGTGTCTGCGGGCCGGAAGAAGCGCAGCGATACCGTGCGTTGCGGCGATGGCTGAACCGCATCTTCGACGCGGAATTCGACCGCTTCATGGACGCCGACTTCGATTCTCCCCTCGGACTGGTCAATTCGCGTGGCGCAGTCAAGGATCTGAGCCGACTCGTCGCACTGGGAGGATTCGGGAAACTGGGCGGGCAGGTGGATCGCAAGATCCGCGACCCTCGCCTCCGGCGGATCTTCACTTTCCAAGCGCTGTATGCGGGAGTTGCTCCGTCTCGAGCCCTCGCGGTGTACGGGGCGATCGCTCACATGGACACCTCACTGGGCGTCTACTTTCCCGAGGGCGGGATGCGCACGATCGCCGAGTCGATGGCCGACGCTTTCACCGAAGCCGGCGGAATTCTGCATCTCGGCCGCACGGTCGAACGACTCGAGGTGAGCGACCGTCGCGTGCGTGCCGTACACACACGCGACGGTGAGAGCTTCGACTGTGACGTCGCAGTCCTCACCCCCGACATGGCCGTCACGGACTCCCTCTTGCGCCCGCATACGCGATTGCGCCCGCGACCGGTGCGTACATCGCCGTCCGCGGTCGTGATTCACGGCACTGTTTCTTCAGCCGTCGCCGACGGATGGCCCGCGCAGCGACACCACATGATCGACTTCGGCGAGGCGTGGAAGCGCACCTTCGCCGAGATCACGGCACGCCGCGGCCGCGGGCAATTGATGAGTGATCCGTCACTGCTCGTCACCCGACCGGCGCAGACCGACCCGAGCCTGGCCTTCTCGCGAGACGGCCGGATCCGTGAACCGCTGTCAGTCCTCGCGCCGTGCCCGAATCTGGACAGTGCGCCGCTCGACTGGGCAGTTCTCGGCCCGGCCTACGTGCGTGAAATCATCCTCACGCTGCAAGAACGTGGCTATACGGGACTGGTCGAGGGGTTCGATATCGATCACGTCGACACCCCGCAGACCTGGCTCGAGAAGGGCATGGCCGCGGGTAGCCCGTTCGCGGCGGCACACACCTTCACCCAGACGGGGCCGTTCCGACGCAAGAACCTCGCCCGCGGCTTCGACAACGTCGTTCTCGCCGGATCGGGAACCGTTCCGGGGGTGGGAGTACCGACCGTTCTGCTGTCCGGCCGGCTCGCCGCCGAACGTATTACCGGTACACGCGAGCGAGCCAGCGCGGTGGGCACTCGTGCGAGCAACTAAACTAGCCCCTCGTAACCGACCATTCATCCACGATTCACCGACTCGGGCGCTGCATGCGCCGATCGACACCGATCTCCTCGGGGGAGGAACCTGCACCGATGACGTCCTCTGCCGCAGCCACTGAAAGACCGTGGCACCTAAGGGCCGCCAATTTCCTTCGGACTCCCGAAGGTCACAGTGCACTGCTCGGTTTCTTCGGCGCAGTCATGATCACGTTCGGCGGATTCGGTGCCGGTAGCGTCCGGCGCCAAGATCCGCTGCTCGAGTCGATGCATCTGTCCTGGCTCCGTTTCGGACACGGATCGATTCTGTCGGCGGCCATCGTCTGGATCGGTGTCCTGTGCATGATCGCTGCCTGGGTTCGACTGGGCCGCTCGACTCTGCGCGGTGACGTCTCGTTGCGCGGCCTGCGCTACGTCGTCCCGGTCTGGACGTTTCCGCTGCTGTTCGCGGTGCCCATGTTCAGCCGTGACGCCTACTCCTACCTGGCACAGGGCGCCTTGTTACGCAACGGCTTCGACCCGTATGCCGTCGGCCCCGTCGTCAATCCGGGAATCCTGCTCGACAACGTCTCCAACGTGTGGACGACGACAACTACCCCGTACGGCCCGGTACACCTTCTCCTCGCCGACGCCATCGTTCGGCTGACCGGTGAGAACGTCATCGCCGGCACGATGCTGTTGCGGATCACGATGCTGCCCGGACTCGCCCTGATGATGTGGGCCGTTCCCCATCTCGCGACGAAGCTCGGCGGAAACACCTCGATCGCCCTGTGGCTCGCAGTACTCAATCCCCTCGTCCTGATCCACCTGATCGGCGGCGTTCACAACGAGATGCTCATGGTCGGCCTCATGGCCGCGGGCATTGCGCTCGCTCTCGAACGCAAGCACCTGTTCGGAATCGGGCTGATCGCACTCGCCGTCGCGATCAAGGCAACCGCGGGCGTCGCACTTCCCTTCATCGTCTGGATCTGGATGATCCACGAGCGGGAGGACGCGGCCGCGGCCGGGCGAGAACCGGCGTCACCGATCCGATCGTTCGTCAAAACGGCCGGTGCAGGTTTCGCGGTATTCGTGGCGGTACTCGGATCCACCTCACTGATCGCCGGAGTCGGCCTCGGCTGGACGACGGCACTCTCGGGTTCGGCAAAGATCATCAACTGGCTCTCGCTGCCCACGATCGTGGCGCACATCGGAACCATGGCCACCTCCTGGTTCGCCGGTGACCATTTCAACGACATCCTCGAAGTCTCCCGGACCATCTCGGCGGTTGTGTTGATCGCGATCATCGCCGTCGTGTGGTGGCGCTACCGCAAGACCGAGCGCGACGCCGTCATGGGCATCGTGATCGTGATGGTCGCCATCGTCGTTCTGTCCCCCGCAGCACTCCCCTGGTACTACTCCTGGCCGCTGGCAGTAGCGGCCGGTTTCGCAATGTCGCCGACGACTCTCGCCGTACTGACCGGGCTGTCCACCTGGCTGATGCTGGTGTTCCAGCCTGACGGATCGATCGGCCTCTACACCTTCCCGCATGTGGCTCTGGCCATCGTCGCTGCCGTGATCGCGGCTATGTCCTTGCAGACGGAAGATCCACTCAGACTTCGTGGACGCAAACACGAGAAACCGATCGAAATGACGTCAGCCGCCTCGGCGCCCTCGACGTCAGAATCTGCGTGATCCGCGTGTCATGAACGCATTGTCTGCGTCCTATGAATTCTGCGAGGACGTGACGAGGGAACACGGCCGAACGTACTTTCTGGCCGCTCGGTTGCTGCCCGAGCCTCGACGCCGCGCAGTTCACGCCCTCTACGCATTTGCTCGCGTCGTCGACGACGTCGTGGACGAACCCTCGGGTCCGCATGAACGAGGCACGGTGCTCGCCGACGTCGAACGTGCAGCCGTCACCGCACTCGACAACCCCACTGCGACAGGTGGCTTGCCGTCGACGGTTCCCCTCGACCTGACACGCGTACTCCCTGCCTTCGCCGATGCTGTGAAGACGTTCGACATTCCGCGTGCATACTTCGACGCCTTCTTCGAGTCCATGCGGATGGACGCCCCCGACACCGCGAAGTTTCGACCCGTCTACAACACGATGGACGAGCTTGCCGAGTACATGTACGGCTCCGCCGTCGTCATCGGTTTGCAGATGCTCCCGATTCTCGGAGTGAGCGTTCCGCAGCAGGAAGCTGTAGTGCCCGCGTCGAATCTCGGTGAGGCGTTTCAGCTGACCAACTTCATCCGCGACGTCGGTGAAGACCTCGACCGGGGACGTCTGTACCTCCCGGCGGGCGAGTTCGCCGCATTCGGGGTCGACATCGAGATGCTCGAGCACGGGCGCAGAACCGGAACGGTGGACGTTCGGGTCAAGCGCGCGCTGGCACACTTCATTGCCGTGACGCGGGGGCGGTATCGGTCCGCCGAATCCGGCATCCCGATGCTCGATCGGCGGGTCCAGCCGTCGATCCGCACGGCTTTCGTGTTGTACGGAGCAATTCTCGACCAGGTCGAGCGCGCCGACTTCCGGATACTGCATCGACGAGTGTCCGTTCCCGGACGCACGCGACTTCGAGTCGCTGCGCCGGGTCTGGTCCGGTCGGCAACCTACGCGGCGAAAAACCGCATGAGGTGAGTTGTCAGAAGGCCGGCATCTCAGAAAGCCATGGCCTGTGCGCGGCGGATGACCTCACGCGCGAGATCACCATGCAGTGCGTCCACCGGGCGCCCCGGCAGGGAATCGTCGGCCAGGAACAACCAGCGGAGGATTTCGATATCGGTGTAGCCGCCGTCGTGCAGCACCGCCAGCAGACCGGGCAACCACTTGACGATCTGGCCGTCCTCACCGAAGAACACTTCGGGGACACCGAGAACGCCATGCCGCTTGACTGCGATGATCTTGTGATCGCGAAGCAACTGGTGAACCTTGCTCACCGGCAACCCGACGTTCTTCGCCACATCCACCAGCTGGAACAGGGAAACCGAAGAATCCAGGACATCATCACAATAAGGAATCGCGCTCACCGCGAGAAGTTTATCCGGTCCGGCGAGCCCGCTGTGTACCGCCCGGTGCAGTGCTCGAAACCGCCGCTCCGCTTGGGTCACAGCGCTCTGTGACGTTCTCGAGACTTCCGCGTCGGTATCGCTGGCTACGATGGACGGGATGCGGCGTATCAGTAACCGGGATTTCGTGAACCGGGATTTCGTGAACCGGGATTTCGTGGTGACCGCGAATCGGCGCCCGTACGGCGGGGGCCACTACTTACATGCTGACAGCTACCGCCCAGAGCACAACCACACAGATCGCAACCACACAGATCGCAAGCACGGAGGAATAGTCATTACGGAGGTCGAGGGTTGATCGGCGAAATGCTCGAGCGCCGCTATCGAGTGGACGCACCGATCGCGCGCGGCGGTATGTCGACCGTGTATCGAGGCCTCGATACACGGTTGGATCGACCTGTCGCTATCAAGGTGATGGACCCGCAATTTGCCGGCGATCCAGCGTTCCTGACTCGTTTCGAGTTCGAGGCCCGGGCCGTGGCCAGACTCAAGCATCCGTCCCTTGTGGCCGTCTACGACCAGGGCAGCGATCGCAATCACGTGTTCCTCGTGATGGAACTCGTCGACGGTGGAACTTTGCGCGAACTCCTTCGTGAGCGCGGACCGATGCCGCCTCACGCCGTCGCTGCAGTCGTGGCACCTGTCCTGGACGCGTTGGCGGTGGCGCATCGAGCGGGACTGGTTCACCGTGACGTCAAACCCGAGAACATCTTGATCTCGGACACCGGCGAAGTGAAGATCGCCGACTTCGGATTGGTGCGTGCAGCCGCGGCAGCAACCACCACCTCCAACAGCGTGATCCTCGGCACCGCAGCCTATCTGTCGCCGGAACAGGTGACGTCAGGAATTGCCGACACTCGAAGCGACGTCTACTCGACCGGCGTGTTGATGTTCGAACTTCTCACCGGTACAACACCGTTCACCGGTGATACGTCACTCTCCATCGCCTACCAACGCATCCACGACGATGTCCCGCGCCCCGGTTCACGCATCCCCGGTGTACCGGCACAGTTCGATCGCCTGGTTGCCGAAGCCACTCACCGCGAGCCGGCACATCGTTTCGCCGACGCTGGTGAGATGGCAGCTGCACTTCGCAGTGTGAGCGAACAACTGGAACTTCCGTCATACCGCGTTCCGGCTCCGCGTCGAAGCGCCCAGCACCAGAGCGCGCAGGTTGCCCCGGCTCGGCCACAACCGGCGCCTGCGCCCCCGACGGATGTACACCCGAACTCTGCTGCGCGCCCGAACCCTGGTGCCACGACGGTATTGGCGTCCGGCGTGGCCCCGGCTGCGGCAGCCACTACGGCGCTCGGCACGGGCTCTCCTCCCCCCGGCGGCATTCAGCACACTCGCGCGGTCACCGCACAAACTGCTCGTCCGGCGACGGTCGACGGCGACTCGGATTTCGACGACGGTTCCGATTTCGGCGACGACCAACTGGGACCTGACGATCCGCACGCTCATTTTGTCGAAGCACGACGCAAGTCTCGACGAGCCACCCTGATCTGGCTGCTCGTCATCGCGGTCCTCGCGCTTGCGTTGGGCTTCGGCGGATGGTGGATGGGCTCGGGCCGCTATACAGCTGTTCCCTCGATCGACGGGCTGACCAAGGACACTGCGGTCACCGCTCTGCAGGACGCCGGGCTCTCCCCCGAGGTCCAGGGTCAGTACTCCGACGCCCAACCCATCGACACGGTGATCGGGACAGACCCGGCCTCCGGCTCCAGGGTTACCAAAGGCTCGACCGTCGCGCTGCTGACTTCGCTCGGGCGTCCGACTGTTCCGCCCATTCCGGCCGGCGGCGACGTCTCGGCCCTGGGCGCACAACTCGCCGACCGTACTCTCGTCGCGGTCGACGGCGGGGACACATTCAGCTCCAAGATCCCGATCGGCGGCGTGGCGGCGCTCGACCCGGCGCCGGGAACCGAGGTTGCCGTGGGCTCCTCGGTCAAGGTCATCACGTCCAAAGGGTCACCGCCCGTTGACATTCCCGATGTGAAGGGCATGTCCGAGAACGCTGCGCGCGCCGCCCTCGACAAGGTAGGTATCTCCGTCAGCACCACCAGAACAACGTTCGACGACGCCGTCGAGGGCGGTAGCGTGATCGGCACAGATCCCGCAGTCGGGTCCTCCGTCAACGCCGGCACCTCCGTTGTTCTCCTCATCTCCGACTCCGTCAAGGTTCCCTCGCTGATCGGCCGCTCCGTCTCCTCAGCACGCGAAGAACTCGGCCGCCTCGGCCTCGAGATCACCGTGCGTCAGCTCACCCAGAACGACAGCTCGGTCATCATCAGCCAGAGCGTCAAGAACGACCTCGTTGCCAAGGGCACCGACATCAGCGTCGTCGCAATTCCCTGACAGTCCGCTTCGGCCTAGTCTGAATTCATGGCCACGTGGGAACCCGAGAGCATAGGGATACTCGACTTGCCGTCGGGGAGATCGATTCGGGGTCGAGGACTCCGCAATCCACTTCCTTCCGGGCCTCTCCCCACCTTCGGTGTCTACCTGACCGGTAAAGAACCTCCCGCCACCGAGTGGAATTCGGTGTGGGTCCGCTGGCGAGATTTCTGGTTGCCGAGCGATCCCGACGCGCTGCGCAGCGCCTTGCACGAAGTGTGGGTGCGTTCGGAAACCGAAAGAGTCGAGATCGCGTGCGGTGGCGGATTCGGCCGCACCGGAACAGCTTTGGCCGCTCTTGCCATTATGGACGGAGTGCCGAGTAAGGACGCCACCGCGTACGTTCGCGCACGCTACTCACCTCGCGCCGTCGAAATGCCCTGGCAGCGCCGATTCGTCACACGATTCATGACATAGCGAACGCCCCCACCTGCGCGAGCGGGTGAGGGCGTTTGCCGAAAATCAGTGCCGGTGCGAATCAGCTTCGGCGAAGCAGGGTTTCAGCCTCGCAGCATCTCGGCCACGAGGAACGCGAGCTCCAACGACTGTTGGGTGTTCAATCGGGGGTCGCACGCCGTCTCGTAGCGACCACCGAGATCGAGGTCGGAGATGTCCTGTGCGCCGCCGAGGCACTCGGTGACGTTCTCACCGGTCAGCTCGACGTGGATACCACCCGGATGCGTGCCGAGGCCGTTATGGACCTCGAAGAAGCCCTGAACCTCGTCGACGATGCGATCGAAGTGGCGCGTCTTGTACCCGGTGGAGGCTTCGTGGGTGTTGCCGTGCATCGGATCGCACTGCCAGATGACCTGGTGGCCGGTGGCCTGGACCTTCTCGATGATCGCCGGCAGCAGGTCGCGGACCTTGCCGTTGCCCATGCGCGAGATCAGAGTCAGTCGACCCGGCTTGTTGGTGGGGTCGAGACGCTCGACATATTCCACCGCCATTTCCGGCGTGGTGCTCGGACCGATCTTGAGGCCGATCGGGTTGGAGACCAACTCGGCGAAGGCGATGTGCGCGCCGTCGAGCTGACGGGTGCGGTCACCGATCCAGAGGAAGTGGGCCGACAGGTCGTAGAGCTTGGGGTGGTCGCTGTCGTTGTCGAGACGCAGCATCGCGCGCTCGTAGTCCAGAACCAGGGCCTCGTGGCTGGCAAAGATCTGTGCCTGGTGCAGGCTCGGATCGGTGACGCCACACGCGTTCATGAACTGCAGGCCGCGGTCGATCTCGGCTGCCAGTTGCTCGTAGCGTGCGCCCGCCGGCGAAGCTGCGACGAACTCGCGGTTCCAGTCGTGCACCTTGTGCAAATCGGCCATACCGGCGCCGGTGAGCGCGCGAACCAGGTTCATCGCGGCGCTGGCGTTGGCGTATGCGCGCACCAGACGCGAAGGATCGTGCGCACGGACTGCCTCGTCGGCGACGAGCGAATTGATCATGTCGCCGCGGTACGACTTGAGCCCCAGCGAGTCGATGTCGGCAGAACGCGGCTTGGCGTACTGGCCGGCGATGCGAGCAACCTTGACGACCGGCATCGAGGAACCGTAGGTGAGCACGACGGCCATCTGCAGCAACGTGCGAATGTTTCCCTTGATGTGCGGCTCGGTGTTGTCCGCAAATGTCTCGGCGCAGTCACCGCCCTGGAGCAGGAATGCTTCACCACGCGCGACCTGCGCGAGACGCTCTTGCAGCGCCTCGACCTCGCTGGCCACCGTGATGGGAGGCACGCTCTCGAGCACAGTCCGCATGGCGGCCGCCTGGTCAGCGGGCCACGAGGGCTGCTGAGCAGCGGGCTTCGCAAGTGCCTCGTCGAGCTGCTTACGCAGTCCGGCAGGCAGCGGCGGGAGTTCGGGCAAGCGGTCGATCGGCACGTCGACAGTCCAGTTCACCTCTACAGGATATTCGCTCGCCCGTCGGCGCGTCACACAGGCTCTCGATCGCAGCCCAATCGGGACACTTCTCGCGCACCGAAACCTGAGTCAGCGAAGTGAACGTGCTGCCGAAATCGCGTCGAACTTCACGAGGTTGTGCCTGGCGTCGGCAAGTGCGTCGTGTGCGTCGGCGGGCGCTGACGGGAGGGCAGGACTGCCGTTGTCTTCCCAGAACTGTCGGAGTTCGCGGGTGTACCGCGGCATCGACTGCGGTAGTTCGGTCATATCGCCCCACAACTGGCACAGCGCGACGTGGTCGTATGCGGCTACCCACGCCCAGAGCTCCGGAACGACCATCGGCCGCGGAACGAAGAATTTCAGAAGATCGTCGCGGATCTTCTCGCGTGATTTCCACAGCGGCGACGAAGGCTGCGGCAACTTCGGCAGCACGTTCTTGCGCACCCAACTACCGGCACGGGCGGGATCGAACTCCGTCGAGACCGCGTAATACTCTCGGCCGTCCTCGCAGACAACGCCGATGGACACGAGATCGATGGTTCGACCGTCTTCGATGAATTCACAGTCGTAGAAGTAGCGCACGTCCGAAAACTATGCCGCACGCGCAGGCTCTGGAGCCAATGCGCGTGCGGCAGGTGTGGGAAATCTCTAGCTGGCCTGTGCGTCCGGGAGCGAATCCTTGTCGGTCTTCGCGGACTCCTTCGACTCGGCCGAGACCACGAGATCAACAACCGACTCGCCGCCTTCCGCCGGAACATCGACGGCAGCTTCGGGTTTCGTGGGCGCCTGGTTCTTGAGGCTCGCCGCGTAGATGTCCACGTACTCCTGACCGGAGAGTTTCATCAGCTTGTACATCACTTCGTCGGTCACAGCCCGCTCGACGAAGCGGTTTCCGCCCATGCCTTCAAAGCGAGAGAAATCGATGGGTTCACCGACGATCACGGTGACCTTCGCGGGGCGCCACATCCGTGAGCCGATCGGATTCATCTTGTCGGTACCGACCATCGCAACCGGGATCACCTTGACGCCCGATTCGAGCGCGAGGCGCGCCATTCCGGTCTTGCCCTTGTAGAGACGACCGTCAGGCGAACGCGTTCCTTCGGGGTAGATACCCAGCAGACTGCCCGAACCGAGAACCTTGAGACCGGCGTTGAGCGCATCCTGCGCCGCGTCCGCGCCGGTTCGGTCGATGGGGACCTGTCCGACCGCGGTGAAGAACCACTTCTGGAAGGCGCCCTTCAGGCCGGAACCGGTGAAGTACTCGCTCTTGGCAAGGAAGGTGATACGGCGGTTGACGCGAAGCGGAAGGTAGAACGAGTCCAGAACCGCCTGGTGATTGCTGGCCAGAATGGCCGCGCCGTCAGTCGGAATGTTCTCGTGACCTTTGACCGTCGGACGCCCGAGCAGCCAGAGAATCGGCCCCAGCAACACATACTTGAAGAGCCAATACCACACGGCGTCCCTCCCATTCACAGCTGAATTTCGCTGAGTACGACCTTACTGCCGACCGGTAACCCCCGCTACACACGCCCCTGGAGGATCGACCCGATCACAGTCCGGCAGACGTGGTTCCAGCGCCGTCGACCCCACCGAGATCCTGAGGCACGACCGAACGCGCCAATGCGGCGGCGCCCACCATGCCCGCAGCTTCGCCGAGTTGAGCCGAACGGATTCGTGCCAGCGGGCGGTGCTTCGCGCCGGTCAACAATGTCGCGTACTGCTCACGGGCGTCGTCGAGAAACAGTGGGGCAGAACTCGCGACGCCGCCTGCGATCACGACCAGATCGGGATCGTAGACGTCCCCGACCATCGCCAATCCGACGGCCAGCCAACGGGTGAACTCGGCAATGGTTGCCAGAGCGAGTGGGTCACCGTCCTGCGCGGCGTTGGCGATCCGGCGACCGGTGAGGGAACCCGGATCCACCGCTACTTCGCGCGCCAGAACCGTCGACGCAGCCGGGTCGGCGGCCAGCAGTTCGATTGCCGTGTCCACGAGCGCCGTTCCGCTGCAATAGCGCTCCCAACACCCACGCTTGCCACACGCACACTGACGCCCGCCTGGCACGACCTGGATGTGGCCGAGTTCGGGGGCGACGCCGTGACTGCCCCGGTACAGCTCACCGTTGATCAGCAGCGCGCCGCCGATTCCGGTCCCGATTGCCACCATCACGACATTGCGGCCACCTGCGGCCGCGCCGAATCGGTGCTCCGCGAACGCCGCTGCATTGGCGTCGTGCTCGAGAACGACCGGCAATCCGAGCCGCTTGCTCAAGTCACTGCCCACCGGCGCGTCCACCCAGGGCAAGTGCGGCGCGAACCGAACCGAGCTTCGATCGGAGGTGATGAAACCGGCGACCGCCAACCCCACGGCAGATACCTCGTGCCGGGTGACCAGTTCGCGTACGACGCGATCGAGGCCGTCTTCGAGAGCGCGTGCGGACTGCGGGGTCGGGGCTTGAATCATCTCGAGCACTTGTCCGTCGACGTCCACGACGGAGGCCCTGATGCTCGTTCCGCCGACGTCGATGCCGACCGTCAAGATGTCGTCCATGGTGGAGTCGGAGACCGCTTTCAAGCGGCGCGCGCTCATCGCGCCAATTCCCGCGCGAGCGGCGCCCGCTGGAGTGCGCACCCTGTATCGGTGCCTCGTGCGTCGGTGACCATTGTGTCGATTGTGCTCATCTCGGGCCGTCAGCTCTACCCGGGGTACTAAGTCAGTCCTTGACCGTCACGTTGATCGGGACAAATGCCGCCGTTCGAGTTCGCTCGGCACCTGGCGTCGTCGCTCCGGTGTCCGGTCCGCGATCCGGGCCGGACGGCCCCCCGAGAAACTCGTCGAGAATCTCGCGAAGCAATGCGAGGAACGCGGCTGCGTGACCCGCGAGAAACGCCAGTAGTTCGTGGTGCTCACCGCGAACCAGTGCAGCGAGAGCGCACACCGGGCACCAACTGCAGCCAGTGAACACCGGCTGCGTGTCCGCTGACGCCGAGTCACCCGCAACGTCGGCCGTCGCTGCTGCAGCCTTTTGCAAGACCGGTTCCAGGCGCGTCAGAACGGTATCCGCCAGCGCGCGAAATTCCGCGACGAGGCGCTCGTGCTCTTCGCTCATACTGGCCACACCGCGGGATCCGGGCTGAACCGGATGATCAGGTAACTGCCGTCCAACTCCGCCCCGTTCACGACACAACGACGCAGCACCGACGCCAAACGAACTCTGCGTCGTACGCCGTCTGCTCCCACCAGCACATCGTCCTCCACCCGGCCCAACGACAACGACGACGGATCCACGAGCGGAAGGTACATCCGCATCACGTACACCGAATCGACTCCGGCCCCCGACTCCAACGACACCACGATGTTGTCCGCGGTGTCGACAGCGTCGATTGTGTCGACGGTGTCCGAATCCGTGCCCGTTCCACCCTCGAACGTGGCCGCGATCTCGCCCAGAGCCGCCAACCCTACCGGTTCGGCGCAGGCGCGCTCGACCGTTGTGACGGACATTCCATCAGTCGATCCACGCAATTCGTCGACGACGAGTGCCTGTGACGCCCTGATCGAAGCGAGCCATTGTGCCGCCGGCGAATCGTCGACACCCTTCCCGGCCGACGAGTTGAACTGCGGGACAATGTTGTTGACCATAATCCCGTCGACTCGCAATCCGGCCAGAGCCAGACCGGACAGCGTCCGGCGAGTCGCCGCGGCCGACACGCCATCGGCCGACGTCACAACGCGCACGCTGGTGTTCTCCCGATCCGAGAGGTGAACGGCGATTCGATCCACCGACGCGAGCACGCGTTCGATGACGGACACGAGTAGCAACACTCGCATGTCCGAGCCTGTCACGGCGACCATCCGCCTGTGCCGCGGCCACAATCGCTCGAGATACTCCGACACCATCGACGGCGACCCGAGGATCCGCAGCGCTTCGGCTGCGGCCGGACAGTCCACGATCACGAGGTCGTAGTCACCGCTGCTCGAGATATCGACGATCTCGGAGAGTCCGAGTATGTCTTGGATCCCCAGGGATCCCGTCAACTCTTCCGGTTCCAACCCTTCGAACGACGAACCGTGTTCGTGATCTCCCGCTCCGAAATTTCCTGCAGCATCGATCAATCCCGACAGTCCTCGGAACTTTTCCTCGAGGAGCTCGGAAGTGTCGAGTTGCCGGACGTCGAGGCGCTCGGTGAGAGGTGTAGTCGTTCGCAGCGCCGGCACGCCCACGACATCCGCGAGAGAACCTGCCTGATCGATCGACACCAAAAGCACTCGTGCCCCGTCGGACGCAGCCGACACAGCCGTCGCCGAGGCAAGCGTCGTCGTGCCTGCTCCGCCTTTACCGACGAACAGTTGGACGCGAGATCGTTGCTCCGGCACTCAGCCCTCGACTCGCTTCTTCAGTTCTTTCAGAGCTGTGTCGGTAATGATCTTCTCGGCCTTGCGCTTGAAGAGACCGATCATCGGGATCGTCAGGTCGACCGTCAACTCGTAGGTGACAGAGGTGGTGCCGTTCGGGCCGGGCTCGAGTGTGTACGAACCGAATTGGGACTTCTGGATCTCACCCGAGATCAGCTCCCAGCTCACCGCCATACCGTCCGGCGCCCACGAATACTGCAGTTCGTAGGTGTCCTTCACCATCCCCGCGTCGAGGACAAAACGCACTCGGTCCGCGCGGCCGCCCTGCCCCGGCGCCGTCACCTCGACGGACTTCGCCGCGGCCACCCATTCGGGGTACTGCGCGAAATCGGCGATGACGTCCATCACGGCGTCGGCAGGGGCGTCGATGCTGATCAACCCCTTGGTCTTCTCGGCCATACGACTGCGCTACCTTCCTTCGTCAAAAGTCCAGAACCTGCACAACGAGCACTACTTCGATTATCAGTCCGGTGCTACCCCGGCGGCACGTCCCGCTTCGAGTTCGCGCTTGAGCTGGAAGGACATGACCTTGCCGTCGACCCGACGCTCTCGGTTCATCCCGGCGAGGTCGAGGTTCGCCAGATCCGACGGTGATACGCCGACCGGTTCACAGTGCAGGAAGTAGTGCGCGATCGTCCCGTCCATGACCGGTTCGAGCCACACCTCCATGGTGCCGACCAGCTGACCGGACACTCCCCAACGGAATCCTGCGGGACCGCGATCTTCCCGGACTTCGAGCGCAAGATCACTGAACCAGCGACGCCACCGCGCGCGCGAGGACAACAGTTCGGCGACCCGCTCGGGCGGGGCGGCGATGAAAGTCTGGTCTGCGACCTGAATGCTGCTCACCGAAGTAGCTTCACATATCGCGTCGGCGAAGCGTCGGGGGGTGTCGCACCACTACATACCGGACAGACTGTAAGCCTGGCCACAACTGCGTCGGACATGCGACTACAGTAGGAGACGAAAACCCTACTCGTCAGTATTTCGCAGTGTCGGAGGTATTTCGTGCCTGAGTTCAGCGCACCCCAGACGTTCACCATTCCCGAGGATGCCTCCGCGGTCGACTCGGTCTTCGCCTTCGCGAAGACGAAGCCGGCGGCGGTTGTCTACAAGCGCAAAGTCGGAAATGCATGGGTCGATGTCACTGCAGGCGATTTCGCCGCCCAGGTGACTGCAGTCGCCAAGGGCCTCATCGCGATCGGCGTCAAGCAGGGCGACCGCGTCGGCCTCATGTCGGCGACGCGTTTCGAATGGCCGCTCGTCGACTACGCCATCTGGGCAGCCGGTGGCGTGACGGTTCCGATCTACGAAACCTCCGCAGCCGAGCAGGTTCGTTGGATTCTCGAGGACTCAGAAGCAATCGACCTCATCGTCGAGAACGACACGCACGCCGCGACCGTGAAGGACGTCGCTGCAGCCGCACCCGCGCTGCGCACGGTCTACCAGATCGATGCCGCGGCGGGCGGTAAGGGTGTCGTCGAGGAATTGACCGCACTGGGCGCCGACATCTCCGACGAGGACGTCCACGCCCGCGTCGCTGCACTGAAGGCCTCCGATCCCGCGACCCTGATCTACACCTCGGGCACCACTGGCCGACCCAAGGGCTGCCAGCTGACGCACTCCAACCTCATTGCGGAGTCGAAGGGCATCCTCGACTCCAACCTCGGGACGCTGCTCAAGACTCCCGGCGTTCGCACCCTGATGTTCTTGCCGCTCGCGCACGTTCTCGCTCGCGCAGTCAGCATCGCGTCGTTCGATGCCGGTGCAGCGCTTGGACACACGAGCGACATCCCGAACCTCGTTCCGACGTTCGGCGAGTTCAAGCCCGACTTCATCCTCTCGGTGCCGCGCGTATTCGAGAAGGTCTACAACAGCGCACGCGCCAAGGCGCACGGTGACGGCAAGGGCAAGATCTTCGACGCGGCCGCAGACACCGCGGTCGCGTGGAGCGAGGCTCAGGACAAGGGCGGCGCGGGCATCGTTCTCAAGGCCAAGCACGCCCTCTTCGACAAGCTCGTGTACTCGAAGCTGCGCGCTGCACTCGGTGGACAGTGCCAGCTGGCCATTTCCGGTGGTGCACCCCTGGGCGCTCGACTCGGCCACTTCTTCCGCGGTATCGGCGTCACGATCTACGAGGGCTACGGACTGACCGAGACCACCGCAGCGTTCGCCGTCAACACCATCGGCGCACAGAAGGTCGGCTCTGTCGGAAAGCCGTTGGCCGGCAACTCCGTTCGCATTGCCGAAGACGGCGAAATCCTCCTCTCGGGACCGGTGGTCTTCACCGGCTACTGGCGCAACGAGAAGGCGACCGCCGAGTCGATCGAGAACGGCTGGTTCCACACCGGAGACCTGGGCACCGTCGACAAGGACGGCTACATCACGATCACCGGTCGCAAGAAGGAAATCATCGTCACGGCAGGCGGCAAGAACGTCTCCCCCGCTCAGCTCGAAGATTCCCTTCGCGCACACCCCCTGATCAGCCAGGCCATCGTGGTCGGCGACCAGAAGCCTTTCATCGGCGCTCTCATCACCATCGACGCCGAGGCACTTCCCGCCTGGAACGAGCGCAACAACAAGGCCGCGGGAACCACAGCTGCCGACCTGGTTTCGGACGGCGAACTGGTCGGTGAAATCCAGGACGCCATCGACGAGGCCAACAAGCTCGTCTCACACGCCGAGGCGATCAAGAAGTTCCGCATTCTTCCGGTCGACTTCTCCGAGGACACAGGCGAACTCACGCCCACGATGAAGCTCAAGCGCAACGTCGTGCACGAGAGCTTTGCCGCCGACATCGAAAAGATCTACGCCAAGTAGGTTTTCGGCAAGCAGCTTCTCGCAGCCGCAACGAACGGCCCGCACCGAATTCGGTGCGGGCCGTTTGCGTTCGAGTCCCGGTGGCTCAGCCGAGCAGATTACGCAGCTTCGAAGCGAGCGTGTCCCACTTCCAGTCTTCGGCAACCCACGCCCGGCCGGCGGCTCCCATCGCGGCCGCTCGATCACGATCGGACAGCACCTCGATCACGGATTCGGCGACGTCGCGAACAGAGGTGCCGTCGACCACGAGCCCGGTCTTGTTCTGCTGCACGGTTTCCGGAGCGCCACCACTGCGGCCGGCGATGACCGGAACGCCGGTCGCCGAGGCCTCGAGGTAGACGATTCCCAGTCCTTCGACATCCAATCCCGCGCCTCGCGTGCGACACGGCATGGCAAACACGTCGGCAATCGTGTGGTGAGCCGCCAACTCTGCGGCGGGCACCGTGCCGGTGAAGACGACGTGATCGTCCATCCCGGTCTTACGTGTCAATTGACGGAGGTGGTCCTCGTACGGTCCACCGCCGACTATCACCAGTACCGCCCCGTCGACGCTCTTGCGAATGGTCGGCAGCGCCTTGATGAGCATGTCCTGCCCCTTGCGTGGCACGAGCCGCGACAGGCACAGGATCGTGGGCCGCTCCCCCAGCCCGTATCGCTTGCGCAGTTCTGCGCGGGCGACCGAGTCCGGGTGGAACACCGACGTGTCCACTCCGGACGGAAGGTGCTCGAGCGCCGCTTGCGGGCCGAAAGCCGCCGAGAACCGTCCACGGGTGTATTTGCTGACAAACGTCACCGCATCCGTGTGATCGCCGATAACACGCAACGACTGCCGCGCACCGGGAATCATCGACCACCCGACCTCGTGGCCGTGAGTACTCGCGATCACTCGGCTCGCTCCGGCGCGTCGAACAACCGGCGCCAACAACGCCAAGGGCGCTGCCGCACCGAACCACACCGACTCACAGTCGTGCTTCTTGACCAGCTTCGCGGCCCGACGAGCGACAAAGGGCGACGGCAGCATCAGTGTCGTCGGGTGCCGAACGACCTCGAAAGGCTGTGCCGCATCGAACTTCTTGTGCGAGTCGCCCCGCCACCGCGGTGCGTACACCACCAACTTGTCCGCCGGCAGGTGCCCGGCAAACGTGTGGAGATAAGACTGGATACCTCCGGGGCGAGGAGGAAAATCGTTGGTCACCAAGAGGGTCCGGCGCATCCGTCCACCGTAGGGCACGCTGTGCTTGGAGTCGTGACAAGGGCACGCAGTGCTTCGAGACTTGCGAAGCTCACCTCGCCGCTGCAACTGACCCAGCCGCGAACTGCTCAGCCCAGATGGCTGTTGGTCCAGTCGACCCAGCCGACTCGCAGTTCCTCGGTTCCGACGCCGAGGACCGCTCGGATCCGCGAGTCGAGGTCTTCGGCCGTCATCTTTCCGGAGGCGAGGGCGCGAAAGAGGTCGGTCAGCTTCGCCTCGCCGAATCGATCAGCGATATACGCGTTGATAGACCACGCCGATTCGTACGCCAGTGAACTCACGACCGGGACACCGCCGAACTGTGTGTCGTCCGGAAACTCTGTCGGAGTATCGCCGGAGCGGACCGCTGCTGCCAGAGTCGGCGCGATCTCACCCCAGGCCCGCGAGGATCCACGATTTCCCGCGTATTCGGCGAACCCTTCCAACACCCACATCGGCGACCCGTCACGGGTTTTCGATCGGGCGGCTATGTGCATGAGCTCGTGGCGCAACACCGTTCGCCTGGTGATGTCGGTCAGCCTCGAAGCCGCGGCAGGTGAGAAGACCACCCGCTGGCCGCTCACGTCGGAAGACCCGTCCGCCGTTGCATCCGCGACCGACACTGCGGCAATCGAAGCGCCGTCGTGATGGGAGCCGACCAGTGCGGTGAACTCCTCCGCGGACCCCGCCACCATGAGCACCGCGCGCTCGGACCACCACGGCCCCCACAACTGCGTCGTGTTCTCGATGGCTGAGTCCACATCGGCCGCCAAAGCGTCGACGAACGCCTGCTGACCCGGGTGACCGATCACGAGTGCATTGCCCGCGGTATTTTCGGCGACGGCCAGCGGGCCGAAGTCCCAAGGGCCGTTCCAGGATTCGCCCGCCGTTCGGGCTCCGTCCAGTCCGACGATCGACCCGTCCGCAAGAACCGACCACTGATCGCCGCGTTTCGCGAGCGTCATGGACACTGCCTTGCGAGTGGGCAATGCGTCAACGCCGTCGAGGGCGTATCGCAACAGAACCTGTGCATTCCAGACCTCGACGTCTCCGTCCGGTGCACCGGTTCGCGGCGCCGGTGTCAGGCCGCCGCTGGGAATCTCGTATCCCCAGTCGGCAAAGTCGAGCGCTCCCGCAGCGGTGGCTCGTCGAACTTCCGCTTCGAGCACACCGGGTGCCGCGGCACTGTCGACGAACTTCGCCAGCCCCGACGGATCGTCGGACATCTGCGCCGCAGCCCATGCATCGAGAAATGCTTGTACCTGCGCGGTGCGGTCGGCGTCCTGCTCACTGGCCGCATTTTCGTCGGAATCGGACCTGTTCGTCAGGAAGATCGTCAACCCTAGAACGAGCACCACGGCAACGCCGAGCGCCACGAGGGCTGGATACTCCCAACGGCGTGGTCGATCTGCGCCGACGTCGGGCGTCGTCATCGGTTCAGTCGGCACGGTGCCGAGTGTAGGAGAACTCGACTCGACGCTTCACGGCGGCTGGCCACACGCCGCTCGGGCGCAGCAAGCCGTCAGTAACGACGCGCAGTGGAGAACTCCATGCCTGCCATCGACTGAACCTTCACCGGTACGCCGAACGTCGACGCATGCAGAATGTTTCCGTCGCCGGCGTAGATACCGACATGCGAGTTGTCGCTGTAGAAAGTCACGACGTCACCGGGCTGTAGTTGGTCCCTCGACACCGGTACACCGCCCTGCGCCTGCGCTTGGCTCGAACGCGGCAGAGTCTTCCCAATTTGCTTGTAGGCCCATACGACCAGACCTGAGCAGTCGAACTCGTTCGGGCCGGTCGCGCCCCAGACATACGGGTCACCGATCCGCGTGAGGCCTGCCTGCAGAGCAGCAGCACCCGAACCAGGCGTCAAGTTAGCTAGAATTTTGCTGAGATCGACGTCCGGCGGGAATGGCGTACCGCTCAGTTGGTTACGCTCGTCGTCGGTGAGGCTCTGGAAAGCTTTGGTCACGTCGGCGATCTGCGTCTGCAGTTCACTCTGCTTGCGCTGCAAATCGTCACTGAGTGCGCGGGCTTGATCGGCGGCGGTCCGCGCTTCTTCGGCCGAACGCTTCGATGCTTCCGAGGCGGCACGCGCTTCGGCAGTGGCTTGGTTGAACTGTGAGACCTGCACTGCCGCGTCGTTGGAAATCACGTCCAGCGCGGACATCTGATCGAGCAACTGCTGCGGCGAGTCGCTCACCATCAACGCAAAGAGGCGATTGGTCCGCGCACCCTGGTAATTCGCTGTGGCAATACGGTTTACCGCCGGAGCGAACTCGGCGACACGTGCCGAAGCCGCGTCGAGAAGACCCTGATCGGCTGCCGAACGCGCGTCCGCATCATTCGCGACCGCCAGCTTCGCGTCGAGGTCGATCTGTGCGTTGTGCAGCGCTTCGTTGGTCTGCTCGGATACCCGGGAGAGTTCACCGAGCTTGTCGAGCGCCTCGGTGGGGTTGGTGATGACGGGGTCGGCACCGGCCTGCATCGAAGGCCCTGCGACGAGTCCGAACGCCAGCACTCCCACTGCCAATGCGGCGCGTACTCGACTGTTGTTTTTCGATGAAACCACGGAATGCAACTCTCCGTCTCGGTGAAGCGACGTCGACCGGGACCGGTCGACGATCTGTTAGCTGGCTGTCAACTATCCACAGTACCTGTCTCGGCCGCGCAATGTCTCGATAAGGTTACGGAACGGCATACGTTTGTGTCTACTCGCCGGTAGGCGTGTCGGGGTGAAGTACCGGGCGAATTGTCGCGAAACGAAAATGTGGGCCTCGAATCAAAGATTCGAGGCCCACATTCGAAGATCCGGAGCTCCCCCGAGCTCCGCCGCCTTGCAGCGGCGGATCGTTCCGACCGTCTACCGGAGACAGCCGTCGAGCGTGTTCAGAAATCAGTAACGGCGAGCACCGTCGTACGGCATCGAGGACACCGGTGCGAGCTTCACGGGCTGACCAGCGGTCGACGCGTGGATGACATTGCCGTTGCCGGCGTAGATGCCCGAGTGCGATCCGCCGTAGAAGGAGATCACGTCGCCGACCTGAAGATCGGACTGTGAAACGGCAACGCCGGCTGCGGCCTGGTCGTAGCTCGTGCGAGGCAGGTTCAGACCAGCCTGCTTGTATGCCCACTGGACCAGACCGGAGCAGTCGAATGCGTCCGGGCCCGATGCGCCGTACACGTACGGGGAGCCCAGCTTGCTCTCTGCGGCGCGAACTGCCTGCTCACCAACACTGGAGATGGGAGCGGCCGGAGCGGCCGGTGCGATGTCGGTGATGCCCGGGATGACCGGCAACTGAGGAATAGAAACGCCCGGAACCTCGAAGGTGCCGACGCCGGGGATGGTGATGGGGTCTGCCGAGGCAGGTGCAGCGGTTGCGGCAAATGCTCCGACTGCGAGCGCGCCGGCTACTGCCAACTGCGCTGAACGCTTGAAACTCTGTGACGCCACTTAAGGGGTGCTCCATTTCTTCCATTCATCCGCCGACCGAGTTAGCTGACGGGTTCGGGCTGGGAAGATCAGCCCTACCCGCGTGGTCCGCAGCGATCATGCGTGCTGCACCCCAGGCGGGATTCACCCCAGTGGAAACTTGGGTTCCCGGTTCGGGTTCCTCGCGGAGATCCCGATTAGGCGGTTCCTGACGATGCCGGTCCTGTTTGGTCCGGCAAGACTTCGTTAGGTCTCAGGAAGGTTACGAAATGATCGCGACGATGTCGACCGCTTCGTGACAATCGCGCCCGATTCGCCGGAAATCATGCTGCCGCGCCCGCGATACGCCGGACGGGTCACGAAGAGATAACAACAGGTCTGTTCGGCGAGGCTCACCTGGCCCGCAAACCTGCGCTTCCTACCCACTGGCAAGGGTCACCAAACCCGACAATCCGATCTTCCATGCAGTTCAACGCCGATTACTTGAAACTAGAACCCGTTTCGATCAATCAGGCGGTTTCGGCGACTGATCGCCGTAGCAACACCCTCACGAATCGCCCTACCGGTAAGTAGGTAGGAGTCCGCATTCGCGAGTTCCCACCGCAAGTGTGATCCTCGTCTCTCGTACTTTTGTCGGGGGTCAATCCGTTGCTTTCCCAATGGAAGTCGGAGTGAGCCGGGTTCCGCGTATGCAATCTCGAATTCGTGTCGGGGGGTCCTTCTACTGTCTGCGGTGTGAGTCCCGCCTCGGCCCGAGAATTTCCGTCTCCGTCCCCGTTCTCCGACGGGGAGAAGTTCGACGTCGGGCGGCAACTGAGCTTCGACGAGCTGGACACACCGCTGAGCGAAACGACGTTCGTCGTCGTCGACCTCGAGACCACAGGTGGAAGCGCCGACCAGGACTCCATCACCGAGATCGGCGCCGTCAAGATCCGCGGTGGCGAAGTGCTCGGTGAAATGGCAACACTCGTCGATCCCGGCCGATCGATTCCGCCGTACATCGTCGAACTGACCGGAATCACCACCGCCATGCTGATCGGCGCACCTCCCATCGAACGTGTCCTACCCGCTTTTCTCGAATTCGCCGAGGGCGCGGTGCTGGTGGCACACAACGCGCCCTTCGACATCGGCTTCCTGAAAGCAGCGGCGTCACGCAGCGCACGCCCGTGGCCGGCGTTCCGTGTGCTGTGCACTGTGAAGCTCGCCAGGCGCGTGCTCACCCGCGACGAGGCGCCTTCGGTCAAACTCTCCGCACTCGCCCATCTCTTCCAGGTGACCACCCAACCGACGCACCGCGCGCTCGACGACGCGCGTGCGACCGTCGACGTCCTACACGGGTTGATCGACAGAGTCGGGAACCAAGGCGTCCACAGTTACAGCGAACTCGTCGACTACCTGCCCAACATTTCCTCACATCAGCGGGCCAAACGGTCCTTCGCCGCAAACCTGCCGCGAAGCCCGGGTGTCTACCTTTTCCGAGGCCCTTCGGACGAAGCCCTCTATATAGGAACTGCTACCGACCTTCGACGCCGCGTCCGCAACTACTTCACCGGTTCGGAGACCCGCGGCAGGATGAAGGAAATGGTCGCGCTCGCCACCCGCGTCGACCATGTCGAGTGCGCCCATGCGCTCGAGGCAGGGGTGCGTGAACTACGACTACTGAGCGCGCATGCACCCCCGTACAACCGTCGCTCCAAATTCCCCAAAAGAGGATGGTGGATCACTCTCACCGACGAGGCGTTTCCCAGACTGTCCGTGGTTCGCACGCCTACGGCCGATTCGATCGGCCCGTTCACCTCTCGCGGCGACGCAGTAGAAGTCGCCGACACCGTCGCAGAGTTCAGCCGCCTACGCACGTGCACCAAACGTCTCGGGCGCGGCGCCGTTCACGGCCCTGACTGCCCCGCTCGCGAACTGGGGGCGTGTCCCGCCTCCTGGGCACCGGAACTCACTGCGCAGGACTACGCGGCCGCCCCTGAGACTGTGCGTGGATTCTTCCGGGGAACCAACGACGCTCCCCTCCAACAAATGCAGGCGCGAATAGACGAGCTGTCCGAACACGCGTTGTTCGAGAATGCTGCTCGTCTGCGTGACCGAACGGTCGCAGTCTCTACCGCAGTGCGGCGCACTCAGCGACTTGCAGCAGTCGCGGCGATCGAACAACTGATTCTCGCCCGTCCCACCGGGGACGGCGGCTGGGAGCTGTCGGTGATCCGTTCCGGACGTCTCGCGTCCGCCGGGCTCGCCAGACGTGGAACTCACCCGATGCCCGTCGTCGACGCCATCACCGCGGCAGCCGAAACCGTCCTACCGGACGACGCACCGTTCCGCGGCGCGTCACCCGAAGAACTGGGCCTGATCGCACGGTGGCTCGCATCGGACGGTGTCCGAATCGTGTCGGCGACATCCGGCTACGTCGAACCTGCGGGCGGCGCCGGCAAGTGGGAAGCCTGGTGCCGACTCGCGCGGGCCGGTACCGAATCCGAACATCGATGACGTAACGACGGAGCGGCACCCCTAAGCTCGATCGAAACCACCGGGTCATCACAACCCACCGGGAAATCGAGGAGAGAAATGATCAACGCCATCGTCATGATTCACGCCGAGTCCGCTCGGATCCCGGAAACCGCGCAGGCCGTCGCCGACCTGTCCGGAGTGACGGAGGTCTACTCGTGCGCAGGTGACGTCGACTTGATCGCCATCGTGAAGGTACGTGACCACGCCCAGATCGCCGACGTGGTCACCGGAGGAATCAACAAGGTGCCCGGCGTTCTCCGAACCGCCACACACATCGCCTTCCAGTCATTCTCCAGCGCAGACGTCGAGGCCGGTTTCTCGCTGGGCGAGTAGCTCGTCGATCAGGCTTGGTCGGCCAGTTCGGCGGTGAGTGCCGCCCACTTGTGAAGCAGTTCAGCGCCGGCGCCGCTGTCGATCGCGGCAGCGGCTGCAGTCATCCCGGCGGAGATCGCACCCTCGAGATCGTCACCGACACCGTTGAACGCCGCGATGGCCGCTCCCGCGTTCAGCAAGACCGCGTCCCGGACCGGCCCCTTCTGTCCGGAAAGCAGCGTTCGGGCGACGGTGGCGTTGAATTCGGCGTCTCCTCCGCGCAACTCTTCGAGAGGAACGCGGTCGATTCCGAGGTCGCGCGGATCCAGCGTGACAGTTCGCACACTTCCACCGCCGACGATGTGAACCGTCGAAGTCGTCGATGTGGTCAGTTCGTCGAGTCCGTCGTCTCCACGCACCACCAACGCCGAATTACCGCGCTGCGCAAGGACTCCCGCGACGACCGAGATCAGCTTCGGAAATGCGCACCCGATCAGCCCGGCACGCGGACGAGCCGGATTGGTCAGTGGACCGAGCACGTTGAATGCCGTCGGGATGCCGATTTCCTTGCGAGGCACCGCCGCAAAGCGCAGTGCGGGATGGAAGACCGGCGCGAAACAAAAGCCGATGCCGACCTCTTCGACGCACCTCGCAACCTGCTCCGGGCCGAGGTTGATGCGAACGCCGAGCGCCTCGAGCACGTCTGCGCCACCGCTCTTGGACGAAGCAGCGCGGTTGCCGTGCTTGACAACTCGCACACCGGACGCGGCAACCACGATCGAGGCCATCGTCGAGATGTTGACCGTGTTGGAGCGGTCGCCACCCGTGCCGACGATGTCGACCACGTCGGAATCGACCGGCACGCGCCGGGAGTGTTCGAGCATCGCGCCGGCGAGCCCTTCCAACTCCGCGGGGGTTTCGCCCTTCATCTTCAGCCCGACGCCGAAAGCGGCGATCTGAGCGGAAGTGGCATTGTCCGACATGATCTCGCCCATCGCCCACCGACTGTCGGCTTCCGACAGATCACTGCCGTCCGTGAGCAGACCGAGAATCATCGGCCACGACCGCACCACTGCACTCGAATCGACGTTCACGGCGTTGGATGCGTCGGTGCCGGCCATAGTGCCTTGGTCCCCTTGTCGTTCATGTGGGCTGGATTTCGAGCTGTCGTTTCGTGCTGTCGTTTCGTGCTGCCATTTTGTGCTGCCGATGACCCTCGCAGCCTAGTCAGTGAGGTAGCAAGGAAACCGAATAGGGCCGCTCAGGTCTTTCGGCGACCGCGTTTGGGCGTCGCCTCCGCAAGAATCGGGGGCTGGAGCGCGTCCCACCCGGCGACGGAACCACCGAGTCGCTGCGCCAGACCGGCCATTCGTGATCGCTCCTGGGAGCAATGCAGGGCGTCAAGGATTTGGACACGCTCGAAGATGACGCGAACCGAATTCTCGACCGCCTGAGTCACGTCCTCGGGCCGACTCGCGCCTCGCACATATCCGTCCTGAGCGACGATGTTCTCGGCATCGGCAACCGAGTCGTCCGGCAGGTCGAGATGGTGCCGCAGAACCACTTCGGACTCCGCCCGAAACTCCGGCTCGGTGGAGCCGGCACGTTCGAGAGCGGTCGAACTCGCCTCGGCGTCGTCGAAGCCCTCGGCAACGACGACCAGATCCGACCGCCCCGCGTCGAGCGGCGTCGGAATCTTCGTGCCGAAAATTCTCAGGAACCACGGTCTACTCTTGTGTGTAGCTGCCATCGCGCCAGCATATTCCGACCACGCCACCAGCGCGTTCGCCGCCCGATCCCGCGAACTCGAGCCGAGCGACGCGCCGATGGTGGACCCGAGTGGTCGTCTCTTACGACGAAGCGTCATACTTCTGTCTGTGACGAGCGCAGTAGGGACTTCAGGATCGGCAATCACCCAACGCGTGCACTCGCTGAACCGGCCGAATATGGTCAGCGTTGGCACCATCGTGTGGTTGTCAAGTGAGCTCATGTTCTTCGCAGGGCTCTTTGCCATGTACTTCGTGGCACGAGCTCAGGCGAACGGAAATTGGCCGCCGGAGCCAACCGAATTGAACCTGTATCTGGCCGTGCCGGTGACCTTGGTGCTTATCGCATCTTCGTTCACCTGCCAGATGGGTGTCTTCGCGGCTGAGCGTGGCGACGTCTTCGGACTTCGTCGCTGGTACACCATCACCTTGATCATGGGGGCGTTCTTCGTCTCCGGCCAGGGTTACGAGTACTACCACCTTGTGCACGAGGGCACCACGATTTCGAGCAGCGTGTACGGCTCGGTGTTCTACATGACCACCGGCTTCCACGGTCTGCACGTCATCGGCGGTCTCATCGCCTTCGTCTTCTTGATCGCACGAACCCGGGTCAGCAAGTTCACGCCCGCCCAGGCCACCGCCGCGATCGTTGTTTCGTACTACTGGCACTTTGTCGACATCGTGTGGATCGCGCTGTTTGCCACGATTTATTTCATCCGTTAATCAGCTGTACGCCCCAGGCAGCCCCTGACGTCCAGTTCCGTCCCGACATACCAAAGGGATACAGATGAGTTCATCCCCCCCTCCCGCATCCGATAACTCAGCGAATGCCGCGAAGTCGCGTCGCCAGCGGAAAATCCGCCGGCGCGTTACCGGCGCGCTCGTATTGATGATGGGATTGATCAGCGCAGGTTTCCTCGCTTCGGCGTTGACACCAGCTCCGCAGGTTGCGACCGCCAGCGACGATTCAGCAGCCCTGATTCGTGAAGGCAAGCAGCTCTACGACACGTCATGCATCACGTGCCACGGCGCGAACTTGCAGGGCGTGCAGGACCGCGGTCCCAGCCTCATCGGCGTCGGCGAAGCAGCCGTGTACTTCCAGGTCTCCTCTGGTCGTATGCCCGCAGCTCGCAACGAGGCCCAGGCTGCACGCAAGGACCCCAAGTTCGATGCTGCGCAGACCGACGCCCTCGGCGCTTTCATCCAGGCCAACGGCGGCGGCCCGACGCTCATCCGCGACGAGAACGGCGAAATCGCCCAGTCCTCGCTGCGCGGTGGCGACATCGGACGCGGCAGTGAGCTCTTCCGGCTCAACTGCGCGTCGTGCCACAACTTCACCGGCCGCGGTGGCGCACTGTCCTCGGGCAAGTACGCCCCGGTCCTGGATCCGGCCAGCGAGCAGCAGATCTACGCTGCCATGGTTACCGGCCCCCAGAACATGCCGAAGTTCTCGGATCGTCAGCTGACGATCGAGGAGAAGAAGGACATCATCGCCTACGTCAAGTCGTCGGGCGAGTCGAAGGACCCCGGTGGGTACGGGCTCGGTGGCCTCGGTCCGGCCTCTGAGGGTCTCGCCATGTGGGCCGTCGGAATCATCGCTGTCGTCGGTGCAGCATTGTGGATCGGAGCAAGGTCATGAGCGACGCTGGCCAGCATGGCGGCGATACGCCTAAGAAGTACACAGATGAAGAGCTCGACGCGATGTCACGCGACGACCTGGTCAAGCTGGGTACCAATCTCGATGGCGTCGATGTCGTCTACCGCCGTGATCGTTGGTCGGTAAAGGGCACCAGGGCGGAAAAGCGCGCCGAGCGCAACGTCGCCTTCTGGTTCGGCCTCGCCGGCGTTTCGGCGATCGCATTCATCGCGATCTACCTGTTCTGGCCCTGGGAGTATGCAGGTGCCGGTGACGAGAACTACGGCAAGTACAGCCTGTACACCCCGCTGATCGGCTTGACCATGGGTCTGGCGATCCTCGGCGTCGGCATCGGTGCCGTTCAGTTCACCAAGAAGTTCATCCCCGAAGAGGTCTCGATCCAGGACCGCCACGACGGTGGATCCACCGAGGTCGATCGTCGCACGATCGTCGCCGAGCTCGGCGACACCCTCGATACGTCCACCCTCCCCCGCCGAAAGGCCATCAAGCGCAGCTTGATGTTCGGCGGTGGCGCACTCGGCGTCATGATGGTCATGCCTCTCGGCGGACTCATCAAGAACCCGTGGGCCAAGGGCGACGACTCACCCCTGTGGGTGTCCGGCTGGACCCCGAACTACCCGGGCGAGACCATCTACCTGCGTCGTGACACCGGCCGTCCCGAGGACATCGTCCTCGTTCGCCCGGAAGATCTCGATGCCGGTTCTATGGAAACGGTCTTCCCGTTCCGCGAGTCCGACCGTGGCGACGAGCACGCTCTGCTCGCAGCACTGCGCGGCATTCGTAACTCGGTGATGCTCATCCGCCTCCGCACGGAAGACACCGCGCGTGTCACCAAGCGCAAGGGCCAGGAGAGCTTCAACTACGGCGATTACTTCGCGTACTCGAAGATCTGCACCCACCTGGGTTGCCCCACCTCGCTCTACGAACAGCAGAGCAACCGTATTCTGTGCCCCTGCCACCAGTCGCAGTTCGACGCACTGACCTACGGCAAGCCGATCTTCGGTCCCGCTGCTCGCGCACTTCCGCAGTTGCCTATTACAGTGAACGAAGAGGGCTTCCTGGTCGCCGACGGTGACTTCATCGAAGCACTCGGCCCGGCATTTTGGGAGCGTCGACCGTGACCACAACAACAACCAAACCGTCCAAGATCAGCGCGGCAGCGGCTGGACAAGCGGAGGCTATGGACTCCCGCTACCACCTCGCCGCAGGCATGCGCCGGCAGATCAACAAGGTCTTCCCGACGCACTGGTCCTTCATGCTCGGCGAGATCGCGCTCTACAGCTTCGTGATCCTGCTGATCTCCGGTGTGTTCCTGACACTGTTCTTCGATCCGTCGATGGCACACGTCGTCTACCAGGGCGCGTACCAGCCGCTTCGCGGTGTCACGATGTCTCGCGCCTACGAGACGACCCTGAACATCTCCTTCGAGGTGCGCGGCGGTCTCTTCGTTCGCCAGATTCACCACTGGGCTGCACTGATGTTCGCGGCATCGATCATCGTTCACCTCGCTCGCATCTTCTTCACCGGCGCATTCCGTCGTCCGCGTGAAGCGAACTGGGTCATCGGCTGCCTGCTGCTCATCCTGGCGATGTTCGAAGGCTTCTTCGGTTACACCATCCCCGACGACCTGCTCTCGGGCACCGGCCTCCGCGCCGCCTTCGGTGGTATCACGATGAGTATCCCGATCGTCGGTACCTGGATGCACTGGCTGATCTTCGACGGCGACTTCCCCGGCGACCTCATCATCCCGCGTCTCTACGTCGCTCACGTGCTGCTGTTCCCGGGCATCATCCTGGCTCTGATCGCCGGCCACCTCGCGTTGGTCTGGTACCAGAAGCACACGCAGTTCCCCGGCCCCGGCCGTACGGAACAGAACGTAGTCGGCGTCCGCATCCTCCCGGTCTTCGCAATGAAGGGTGGCGCGTTCTTCGCCATGACCTTCGGCGTGCTCGCACTGCTCGGTGGTCTGTTCCAGATCAACCCCGTGTGGAACATCGGTCCGTACAACCCGTCACAGGTCTCGGCAGGTTCCCAGCCCGATATCTACATGATGTGGACGGACGGCCTTGCTCGACTGTGGCCGGCGTGGGAGATCTACCTGTTCGGCCGCTACACGATCCCCGCTGTGTTCGCCGTCGCCCTGATCATGGGCCTCGTCTTCGCACTGTTGATCGCGTACCCGTGGATCGAAAAGCGTCTCACCGGAGACGACGCTCACCACAACATCCTGCAGCGCCCGCGCGACGTGCCGGTCCGTACCGCTATCGGTGCGATGTCCATCGCGTTCTACCTGGTGCTCACGATCTCCTGCATCAACGACATCATCGCGTACCACCTGCACATCTCGCTGAACGCAATGACGTGGATCGGCCGTATCGGCATGGTCATCCTTCCGCCCATCGCGTACTTCGTGACGTACCGGTTCTGCATCGGCCTGCAGCGCAGTGACCGTGCAGTCCTCGAACACGGCATCGAGACCGGCATCATCAAGCGGATGCCGAACGGCCAGTACATCGAGATCCACCAGCCGCTCGGCCCCGTCGACGAGCACGGACACCCGATCCCGCTCGAGTACCAGGGTGCTGCTGTCCCGAAGAAGATGAACAAGCTCGGCCTCGCCGGCAAGCCCGGTAGCGGTAGCCTGATCACCGCTGACCCAGTCGAGGAGAGCGAGGCTCTCGAAGCCGCTCATCACGAAGCTGAGCACGAGCAGCTTCAGATCCTTCTGGACTACCAGAACCGAACCAACGGCAAGTCCGATGGTTCCAGTGGAGAACTCCACTAAGGACGACAGTTGACCAGTGAGGCCCCGAACCGGATTCCGGTTCGGGGCCTCACTCGTTCTCCTATCGATTCAGCATGACAACCTCCAGTGGGTCACCACTCCCCCGGTTCGACGTCTGAGCGCCGACAACAGCGGGCACGACGCCTGGCTAGACCTCAAGCACAGTTGAATAGTGCTCCACCGTCGGGAACGGCTCGTAGAAGTGGTGGAGAAGTTCTCTCCACTTCTCGTATCCCGTGGACTGACGGAACCCGATGGTGTGTGACTCCACGTCTTCCCACTCGACGAGCAAGAGATACCGCTCCGGCGATTCCAGGCAGTGCGAGAGTCGCAGCCTGATGAATCCGGGGACCTCGGAGATGATGGTTCGGGCCACATCGAACGCGGCCTCGAATCGCGCTGACTGCGACGGATCGACCTGCAGGACGGCATGTTCGAGGATCATCTACGGAGTGTTGCACGTTCTCGGTAGTCCCCTCGAGGCGTGGCCGCCTGGTGAGATACTCGGACCATGACATCCCATGCACGCGGCACCTTCGAGATCGATCTCCGCCCCGCCGATCCTGAGCTCTCCGGACGCGTCGGGCGCTTCGAGTTCGACAAGACGTTCATCGGCGGCATCGAAGGAACATCGACCGGACTCATGCTGTCCGCGGGCGATCCGACAACCGGTGAAGCGGGCTACGTCGCTTTGGAGTTTGTCACCGGGCAGGTCGACGAAGCTGTGGGATCGTTCGCCCTTCAGCAGTTCGGTCAGATGATCAACGGAACGCAGAGGCTTCTGTACGAGATCGTGCCGGGGTCCGGAACCGGCGAGCTGAAGGGCATCTCAGGCACTCTCGAGCTCGAGGTCGTCGACGGTCTGCACCGCTACGACCTCGAATACTCGCTCCACGATTGACAAAGAGCGGTTGGGTACTCGGCGCCCTCGTACCGCAACTCATCGATACGACAACAGAGGCGCCGTACCCGGGTGGGTGCGGCGCCTCTGTTCGAGTGCGGGTGAAACTAGTGCTTCTCAGGTCCGGTGTAGTACTCGAACACCAGGCCTGCGGCTGCGGCGAGCACACAGACAACTGCGACTGCGATGAGCCACGGCTGGAAGTACGCCAGCGACACTGCCGCGAGTGCAGCGGCGGCGGCAAGCAGGATCGGCCAGAAGCTACCCGGGCTGAAGAAGCCCAGTTCTCCTGCACCATCCGAGATTTCAGCGTCGTCGTAGTCCTCGGGACGGGTGTCCAGACGACGGGCAACGAAGCGGAAGTAGGTACCCACGATGAGCGTCAGACCTGCAGACAGGACGATGGCCGTCAGTCCGGCCCACTCGATACCTGTGCGTGACAGAGCGGTGAACACTCCGTAGATGATCGCGACGAGAATGAAGAACATCGTCAGGATCTCGAAGAGCTTGGCTTCGATCTTCATATCAGCACTTGTCCTTGTTCAGTGAAGAGGCTGGCCGGCTCAGTTGCCTGCAGTGGCGACGGTTGCCTGACGGTACTCGCGGTCGGTGTTGAACGGCGTGGTCGACGTAGCCACCGGCGACTGACCGATTGCCTGCAGGGCCTCGGCGGTCGTCAGACCACCCTTGCCCTCCGCGTCACCCTTGCGCAGTTCGATGTACTTGGCGAAGTCCTCGGGCGAAACCGCACGAACCTCGAAGTTCATCATCGCGTGGAACGTGCCACACATTTCTGCACAACGCCCGACGAACGCGCCTTCCTTCTCGATCTCACTGATCTGGAAGATGTTGTCCGAGTGGTTCTCCTTGGGGTTCGGGAGAACGTCGCGCTTGAACAGGAACTCAGGCACCCAGAAAGCGTGGATGACGTCCGAGGAAGCGAGTTCGAACTGGATCCGCTTGCCGGTGGGCAGAACGAGGATCGGGATCTCCTGGCTGGAGCCGACAGTCTCGATCTTGTCGTAGTGCAGGTAGCTCAGGTCCTCGGTGCTGTTGCCGTGGATCGGGCCGGGAACTTCTTCGCCGTGATCGTTGACAGTGGAGCCCTCGGCCTTGGCGGCCTCTTCGGCTTCGACGTCGATGCCGTTGTACTTGGCACTGCCGTCACCGAACTCGATGGAGCGGTAGCCGAACTTCCAGTTCCACTGGAATGCCGTGACGTCTACGACGACGTCAGGGTTGTCCGTCTTGTCCAGAACATGGTTCTGGACGATGACGGTGAAGTAGAAGAGAACCGCGATGATGACGAAGGGAACTGCCGTGTAACCGAGTTCGAGAGGCACGTTGTATGCCGTCTGACGCGGGAATTCCGGCGAGTCCTTCTTCTTGCGGTGGAAGATGACGGCCCAGAAGACCAGTCCCCACACCAGCACACCCATGACGAGGGCGGCTACAACCGACCACGTCCACAGCTCACGCATGCGCGTCGCCTCCGGGGTAATGCCCGAAGGCCACCCGAAACGAAGCACTTCGTTGTCGATGGAGCAACCCGACAGCAGCAAGGCAGCAATGCCCAGAGATACTGCCAGCCCCGCTCGCCGAAGGATCCGACCTTGCGCCACGTTCACGCCTTCCTGATCGCCACAAAATTCAACTAGGGCATGCCCGGAGGGAAGGCCCAATTACTACGCAGCGTAGACCAAAGCCGGGCGCTATCCATCCTCGGGTCCTCGCCCGTGTCGCGGCGGACGTCACACAGCTCTCTCAGGTGCTGCTCAGGAACGGCTCAGGTCGTTTCGGCGACGCACATCACGTCGATTCGTTCCGCCGCGATCGGCAGGGACGTCGATCTGCGGCATACTTTCGACAAGAGTTCGTTGACCTCTCCCCGACACTCGTGTCCGGGAGCCTTCTCTACAAAAATTCTGAATCGAGGAACCGGACGCTGTGTGTGGACTGCTCGGGCTACTGACATCTGGCGGAACCAGCGAGGACGCCGTCTCGCGGGTCGACCAGGCGATGCATTGCCTTCGTCACCGCGGGCCGGACGAACACGGGACGTGGAACGACGACCACCTCGTCTTCGGGTTCAACCGCCTGGCGATCATCGACATCGCTCATTCCCACCAGCCGCTGCGTTGGGGCCCGCCGGAGAACCCGGAGCGTTATGCGCTCACGTTCAACGGCGAGATCTACAACTACCTGGAGATCCGCGCCGAACTGGTCAAGGACCACGACGCCAAGTTCTTCACCGAGGGCGACTCCGAGGCCATCGTCGCTGCATTCCACTACTGGGGTGAGGATGCGGTCCGGCGCCTACGCGGAATGTTCGCCTTCGCGATCTGGGACACCGACACACGCGAGCTGTTCATCGCGCGCGATCCGTTCGGGATCAAGCCGCTGTTCATTGCTACCGGCGCCGGCGGCACCGCGTTCGGCAGTGAGAAGAAGAGCCTGCTCGAACTCACCGATCTGATCGGCATCGGTACCGAGCTGGATCCGCGCGCCATCGAGCACTACACCGTTCTGCAGTACGTCCCGGAGCCGGAAACACTGCACAAGGAGATCCGACGCCTGGAGTCGGGCAGCTTCGCTCGGGTGCGTCCGGGCGAGGAACCCACGTTCACGCGGTACTTCACGCCGAAGTTCCCGGCCAAGCCTTTTGCACCTGGCACCGAGAAGGCGCGCTACCAGGAAATCGCCGAGGCACTCGAGGATTCGGTCGCCAAACACATGCGCGCCGACGTCACCGTCGGTTCGTTCCTGTCCGGCGGTATCGACTCCACGGCGATCGCGGCACTGGCGATGCGCCACAACCCCAACCTGATCACCTTCACGACCGGTTTCGAACGTGAGGGCTATTCCGAGGTCGACGTCGCTGCAGAATCTGCCGCGGCGATCGGCGCGAAGCACGTCGTCAAGGTGGTCTCCCCCGCCGAGTTCGCCGCTGCCATTCCCGAGATCGTCTGGTACCTCGACGACCCGGTAGCCGATCCGGCATTGATTCCGCTGTGGTTCATCGCCAAGGAAGCCCGCAAGCACGTCAAGGTCGTGCTGTCCGGCGAGGGTGCCGACGAGCTGTTCGGCGGTTACACGATTTACCGTGAGCCGTTGTCGCTCAGGCCTTTCGAGTACCTCCCCAAGGGATTGCGTCGGGCTGCGGGCAAGTTGTCCGAACGCATCCCGGACGGTACTCGCGGCAAGAGTCTGCTCAATCGCGGTTCGTTGACCCTCGAGGAGCGCTACTACGGCAATGCTCGTAGCTTCAACGACGCTCAGCTCCGCGCCGTCCTTCGCGATTTCCGCCCCGAGTGGACTCACCAGGACGTCACCGCGCCGATCTACGCGCAGTCACGGGACTGGGATCCGGTTGCCCGGATGCAGCATCTCGACCTGTTCACCTGGCTGCGCGGCGACATCCTCGTCAAGGCCGACAAGATGACGATGGCCAACTCGCTGGAACTGCGTGTGCCGTTCCTCGATCCCGAGGTCTTCGACGTAGCGTCACGCGTGCCGCTCGATCAGAAGATCACGAAGGACACAACCAAGTACGCACTGCGTCAGGCCCTGGAAGGCATTGTGCCGCACCATGTTCTGCACCGTGCGAAGCTCGGATTCCCGGTTCCCCTGCGCCATTGGCTGCGCGGCACCGAACTCTTCGACTGGGCACATCTGCAGATCGAGGAGTCGGGTACCGACCACATCTTCGACAAGCAGGCCGTCGTGAAGATGCTCAACGATCACCGCGAGGGCGTGTCCGACCACAGCCGACGCCTGTGGACCGTGCTGACGTTCATGGTCTGGCACGGGATCTTCGTGGAGAAGCGCATCGTGCCGCAGATCCAGGAACCGGTGTACCCGGTCAACATCTAGGCCTTCGGCCCCGTGAGTGGTCAGGGAGTCTCCGGACTCCTCAACCACTCACGGGGCGGAGTCCTACTTCGGCAGGATCGTCGCGATCTCGTCCGCTGCCGCACTTCCGTAAGCGTCGGTAAGGCGCTTGAGAGCCTCGTCGCGATTGAACACCCACTCCTGCGTTCCCACGGTCTCGAGGATCAGCACAGCGACCAAAGATCCCAGCTGTGCGGCGCGCTCGAAGCTCAGGCCAGCGCCGTGTGCGAGCAGGAACCCGGCGCGGAAACCGTCGCCAACGCCCGTCGGATCCACCTTGCCGGTCTCGGGCACTACGTCGACGCGCACCCAATTACCTTCGGCGTCAACAATTTCCACACCCTTGGAGCCGAGGGTGGTGACACGGATGCCGACCTGCGCGCGGATCTCTTCCTCGCTCAGACCAGTCTTCTGCTGAAGCAGACCCCACTCGTACTCGTTGGTGAACAAGTACTTCGCACCGTGGATGAGCGCCTTGGCCTCGTCACCGGACAGGCGAGCAAGCTGCTGCGACGGATCCGCTGCGAACGGGATTCCGAGCAGACGGCATTCGTCGGTATGGCGAACCATGGCCTCGGGGTCGTTGGCGCCGATCAGCACCAGTTCGACTGCGCCCGCAGTCTTGGCCACTGCCGCGAGTTCGATCTCGCGGGCCTCGCTCATCGCACCGGGGTAGAACGACGCGATCTGCGCCATGTCCTCGTCGGTGGTGCACACGAAACGCGCCGTATGTGCCTTGTCCGAGATACGGACCGCACTGCAGTCGACGCCGTTGTCCTCGAGCCACGTGCGGTACTCGGCGAAGTCGGCACCGACTGCGCCGACGAGTAGCGGGGACCCACCGAGCACGCCCATGGCGTAAGCGATGTTGCCGCCGACACCACCGCGGCGAATCACGAGATCGTCCACCAGGAAACTCAGCGAAACGTGGGCGAGCTGATCGGCGAGGAGCTGATCGGCGAAGCGGCCGGGGAAGCGCATCAAGTGGTCGGTGGCGATGGAACCGGTTACCGCAATAGTCACGGATCGTGGCCTTTCAGCGAAGTGAGTACAAGAATGAAAGTGGAGCAAAAGTTCACGTTACCGCCCGTAGCGCCGGTATCGGCGCCCGAGCCGTGAGATCGGAACCGTCTGGAGGCGAGTCACCACAAACAACTGACGCGAAACCGAATGTCGGTTCCGCGTCAGTTGTTTGTGAATTGAGTTGTGATCGACAGACTCAGTTGAACGAGTCACCGCAGGCGCAGGAGCCTGTTGCATTGGGGTTGTCGATCGAGAAGCCCTGCTGCTCGATGGTGTCGAGGAAGTCGATGGACGCACCTTCGACGTACGGCGCGCTCATCCGGTCGACAACCAGGTTGACGCCGTTGAAGTCGACGGTGAGGTCACCGTCGAGCGTGCGGTCGTCGAAGAACAGCTGGTACTTCAGTCCGGCACAGCCGCCGGGCTGCACTGCGATACGCAGCGCGAGGTCGTCGCGACCCTCCTGATCGAAGAGTGCCTTCGCCTTGGCGGATGCGGCCTCGGTCATCTTGACGCCGTGGGTGGCGGTCTCGTTCTGCACAGTCATGGGCTCTCCCTAATGTTCGTACCAACCCGTGAACGCTTCAACGGTACGCCGCTGCCGACTTATTCCCGCCAGTCCTTACCGGGTGCGATTCGTCTTCATCCTATCCGGTCTTCCCGACACGGCAACGGCGCGTCGACGCTTGTGGATCCTCAGCTCCGGGCGCCGCGCCAGATGTTCCACTCCCGTGCCGTGTGTTCGGCGAGTCCCTCGAGACACGCCGACGCTTCCTCCATCGCACGTTCCACCGACCCGGCGAACTCCGTCACCGATTTTGTCGCGACTATCGAGGTGGACGCAAAGTCCGCCGCGTCGAGCGTCACCTGACCGGCAAAGACGAGCGTCGGAACTCCGTGCGCCGCCCCGGCCGAAGCAAGCGTCGTGACGAGTTTGCCGCGCAGAGATTGGTGGTCGAACTTGCCTTCACCCGTGATCACCAGGTCAGCGGAAGCCAATAGCGCCGCCTGGCCGGTGCGATCGGCAACGACGTCGGCCCCCGATCGCCGCTGTGCACCGAGGGCGAACAGCGCAGCACCGATACCACCCGCGGCGCCGGCACCCGGAAAATCCGACACTCGTTTTCCGGTGGCGGACTCCAACTGTTCGGCCCATCTCGCGTTTCTCGCTTCGAGGACAGCTACGGCATCGGCGTCGGCGCCCTTTTGCGGGCCGAACACCGCGGCCGCACCGTGCTCGCCGAGAAGTACGTGTTCGACGTCGGTGGCCGCGACCAACGCAATGCCCGCCGTAGCCGCCCTTGCAGCCTCCAAGCCGCCCAGCGCCTCCACCAGCCCACGTCCCCCGTCGGTGCAGCAACTCCCACCGAGTCCGACGACAATCGTCTTCACGCCTGCCTCGAGCGCGACAGCGATCAGTTCTCCGACACCGCGACTGTGCGCGGCGAGTGCGCTGTCCCGTGTCGGCGGACCTCCGAGCAGACCGAGCCCGACAGCCTCGGCGGACTCGAGGTACGCCGTGTCCGAATCCAACAGCCACGCGGCGTCGACGCCCGCGGTCAGTGGCCCGGGCACCCGTGCGGTCCGGATGTCGCCCCCAGCCGTGGCCAAGACGTCGACGAAACCCGGCCCACCGTCGGATTGTGGCGCGGTGACGACGTCGTCTTCGGGTCGGCCACGTCGCCAACCGGCAGAAATGGACTCAGCCGCCTCGACGGCCGTCAACGTCTCACCAAACGAATCTGGAGCAACTATTACCCGCATAGCCGAAGTCTAAGAGTCCCGAATGACCCCGATGTTTCACGATCTCGCGCGTTTCAGTGCCTCGGGCGATCGGGTTTTTCAGAAAGACCGAGGTCGGTTTCCCAGACCGTGCACTTATCCAATAGCCTGGAGGTGTGAAATTGCTACGCCGCGGTGACTCAGACAACTCCGACAAACGTGACGTCGAGGGCACTGAGGCATCCTCGGCCTCCGAAGAGGCGCCCATCGAGCAGGTGGGCAAGGGCCGCCCCACACCCAAGCGTCGTGACGCCGAGGCGAAGAGGCGTGGCCCCGTTGCCCCTGCCCCGCTGACCGCGAAGGAAGCCCGCGCCCGCCGTAAGGCGACCCGCGGCTCCAAGGAGGACCGCAAGGCCGAAGCCGCCGAGCGTCGCGCATCGTCGGCAGACCGCCGCGCCCGCATGCTCGCCGGCGAGGACAAGTACCTGCTCCCCCGCGACAAGGGACCGGTTCGCGCCTACGTCCGTGATTTCATCGACGCTCGCCGCAACCTCGTCGGGCTGTTCATGCCGCTCGCATTGATCCTCATCATGACGATGTTCGTCACGCCTGCGCTCCAGCAGATCGTCACGCTGGCAATGCTCGTGATGATGCTCTTCATGGTCGGTGAAGGCATCTGGCTCGGTCGCATGATCAACAACCGCGTCGCCGAGCGCTTCCCCGACAGCACCGACGGCGGATTCAAGCTCGGCTGGTACGCGTTCGTTCGCGCGTCGCAGATCCGTAAGCTGCGCGCACCGAAGCCTCGTGTGGGGCCGGGCGACGCAATCTGAGCGTGACGAACACGTATAGAACTTTGGTCCTCGGCGGCGCGCGGTCTGGTAAGTCCGCGCACGCCGAGGATTTGGTTTGTGCAGGCCACTTACCCGAAAGTTCGGCACCGATCCGGTACCTGGCGACAGCCAGACGTGATGTCTCCGACGCAGACTGGGAAAGCCGGATCGACCAGCACCGCAACAGACGGCCTTCCCATTGGTCGACTGTCGAAACCGCAGCTGCCGGTGACCTCGCGGCGCAACTCGAAAGCGATTCACACACAGCGACGTTGGTCGACGATCTGGGAACGTGGCTGACCACGGAACTCGATCGGCAAGGCGCCTGGGACGCTCCGCGCGGCACCGTCACTCCCGCTGCGGACAGCCTGGTCGCCAGTGTCGAGAACTATCGCGGACACCTGGTGCTGGTAAGCCCCGAAGTGGGTTTGGCCGTCATCCCCGAGACACGGTCGGGACGACTGTTCCGCGACGAGATCGGCACTCTCAACGCTCGTATCGCCGCGGTGTGCGATCGTGTCGTACTAGTGGTTGCAGGGTTACCGCTCATCTTGAAAGATACTGCTGCACAACCGGAAGGCACGATGTGAGTACCGAGGCCAATCCAGGGGCCATTTCAGGGGCGAATCCAGATGCCAACCCTGACGTCGCGCCAGTCAGTAGCGCCGACTTCGAACCCGTCACCCCGCCCGACCGCGAGGTGCGTGCGCAGGCCGATGCGCGTCAGCGTGATCTGACCAAGCCGGCAGGTTCGCTGGGCCGACTGGAGACTCTCGCCGACTGGGCATCAGCCTGCCAAGGAGTTTGTCCCCCACACGCTTTCGCTCGGCCTCGCGTCGTCGTCTTCGCGGGTGATCACGGAATCGCCCGCAACGGCGTCTCCGCCTATCCGCCGGAAGTGACCGCACAGATGGTCGCCAACTTCCTCGGGGGCGGCGCGGCAGTCAACGTCCTCGCCGAGGTTGCCGGCGCCACGGTACGCGTCGTCGACATCGCAGTGGACGGCGATACCGATCCGTCCGTCTCGAACCACAAGGTGCGCAGGTCTTCCGGGTCCATCGACCGCGAAGACGCCATGTCGAACGAGGAAACCCTTCAGGCCATCGCCGCCGGCCGAGCGATCGCGGACGAGGAAATCGACGGGGGCGCAGATCTTCTCATCGCCGGCGACATGGGCATCGGCAACACGACGCCCGCAACCGTACTCATCGCAGCCCTGACGGATAGTGAACCCGTCGCGGTCGTGGGTCGAGGTACCGGTATCGACGACGCCGGGTGGATCCGCAAGACCGCAGCGATTCGCGACGCTCTCCGTCGCGCCCGTCCGCACGTTCGCGACACAGTCGCGCTGCTGCGCACGTCTTCGGGTGCCGACCTCGCCGCGATGGCCGGCTTTCTGGCCCAGGCAGCTTCGCGTCGTACGCCGGTGATCCTCGACGGCGTAGTGGTCACCGCAGCCGCCATGGTTGCCGACGAACTGGCTTTCGGCGCACGTGAATGGTGGGTCGCCGGACACCGCTCCACCGAACCCGCCCACACCATCGCATTGACCCGAATGGGTCTCGACCCGATCGTCGAGTTCGACATGCGTCTCGGCGAAGGTTCAGGTGCAGTCACAGCGCTCCCGATTCTTCAGGGCGCAGTGGCAATCCTGGGCAAGATGGCGACATTCTCCGAAGCCGGTGTCAGCACTCAGGGCAGCGCACCTGCCGACGAACCGGAGTCGATCGACCTGACCAAGACCGATACGGCGGAGTGAGCATGGCGGGCCCGCTGTCCGGAGTGCCTCTGGCCTTCTCGTGGCTGACGGTCCTTCCGGTTCGTGGTCCCTCCGACATCGACCGAACTGCCGGTCGTCGCGCCATCGCGGCAGCTCCGCTCACCGGGATCGCACTCGGCATTGCCGCGACGTTTCTGCTCTGGGGCACAACCAGTATCGGCCTGAATCCCTATCTCGCAGGCTTGCTGACGGTCGGTGCGCTCGCTCTCGCGACACGCGGGATGCACGTGGACGGACTGGCAGACTCCGTCGACGGACTGGGTTGTTACGGTCCACCGGAGCGCGCCCGCGAGGTCATGCACAGCGGCGGTGCCGGACCGTTCGGGGTCGCGGCACTGTTCATCTTCCTTGGGCTGCAATCGGTCTCCTTCGGCGTCCTCGCTGTTGCCGACTCCCCCACGCAGTGGATCGCCGTTCTCGTATCTGTCGCTGCGGGTCGTGTGGCCGTCGTTTTTGCCTGCCGCCGAGGTATTCTCGCGTCGAGCCCGAGCGGATTCGGTGCGCTCGTCGCCGATTCACAACCGCTCTGGGCCGCAATCGTATGGTCGGTTCCGCTGATCGCCACTTCCGCCTTTGCCACCGACCGGTGGTGGCTCGGCCCTCTCGTGACCGCGTCGGCGCTGGTGATCAGTGTGCTGTGCGTGCGTCACTGCGTCCGTAGATTCGGCGGACTCAACGGAGACGTTCTCGGATTCGCGCTCGAACTCACTGTGACGCTGACGGCCGTCGGCCTCACTCTCGGACTGTGATCCGACGTCGTGCGAGTAGGTGTTCTTGCGTACGAAGGTTGCCTGGCGGCCGAGATCTTCGTTTTCACCGACCTTCTCCTGATCGCGAATCGGGTCGCTGATGGAGCGCCCGCCGACCCCTTCGAGGTATCGGTCATCGCAGCGTCCGGCACGCCCGTAGTTGCGGCAGGTGGATTTTCGCTCGGCGTGCAGGAGGGGTATCACGACATCGATCACCTGGTTGTGCCGGGGTTCGACCTCGTGCCGTCCGAAGACCCTACGACGCGTTTGTCGCTGTGGGACAGAGAAATCGAGTTGATCCGTGCGTGCGAGGCGCGCGGCGTTCGGGTGTCGTCGGTCTGCGTCGGCGCGTATCTGCTGGGCGAGGCGGGACTGCTCGACGGACGCCGATGTACGACGTCGTGGCTGTACGGTGCGGACCTCGCGAGTCGTTACCCCGGTGCGACGGTTCGAACCGACTCGTTGATCGTCCAGGACGACGGCGTCACCACCACTGCGGCGTTCACTGCCGCGCTCGACCTCGCAACAGCACTCGTGCGCGAGCATCTCGGCGACAAGATTGCGCGAACGACTGCAAGAATTACTCTGGCGCCCGAAAACCGAACCAGTCAATCTCCCTACATCGTCGACTCGATGCTGCCCGGCAAACACACACAGTTCGCCGACGACGTCGGAAGTTGGTTGGTCGAACGGATGGCGGAGCCTTACGACTTGGATCTGCTGTCGGATGCATTTCACCTCAGCACCCGAACCATGCTTCGGAAGTTCAAGGACGAGACCGGGGAATCGCCGCGCAGTTATCTGCAGCGTGCACGGATCCGAAAAGCGAAACGGTTGTTGGAATCGACCGACTGGTCTCTCGGAAAGATCCTGGGGCACATCGGCTATCAGGATCCTGGAACCTTCCGTCGCCTGTTCACCGACCGCGTCGGCATCAGCCCGGCCGACTACCGAAAGCGATTCCGCAACGGCGGCACCGGATAAGGCGTGTGGCGAGCCAGCCCGAAAACGTGGCGAACCGCCCTCTTCTGTAGTTGATCCCGCGCCGAAAGACTGTGCGGAGGAATTGTTTCGACTACTGAGAGGGCTCACCGTGCCGAACCGGAACATGACCGAAGACGATCCGCTCGAAGACTTCGACCGTCGAACGATCACCATCGGCGCAGTGGCGAAGTCCGTGTACGTGGCCGGCACCGGTCCCGCAGTAATCGTCATGCCGGAGATGCCGGGCATCAGCCCGCATGTAGCGCGATTCGCCCGCTGGGTGCGCGACGCCGGTTTCACTGTCTTCGTTCCGTCACTGTTCGGGCGCGCCGGAGCGGTCCCCACAGTGGACGAGGGGCTGACGGTGTTCAAGAGAGCCTGCGTCAGTGCGGAGTTCCGCGCCCTCGCTGTCGACGAACCGAGTCCGGCGGTCCGTTGGCTGCGTGCACTCGCCGCTTCGGCGCACGAGGAGTGCGGCGGTCCTGGCGTTGGCGTGATCGGGATGTGCTTCACCGGCAACTTCGCGTTGTCGATGATGCTCGAACCCTCGGTCATCGCGCCGGTTCTCGCCCAACCGTCGTTACCGCTCGACCGACCGGACGAAACCGACAGCGGGCCAGAAGAACTCGAAGCCGTGCGCTCGAGACTCGAAGCCGACGACCTCACGGTGCTTGCATACCGCTTTCAAGGTGACCCGTTCTGCCGCGCACAGCGATTCGCGGCCTACTCGAAGGCCATGGGCGAGCGCTTCGTCGGGAAGGTACTGCCCGACGAAGCGGCCAACGCGACAACGTCACCGTTCTTCGAACACGTCATTGCCAATCCACACAGCGTGGTGACGGCTCATCTCGTCGACGAGGCGGGATCGCCCACCACCGTCGCTCGAGACGAGATTCTGCAGTTCTTCCGCGAGCGGTTGCTCGCGGAACGAACCAGCGATCAGTGAAGCTTGGTCATCCAGCCGTGGGTGTCGGCGAAGGTGCCGCGCTGAATGCCCGTGAGGGTGTCGCGCAGTGCCATCGTCACTTCACCCGGCTCGCCGTCGGCGATGGTGAACTCGCCCTCGGCGGACTTGACACGTCCGACGGGGGTGATGACTGCTGCTGTGCCGCAAGCGAAGACCTCGGTGATTTCACCGCTCTTGCACTTGGTGCGCCATTCGTCGGTGCTGATCTTGCGCTCCTCGACGGCGAAACCGGAATCGGCGGCAAGGGCGAGCAGCGAGTTGCGCGTGATGCCTGGCAGCAACGAACCGGACAGCGACGGCGTCACGAGGCGAGCGTCGGGGCCGGAGCCGAAGACGAAGAACAGGTTCATTCCACCCATTTCCTCGACGTACGTGCGCTCGATGGCGTCGAGCCAGACCACCTGGTCGCAACCCTCGTCGGCGGCTTGCGCCTGGGCGAGGAGCGAAGCGGCGTAGTTGCCGGCGAACTTGGCCGCGCCGGTACCGCCGGGGGCCGCGCGAACGTATTCGGTGGACAGCCACACACTGACCGGCTTGACGCCGCGCGGGAAGTACGCACCGGCGGGTGAGGCGATCAGCAGGTAGCGGTACTCGTCGGCGGGACGGACACCGAGTCCGGCTTCGGTGGAGAACATGAACGGACGGAGGTAGAGCGCGTCCTCGCCACCGGCTGCGGGAACCCAGTCGAGATCGACGTCGATCAGTTCGGTGATGGAATCGATGAACATCTGCGACGGGAGCTCCGGCATGGCCAGACGGCGCGCAGATGCTGCGAAACGCTCGGCGTTGGCCTCGACGCGGAACGAGCTGATCTCGCCACCCGGCTGACGGTATGCCTTGAGGCCCTCGAAGATGGCCTGTCCGTAATGCAAAACCATTGCGGCCGGATCGAGCTCGATGTTTCCGTACGGCAACACCTGGGCGTCGTGCCAGCCCTTGCCCGCGGTGTAGTCGATCGAGACCATGTGGTCGGTGAAGTGCCGCCCGAAGCCGGGCGCCGCCAAAATGTCACGGCGCTCGGCGTCGGACTTCGGGGACGAGCTCTGAACACGAACGAAATCGGCGGCACCTGTCATGGGCGCAATCCTATCGAACGTGAAAAAGCTCTCTACTTGGTGTTGGTCTCCACGAACGGAGGAGACACCACGACGCACCGAAGAGCACGACCACGGACGTCGACTTCGATCTCGTCGCCGGCCGAGACATTGGCACCGGAATCGAGGAGCGCCAACGCAATTCCCACTTTGAGCGAAGGCGAAAACGTCCCCGAGGTGGTCTCGCCGATTGCCTCGCCGTCACGCAGAACACCGAGGCCGGCACGAAGCACGCCGCGATCGAGAGCCTTGATCCCCCAGAGTTTGCGAGCCGGGCCGGCAGCCTTCTCGTCGGTCAAGGTCTCTTTGCCCCAGAATGTCGGCTTCTTCCAACCGATCGCCCATCCGCAGCGCGCTTCGAGCGGAGAAATCTCGAGCGAAAGCTCATGCCCGTGCAGCGGATAACCCATCTCGGTACGAAGAGTGTCACGAGCGCCGAGTCCGGCGGCCTGCCCACCCTCGGCGCGCACTGCCTCGAGAAGCGCACGGAACAACGGCTCGCTGTCCTCCCACCGCGGCAGGAGTTCGTAGCCGACCTCACCGGTGTAACCGCTGCGGCACACACGAACAGGCACGCCGTTCCATTCCGCATCTTCGTACGCCATGTACTCGATCTCGGTGGGAAGTCCCAGCGCCGTCAGAACCGCCACCGATTTCGGACCCTGCACAGCCAGCACACCGTAGGCGCGATGCTGATCCTCGACGGTGATTCCGTCCGGTGCGAGGGCGACCAGAGCCGCAACGACGTCCGCGGTATTGGCCGCGTTCGGGACGAGGAAGATCTCGTCGTCGCTGACGTAGTACGCGATGAGGTCGTCGATGACACCACCGGACTCGTTGCAGCACAACGTGTACTGAGCCTTACCCGGCCCGATCTTGTTCAGATCGTTGGTCAGTGCGGAGTTCACGAATTCTGCGGCGCCCGCGCCACGCACGACGGCCTTGCCGAGGTGACTGACGTCGAAGAGTCCGACATTCTCACGCACAGAGGTGTGTTCGGCCACGACGCCAGCGTACGAAACCGGCATCTGCCATCCCCCGAACGGCGCGAACGTCGCGCCGAGTTCGACGTGGACGGGGTGGATCGGGCCCTGCAACAGTTGTTCGTCGGTCATGGCCCACAACCTATCGGACTTCGCCGATCGAAACATGTCCGCAGCGAGAGCTCACCCGGCCGTGACGATCGCCCGTCCGCAAACGGCAAAGGGCCTAACATCGAGTCAGGCATCCGCCAGAACCGGACGCATCGCACACTCACCTCACAGGAGACACCTTGAGCACTCGCACAGCCCGATCGTTGGGACCCGACCTCGTTCTCGCCGGCACAGTCGCCAAGCGCGCAGAGATATTGGTCGTCGGTCTGACGTCGGGTCCGGACGGCCCCGAGATCGCACTCAGCGAAGGCATCGTCGCCGAAGACGTGCTCGCCGAGATCCTCGACAGCCTCATCGCCGTCGGCGCCACCGGCAAGCCCGAGCAGCTCACCCGCGTCCCGGCACCGAGCGCGCTGTCGGTCACCAGCGTCCTCGCCGTCGGACTCGGCTCCGCCGACAAGCTCGACAGTGAGCAGATCCGCAAGTCCGCGGGCGCTGCAGCTCGCTCGCTGTCCGGCATCGACACCGTCGCAACCACGCTCTCGATCCTCGATCTCGGCGCAGCCGCCGAGGGATTTGCGTTGGGCGCGTACAGCTTCACCGAATTCAAGTCGTCCATGACGGCTCCCGGTCCTGATTCGCAGCCACTGGCCCGCGTCGAACTTCTGGTGCCCTCGCCGCGCACCAAGGAGACCAAGGCAACGCTGGCACGGTCGGCAGCGATCGCCGAGGCCGTCGCCACCGCACGCGAGTTCGTCAACACTCCCCCGAGCCACCTCTACCCCGCCGAGTTCGCCGCGCGCGCCAAGGCACTGGGCGTCGAGGCCGGGCTCACCGTCCAGGTGCTCGACGAGAAGGCACTCGAGAAGGGTGGCTACGGCGGAATCATCGGCGTCGGCAAGGGCTCGTCACGCCAGCCTCGTCTCGTCCGCCTCGAATACGCGTCGAAGAAGCGTGGAGCCCGCAAGGTCGCACTGGTGGGCAAGGGCATCACCTTCGACACCGGCGGAATCTCCATCAAACCCGCCGCCGGGATGGAGAACATGACCTCGGACATGGGCGGCGCCGCAGCCGTCATCTCCACCGTCGTGCTTGCCGCCAAGCTCGGTCTGCCCGTCAACGTCGTCGCATACGTTCCGATGGCCGAGAACATGCCGTCCGCGACCGCCCAACGTCCCGGCGACGTGCTGACCCAGTACGGCGGAATCACCATCGAGGTCGTCAACACCGACGCCGAGGGCCGTTTGATCCTGGCCGACGCGATGGTTCGCGCGGGTGAGGACAACCCCGACTACATGATCGACACCGCAACCCTCACCGGTGCGCAGATGGTGGCGCTCGGCAACCGCACCCCCGGCGTCATGGGCACGGACGAGTTCCGTGACCGCGTCGCCTCCATCTCGCAGAGCGTCGGCGAGAACGGTTGGGCCATGCCGCTGCCCGAGGAACTGCGCGGAGATCTCGACTCCAAGGTCGCCGACATGGCCAATGTCACCCCGCACCGCTGGGGCGGCATGCTGGTCGCCGCTCACTACCTCAAGGAATTCGTTCCCGAGGGTGTCCAGTGGGCGCACATCGACGTCGCAGGTCCCGCGTACAACACGTCAGGGCCGTGGGGTTACACCGGCAAGGGCGGCACCGGCGTTCCGGTTCGCACGATGATCTCGGTCCTGGAGGACATCGCGGTCAACGGCTGACCACTTGCTGTGCGCCTTTATTAACCGCGGGAGGTTAATAAAGGCGCACAGCAGTTCAGGCGCCGTCGCGCAATTCCTGCTCTCGGGCCCGCTTGCGTTCGATTCGCTTACGCTCGTCGTGATCGCGCATACGCTGCGGATATCCCGTTTTTCGGACGTCGTAGACCGGAATCTTCAGGTCTTGTCCCAATTTGCGGGCACCACGTTCGCCGCCGACACGACGACGAGTCCACTCCCCGTCCTTCGCGACGAGGACAACGGTCACCTCGGTCACCGTCGTCTGCGGTTCCACATATGCCTCGACGCCTTCGTGCGAGTGCGCCCAATTCGCCAGATGATCCGCATCACTCTGCGCTGCGGCCTGAGCCGCACTCGGCGGACGCTTGAAACGATCGAACAGTCCCACGGTCGTACCCTCCTCGGTACCGACGCCGCGGATGCACCCCGGCGATATGTCAAGTTTGCCAGGCGATGTCCGTTGTGCCTGCGCACGACATACCGTTTGGTCCGCTTACGACGTTACAGCCGGACCCCCAACGCATACCTACTCGCCAGTAGCCGACACACCCGAAACGGACGGCATCCCCCTCATCGGACACGCCCGGCGTATCAATGGAAAGATGAACGACGGTGACGCCGCGCCCGCGCGTCGACATCGGCAAAATAGCTACAAGTAGCCGCACGTCGCGCGCCACTCGAGCACAATGCATTACGACCACAAGTCGACAAAATTCAACAACCCGAACACAACTGTCGAGGAGTCAAAAGACATGGCCTTCTCCGTCCAGATGCCAGCCCTAGGTGAGAGCGTCACCGAGGGAACTGTCACACGGTGGCTCAAGCAGGAAGGAGACACGGTCGAAGTCGACGAACCCTTGCTCGAAGTCTCCACGGACAAGGTCGACACCGAGATTCCGTCTCCCGTCGCCGGCGTCCTGACCAAGATCGTCGCGCAGGAAGACGACACCGTGGAAATCGGTGGCGAGCTCGCCCAGATCGGTGAAGCCGGCGAAGCCGCAGCACCTGCGGCAGAGGCACCCGCCCCCGCCGCAGAGGAAGCTCCCGCCGAGGAAGCCCCGGCTGCCGAGGAACCCGCCGAAGAAACTCCCGCTGCCGAGGCACCCGCTGCTTCCGGCGGTTCCGCTGAAGGCACCGCCGTGACGATGCCCGCCCTCGGCGAGTCCGTCACCGAAGGCACCGTCACCCGCTGGCTCAAGGCCGTCGGCGACGAGGTTGCCGTCGACGAGGCGCTGCTCGAAGTCTCGACCGACAAGGTCGACACCGAAATCCCGTCCCCCGTCGCCGGAATCCTGCTCGAGATCAATGCGCAGGAAGACGACACCGTCGAGATCGGTGGCCAGCTGGCCGTCGTCGGATCCGGCGCACCCGCCGCGGCTTCGGCACCCAAGGCCGCTCCCGCAGCACCGGCCGCTCCGCCGGCACCCAAGGCTGAAGCACCCAAGGCTGAAGCACCGAAGGCCGAAGCACCCAAGGCCGAGGCACCCAAGCCTGCTGCCGCACCAGCCGCACCCGCTCCGAAGCCTGCTGCAGCTCCCGCACCGGCGGCCGCACCCGCAGCTTCCGGCGACAGCAGCCCGTACGTCACCCCGCTCGTGCGCAAGCTCGCCACGGACAACGGCGTCGACCTCGCGACCGTCACCGGCACCGGCGTCGGCGGCCGCATCCGCAAGCAGGATGTGCTCGCCGCTGCGGAGGCCAAGAAGGCTCCCGCCGCCGCTGCTCCTGCTGCAGCACCCGCGGCCGCACCGGCCGCCACCGCAGCCGCAGGCGTCCGACCGGAACTGGCACACCTGCGCGGAACCACGCAGAAGGCCAACCGTATTCGGCAGATCACGGCCACCAAGACGCGTGAGTCGCTGCAGAACACCGCTCAGCTCACGCAGACCTTCGAGGTGGATGTCACCAAGATCGTCGCCCTGCGGGCCCGCGCCAAGGCCGGCTTCATCGAGCGCGAAGGCGTCAACCTGACGTTCCTTCCGTTCTTCGCCAAGGCAGTCGTCGAGGCGCTGAAGTCGCACCCGAACATCAACGCCAGCTACGACGAGGCTGCCAAGCAGATCACCTACTACGACGCTGAGCACCTCGGCATCGCAGTGGACACCGATCAGGGCTTGCTCTCCCCCGTCATCCACAACGCCGGCGATCTCGGCCTTGCCGGTTTGGCTCGCGCCATCGCCGACATCGCGAAGCGTGCACGCTCGGGTGGCCTGAAGCCGGACGAGCTCTCGGGTGGAACCTTCACCATCACCAACATCGGCAGCCAGGGCGCGCTGTTCGACACCCCGATCCTGGTACCGCCGCAGGCGGCCATGCTCGGAACCGGCGCGATCGTCAAGCGCCCGATGGTGGTCACCGACGAGAACGGCAACGAGTCCATCGGCGTTCGCTCGATGATCTACTTGCCGCTGACCTACGATCACCGTCTGGTCGACGGCGCCGACGCCGGCCGATTCCTCACCACTGTGAAGCAGCGGTTGGAAGAAGCCTCGTTCGAAGCTGATCTGGGCCTGTAAGCAACTGCTCGGCCGGCCGGGGCGTCATCTCCATCAGGAGGTGGCGCCCCGGCTTTTTCAGTACGGTCGGATATACACGGTCGGATATCGAAGCAGGCTGAATCGAAGGAGGCTTTCCGAATGCGAGTAGTCATCGCCGGCTCGTCCGGTTTGATCGGAACGGCCTTGGTGTCATCGTTGCGCTCCGACAACCACGACGTCGTACGTCTCGTGCGACGCTCGACCGCTGGACCCGACGAATCGCGTTGGGACCCGGACCAGGACCGCCTGGACCTCTCCGTCCTGCAAGGCGCTGACGCCGTCGTGAACCTCTGCGGCGTCGGCATCGGCGACAAACGGTGGTCGGGTTCCTACAAGCAGGCGATCCGTGACAGCCGCATCGTCGCGACCGATGTCCTGGCCGAAGCTGTCGCAAGTCAGAAGGTTCCCGTACTCGCCAACGCGAGCGCCGTCGGCTACTACGGTGACACCGGCGACAAGATCGTCGACGAGGATTCGCCGGCAGGCACCGACTTTCTCGCCACGACGTGTCGCGATTGGGAAATTGCCACCGAGCCCGCACGCAAGGCGGGAGCCCGCGTGGTCAATCTGCGCTCGGGCGTCGTGATTTCACCCCACGGCGGCATGCTCGGTCGGCTTCGGCGCCTTTATTCGTTCGGTCTCGGTGGGCGACTGGGCAACGGTCGCCAGTACTTTCCGTGGATCTCACTCGAGGACGAGTGCGACGCGATCAAGTTCGCGCTCACGAATTCCGAACTCTCCGGTCCCGTCAACCTGACCGGTCCGGCCCCTGTCACCAACGCCCAGTTCAATGACGCTATGTCCCGCGCGGTCCACCGACCTGCTCCCTGGATCGTTCCCGGGTTCGCACTTGAAGCGTTGATCGGAGAATTCGCCAAGAGCGGCATCCTCGGTGGCCAGCGCGCCATTCCCGCGGCCTTGGAAAAGGCGGGATTCTCCTTCCGCCACAACACGATCGGCGAAGCGCTGGCGGCCGCACTCGGATGATTCCGAAGTCGGGCGTAATCTCTACGTCCATGAGCAGCGCTGACGTTTCCGCCCGGTTCTCGAAACTGCCGATCGCCGTCGAGCAACTCGGTTTGATCGACTACAACGCCGCGTGGGACCGTCAGCGTGAGCTCGCGGCAGCGCGGGCAGACGACATCGGACCGGACACGCTACTGCTCCTCGAACACCCGCCGGTGTACACGGCAGGACGACGCACGGAACCCGAAGACCGTCCCGTCGACGGCACACCTGTCATCGACGTCGACCGCGGCGGGAAGATCACCTGGCACGGCCCCGGCCAGCTGGTCGGATATCCGATCGTGAAACTGGCCGAGCCCATCGACGTGGTGCGATATGTCCGACGTATCGAGGAAGCACTGATCACGGTGTGCACGGACCTCGGCCTGAACTGCGGGCGCATCGACGGCCGCTCCGGCGTCTGGCTGCCCGCCGAACTCGCAAACGGGCAATGGAAGCCCGAGCGCAAGGTTTCTGCCATCGGCGTGCGCGTCCAACGGGGCGTGGCACTGCACGGCTTCTCCCTGAACTGCAATTCGGTCCTGACCGGATTCGACAACATCATCCCCTGCGGCATCCGTGACGCCGGGGTGACGACGCTGTCGGATGAACTCGGTCGCGACGTCACCGTGGACGAAGTCACTCCCGCTGTGACCGAGGCAGTGATCGCTGCTCTCGACGGAACCATGCCCGTCACCGAACGGAACGTCGAGCGCGTCACCTTCGAAAGCGCCTCGCCTACTCCGACTTTTACTACTGTTCAGTACAGCTGACGGGCTCGCCCGAACCCCGTTGCAGTAATCACCGGGCGTAGGATCACTGTCGTGACTATCGCCCCAGAAGGACGTAAGCTGCTCCGTCTCGAGATCCGAAACGCGGAGACGCCCATCGAACGCAAACCCAACTGGATCAAGACCCGCGCAAAGATGGGCCCCGAGTACACGGAGCTCAAGGGCCTGGTCAAGCGTGAAGGTTTGCACACCGTCTGCGAGGAAGCAGGCTGCCCCAACATCTACGAGTGCTGGGAAGACCGCGAAGCCACGTTCCTGATCGGCGGCGAGCAGTGCACACGCCGCTGCGACTTCTGCCAGATCGACACCGGCAAGCCCGAGGCCCTCGACCGCGACGAGCCCCGTCGCGTCGCGGAAAGCGTTCAGGCCATGGGGCTTCGGTACTCCACGATCACCGGCGTCGCCCGCGACGACCTCCCCGACGGCGGCGCCTGGCTCTACGCCGAGACCGTCCGCAAGATCCACGAACTCAACCCGGGCACCGGCGTCGAGAACCTGGTTCCGGACTTCAACGGCAAGCCGGAACTGCTCGACGAGGTCTTCGCCTCACGCCCCGAGGTACTCGCACACAACCTCGAGACCGTCCCCCGCATCTTCAAGCGGATCCGTCCGGCATTCCGGTACCAGCGCAGCCTCGACGTCATCACCGCAGCACGCGACTACGGACTGGTCACCAAGTCCAACCTGATCCTCGGTATGGGCGAAACCCCTGAAGAGGTCACCGAGGCGATGGCGGATCTCCACGCCGCCGGTTGCGACATCCTCACCATCACCCAGTACTTGCGCCCCTCGCCCCGGCACCACCCCGTCGAGCGGTGGGTCAAGCCCGAGGAGTTCGTCGCACACTCCAAGGCTGCAGAAGAGATGGGCTTCGCCGGCGTCATGGCCGGTCCGTTGGTTCGCTCGTCATACCGCGCCGGCCGCCTGTATGCGCAGGCCATGGCACATCACGGCCGTGAACTTCCCGAGGCGCAGCGTCATCTGACCGAGGGCGGAGACGCTTCCCAGGAAGCCAGCTCACTCATGGCGCGCCTGAATCGCTGATCCACTTTTTGCTGTGCGCCTTTATTAACCGCGGGCGGTTAGTAAAGGCGCACAGCAATGGACGTATCCTGGGTACATGGCGAACGGCAGCAAATCCGGTAAGGGCAAACCCACCAAAGAGGCAAAGGCTGCAGCGAAGGCTGCCCGCAAGCAGGCTTCCAAGGAACGTAGAACTCAGCTCTGGCAGGCATTCCAGATGCAGCGCAAGGACGACAAGCTCCTCCTGCCGCTGATGATCGGCACCCTCGTCGGTGCTGCTCTGGTCTTCTTCCTGGTCGGTCTCATCTGGGGCCTTCAGTGGTTCCTGCTGCCGATCGGCATCGTTCTCGGTCTCCTCGGCGCCTTCATCATCTTCGGTCGCCGCGTCCAGAAATCGGTGTACAAGAAGGCTGAAGGCCAGGCCGGTGCCGCTGCGTGGGCGCTCGACAACATGCAGGGCGCGTGGCGCGTCACGAATGCCGTCGCCGGCACCACCCAGCTCGATGCCGTTCACCGCGTCGTCGGACGGCCGGGTGTCATCCTCGTCGCCGAGGGTTCGCCGCAACGCGTCAAGGGCCTCCTCGCGCAGGAGAAGAAGAAGACTGCCCGCCTCATCGGCGACACCCCGATCTACGACATCATCATCGGCAACGACGAGGGCCAGGTTCCGCTCTCGCAGCTCCAGCGCTACTTGAACAAGTTGCCCCGCAACATCGACACCAAGCGCATGGACAACATCGAAGGGCGCCTCGCTGCGCTCAGCGCACGCGGCGGCGGAGCAGCGCTTCCCAAGGGCCCGATGCCCGGAGGCGCGAAGATGAAGGGAATGCAGCGAACCATTCGTCGTCGCTGACACTCCCCCACAGCAAAACGAAAGACCCGGGCCCATACGGACCCGGGTCTTTCTTCGCTCGAGAAGTTTTGTCAGCGCGACTTCACGAGCAAAGTGCCGGTCGCGCGGTCCTGCATACCGCGACCGTCGATGTCGGTGATGGTCGCGGGAATGACGAACACCAGCAGCGCCTGGCGCCCCAACGCGCGCACGAAGCCCACTCGGATCGGGCCTTCGATTCGCGCAACCTGAAGTCCGAGGACGAACTGCCCCGGGGTGAAGTTGAACAGAGCCACGGTGACGACACCGACGGCGAACCACACCATCAGTGTGACAGTCGAGGTCATACCGTCGAAGAAGTCTCCGGTGATGAGCGAGGCCACTCCCACGGCCATGACCCAATCCACCAACAGTGCGGCGATACGACGGCCCGAACCGACCAGCGAACCCGGCCCCTCCTGAGGGAAACCGAGGAACTCGCCACGGTACGACTGCTCACGGCCGTCCGTGCTCTTCGGCAAAGCTGCTTGCGGCCCAGAGAGCCAAGTTCCGGTGATACGTGCCATGCTGTCCAGGATAGGCGTCGCAGCACCGTAGTCCAGATTTGCCGGGTTTTAACTGTGTGGCCGGTCACATGGACTTCGGAAATCCCCAGGATGCTGCGACGCGTAACACTGCCGAAACAAAGGGTTGACGAGCGGGCAACACCAGCTCCCTACCGTCTGCCTCGACGGATTCAACCGACATCACTTGGCTGAAGCGACTTAAGGAGCACAAGCGTGGCGTTCACCACGGCCGAAGAGGTCATCAAGTACATCGCGGACGAGAACATCGAGTACGTCGACATTCGGTTCAGCGACCTGCCCGGCGTCCAGCAGCACTTCTCGATCCCGGCGTCTGCTTTCAACCAGGACGTGTTCGAGGACGGCCTCGCATTCGACGGATCTTCGGTCCGCGGATTCCAGTCGATCCACGAGTCCGACATGATGTTGCTTCCCGACGTCACCACGGCGCAGATCGACCCCTTCCGCAAGGCGAAGACCCTCAACATCAACTTCTTCGTGCACGACCCGTTCACCCGTGAGTCCTACAGCCGCGACCCGCGCAACGTTGCCCGCAAGGCCGAGGAGTACTTGGTCAGCACCGGCATCGCGGACACCGCATTCTTCGGCGCCGAGGCCGAGTTCTACATCTTCGACTCGGTTCGCTACGACTCCGGCATGAACTCCGCTTTCTACGAACTGGATTCCATCTCCGGTTCCTGGAACACCGGCGCAGAGACCAACGCCGACGGCTCCCCGAACCTCGGCTACAAGGTTCGCGCCAAGGGTGGCTACTTCCCCGTCGCTCCGTACGACCACTACGTGGACCTGCGCGACGAAATCTCCACCAACCTGACCAACGCGGGCTTCGAGCTCGAGCGCGGCCACCACGAAGTCGGCACCGGCGGACAGCAGGAGATCAACTACAAGTTCAACACGCTGCTCGCAGCTGCTGACGACCTGCAGTTGTTCAAGTACATCGTCAAGAACACCTGCTGGCAGCACGGCAAGTCCGCGACCTTCATGCCGAAGCCGCTCTTCGGTGACAACGGCTCGGGCATGCACGTCCACCAGTCCCTGTGGAAGGACGGCAAGCCCCTCTTCCACGACGAGTCCGGCTACGCAGGCCTCTCGGACATGGCTCGCCACTACATCGGCGGCATCCTGCACCACGCTCCGTCGCTGTTGGCCTTCACCAACCCGACGATCAACTCGTACCACCGTCTGGTGCCGGGCTACGAAGCCCCCATCAACCTCGTGTACAGCCAGCGCAACCGCTCGGCAGCTGTCCGTATCCCGATCACGGGCAACAACCCGAAGGCAAAGCGTCTCGAGTTCCGCGCACCCGACTCCTCGGGTAACCCGTACCTCAACTTCGCTGCACAGATGATGGCCGGCCTGGACGGCATCAAGAACAAGATCGAGCCGATGGCTCCGGTCGACAAGGACCTCTACGAGCTTCCCCCGGAGGAGGCTCGCAACATCCCGCAGGCTCCGACCAGCCTCGAGACGGTCATCAACCGCCTCGAAGCCGATCACGAGTACCTGACCGAGGGTGGCGTCTTCACCACCGACCTGATCGAGACCTGGATCTCGCTCAAGCGCGAGCAGGAAATCGCTCCGGTCAACCTGCGTCCGCACCCGTACGAGTTCGAGCTCTACTACGACGTGTGATCCGCATCCTGACGTAAGTCAGACCTGCGAGTACCGAGTCCACCCGTCCCGCTTCTGCGGGGCGGGTGGACTTGTTTCGGTCCGAGGGAAACCCCTCGGACAGATGATGACCGGCCTTCATTCCGGACGCGGTCGAATCGCGGATCAGCCGCGAGCACGTTCGCCGATGGCCGCATTGTTGACGATATGGGCGATTCGACCTGCCCGTGTTGCGTCTCGAGCGGCACAGACTATCCACCACAGCATCTGTTTGCGGGCGCTGGGCGGAAAACTGTCCCAGTTGCTTCGCGCTTGCGGGTCCAGGTCCAGCGCCGCCTGCAAGTCAGATGGTTCCTCGAGGTCTTCGACTTGGTCGAGAATCGTCCACCAACCAGTGGATTTCGCGGCAGCAATTGCACCGCGACCAGCAGCGGTCATAAGGCCACGCGCTTCCATATCAGCTGCGCGTTCGCGGTTGAGACGGGTCCAGGAACTCTTGCGTCTACGAGGCGTGAACAGTTGCAAATTGCGCTCTTCGTCGAGGATGGTGTTGGTGGAATCGATCCAACCAAAGCAGATGGCTTCCTCAACGGCCTGAGGGTAGGGGCAGCGTGGTCGGCTGGTGGTGGTGCGCCAGGAGCACAACCACACACCTCGGCCTGACGTGTGATTGTCCGTCAGCCAAGTTCGCCACTGTTCCCGAGTCTCGGCGTGGATGATCGGGTAGTCGAACTTCCACGTCGGGGGGTGGATGGAAGCCGGCGATGATTTCGAATTGGTCACTTACTCTCCAAGCTCACAGGGGAACGGATACGTGTCTCGATAGACGAGAAGCCTGCGCGGGGAACACGTCCCCGCGGCAACCTGGACATGAATGGTTCTGTCGCACAATCCTCTTCTGACTGTCATGGTGGCGAGACCCTGAGGTGAAGGGCGAGCCGACTGACGGTGTCGGCAAGCTCGGTTGGTTCGATGACGACCACTGGGGCGGTGAGCGCAATGCGCGCAACCGTCATGGCGAGCCTGCCGAGATCTTCGCTGCGGATCTCGACAAGGCAGCGGTCCGCTGCCACCTCGATCGGTGTGTGGTCAATCCATCTGAGTACGCCCTCGAGGTCGGCGAACGTAGCTTCGATGGCGAGTTTTGCATCGTGGTGACGGGGTGGCGAGCCGACTGATCTCGCGACGAAGGCTGCCGCGTCACCGCCCGGGATCTCGCGTGGCGTGAAATGACTGCCTGCCAGCCAGGGCTCCGAGAGCCGGTCCAGTCGAAATGTTCGCCAATCCGCACGATGGTGGTCCCATGCTACGAGGTACCAAAGACGTCCCGCCGTGACAAGGCGGTGCGGCTCGACGAGCCGTCTGCTGCTCGCGCCGTCACCTCGCCGGTAGTCGAAACGAACGTGCTCGTGGTCGCGACATGCCGCAGCGAGCACACTGAGTGCTTCGGGGTCGACGATGTCGTCATCTGCCCGCCGCATGGAACTGACGCTCGAATGCAGTGCCGACACACGTCGGCGTAGTCGATGGGGCAGGAGTGCTTCGATCTTGGTCAGCGCGCGCAGCGATGTTTCTTCGATGCCTCCGATGGCGGCCTCGGCGGCGTAGCGCAGTCCGACGGCTACCGCCACGGACTCGTCATCGTCGAGGATCAGGGGCGGCACGTGTGCCCCCGTTGCAAGTCGGTAGCCCCCGTACTTTCCGGACGTGGAATCGACCGGATAACCGAGGTCGCGTAGGCGATCGATGTCGCGGCGCACCGTCCGCTGCGTGACATCGAGTCGTGCGGCAAGTTCGGCACAGTGCCAGAAGCGATGGGTCTGAAGGAGCGAGAGCAATTGCAGTGCTCGGCCTGTGGGATCGTTCCGCATTTCTTCAGATTGCCAGCGATCTAGGACTTTATGTGTCCACGATGCTCCCTAACGTCGGAGCAACCGGTCGATCCAGACACGAGATCGGTACTCAACTCAAAGGAGCATCCGTGAATCCATCCGACTTCCCCAGGCCCGTCCTCATCCAAGTCAACGGCGTGGAACTCGAAGTCTTCGAAGCAGGGCGACACAATGCCGGGAAACCCATCGTGTTGTGTCACGGATGGCCAGAGCACGCCTATTCCTGGCGACACCAGGTGCCCGCCCTTGTCGAGGCGGGCTACCACGTCATCGTCCCGAACCAACGCGGCTACGGCAATTCATCACGCCCGACCGAAGTGACGGACTATGACATTGAACATTTGGCGGGTGATCTCATCGCACTTCTCGATCACTACGGCTACGACGATGCCACCTTTGTCGGTCACGATTGGGGTGCCTTTGTCGTGTGGGGCCTTACCCTGTTGCACCCGGACCGGGTAAACAAAGTGATCAACCTGAGCCTGCCCTACCAGGATCGCGGAGAGCAGCCCTGGATTGAGTTCATGGAAGCCGTGCTCGGCGGTGATTTCTACTTCGTCCATTTCAATCGACTGCCGGGCGTCGCGGACGCGGTGTTCGAAGACAACACCTTCCGGTTCCTCCGCAACCTGTACCGGAAGAACGAACCCCTCAGGGAGCCTCAGCCGGGTATGGCGCTGATCGATCTCGCCAGAGCAGAGACACCACTCGGTGAGCCTCTGATGAGCGATAGCGAATTGGCCGTTTTCGTCTCCGCCTTCGAATCGACAGGATTCACGGGCAGTGTGAACTGGTACAGGAACCTTGACCGCAACTGGCATTTGCTGGCGGAGGTGGACCCGATTATCCAACAGCCCGCACTCATGATCTACGGCAACCGTGACGCGATCGTGAGGGCTGAGAACCTGACAGAGTTCGTGCCCAATGTGGAAGTAGTCAATCTCGACTGCGGTCACTGGATCCAGCAAGAAAGACCCGAAGAGACCAACCAAGCGATCTTGAACTGGCTGGAGCGGCAGGATGCCACATAGTTTCAAGGCTAGGTGCGGGTCTCAGTGAAAATGTCAGTCTCATTCAAGTCCGATAGGGGGCGTGATCCGGACCCACCTTGTGTGTATCAAGCGGATTGCTGAGCTCGGATGTGGACGAGTCGGTAAGAGTCGGTGGCGGTTTCGATGATGTTGCCGCCGCAAGGTGAGCCGATCCACGATGGCGGCGCAAAGTCGTGGTTCGGTGAACGTTGTCGTCCAGCCGGAGAACGACGCGTTGGAGGCGATGGCGACGGAGTTCTTTTCCTCCCGTTCGGTCAACACCTGAAAAAGCAGCTCGGCGCCTCGTTTGTCGAGTTCCATGTAACCGAGTTCGTCGATGCCGAGCAGATCCACTCGGCCGTAGCGGGCGGTCCCGACCACCCACTGCCAGTTGGCCCAGGCCCAACCAGTTCCGGCATGGCCTGGATGGACGTTGTCGCCTGCTGCATCGACAAGAGCCTCTCGCCACATTTCAAATCGCCTCGGATCCAACAAGTTACCGGGCTCCGGAAGCGCGTCTACCTCTCCGACTCCACTTTCGCGAGTTAACGAGAGCGTCGGAAAACAAGCCATGCACTCAACCCGGCGATGGGCACAAGCCAAATCCCGAAAAAGAAGGCGACTGCTCGCCACACACCGATTCGCCCGGACACGGAAACCACATCGGCCGTTCCGACAAGGCACAGGGAAATCCATATCAAGGCGAGAATGAATCCGCCGCCGTACAGAAGAACGAACGCCCCGAATCCGTCCATGCAGTCCATTCCACTGTCGGCGCAGTCCTGAAGCCCCGCCGCACCGAGTAGAGAAATGTTCACAGTGGCGATGCTACGGACCAGGGCGTCCCGAACTTCCGAACGACCCGGCGGATTCGGCGATGCGAACCCCGCTCAGCCCGAACAAAGTAGAAGCCCCACCCCCGTGGGGAGGGCGGGGCTTCATTCGATCCGGCGCTCACGCACAGTGGGAGGGTGGTGGACATGCCGGACCGACGACACGGCAGGGAGTCAAGCTGCCGCGCCCAAGCGCTGACCTGAAGGAATGCGCCTGAGATTGTGGTTACGAGAACCATCAAACCAGACAAACTGGACGCATGTTCAGGAATCGAAAGATTCGACCCCGCACGTCAGAAAGATCTCACTGCACCCGATAGGTTTCGCTACGGCCAGGATCAACCAACCGCCGCATGATCTCGTACGCACGGTCCGGATCCGTGTACGGCGGAATCATCATCAGAACGAGTTGACGACCATAGATGTCGTCGAGATACATCAAATCGTGAGGCTGGCCAGGGTACGGACCCCGCACTTCCAGTCCGTCGACCTCGTCGATACGACGCTGCGCGCTGCTGATCGTGTTCCAGTCGAACGCAACCCGCGCGATCGGCCCCAACCTCAGCGAAAGTGCGGATATCAGATCGTGAAGCTCCGCCGTGACGTTGGTGGTCCATGGGAACCATGCGCCGTCTACCGATGCCTTGACGGCGCCTTGACCACGAAGCAGGAACCGCGGAGTCCGCGTCGGCGACGGGAAAGGTTGCCCGACATGGCGCTGCGGCGCTTCCATTGCATAGTCGAGAGTGCTGATGTGCGCCATGACGAGGCTCCTTAACGGAGGATTCGTGGAACCGTCAGGCAGAGGCGCCCGGTCGTGGGTTCCATACTTTCAGGCTACTCCGCTGCGCAATCCCGACTACGCATCGACGGAAATGATCACGCCGGTGTCGCCATACGGGAACGGACCATTACCGATGTGACCGAGGGTGTTGAAGAATTTCGAAATAGGCACCATCACACCGTATTTCGCGTTCACTTTGCTGCGGATCTCGTCGAATTCAGGTCCGCCGCTCACCAAGTGAGCGGTCCCGGCAACCAGCAAAGAGCCGTCGGCAACCTTTCCGTGGTTGTTGCACGGCACGACGGTGACGCGTGGGTTGTTCCGCAGCCGCTTGGCCTTACCCGATTTCGAGGAAGTCCAGAACCCGATACGTCCGTCCGGCAATTGGCGTATGCCTCCACAAACTCCACGACCATGCACACGAATGAACTTTCTATGCCTCGCGCGTTTCGAAACGGACAATTATCCGGACGAAGATGAACAACAGGTGCCGAGTGATGGAAATGTCGCGGAACGACCACGTCTCAGGTCGATTTGTGGCCCGCAGGTGTTGGAACATGACTTCTCGTGAATGCGGAACTCATCGTTCTCCTCGTCGTCGTCGTAACCGCTCTGGGGTTCGACTTCACCAACGGTTTTCATGACACTGGCAACGCTATGGCCACGTCGATTGCAACCGGCGCCCTCAAGCCCAAGGTGGCAGTCGCTCTGTCTGCTTCCTTGAACCTGGTCGGAGCTTTCCTCTCGGTAGAGGTTGCTGCCACCGTGGCCAAGGGCGTGGTGAACCTCGGAAATGTGGGTGGCCAAGCGCTGCTCACCATCGTCTTCGCCGGCCTTGTCGGCGGCATCATCTGGAACCTGGCAACGTGGTTGCTCGGCATCCCCTCGAGTTCCTCACACGCACTGTTCGGCGGCCTGATCGGCGCCGCCATCGCGTCCCTCGGAATGAGCGGTGTCGCCTGGAGCGGCGTGCTCAGCAAGGTTGTCATCCCCGCAGTTCTCGCTCCCGTCGTAGCCGGCTTGGTTGCAGCGGCCGGAACCTGGCTCATCTACCGCATCACCTCCAACGTCGGTGAGGAAACCAAGGACAAGGGTTTCCGACTCGGCCAGATCGGTTCGGCTTCACTCGTTTCCCTCGCCCACGGCACCAACGACGCTCAGAAGACAATGGGCGTCATCTTCCTCGCCTTGGTCGCCCATGGAACCATCTCCGCCGACGCGGACATGCCGTTCTGGGTCAAGCTCACCTGCGCACTCGCGATCGCTGCCGGAACCTACCTCGGCGGGTGGCGAGTCATCCGCACACTCGGCAAGGGCCTGGTCGAGATCGCCGCGCCGCAGGGCATGGCGGCCGAAGCATCTTCTGCTGCCATCATTCTCACCTCCAGCCACCTCGGTCTTCCACTCTCGACCACCCATGTGGCGACGGGTTCCATCATGGGAACCGGTCTGGGACGCAAGGGCGCCGAGGTTCGTTGGGGCGTCGCCGGACGCATGGCGGTCGCCTGGTTGATCACTCTCCCGTCCGCTGCGATCGTCGGCGCTCTGTGCTGGGGACTGGCCAACACCGTCGGCGGCCTGCCCGGTGTCCTGGTCGTCTTCGCTGTGCTCATCGCATTGGCCGGTTGGATGTATCTGCGCTCCCGCAAGGAGCCCATCGATCCGAGCAACGTCAACGCCGAGTGGGACGGCGGCCTGGTGCCTGCAGAGGTCCCCGGTCCGGACGCCCGCGTCACCACCGACGTCAAAGCCTGAAAGAGGGAATCGACATGGATATCTTGGAAAACACCGTCGACTCGCTCTGGCAGGTCGTGCTTGTCGGCCTCCTGCTTGGCGCCGGACTTCCGGCGATCTTCGCAATCGGCCTGAAGTCCCTCGACGCCGGGCAACGTGGCAGTGGCGGCGGGAGCACTGCCGTCGCGGCTCGCAGTCCGTTGGCCGTGGCAGGCGCAGTGGTGTGCTTCGCGGTAGTGCTCATCGCAATCGTCACCGGAATCCTCTTCATCATGCAGGGCTTCCTCAGCCACACATTCGGCATCGAGATCTTCTGATCCCGTGCGCCCTCACGAGCGGAAAGACATCACCGTGACTGCACCGACTCCATCCCTTCCTCAATCCATTCTGGAATGGCTTCGCGCCGGCTACCCCGAAGGCATACCGCCCAAGGACCGCATTCCGCTGGTCGCATTGCTACGACGCAAGCTCTCGGACGCGCAAATTCGAGACATTGCCATCGGCGCTGCACTCGCAGAACTGAGCGACGTCAACAGCGACCAGGTGATCTCTAGCGACGAGATCAGCGCTCAGATCGCCGATCTCACGAGCCAGACTCCCTCGGACGAGGACATCGCGCGCGTTGCCTCCGTCCTGGCCGCCGCCGGGTGGCCCCTCGCTGATCTCGACAACGACTGAAGCTCGATTCGTTGAGTCTTCCACCACTTCTGGCTTCGATACTCGGCTGGCTCCGTGCCGGGTATCCGAACGGCGTGCCGGAGCAGGACTACGTCCCTTTGATGGCACTGCTCCGGCGACAGCTGTCCGACGACGAGATCGCCGTTCTTGCCGACGATCTCGTCGCCGACTTTCCGGTTCCGGTCGATCCGATCGACTTTCCCGGTTCGGTCGATCCGATCGACATCGGCGTCCTCATCACCAAGGTCACCGACGATATTCCGCACGAATCGGACGTCGCCCGGGTACGTGAACACCTGATTCGTGGAGGGTGGCAAATCGACGCGCAACCTCCGGTCGACGACGCATGACGGCACTACCTGAATCAGACCAGTTTGATAACGAAACGGTAACGGAGCCGTCGACGTCAATACAGACCACTTAGTGTCATCAGGAATTCCGTGCCTCGGGGGGCTCGGTCGGATTTCGGTGTGCAAGCACCTTTGGGGCGGGAGTAATACATGCACGAGGCTCACACAGATTTGGCGAAGAACCCAGATATTTCGAACCCGGATATTTCGAGAAACCGCATTTCGAAACGAATCAAGCGTCGGATCCTCGGCCTCGCCGCGACAGCACTCGCACTCCCCCTGACCGCAGGCCTGATCAGCGGATCAGTAGCGACCGCAGCGCCCGCGCGCACCGCCCCGGCCGGTGGATACGAGGAAGTGTTCGTCGACTCCTCGATGGGGCCGATCAAGGTTCAGATCCAGTGGGCTTCGCGCGGCGGCAACGCGGCGCTCTATCTTCTCGACGGTCTACGAGCACGCGACGACCGAAACGCATGGAGTTTCGAGACCAACGCTCTCGAGCAGTATCGCGGCGACAACGTCACACTGGTCATGCCGGTCGGCGGGCAGTCCAGCTTTTACTCCGACTGGTATGCGAACAGCAATTTGAATCGCCAGCCGGTCACGTACAAATGGGAAACCTTCCTCACCCAGGAACTTCCCGCCTATCTGGAATCGCGCGGCGTCTCCCGAACCAACAACGGTGTGCTCGGATTGTCCATGGGTGGCAGCGCGGCACTGACGCTCGCCGCCTATCACCGCGATCAGTTCAAGTTCGCCGGATCGCTCTCGGGATACCTCAACATCTCAGCTCCAGGCATGCGTGAAGCAATCCGCGTGGCCATGGTCAGCGCAGGGTCCTTCAATGTCGATGCCATGTGGGGACCGCCATGGAACCCCGCTTGGCTCCGCAACGACCCCTTCGTGTTTGCACCCGAGCTGGCTGGGCTCTCTCTGTACATCTCCGCCGCGAGCGGCCTACCCGGGCAGTTCGATCAACCGCGTCGTCCCGTCGACTTCGTGAATACCGGTAGCGCCATCGGCCTCGAAGCCCTTGCCCTGATGAACTCACGGGCATTCCAGCTGCGCATGAACTCCCTGGGAATTCCGGCAACGTACAGCTTCCCGGCCAACGGCACTCACTCGTGGCCGTACTGGGGCGCGGAACTGTGGAAGGCCCGAGGCCAGATCCTCGACACCCTCAACGCTTGGTGAACTGACAACGACTCGATCACCGACAATCGCAGGCCCCGACCGAATTTCGGTCGGGGCCTGCGTCGTTCGAAATCAGAGCGCGGCAAAGAGATCCACGGTATTGCCGTCGGGATCGAGAAGAACGGCGTAACGCTGGCCCCACACGGCATCAAATGGCTCTTTGTGTCCGGGGAAGTCGGCTGTGATGCGCTGATACGCCTCGTCGACTGCAGCGGGTGTCCCGAAATCGAAGGCCAAAGCGACGGGGTGTCGACCTTCCCCGACAACGAAGTCAGGATCGAAGCTCGCGATGGTGGACAGCGCGTCCCAGGCCAGCCGAAGCCCACTGTCGAAAGTGAACTCCACGTGTGGAGCGTCAGCGGGTGTTTCCGGAATGTCGAGCCCGAGGGTTCGGTAGAACGCGAGGGAACGCGCGAGATCGTTGGTGACGATTCCGACGAGATCGAGTCTCGGAGAGACGGACACGGTATTTCTCCTGTTTCGGGTCGAGAAGTGATCGGCGAGTGTGTGACGATGATCTGATGACCGGCACTGACACCCTCGCTCTTGACGGTAGTCGGACGGTAGCGTCGAGTCTTGAACAAAACGGCCACACCTATGTCGAGACTCGGATCACCGGTTCGGCCGGCCTCTTCAGTTGCGCGTGGAAAAGCACTACTGACCCCCATGCGCCCACGGAGGCAAAGCGGATTCTTCCCGATCTCTGCGCAGACTTCATCGTCGACAGCACCGGAAAGTCGTGGCTCGTCGGACCCGCAACCGGTGCCGATCTGGTTTCGGTCGCCGCCGGTACAACCATGTGGGGCATCCGGATCAATCCGCCGGCTCTGCGGAGCCTGCTCGGCACAGCGGCCGACGCGGTGCAGGATTCGAAGATCGCCTTCGACGACATCCTCACTTCCAGACAAGCGCGGGTACTTGCCGACGCCCTTAGCCACGAGGCAGTCGACGCTCACCTACTGGGCCAGTTGTGGCGCGGACTGGAACCCGACCACGGAATCGAGCGTGGTTACTCCGCGCTCATCTCCTCCCCTTCGCCTCCGATACGAGAGATCGCCGCAGACCTCGGTGTTTCCGAACGTCATTTTCGACGCTCGATCACGTCGTCGATCGGGCTGTCCCCCAAAATGATTCAGAAAGTGCAACGTATCCAGGACGTGTTGACTCTCAGCCGCGATGCAAATCTCACGCTGTCGTCGCTGGCCGGTCGCGCCGGCTACGCCGACCAAGCCCACCTCGCGCGCGATACGCGAGCGCTGACAGGCCTGACACCGACTCAGCTACTGCGCGAGCACCGATAACGATGAGCGAAGACCTGTTCTCCGCCCTCGATCACCTGACTGCCACGTCAACTGTCGTGATCGATCGCCCCCGAGGGTCGGCACACCCGCGTTACCCCGCTGCGATTTATCCGCTCGATTACGGCTATCTCGACGGGACCGTCAGCGCGGACGGCGACGGGATCGATCTGTTCCGAGGCTCTGCCGTCGGCAACGGCGTTGTTGCCATGGCCGTTATTGCCGACATCGACAAGAAGGACGTGGAAGTCAAGATCCTTCTCGACTGCACTGCCGATGAAATCGGCACTGCCGCAGCATTTCTCCGCGACACTTTGGGTCTCGGTACCACTGTCTTGCGGCGCGAAGTCAGCTGAGTTCGTCGAATCGCGGAACAAGATGCTCCGCAACCCACTTCGCTTCCTCGATCAGCGGCCAACCTGCCAGGATCAGTGCAGTCAAACCGGTTCGGCCGCGAAGCGTGCGTACCGAGTCCGTGATCGAATCGGGATCGCCGACGTAGTACACCGCCGATGACCCGGTGCCGAAGATGTCGAGAGGCGACCACGCTGTGATACCCGCGTACAGCCCGTCACCGACGTACAACTCCTCCGGTTCCGGAAGTCGGCCGGAAGCAATCTTGTCGGCCCAGCCCTGTCGCTGTGCGTCGCGAGCGGTGAAAGTCTTGAGGTCTTGCTTCCCCTGAGTACGACGACGCACTGCGTTGTCCAAGACATGAGCGATCTGCTCGACGCCCGTCTTCTCGAACAACGAACGGAACCGGTCGTGCGCCTGCGCCTTGGTGGGGCGAACGATCACCCCGGTCAGCGCACCGAAGTCGGTGAACTCGCGCCCGGCTGCCTCCGCCGCCGCCCGTGCGGCAGAGAATTTGTCTTCGATGAACGAAGTCTCGCGCAACATCGCCAGATAGGTGTCGAGCACCTTGCCTGAATTCGCCAGGCCTGCAGGCGAATCACCGGTACCCCACAGCGGAACCTGATGCCCAGCGGGCGCATCGATACGCAGTGGTGTGTTGGGAAAGTTCGACTCCGTGCCTTCGGCGTAGATGCGGCGGAAGTCCGCCCAGTACTGCTCCCCCAACTCGTAACGCTCGTCGTGGGGCACGTTCATGTCGTACTTGGTCAGGATGTTTTCGCGTCCGTTGACCGAGTTGATCAACAGTCGGCCACCGCTGAAGGCGTCGAAAGTCAATGCCTTCTCCGCCAGCAGTCGCGCCGGCGTCATGTTCGCGTAGACGGCGACAAGGAACTTCATGCGCGTGGTGTGCGCTGCCGCCCACGTCGCCGAAATGAACGGATCGTTCGGCCAGGTGGCAACAAGCGCACCTTCGAATCCGCCGTCGTCGATGGTCTTCGCGAGCTCGATCTGCCTGGCCCCGTCCACGGGGAACAGCCCACCGGGGCTCCACGGGTAGTCCCCGTCGGCCTGGGCGAGATACCAAAATGTCTTGACGCCCATCAGTTCTGCACTCCGGCCGGCAGGTCGAACGATTCGATTCGGGCACGTGAGCGGATGGTGTCCGCATTCACGGTGTAGAGCGCGTCGAGGTACGCGACCGCGAAAGAACCAGGACCTGAGGCATTTTCCTCGGCGATCTCCGATGCCACGGCAACATGCGTATGCGCGGCAACCAATCCGTCCAGCGCGGTCGGCGTAACGGCGAGGTAGGCAGCGACCAGGCCTCCCAGAGAGCAACCGGTACTGGTCACGCGCGGCAACAGAGCGCTGCCACCGGAGACTCGGATGCCCCGAACGTCGCCGCCACGATCGCGGCCGACGATGTAGTCGACCGGGCCTGATGCCGACACGGCATCCGCATGCTTCAGAAGTGACAGAGCGGCGGGCACTGCGTCGGCGGAGTCGGAGGCACTGTCGACGCCGCGGGTGTCACCGCCGAGTCCGGCCAGAGCGATGATCTCCGATGCGTTCCCGCGGATGGCGCTGGGGTGAAAGCGCAGCAGATCCACAGCGATACCGCTCCGCCAGGGCAGTCCGCCGACACCGACTGGATCCAAAACCCATGGCGTACCGGCAGTTCGGGCCGCTTCTGCGGCAATCAGGAAGGCTTCGGCTGTCCCGTCGTCCGGCGTTCCGAGGTTGACGAGCACTCCCCCGGCAACGGCAGCGAACCCACCCGCTTCATGAACGTTGTCGATGTGAGCGTTGCTTGCGCCGGCAGCGAGCAGAACATTGGTCAAGAAGTTCGCCGAAACGATGTTCGTCAGCGACTGGACGAGCGGTACCTGATCGCGGAGTGCGTCGATCGCCGACGCGACGGTTTCGACAGAGACAGTGTCAGACATGAGAATTCCTTCAGGACGTGAGGTATTTGGGGACTGCGGCGATTCAGGACCGCGGACATCGCACATCCGGATTCGCGCCACCGGGCTCACTGCCGACAACCATCGGCAAAACCGGATCTGCAGTCCATTCCTCCAACGAACCGTCGTAGACTTTGACGTCCGCGTGGCCGCTGCGGATCAGCGCAAGTGCGGTCAAACACGCCGAAACTCCACCACCGCAATAGATCACGACAGGGCCGGTGGCGGTTGGTAGAACGTCGGCAGATTTCGACAATACTTCCTCAACCGGAAGCATCCGGGAGTCGGAGCCGAGAAGACTCTTCGCGGACAGATTCACGCTTGACGGAATGTGCCCGCGTCGCGAGTATCGCGTCTTCTCGGTTCCCTCGTACTGCTCAGGCGCGAGAGCGCACACCAGCGTTCCGGCTTCGCCTCCGCTGGACAGCGACGCAACGCGAGGTAAATCGACCCACAGACCCAGATCCGTCACGCTCCAACGCGTCGACGCCGACGTGTGGATTACGTCGTCACCGCTCGCGAGCGCGAAGCCGCGTCGAGTCCATTCGGCGAGGCCACCGTCGAGAACTCTTGCTTCGATGCCGGCGTTGCGAAACACCCACCAGAGCCGTGATGCCCAGGTGGTCGATCCCTGGTCGTAGATCACGATTGTCGCGCCCGGCTCGATACCACTGGATTGGAGATCGGAAACCAACTGCTCCGTTGACGGGCGTGTGAAATGCAGCGCCGCTTCCCTTTCGGAGAAGACGTCCATGAGGTCGACATGTCGCGAACCCTGGATGTGCGAGGAGACCCAGCCGCCGTACCCGGATTCCGGGCGGTAGTCGCCGTCAAATCGCGCGGGAGGAAAATGAACCGTCGCGTCGAGCACGGCGACGCCTCCCTCACGCAGCATCGCGTCGAGTTCAACGGCACTCACCAGCGGCGACGCGGTCTCTCCAGCCACTTCGGACCCTCTCCCTCGGAAACGAACAAGCACGAACCTAAATGAGTACTAGCGTATACGCAAGTACTCACTCGTCGTCGATGGCATAATCGAACGCGCTCTACTTGCATGCACAGGAATGGGGACACATGGATCTCGACGCCGATACGAGCACCACCGATCTGCTGGTGCCGGAGGCTGCGCTCGGCCGGTCCGATCAGACCTCGCGGCAGTACCTGCGCCTGCGAGCCGACATCCTGGCAGGCAAGTTCCCCCAGGGCGCTCCGCTGCACGAGACTCAATTGTGCGAATCGTACGGCGCATCCCGCACCCCGATCCGGGAAGCACTCAACTGGCTCGCACACGACGGACTACTCGAACGAGCCGCTCGCGGTTTTCGTGTCCGTTCCGGCACACCCGAGGACGTCATCGAGATCTACGCGGCGCGGGTAGCTCTCGAATCGGAAGCGGCAGGCGCCGCGGCACTACGCCACAGCGATCTCGACCTTGCTCGCCTGGACGGATTACACGAGTTCTGCTGCACTGCAACCGAAGGCACCGAGGTGCGTTCCGGGAACTTCAAGTTTCATGAGGCCCTCTGGCAGGCCGCCCACAATTCCACGATCACCTCACTGCTGATCCGCCTCACCACCCAATTGCGAATCTACGACAGCGGCCCGCCGTCGAACTACGGCGAACCGGACCTGCTCAATTCGGAACATCAAGAGATCCTGAACGCGATCCGCGCCAGGGACGAATCGTCCGCGCGTGGCCACATGCGCAACCATCTCGAGCGCAGTCGCGACCAGCGGATAAGGATGTTCGCCAGCCGCTGACTCCAGACAGCCCAGAGTTCTGCACACCGACGCCTATGCCGCCGTCAGTCAGGCGGGGAGCGTGCCGATCTCGACGTCGTACACGCTCTCGGCCGGGCTCGACATCACTCGGTCCGCCATCTCCTGCTTGAGCACTGTCAGGCGTGACTCGTCTTCGGCTGTCCGGTCAGTCTTGCGGGAGAGAGTGATCAACTCGTCGACGACAAATCCCTCCCGAACAGTCAGCGTGGCGCTCGCGCCGCGATAGCCGACCCGAAAGACATACAGTGCGAGCGTATTTCCTCGTTCAGGCCGGGCCAGGGAACTGTCGACGGTGTACCGCCCTTCGGTCACTGCGCGCGTGACCAACTCGAACGCGTCGCGCACTCCTGGTCCGCCGTGTGCGGTGGTGACGACCAACTCGCGACGCTCGACGGAGCCTTCCCCGCCGAGCACACCGAGTGCGCGCTCGAGGACTTTGTAGGCATGCGCCACCCCTCCCGGCGCCTGCGGCCCGTGATAGTGCAGAGCATCTTCGTACGTGAAGTCGAGCGTCGTACCGTGATCGGTCACGATCAGCGAGTCAGTCATGATGGGCGTCCTTGCCGGTCAGTGCTGGCGGTCGATCGGATTGTTGCGCGAGACAATGAGCGGATCGACCGGCGTGAAAGGAAATTGCGGCAGATCGCGTTCCGGAACACCGAACGAGGCCGAGAGAACGCCGCGCGAGAACGCGGAAGCCGTTGCACGGTAGCCTATGTCGCCCGGCGTCGGCTGGTCGAAGAAGATGAGGAAGTTGATGTCCTCGTCACCTAGAACCTCGATGTGATGGGGGTAGGCACGCGGAACGAAATACACCTGACCGGACTCCAGTAGGTAGGTGTCGAGCGAACCGTCCGGATCGAGGACCGTCATCCGCCCGTGACCACGATGCACGTATCCCATTTCGGCAGTGACGGGATGCCAGTGTGGCTCACGCATTCCACTCTCGCGAATAGTCAACGAGTACATCGAAAGATCCTCCAGCGCCGCCCAATACTGCTTGCGTGCCACTTTCGCCTGTCCGTACGGGTATGCGAGGGGCGCGATCTGGCCGTCGAGATCGAAGAGATGCGCGTTGGGAAAGCCGGCGGTATCGGGAACGACGGCGGCGCCGTCCCGCCGAACTATCTGGGACGCATCGGCCCTACCGAAGACGTCGAAGGCTGACGCGGCGAGGTCGTAGGTATTGCCGAGCACCGCGTTCGACATTGCGCTGACGCTACTCTGCAACGAAAAGTGCTGCGGGATTGAAGTACGCAGGGCAGCGATGATCTCCGCCTCCTCCTCTCCGACATTCTCGATGTGATAAATCGCGCCGGATTCGACGTGATACATCTGCCCCGTTCGCACCACGAAACTGGCGAACTCGTCGGCATTGCCCAACATCGAGACGAGCACGGTTCCGCTGGTGACGTAGGCGATCTGGTTCGCGTTGACGTTCCATTGTGGTTCGCGGATCGCACCGGGGCCGAGAACAATTCGTTTGATCGACAGACCGGACAGGATCGGCAACGAACTCGTGTCGAGTTGCGAGATCGATCCGAGTTCGTTCTCGAAGACACTGGGACCATCGCGCAGCGAGGCAACGTGTGTGGACATGGCCTTTGATCCGTTCGACTCTTATCCTTCCGAATCGCTGACGTCAGTCCTCGATGAAGGCAAGAATGTCCCGGTCCAGGGTCTGCTGATACGAGCCGTAAATTCCGTGCGGTGCGCCCGGATACACCTTCAGCGTGCCCTTCTTCACCAGCTTGATCGCCTTCTCCGCCGCTGCGCCGATCGGCACGATCTGATCGTCGTCGCCCTGAGCGATGAGGAACGGAACGTCGATGGCTTCGAGATCGGAGGTCTGATCCGTCTCCGAGAATGCCTTGACGCAGTCGTAGGCCGCGGCGAGGTTGACCAACATCCCCTGTCGCCAGAAGTCGTCCTTCGCCCCTTGCGAGACGTCGGCCCCTTCGCGGTTCGCGCCGTAGAAGCTCTCGCTGAGGTCCTTGTAGAACTGCGATCGATCTCGCAGAACTCCCTCACGAATGCCGTCGAACACCTCGATCGGTGTGCCTTCGGGGTTGCCGTCCGACTTGACCATGATCGGCGGAACGGCGCCGGCGGTGATCACCTTGTCCACGCGCCCCTTGCCGTGCTGCGCCGCGTAGCGGACCACTTCCCCGCCGCCGGTCGAATGGCCCACCACGATCAGGTCTTTCAGGTCGAGCGTGTCGATCAGCTCAGCCAGGTCCTTGGCATATGTATCCATGTCGTTGCCGGTGTACGTCTTCGACGAGCGACCGTGCCCTCGACGATCGTGCGCGATGGTCCGGTATCCGGCGTCGGCAAACAGCTTCATCTCGACCTGCCACGCGTCAGAACTCAGCGGCCACCCGTGGCTGAGGACGATCGGCCGGCCGACCCCGTGCTCGGTGTAGTAGATCTCGGTTCCGTCGGAAGTGGTGATGTAGGGCATGTTCTGCTCTTCTCTGTCGAGTCGTGGACTGAGGTCCGGACACGGTGCCCGGTTTCCTCACTCTGCGAGTGCCCACAACGGGGGCAGTCGACTCATCGATCGACAGAAATCTGCATGGGGGCAGAAAACTCCGGCCCGACACCACGAAGTGTGGTGTCGGGCCGGACCCTTCAGTCAGAGGGGGAACGATCAGTAATCGTCCTCCGTGTAGACGATCATTCCGCGCAGGTTCTTTCCCTCGAGCATGTCGGCGTAACCCTCGTTGATCTCCTCGAGCTTGTAGGTCTTGGTCACCAACTCGTCGAGTTTGAGTGCGCCGCTTCGGTAGTGATCGAGCAACTTGGGAATCTGGGACCGTGGTCCTACCCCGCCGAAGATGGCTCCCTGCAAACGCTTCTGTAGAAGGGTCAGCTCGAAGAGGCTGAGCGTCACCTGCGAATCCGCGTAGTGCCCCATTCCGACGACCACGACCTGCCCGCCCTTGCCCGTCGCGCTGAGCGCGGGCTGAATGATGTCGCCGTGAATCTCGCCCACGGTGATCACGGTGACGTCGGCCATCTTGCCCCAGGTGATCTCGCCGATCACCGGTAGCGCTTCCTCGAGGGAGGCAAACGTGTGTGTGGCGCCGAATTCCTTTGCCTTGTCGCGCTTGAACTCGACGGGATCGATCGCGATCACAAATCGTGCTCCGGCTGACGCCGCACCCTGCACCGAGTTGATTCCGACGCCGCCGACGCCGACGACCACCACCGTGTCACCGACCTTGGCTCCACCGATCGCGGTGGCCGATCCCCAACCGGTGGCAACACCGCAGCCGAGCAAGGCCGCCTTGTCGAGCGGGATGTCCTTCTCGATCTTGATCACCGACGCCTCGTTGACGGTCACGTACGGCGAAAATGTTCCGAGCAGGCACATCTGGATGACCGGCTCGTCGTTGAGGGTGACGCGGTACGTCTTGTCGGAGATCGCCTGCCCGGTCAACAGGCCGGCTCCCTCGTCGCAGATGTTCTGCAGACCCTTCGCGCAAGACGGACAACGTCCGCACGCCGGGATGAAGGCGAGAACCACGTGGTCGCCTTCTTCGACGCTCGCGACACCCGGGCCGACCTTCGTCACCACTCCGGCGCCTTCGTGCCCGCCCAAGGCCGGGTAGAAGGGCAGCGGGCTGGCGCCCGTACGCAAATGTTCGTCCGAATGGCACAGCCCCGATGCGGCGAGTCGGACCTGTACCTCACCCGAGACCGGGTCCCCCAGCTCGACCTCTTCGATCTCCCATGCCTGACCTGGCGCCTTGACTACCGCTGCCTTGACCTTCACCTGCACTCCTCGAAATTCTTCGTGATGCACGGACGACGAAAGAACGCGCCGGCATTTGTGTCGCCGATCACACTCCACCTACGAGTGTGCCTGAAACTACTCGAGAATACCGCCGGTCCGTGCGCCTTTTTGGTACTCGGCGTTACCGGAAACGCGCACGGCTAGTATCAACACAGTGGCCAAGGGAACTCGCAAGACAAGAACTCGCAGCGGTACTCCCGAGCGAGGCGAGTCCGGTCCCGTCGCCGGTACTTTTCCGATCGATACCGGGACGTGCGAACTTGTCCGCGACCAGTACTCCGACGACAGCTGGATCATCCAGATCAACGGAGTGCCCAGTTCCCACGTGAACGTCGCAGATCCGACGGTGCTCGATTTCGAGTACATGCGGTGGATCGCGCATCTGGTCGATTCCGAACGTGACAAGACCGAGCGTCTGCGGGTTCTGCATCTCGGCGGCGGAGCCTGCTCAATGGCCAGGTACTTCGCCGCCACCTACCCCGACGCGCGTCAGGTGGTTGTCGAAATCGACGGCGCCCTGGCCGAACTGGTGCGCGATTGGTTCGACCTACCGCGCGCACCGCTGCTGCGCTTTCGTGTAGGTGAAGCCCGCGCCGTCACCGAAACTCTCACCGAGTCCACCCGAGACGTCGTGATTCGAGATGTCTTTGCCGGCAACACAACTCCGACTCCGCTGACAACAGCGCAATTCACCACCCACGTACGACGCGTGCTGGCACCGGGCGGTATCTACATCGTCAACTGCGGCGACACCCCGGATCTTCAGGGCGCGCGCAGTGAAGCCGCAACGATCGGTGCGCAGTTCGAACACATGGCGATCATCGCCGATCCCGCGATGCTCAAGGGCCGTCGCTACGGCAACATGATCATCGCGGGCAGCGACGTACCGATCGGCGGGCAACCCGCGCTCGCGCGCGAGCTACTCGGCGGCGGCGTTCCCGCCCACGTGTGGCAGGACGCCGAAGTCCGCAAGTTCGCCGCGAACGCGCCGGTTCGGCAGGACTGAGCGAAAACGCTACTCCCCGCCGAAGACCCTCTCCACCACAGCTTTTGCCCGTCGTGTGATGCGCAGGTAGTTGTCGAGGAACTCCCCTGCGTCGTCGCCGTATCCAGCGACCTGCGCCACCGCCGCGAGAACACGGCCCGGGCCGGGAAGCTGATCCGTCGGCTTGCCCCGCACAAGAACGAGGCAGTTGCGTGCCTTCGTCGCGGTGATCCAGGCGTCACGCAGCAGTTCGACGTCGCCTTCGCTGAGCAGTTCCGCGGCGCCGATGGCGTCGAGAGTCTCGAGCGTCGATGTGTTGTGCAGCGACTCGATCTTGTCCGCGTGGCGCAGCTGCAGCAATTGCACAGTCCACTCGATGTCGGCCAAGCCACCGCGACCCAGTTTGGTGTGCGTCGCCGGATCGGCTCCGCGAGGAAGCCTTTCGGAATCGACGCGCGCCTTGATGCGCCGGATCTCGCGCACCGCCGCGTCACTGACGCCGCCTTCGGGGTAGCGCGTCTTGTCGATCATGTGCAGGAACCGCAGTCCCAGTTCAGGATCACCGGCAACCGGGTGCGCACGAAGCAGCGCTTGAATCTCCCACGCCTGAGCCCACTTCGCGTAGTACGCGTCGTACGACTCGAGCGTGCGAACCATCGGTCCGTTACGACCTTCCGGACGCAATCCGGTGTCGACTTCGAGCGGAGGATCCGTGCTCGGTGCCCCGAGAAGCTTGCGCACCTTGTCGGCAATGCTGTTGGCCCACTTGACCGCAACGGTCTCGTCGACGCCCTCGCGGGGTTCGCACACGAACAGCACGTCCGCATCGGATCCATAGCCGAGTTCGCCGCCGCCGAGTCGGCCCATGCCGATGACGGAGAAACTGGCCGGCGCCTCGGTCCCGAGTTCGGTGACGCTGGCCTTGATCACCGCGGAGAGCGATGCATTGAGCACCGCGGCCCACACCGAGGACAGCGCCTTGCAGACGGCGGGAACATCGAGCATGCCGAGGATGTCGGCCGACGCGATGCGCGCAAGTTCGTGTCGCCGCAGCGAGCGGGCCGCGGCAACAGCACGATTGGGATCACTGTGTCGGCCGGAGGCGGTGAGTATTCCGCGAGCGACGTCCTCGGGCTTCGGCTCGACAAGGCGCGGTCCACTCGGCGAATCCGCGAACAAGCGAATCACGTCGGGAGCCTTGATGAGCAGGTCCGGTAGGTACGCCGACGAGCCCAGCACGGTCATCAGACGCTCGGCCACCGCAGCCTCGTCGCGGAGCAGGCGCAGGAACCACGTCTGGTCGACGAGCGCGTCCGAGAGCCTGCGGTAAGCGAGCAGACCTGCATCGGGATCCGGTGTGTCCGCGAGTGATTCGAGCAGAGTCGGCAACAGGAGCGCTTGAATGCGACCCTTGCGTGAAGCGCCACTCGTCAGTGCAGTCAGATGCCCGAGAGCATGCTCGGGTGCCGTGTAACCCAGAGCGGCCAACTGCCGAACCGCGGCTTCTGGTCCCAGGACCAGTGCTTCCTTGTCCATCCGCGCCACCGATTCGAGAAGCGGGCGGTAGAACAACTTGGCGTGCAGGCGGCGAATCCGATGCGAATTCCGCTTGATCTCGGCGCGCAGGACGCCCAGGGAATCCAGCCGACCGTCTGGCCGCATGTGCGCGGCGCGGGCCAGCCAACGCAGCGCTTCCTCGTCGTCCGGCGGCGGCAGGGTGTGTGTGCGCTTGAGCTTCTGCAACTGCAGACGGTGCTCGAGCAGGCGCAGGAATTCGTACGACGCAGTCAGGTTGGCGGCGTCGTCGCGGCCGACGTATCCACCCGCCGCCAATGCGGTCAGTGCATCGACCGTGCTCTGGACATGCAACGAACTGTCGGCGCGCCCGTGCACCAATTGCAGGAGTTGGACGGCAAATTCGACGTCGCGCAAACTTCCGCGGCCGAGTTTGAGTTCACGCTCACGCAGTTCGGGGGGAACCATTTCCTCGACGCGTCGACGCATGGCCTGGACTTCGGGGACGAAGTCCTCGCGCTCGGAGGCGATCCACACCATCGGGCTCATCGCCTCGGAGTACTGGCGACCGAGCTCCATGTCGCCGGTCATCGGACGAGCCTTGAGCAGTGCCTGGAACTCCCAGGTCTTGGCCCAGCGCTTGTAGTACGTGATGTGGGATTCGAGGGAGCGAACCAGTTCTCCGCGCTTGCCTTCGGGGCGCAGCGCAGCATCGACCTCGAAGAATGCGGAAGTACCGATACGCATCATCTCGCCGGCAACGCGGCTGGCCGTCGCATCGGCCGGTTCGGCGACGAACACGACGTCGACGTCGGAGACGTAGTTCAGCTCGCGCGCACCACATTTGCCCATGGCGATCACGGCGAGCCGGATCGGACAACTGCCCTCGGGGCACACCGTTGCGATAGCCACCGCCAGTGCGGCGGTCAGGGCAGCGTCCGCGAGATCGGAAAGCTGGTGACCCACAGTCTGATACGGCACTACTGGTTCGTTCTCGACGGTCGCCGCAAGATCAGCCGCAGCCAGCAGCATCAGCTGGTCCTTGTAGCTCTTACGCAGAGCAACAACAGCTTCCGGCCCGGTCAGGGTGGCGCGGTAGGTCAGCGAGCCTTCGGTAGCGCCCTCGTCGAGGGTGGCGCCCACGGCCTCGAGCAACGCTGCGGTGGCCTCGTCCTTGGTCGGCAGAGCGGTTCCGTCGAGCAGTTTCCAGCCGATCGGATCCGCGGCCAGGTGATCGCCGAAGGCCGACGACGCACCCACGAGTGCGAACAAGCGGCCTCGCAGGCTTTTGTCCTTGCGCAATGCCTGATCGAGTTCGCGCCACCCGTCGTCGAGCCCGTCCTTGATCCGTACAAGGGTGCGCAGAGCGAGGTCGGCATTCGCGGCACGCGAAAGCGACCACAAGAGTTCGATGCTCTCGGCGTCGACCCAACCGAGCTGACGCAACTCGTCGGCAGCGGTGGGCTCGACCAGCCCGAGTCGACCCGGTCCTGGAACTGCTGATCTCGCAGCGGGCGGTTTCACCGTCACAGACCGAGGTAGGTCTTGAGCTCGAACGGCGTCACGTGGCTGCGGTATTCCTCCCACTCACGACGCTTGTTGCGCAGGAAGAAATCGAAGACGTGTTCGCCGAGTGCTTCGGCCACCAGTTCCGACTTCTCCATCTCGCGCAGAGCGCTGTCCAAGTTGCTCGGCAGTTCCTTGTAACCCATGGCGCGGCGCTCGGCGGAGGTCAACGACCACACGTCGTCTTCTGCCTCGGGCGGCAAGGTGTAGCCCTTCTCGATGCCGCGAAGACCGGCAGCAAGCAGGACCGCAAAAGTCAGGTACGGGTTGCAGGCCGAGTCTGGGCTTCGGATCTCGACGCGGCGCGAGGACGCCTTGTTGGGCGTGTACATCGGGACGCGAATGAGAGCCGATCGGTTGGACGGGCCCCACGACGCAGCAGTGGGTGCCTCTCCCCCGTGGACGAGTCGCTTGTACGAGTTGACCCACTGGTTCGTGACCGCACTGATCTCGTTGGCGTGCTCGAGGATGCCGGCGATGAACGCCTTGCCGGTCTCGGAGAGCTGCATCGGATCGTCAGGATTGTGGAAGGCGTTCGTGTCGCCCTCGAACAGGCTCATGTGGGTGTGCATCGCGGAGCCGGCCTGATCACTGAACGGCTTGGGCATGAAGCTCGCCCGGACGCCTTCACCGATCGCGACCTCCTTCACGACGTATCGGAACGTCATGACGTTGTCGGCCATCGAGAGTGCGTCGGCGTAGCGCAGATCGATCTCCTGCTGACCCGGCGCGGCCTCGTGGTGGCTGAACTCGACCGAGATGCCCATCGACTCGAGTGCGTCGATGGCGTGGCGGCGGAAATTCGGAGCCGAATCGTGCACGGCCTGGTCGAAGTATCCGCCCGAGTCGGCCGGGATCGGCGGAGTGCCGTCGATCGGGCCGTTCTCCAGAAGGAAGAACTCGATTTCCGGGTGGACGTAGCAGCTGAAGCCCAAGTCGCTGGCCTTGCTCAACTGGCGACGCAGTACGTGGCGCGGATCGGCCCACGACGGCGAACCGTCGGGCATCGTGATGTCGCAGAACATGCGCGCAGAATGTTGCGCACCGTCCTTGTGGGCCCACGGCAGGATCTGGAATGTCGAGGCGTCGGGCCGAGCGACGGTGTCGGCTTCGGAGACTCGTGAGAATCCCTCGATGGCGGAACCGTCGAATCCGATTCCTTCCTCGAAGGCGCCTTCGAGTTCGGCGGGGGCGATCGCCACCGATTTGAGGTACCCGAGAACATCGGTGAACCACAAGCGGACAAACCGAATGTCGCGCTCTTCCAGGGTACGAAGCACGAATTCTTTTTGGCGATCCATGCACGCGAGACTAAGCAAGCCACGTTAAATCTGTGTTACATCAGTGGTCCCGGTCAACAGAGTGATTGGTCACCATCGAATAGGCGCAGCGTACGGCGTCGCGCCGGTTAACATGTCAGACCCTCTTCCGGCGCCTTCAAGTAAACGAAGTAGTCGACGACGGCATCGTCGACGCAGGAGTTTCCGTCCAGAACCACCGTGTGTTGGGTTCCGTCGAACGTGATCAGGGCAGCGCCCAACTGCTTGGCGAGATCCACTCCGGCCTGATACGGCGTTGCCGGATCCTGCGTCGTGGAGACGACGACCAACTGAGGCAGGCCGGCATCGGCGAGCTCCTGGGGGTCGAGCGCGTGAGGGCTGCCGGTAGCCGGAACGGGCCAGAACGCGCACAGGTCGAGCGGCGCTTGACCCGTCCCGCGGCCGTCGTCGAGGAACGGCGCCGCCTCGCGGTACCGAGTGTCGGATTCGCCGGCCTCGGCGCGGTCGGTGGTTGCCGGATCGTCCACGCAGCGAATGGCGTTGAACGCGTCGTTGATGTTGGAGTAGCTGCCGTCGTCCTCACGGCCTTCGTACATGTCGGCGAGATTGAGCAGCGAGTCGCCGCGTCCGTCGGCCAGACTCGACAGACCCCCACGCAGCGGCGTCCACAACTGTGGCGAATACAGAGCCTGCTGCACGCCCGTGATCGCGTCGGAATAACTCAGCCCGCGCGGATCGGTGGTCTGTGCCGGCTTCTCGATCAACGGATCGACGAGTGCCTGAAAGCGTGCCTGCGCCTGCGCCGGATCATCACCCAGCGGGCAATCCGTTCGCGAGACACAGTCGGCGACAAAGGCGTCGAACGCGCCTTGGAAGCCCTGCCCCTGCAAGACCACTTCGTCGACCGGATCCTGCTCGGGGTCGAGCGCGCCGTCGAGAACCATCGCTCGGACGTTCTGCGGAAAGGTTTCCGCGTACGTGGATCCGAGCCGGGTCCCGTACGAGAACCCGAGGTAGTTCATCTTCGGATCGCCGAGAACGCCCCGAATGACGTCCATATCTCGCACCACCTCGTAGGTACCGACATGAGCGAGGAACTCCGTACCGGTCCGCTCAGCGCACTTGGCGGCGTAGTCCTTGCTGTCCGCCTCGGCGAGAGCGATGCCCTCCGGCGTCATGTCGACGTTGACCTCCGCACGCTCCGCGTCGGTCTCCTCCGGCGTCAAACACCGAACCTGCGGGGTCGATGCCCCGATCCCCCGCGGATCGAAGCCGATCATGTCGAAACGTTCCTGCAGTTCGGTGCCCGAACCCGATGTCGCCATCGACAGCCCGGACCCACCCGGCCCGCCGGGGTTCAGCAACAGTGAGCCGATGCGGTCGCCGGTTGCCTTCGAACGCGAGATCACCACCTTCGCGGTGTCGCCGTTCGGATTCGCGTAGTCGACGGGAACGCTCACCTCGGCGCAGTCGACCCCACGCCCCAGCGGCGCAGTTCCTTCTTCGACAAATTGGTCGCACGAACCCCAGTCGAGCGACTGCTCGTAGAATTTCTCGAGGCCGGACGGCACCGCGGACGCGGCAGAACCAGCAGGTTCCACTGATTCGGGCGTGCCTTGCGAACTGGTGCAACCGACAACCAACACGAGCACTGCTGCGCTTCCGGCGAGGGCACCGGAGAGGCGAACGAACTTCGACATGCCATTGATGGTGCCAGGAAACCTCGGTAGCCAGCGGTTCGCCTCGGTTCGGCGCCTAACTGACAGGCACGCGGTGATGTGACCCATTGCACCCCGTCAACTATTCGTGTCGGCGATGTCCGGTGGCAGACTGAACACGTCATCACCCACACCCGGGGACCCGAAGGCGATCAACGCTCAGGGCCTCGAGGCCAGAAAGGGACAACGATGTCCGAAACACCTCTCTATGGTTCTGTACCCACTGCAAGCTCTACCGATGCACCGAAGCGTAAGACGCGCATTCACCACCTCGCCGAGATGAAGCAGAACGGCGAACGCTGGTCGATGCTCACCGCTTACGACTACTCCACGGCACGCATCTTCGAAGACGCAGGCATCCCGGTGCTGCTCGTCGGCGACTCTGCCGCCAACGTCGTCTACGGCTACGACACCACCGTGCCGATCACCGTCGACGAACTGCTCCCGCTCGTGCGTGGCGTGGTTCGCGGCGCCCCGCACGCACTCGTCGTCGCCGACCTCCCCTTCGGCACCTACGAGGGTTCCGCCGAGCAGGCCCTTGCGACTGCGACACGGTTCATGAAGGAAGGCCTCGCGCACGCCGTCAAACTCGAGGGCGGCGAGCGGATGAGCAAGCAGATCGCGGCTATCACCTCGGCCGGCATCCCCGTCATGGCTCACGTCGGATTCACCCCGCAGAGCGTGAACTCGCTCGGCGGATTCCGCGTCCAGGGTCGCGGCGACGCGGCCGAGCAGCTTGTGGCGGACGCCATTGCAGTCCAGGAAGCCGGGGCGTTCTCCGTCGTCATGGAAATGGTTCCGGCCGAGATTGCGGGCCAGGTCAGCCGCAAACTCACCATCCCCACCGTCGGCATCGGGGCCGGTTCCGAATGCGACGCTCAGGTACTCGTCTGGCAGGACATGGCGGGTTACACGAGCGGTAAGACAGCCAAGTTCGTCAAGCGTTTCGGTAACGTCGGTGACGAACTGCGTTCCGCAGCCGCAGCCTATGCATCAGAAGTTCGCACTGGCGCTTTCCCGGCCGCAGAACACAGTTTCTGATCCGAGACCGGCGAACGCCGCCTGTCTCTCAACCAGCCAGGGGTGCGTTCAATGATCGGTAACCGTCGAAGTTCTACTGCCGCAGCTGTAGTCGGCGCGGCAGCTCTCGTCACGGTGCTGAGCGGATGCGCGGGAGGGTCCACCAACTCTCCCGCGCCCAGCAGCACTACGCCCGCGAGTTCCACCAAGACGGCGCCGGCAACAACCTCCGCGTCCGGTTCGACGTTCACCGACGCTCAGGTCCAGCAGTTGTGTTCGGATATGGAAGGGCAGCTGCAGAACTGGCGGACCGTCACCCCGACGCTCGGCAAGGGCGGACTGAACACGATCGTCATCACGTGGGCGACGCAGAACGGCATCAACCTGCTCGATCTCGCCCAGAACCGCGAAAGCATCGACGCGGCAACCTCGGCCGCGTGCCCGGACGTCCGGGGCGGCGCGATTTCCGCACTCGAGATTCCCGATCTCGCCTCCGGGCTGGTGGGCTTCTGATGAGCGAAACGTCAGCACCGCCGTCGGCTCTGCGGAGTCTCTATCCCCCGATCGAACCCTTTGTCACCGGCTTCCTCGACGTCGGTGACGGCCAGAGCATGTACTGGGAAGTCAGCGGAAATCCGGACGGCAAGCCTGTGGTGTTCTTGCACGGTGGCCCCGGTGGCGGTGCACAACCGGCGGTACGCCAGTTCTTCGATCCGGCCGCATATCGCATCGTTCTACTCGACCAGCGCGGCTGCGGGCGATCCACCCCGCACGTTGCCGACGGCGCCGACCTGTCGGTGAACACCACGGACAAGCTGCTGGCCGACATCGAAGCCCTGCGCGAACATCTCTCGATCGACAAGTGGATGGTATTCGGGGGGTCCTGGGGTTCCACGCTTTCCATCGCCTACGCCGAAACGTTTCCCACGCGCGTCACGGAACTGGTTCTGCGCGGGATCTTTCTCCTGCGTCGTAGCGAGATCGACTGGTACTACAACGGCGGCGCGGGAAACATCTTCCCGGAGCGCTGGGACAAATTCCTCGAACCGGTACCCGAGGCGCAGCGCGGCGAAGACCTCGTCGCGGTCTATCACCAACTGCTCCATTCCGAAGACCCCGACGTCGCGGCCCGGGCAGCGATCGCCTGGTCGGCCTGGGAAGGATCGACGAGCTACCTGTACCCACAGGCGGACAAGATCGAACAGAACTCCGAGACCAGGTTCGCCTTGGCCTTCGCTCGTATCGAGAACCACTACTTCGTCAACGGCGGATTCTTCGACGAGGGTCAGCTCCTACGCAAAAGCTCCGCCCTGCACGGCATTCCGGGGACGATCGTCCAGGGCCGCTACGACGTCGTCTGCCCCGCCACCAGCGCCTGGGCGCTGCACAAGGCGTGGCCCGAATCCAAGCTCGTGATCGTCGACGACGCGGGACACTCCGCGATGGAGCCCGGCATCGCACATCACTTGGTGGAAGCCACCGATTCGTACCGGTAGCGCCCTACGCCGGGAACGTGAATTCCACCGTCCGTTTGACAGTATCGACGGCGGTGAGTCGCACCTTTGCGCGCTCACCGTCATCGGGCGTTCCGACGCATTTCGCAATCACTGCGACCGACGGGACAAACACTTCCGCCGAGCGCTTTCCGTCCTTGGCGCGCATCACCACCGCGTCGAAGACCTCGCCGACCCGGCCGTCGAGCAGCGTGGACTCGGTGAGATCGATGCACGCGCGGTCGACCTTGTTCGCCAGTGAGTCGGACCCACTCATGATGTCGGGCAACTCGGGAAGGGCGGTGCGCACCCATTCCGGTACCGGCGTACCAGCTGTGATCGCCAGACACACCTCGGTGCTGAAGCGATCGGACAGCCGGCGCAGTGGAGCCGTCACATGAGCGTAGGGCGCTCCGATCCCCGCATGCACCGTCAACTCCGGTAGCTGGCCGTCGAAGGCCGCGTAGTCTGCGCCGCGCAGCAACGACGGCGCAACCGACATCAGCGCCATCGTCGACGGCTCGTTGGAATCGAGTCCGGCAAGAATCTGCCCGACGCTTCGACCCTCCGGCCACGTGATACCCAGCGCCACTGCAGTTCTCCGCAGGGTGCGAACCGCGGACTCCTCGGCCGGCGGCAGCGTGCGAAGCAGCCCGATACCTGCGTCGATCATCATGCGGCCGGCACACATCCCGGTCAGCAGCGACACTTCTGCGTTCCAGTCGTCCGCTTCGGTGCGTGGCTCGAGCTCGATCCGCCAGCGAGCCGAGGACTCGTCCTCTGGCTGATCCCGAACCACGGACTGCTCGGGCAGTTTCAGCTCGATGGCGCCCCTGGCAACCGCCGAGGCACTGCGCAATCGTCCGAATTCCGGTAGTGCGGCGATCGACGGATGCAAGGTGCCCGCGTCGGCGTCACGTTGCACGGTCGAATAATCCAGACGCGCCACCGATTTCACCAGAGCGCGTCTCACCTGCCATGACGTGGGCTCGGCCTCGGCGTCCAACTCGATACGCCACAGTGCGGCGGGGCGAACCACGTCCGGCAGCAGACTCGCCGATCCCTCCGACAACGCCCGAGGATGCAGCGGAACGGAACCGTCCGGGAGATAGAAGGTTTGGCCACGCTTGCGGGTTTCGACGTCGAGCGCACCGCCCGGCGCCACCACCGCCGCGACGTCGGCGATCGCGTAGTGCACGACGTACCCGGTCGAGGTCTTCTCGATGTGCACTGCCTGGTCGAGGTCCATCGATCCGGGAGGGTCGATGGTCACGAAGGCGATACCCGTTTCGTCGACGCGCCCGGCACCGAAACGATCCACGGCATTCTCGGCCTCGGCCTGCGCCGCGGCCGAGAATGCTCCCGGCAAGTCGAACTCCGCCCGAACCACTCCGAAGTCGATTCCCTGCACCATCATTCGACTTGCGGGCACGCATCCTCCATGATCGGTTCGGGCCGGTGTAGCAGCTGTACCGGTCCCAGTTGTTCGAGTCCCAGTTGTTTCAAGGCTCAGTTATTTCAAGTCTCAGTTGTTCCAGTCTTCGTCTGCCCGATCGGCGGCTTTGTTGCGTTCGGCAGCGATCTTCAATGCATGCTCGGCAGAGTCCCGATCAGGGTACGGCCCCATCCTCGTCAACGAGGACGCGCCCTTTCCCTGCGTGACGGAACCGTCGGACACGTCGAAGTACCAGAGTCGATCTTCATCAGTCATATCCACAGTGTGACATCAGAGTGAGATAGAAGCTTGTAGATCGCTGTGAGACTGATATTCTTTCTACTTGGCCTGGCAGGTGAGAACCGGACATTCGAACGGTGAGTTCTGCTTGAATGCCCAACACAAGCTACGAACAGAAAATGGAGTGCGCATGTCCGCAATTCTTTACGATTACCTCCTCCCGCTCATGGGCCATGACGCGGCAACGTACTGGGCTACGCTGCTGGTCATCAAGCCTGTCTGACAGCTTTTCGAACAAAAGAAGACCCCCACCGATCCGGTGGGGGTCTTCTTTTCTCACTGTGCAGATCGCGGGCGGACGAGTCGGCGTGTAAGCCGGATCCTGTCCTGCGGCACCGAAGTGCCGAGTGGCGACCATCCATCTGGGCACACCGTCGCCGGGTGCCTCGAGCGGTTCACCCGCAGGCTCGGGCGAGCAGCCCTCGAACACCTGCGCAGCCGCACCGCGAGCGATGCGACCTTCAACCTTGCTCCGGGCGGGGTTTACCTAGCCACCCCGGTCACCCGAGGTGCTGGTGCGCTCTTACCGCACCGTTTCACCCTTACCTGCCTCGAAAGGCAGGCGGTCTGTTTTCTGTGGCACTGTCCCGCGAGTTGCCTCGGGTTGCCGTTAACAACCGCCCTGCTCTGTGGAGTCCGGACTTTCCTCGGCCCCAGGCCTGTGCGTGGTACACGCTGGTTCCAGAAGCCGCGGCCGCCCGGCCAACTCGTCCGCCCCCGTATGCTACCGGGCGCCTGTCGGTGGCCGGCACTATGGTCACCTTATGACTCGGTACGTGGCCCTGCTACGCGGTATCAACGTGGGCGGCATCAACATCAAGATGGCGGACCTCGCGAGAGTCTTCGGCGACCTCGGATTCCAAGGCGTGAAAACCGTCCTGGCCTCGGGCAACGTTCTGTTCGACAGTCCGAGCACCGACATCCCGTCGCTGAAGAAACAGATCGAATCTGCCCTCGCCCGCGAGTTCGGCTACGAGGCTTGGGTATTCGTCCTCGACATTCCGACACTGCAAGCGATCGTGGACAACTACCCGTTCGACCGAGAACGCGAGGGTTGGCATGCTTACGCGATGGTTGCCTCCGAGCCGGAAATCCTCGAGGAATTGAGTGCTGCGGCAGCGCAACTCGATGCCTCGGTCGAACGCGTGGTGGCCGGCGACGGAGTCCTGTACTGGGAGGTCGAGAAGGGGCACACCGTCAAGAGCGCGTTCGGCAGGAACACCGGAAAACCGAAGTTCAAGGCGTTCACCACAACCCGAAACCTGAACACGCTCTACAAACTGCTCAAATGACGCTCGCCCCGACACGGAGCACCAACGCGTGACTCTTCTACCGATCCTGCTCGTCGCCGTCGTCCTCGTCTTCGCGATAGTGCGTCCACGTGGGCTTCCCGAGATCGTCATCGCCGGGCCGGCAGCTGTCGTCGTTCTCCTGGCCGGTGTCGTCACTCTCGACGAAGCCCGCGAAGAACTGACGAGCATGGCACCCACCGTCGTCTTCCTGGTTGCCGTGCTGGTTCTCGCTCATGCCGCGGACGCTCTCGGCGTCTTTCGCTGGGTCAGCCAGATCCTGCAGCAAAAATCCCTCGCCGATCCGCACCGGTTGCTGATTTACGTATTCGGCGCGGCTGCCCTGACCACGGCGGTCCTGAGCCTCGACGCCACCGTCGTACTTCTGACACCCGCAGTGATCGCGGCCGCACGATCCATCGGAGCAAGTCCGCGGCCCCATTCGTATGCCAGTGCGCACCTGTCGAACTCGGCGTCGACACTCCTGCCGGTGTCGAACCTGACCAATCTCATCGCTTTTGCTGCAACAGGTTTGACGTTCTTGCACTTCACCGCGTTGATGGCGTTGCCGTGGGTCGTGACGATCGCTGTCGAATATCTGATCTTCCGACTGTTCTTCCGTTCCGAACTCGTCCGCTCGGAAAACACAGAGCCACCGGCAAGTAAAACTTCCTCGCCAGCGCCGAGTCTGCCGCTGGCGGTGATCGGACTGACGCTTGTCGGTTTCGCGGTTTCGGGTTTCTTCGGGATCGAGCCCGCCTGGATCGCTGTGGTGGGTGCGAGTGTTCTGGGAGCGATCGCTCTGGCTCGGCACCGTACGACCGCCGCCAAGATGCTCTACGCTGCCGACCTCTGGTTCTGCGCGTTCGTCCTGGTTCTCGGGATCATCGTCGCCGGAGTCGCGAACGGGCCGGTGGGAGAATGGATTGCGCAGATCCTGCCAGGCGACACCAGCTACGGATCACTGCTATTCGTCGCCGTGGTCGCTGCGCTCGCGTCCAACCTCGTCAATAACCTGCCGGCAACCTTGCTGATGATCGCGGCGCTCGGGACGGGAGCACCTCCAGGCCTGGTGCTCGCGATGTTGATCGGCGTCAACCTCGGGCCCAACCTCACCTACGTGGGCTCTCTCGCGACAATGCTCTGGCGACGAGTTGCCACCAGCGCGGGCGCACCGCCCACGCTTGCGACGTTCACTCTGCTCGGGGTCATCACGACGCCCCTGACGCTGCTCGCCGCCGTGAGTGCCCTGTGGTTGGTGATCTGATCAACGGCTGATCAGCAGTCGGGGCATTTTCAGCGAAGATGTGACGTGTCGTTGACCAACCGGACCGAGGCTCCCCCGTCTGGATAGAACTCGGTGATACTCAGCGACGCCAGATCCAGATGCAACCGGTACAGCAAGGACGGCCCGGCATCGAGGGCCAGCTGCACCAACGTCTTGATCGGGGTGACGTGAGAAACGACCAACAGCGTCGCGCCGCCGTAGGTCGAGATCAGGTCGTCACGCGCGGCGACGACTCGTTCTCGTACCTCGTCGAAACTCTCGCCGCCGGGTGGGCGCACCGAAGTGTCCGAGAGCCATTCGCGATGCAGGTCCGGATCGCGCTCGGCTGCCTCGCGGAAGGTGAGTCCGTCCCAGTCGCCGAAATCGGTTTCGATCAAACCTTTGTGCTCGACGACGGGAAGACCGAGCACGCGGGCCGATGCCTCTGCCGTCTCACGGGTTCTACCGAGGGGTGAGCAGACGATGGCGTCGATACCGCCGCGGTTCCCGAAGCGTGCAGCCGCGCCGGCGGCCTGCGCGCGGCCCAATTCCGTGAGCTCAGGATTGCCGCGTCCGGAGTAGCGGCGATCGACCGACATCGCCGTCTGTCCGTGACGTAGCAACAACATTCGTGTCGGCTTGCCGGTGGTGGCGATCCATCCCGGAGAGCCGGCGATCTGCGGTTCCGACGTCTCTTCTGACGGCGCGGCGGGTGCAGCTGGTGCGGGGGTCGCGGTTTCGATGCCGGCAGCAGCGTCCATCGCCTCGTTGGCAAGACGATCGGCATGAGAATTCTCGCCGCGCGGAATCCACGTGTAGGTCACTCGCGAGAACTGCGTCGCCAACTCGGCTGCGCGTCGCTGCAGCGGAATCATGTCCGGGTGCTTGACCTTCCAGCGCCCGGACATCTGCTCGACGACCAGCTTGGAGTCCATACGGACGTCGACCGTCGACGCTCCGAGTTCACCGGCAGCGGTCAACCCTGCGATCAGCCCGCGGTACTCGGCGACGTTGTTGGTCGCAATTCCGATGCTTTCCTTGCGTTCGGCCAACACCGAGCGGGTGGAGTCGAAGACCACGGCGCCGTAGCCGGCCGGGCCAGGGTTGCCGCGTGATCCACCGTCGGCCTCGACGATGACCTGCGTGGGAGTCACAGACCGGACTCCTTGGTACGCACCATGATTGCATTGCACTCTGGGCAACGAACGACGACGTCGGCCGGTGTCGCGGCGATTCGGGAGATCTCGCCGCGGTCGATCTCGATCCGGCAAGCGCCACATCGGCGTGCCTGCAGAAGCGCCGCGCCCGGTCCGCCCAGGGTGCGCTGCTTCTCGTAGACAGCAAGGAAATCGGCGGGGAATTCACCGACAAGTCGTTCACGATCGGCGGCGCAACGCTCTTGCGCCTTGTCCAGATCGGCGACGGCGTCGTCGCGGCGACGCTTGGCGTCGATCAGCTCTTCTTCGGCCTGAGACAGCTGGGCACCGGCATGATCGTGATCGGCCTGCAACGCCTCACGCTGCTCCATCACTTCGAGCAACTCGTCCTCGAGGAGCCCCTGACGCCTGACCAGGCTGCCGAGTTCGTGTTCGAGTTCGGTGAGCTGCTTCGCCCCGACCGACCCACTCTGCAACAGAGTGCGGTCACGATCCTCGCGCTGACGAACCGCGTCGACCTCGCCTTCGAGCTTGCGGATGTCGCGATCGATGTCGTCGATCTGGATTTCGACGGCTACGGACGCATCTTTACGGCTGATTCGCTCGGCCTCGAGACGTTCGACTTCCTTCTGCTCGGGAAGCGCTCCGCGTCGGTGGGTGATCCGGGTGAGCTCAGCATCCACCCCGGCGAGGTCGAGAAGCTTGGATTGCACCTGTGGTTCGACGTTCACGCTGTATAACTCCTGCTGTAAGTCCGATGTCGGCAGTGCTCGCGAAGGACGGCTCTCGAAGAACTGCTCTTGAATTGTTCGTGCAACCGTACCTTGCAGAGCGCTGCACTAATGCGCACTCAAACACCACGGATCGGTGCGAATTGTCGAAACCCGGCTTTCCCACCCCGGATTGTCGGCAAACGCGGCGTCGAGCACCGATTTCGCCTGCGCACACCACGGGTATTCACTAGCCCAATGGGCGACATCGACCAGTGCCGGGCCACCGGCACGAAGATGCTCGTCCGCGGGATGATGCCGCAGGTCCGCAGTGACGTAGACGTCGGCGCCCAGCGCCGCCACCACGTCCAGATACGAGTCGCCGGAACCGCCGCACACCGCCACGGTACGAACGGTCGCGTCCGGATCTCCGGCAGCGCGAACACCCCACTCGGTCGAGGGCAGTGAGCGCGCCACTCGCGCCGTGAACTCTCGCAATGTTTCGGGGTGCTCGAGCTCACCCACCCGCCCCAGACCGAGCGAACTGGGGAACGCTGCGAGTTCGAAGACATCGAAGGCTGGTTCCTCGTACGGGTGGGCGGCACGCAATGCGCCCAGCACCGCACTTCGCTTTCCGCGTGGGGCAATCACTTCCACACGATCCTCGCGAACCTGCTCCACAGCGCCGACAGTCCCGATCGTCGGATTCGCACCGTCGGCTGGCAAGAACTGACCCGTACCGGTGACCGTCCAACTGCACTGGCTGTAGTCGCCGATCCGCCCAGCCCCGGCCTCGAAAAGTGCATCCTGCACGGCCGATGCATTCTCCACCGGAACCATGACGACCCACTTGTCGAGCGGCTGCGTCGGCTTGGGTTCGATCGGGCGCAGCACGGTCAGGCCCAGAGCCTGCGCCAACGCGTCGGACACTCCGGGGTCGGCGGAGTCCGCATTGGTGTGCGCCGAGAACAGTGCGCACCCCGCCTTGATGAGCTTGTGGACCAACGCACCTTTGGGTGTGTGAGCACCGACGGTGTCCACCCCACGCAGCAGAAGTGGATGGTGAACGACCAGAAGGTCGGCACCGGAGGCGATGGCGTCGTCGACCACTGCCTCGGTCGGATCCACCGCGAAAACCACTCTCGTCACCGCGTCCGCAGGATCGCCGCAGACCAGACCGACCGAATCCCACGATTCCGCCAGGGCGGGCGGATATGCGGATTCCAGCACGGCTATGACGTCCGCAAGAGTTGGGCCGCTCACAAGATCTCCTTCATCGCTTCGATCAGTACCGAGACCTGCTCGGTTGGACGGACGGCAACGCGCAACTGATCGGGCCCGAGTCCGGGAAAGGTGTCGCACCGGCGGACGGCGATACCGCAGGCACGCAGGTGCTCTCGCATCGAGGCGCCGTCGCGGACGTCGACGAGCACGAACGGCCCCGCAGCGGGTTCGTGCACGGCAATCCCGATCTCGGTCAGTCGCCGGGACATGTCTCGGCGGTCTGCGGCAATCGATTCGGCTTTGATCCTCGACTGCTCGACCGCGAACGGTTCGCAGCACGCCGTGATGGCCTCGATCTGCAGACTGCCCAATGGCCAGTGGGCTCGGCCCTGAGCCAGTCGAGCGAGAAGATCCGGAGAGCCGATCGCGTACCCACACCGCAATCCGGCGAGTGCCCACGTCTTGGTCAGGCTCCGAAGCACGAGTACATCCGCCGACTCGACACCTGCGATGCTCTCCGCTTCGCCGGGGATCGCGTCGCCGAATGCCTCGTCCACCACCAGGATCCGGCCCGGCCGACGCAATGCCAACACATCGGCCTTGGGGTGAAGCACGGACGTCGGATTGGTCGGATTGCCCAGAACGACAAGGTCCGCGGATTCTGGTACCTGCGCGGCCCGAAGCTCGAAAGGCGGCTCCAGAATCACCTGCGTCACCGGTACACCGGCCTCTCGCAGCGCCAGTTCCGGCTCGGTGAAGGACGGATGGATCAGCGCTGCCGACCGAGAGCCCAGGCGCGGCAGCATCGCGAATCCCTCGGCACCGCCCGAGAGCAACAACACCTCTTCGGGCCGGCGCCCGTGCCGCTGCGCGACGGTTTCGCGGGCTTTCAGTTCCGCTGCAGCCGACGGGTACGAACCGAGCGTCGACAGCCCTGCGGCCAGCCGATCCCGCAACCACTTCGGTGGGCCGGAGCCTTGAACGTTGACGGCAAAATCGAGTAACCCGGGCTCCGCTTCGACATCTCCGTGATGTCGCAAGCTCTCCAGGTCAACCGTTCCGGTACTCACCCGGTCAGCCTACGGTCGAGCACCGTGCGCGGACATCACCCCTGCCGTCCGGGACAATGAGTGCCGTGACGACACCACCCCTCGACCGTTTTCCTGTAGTTCTGTTCGATCTGGACGGAACCATCACCGATTCCGCTCCCGGCATTCACGGCGGCTTCCGACATGCGTTGGCAACTGTCGGCCATCCGGAGCCGACGGAAGCGATGTTGGCATCGGTGATCGGCCCGCCGATGGTCGATACCTTCAGGTCACTCGGCATGGCCCCGGCGGACGTGGATCGGGCGATCGCCGCGTACATCGAGCGTTACGACGCGACCGGGTGGCAGGAGAACTCGGTGTACGAGGGTATGGACGTCGTCCTGGGTAAAGCTCGCGCGAGCGGCACCCGACTGGCCGTCGCCACCTCGAAGTCGGAGCGATTCGCCATTCGAATCCTGGAGCATTTCGGCCTGGCCGAGCACTTCGAGTTCATCGGCGGCGCAAGTGACGACGGAACTCGTCGGGCGAAACCCGATGTGATCGCGCACTCGCTGACCTCACTCGGGATCACTCCCGTCCTCGCCGCCGACGGCGGAACCCCCGACGTGCTCATGATCGGCGATCGTGATCACGACGTGCTCGGCGCCGCGAAGTACGGCATCCCCACCGTCGTCGTCGAATGGGGCTACGGTTCCGCCGAGGAAGCGCGGCAAGCGTTTCGCTCCGTATCGTCGGCATCCGAACTGGGAGGACTTCTCGATGGCCGCCTCTGAACCACTCCGTGTGACTGAACCACTACATGTGACGTTTGTGTGCACCGGCAATATCTGCCGGTCACCAATGGCCGAAAAGATCTTGCTCGCGCATCTGGGCCGTGAAGGCCTCGCCGACCGGGTGCGTGTCAGCAGCGCCGGTACCGAGGGGTTTCACACCGGTAGCGAGGCCGACGAGCGGACCAACGTCGTGCTCCGATCGGCCGGATATCCGACGGGCCACAGCGCCGCGCAGGTCAATGCAGATCATCTCGCCGCCGATCTTGTCGTCGCCCTCGACACCGGGCACGAACGTGAGCTTGCTCATCTCGGCGTGCCCACCGAGCGTCGGCGCCTACTGCGATCGTTCGACCCCGAGGCGGACGGAGAATCGGTTCCGGACCCGTACTACGGGGATCAGGAGGACTTCGAACTGGTTCGAGACCAGATCGAAGCGGCCATTCCCGACATACTCGACTGGATCCGCGAGCGAGCCTGAACCCGGAGCAAAATTCACTCCCGTTCGGGCAACGGATACCGTGGACGTGTGCGAAGACTGAAATTCCTGTTGCGGCCCGGTTGGTTGGTACTGGCAGCTGTGGTCGGGCTCTTCGCCTACCTGTGCTTCACCGTGCTCGCTCCGTGGCAGCTCGGCAAGAACACGAAGACCGAGCACCGCAATGATTTGATCTCGAACTCGATCAACGCGGAGACCGTGCCGATCGGTGATGTCGTCGCCGATTCGACGGTCGCACCGGACGACGAATGGCGAAACATCACCGCGGCAGGTACCTATCTACCCGACGCCGATATCCTCGTCCGCCTGCAGTCCATCGAGGGCGCGCCGTCGTACGAGATCCTGACGCCTTTCCGCCTGGACGACGGTCGCACAATCCTCGTCAATCGCGGATACGTTCGGCCGATCAACGGCGCCGAGGCACCGCCCATCGCTGCGCCGCCGACCGATCCGGTCACTCTCAACGGCCGTGTGCGCCTGTCGGAAGGCACTGCACCCGGCCGAGTACCGATGTTCGAGGACGGTGCGAAGCAGGTCTACTCCATCGACGCACAGCCGATCGGCGAGTTCATCGGAACGGACCTGATCGACGCGTACATCCAACTCGAACCCGACCAGCCCGGCGGTCTCGGCACGATCCCGCTCCCCCAACTCGACGCGGGCCCCTACCTCTCTTACGGGTTCCAATGGCTGGCGTTCGGCATCATGGCGCCGCTCGGACTGGCTTACTTCATTCGCGCCGAGTGGCGCGAACGTCGCAAGGAAAAGGCAGCTCAAGCAGCTGTGGACGGTTTCGCAGCCGACGACGCCGCTGCCGAGACGACCCCGGAAGCGGCAGTGTCCGCGCCTGCCGCACCCCCCGGCGAACCGGCTCGTACCTTCAGCCGTCGCAAGAAGCCCGAGCCGGAATCAGTGCCGCTCACGGCGCAGGAAGCCAAACTTGCCGATCGATACGGCAATACCCGCTGAAATACCCGCTGACACCACAGCTGCACTGATCTGCACCGCCGACGAAAGCCTCGCCGCGCGGCGCAGATCGTTCGGCGTCGGCACAGGCCCGCGGCCGAGGACGGGACGCATCTCCACCCCGTGCGCGTACTCGGTCCGACCACCCAACGAAATGCCCAACGCCCCTGCCGCCGACGCTTCCGCGACGCCCGCATTGGGGCTTGGATGAGCCGCTGCGTCGCGTTTCCACGCTGCCAGTGATTCCTGAACCGAGCCGCCCACCACCGGTGCACACGCAGCCGTCAGCGCACCTGTCAGCCGAGCCGGGACGATGTTGACCAAGTCGTCGAACCTCGCCGCAGCCCACCCGAATCTGAGGTACTTCTCGGAGCGGTACCCGATCATCGCGTCGAGTGTGTTGGCAGCGCGGTAGACGAACAGACCTGGCACGCCCCCAATTGCACCCCAGAACACTGCGCCGACGGTTGCATCCGAGGTGTTCTCGGCAACCGACTCCAGCGCTGCACGCGTGAGGCCGTCCTCGCCCAGCACCGAGGGATCGCGTCCACAGAGTGAAGGAAGTAGCTCACGCGCTTTCGTCAGGTCGCCGTCGACCTGTGACGCCTCCAATCGAGCGGCCATGTCGATGCCGGTGCGTGCAAGCGACGTCCCGCCGAGCACGGCCCAGGTAGCTATCGCCGTCGTACCCGTGACGGCCACCCAACCGGCCCGGCGCGACGCTGCTTCGGCTGCGAGCCCAAGTCCTGCGGTGCCGGCCAAGAGCACGGCGACATGAAGTGTTCCGGCTCCGCGCGAGTCCCGGTAGGACATCTTCTGCAGCGCGATAGCCGCGGTTCCGAAGCCGGCGACCGGATGGAACCGCCCCGGATCGGCGAAAGCCCGATCCGCAACGAAGCCGAGGAGAAGCCCGGCAGCTCGCGCATTGAATCGAGATTGGGACGAACGAACCGAAATCTGCACGAGCGTAGTTGTAGCAGCGACGCTCGTTCTCTGGCCAACCGTCACGTGTCTGCCCGAGCTGATATCTACCCGTCCCAGTCGATCGTCAGGTAGATCAAGCGGTGCATTCGGTTGATTTCCCAGACTCGGGCAATCCCGGTCGCCAGTGCGTCGCTTTGGGAACGAACCCGGATCGTCTGCCCCGGGAACAACGCAACACTGAGACTGGGCATCTCGGCGATGTGTATGTGTGGACGGGTGGGATGCACGCGCGTCGGGTCGACGGCTACTTCGATCACAGAACTGGACATGCGTCCAGAATGGCGTATTGCGGACAATTCGTTGCCGAAAATGAAAAACCCCGATCTGCATCGACATGCAGATCGGGGTTTGAATTCTTCGGTGGGTGCGGAGGGTTTCGAACCCCCGGCATGCGTGATCACAAGCAGGCGATCTTCGTCAATTCTGGCGCCCGCGTGCTGTTCATGTACCTCTCTGCCCCTCATTGCCACTCGCTCGCACGTTCGCCCGTAGGCAAGAATGTGGGCAAAAGTGGGCAGACGTTCATACGGCTCGCGACAAGGCGCGCATTGCCGGACAACAGATGTCCATTCAGGCAGTGACTTGGAACTGTTGCGGTCGACAGCCCTCCAAGTTCGCACGCCTGTTCGATAACCGTTAGCTTCGATTTTGCGGGGTCCGGAAGGTAAGGGAAGAACGGCCAGACCTCGCAATTTCGAGTAGCTATCAGTTACGTACGGTCCGTCTGGTTTGATACCTGAATACTCGCCGGGTAACGCGCGAGCAAACAGACTTGAAGGAATGCGCAATGACACAGCCGCCGCAGGATCCGAACCAGCCTTTCAGCCAAGATCCCAATCAGCCCTACGGCCAACAGCAGCCGCAGCAACCCTACGGACAGCCTCAGCCGGGCCAGTACGGTCCGCCTCCCGGCGGTTACCAGCCGCCACAGCAGCCCGAGCCAGTCAAGAAGAAGGCGAAGAAGTGGCCGTGGGTCGTAGGGGTCATTGTCGTAATCGGAATCATTGCCGCGCTTGCCGGTGGCGAGAAGGAAGAGGAGAAGGCGGACGCAGCGTCAACCGCATCGAGCGCCACCAGCCAGCCTGTCGCCGCCGTAGACGTCACCACCCCCGTGGAGGTTCCCGCACAAGCGCCATCTCCCACCACTACTGCCGCACCGGCCGCACCACAGATCAGCGCAAGCCAGAAGAACGCCGCACGATCCGCAAAGCGATACCTCGACATGACCGCCTTCTCGCGCAGCGGCCTGATCGAACAACTGGAATTCGAAGGCTTCTCGACTGACGATGCAACCTATGCAGTGGACAGTCTGGATGCGGACTGGAATAAGCAGGCCGCGCTGAGCGCCAAGAAGTACCTCGATATGACTTCTTTCTCCAAGTCCGGCTTGATTGAACAGTTGGAGTTCGAAGGCTATACACCTGAGCAGGCAGAGTACGGCGCAAACGCAGCATACTGAGCCAGTCGACCAACCTTTCGAAACGACGAAAGCCCCCACCTCACGGTGGGGGCTTTTGTCGTACACGGACTAGGCGATCGACCACTTCGCCGTCGTGCGCAGAGTAAAAGCGAAGCTGTGTGACGTCCACACACAGGTCGACCACTCCGCCGCCTGCAACCGTGATCGGGATCTCGGCTGTTTTCGTGGAGTCGGCACCTTCCTGCCGATCTCACCCCTGCCAGCGCTCGAGAAAGTGCATCCGGTCGGTTCGACGCAATCATCTTGGCGATCGCACTAACGACCAGCGTTGAGGCGATCGCCGTGGGCGACTCGCCGCACAGCTAAGAGCCACAAGCCGCCCACCGTCCCGATCTCAGAGTTCCTGGTGCGTTACCTGGCCGGGCAGTGCGAAGGGAAAGGGTGTGACGATCTTCTGTTCCCTGAAGAGGATGAAGGGGTACCTCGATCGGCCGCACACGTCGAGCGGATGGGGTCGACAAGGTGTCCTTGCCGCAAGATCCCTCGCGTCACTCCGCACGAACTGGGGCACGATGCAGCGTCGTTCGCAGTGAGCGCCGGTGCGATCGTCAAGGCCATTCAGAAGATGCTCGGCCATATGCATCCGCAGCGATCACGCTCGATGCCTGCGCCGACATGTTTGACGATGATCTTGAGGTGTTTGCGACGGCGCTCGACGAAGGCGAGAGCGTGCGGTGTGGTCAGAATATGGGCAAAAGATGAAACTCAGATTGCAGACCAAGCATAGAAAAAGCCCCGACCTGCACCGGAATGCAAATCAGGACTTGTTCCTTCGGTGGGCGCGGAGGGTTTCGAACCCCCGACCGCTGGTGTGTAAAACCAGAGCTCTACCACTGAGCTACACGCCCGAACTCCCGGTGAGACCCTCACCGGGAGTGCTCTAAGACTCTAGCGCGGCAAGCGCGTTTGCCCAAAGTCCGTGGTCACGGGCTTCTCCGGGGCCGTTCATCTCGGCAAAACGAATTTCTCCGTCTTTGTCGATGACAAAGGTGCCACGATTCGCGAAGCCCAACTTGTCGTTGAACACCTCGTACTTCTGAGCGACTTCACCGTGCGGCCAGAAGTCCGACAGCAAGGGAAATGTGTATCCCTGCTCAGCTGACCAGATCTTGTGAGTCGGCGAAGCCCCGACAGAAATCGCGAGAATGGCAGTGTCGTCGTTCTCGAACTTCGGAAGCTCGTCACGGACCTTGCAGAGTTCCCCCTGACAAGTCCCGGTGAAGGCCAACGGATAGAAGACCAGCAGAACGTTCTTCTTACCGCGGAAATCTGCGAGCGAGACTTCCTGGTTGTTCTGGTCCTTCAAGGTGAAATCCGGTGCCTGGGCACCAACTTCGAGAGGCATGTGCAATTCCTTGGGAAAGTGCGGAAAGGGCCGGGTCAGCGCTTGTTGGCCGGACGAGCCTTCGGCTGAACCAGTCGACTTCCCGACCAGTCACCGAGGTTGGCTGCCGATGTCTGCGTCAAGCCGGCAGTCGGCGCCGATTCGGCGATCTCGCTGGGCTCGACATGTCCGTCGAGACCGGTCTTGGGAGTGAGAACCCACACGAAGCCTTCGTCGGCGAGGGGCCCGATGGCATCCATCAAGGCATCCACCAGGTCACCGTCCTCGTCGCGCCACCACAGCAGCACAACGTCGATGACCTCGTCGGAATCCTCGTCGAGCATTTCCCCGCCGATGGTTTCCTCAACCGCGGCACGAATGCCGTCGTCGGTATCCTCATCCCAGCCCAGTTCCTGCACCACCATGTCAGTGGTAATCCCGAGTTTCTGAGCGTAGTTCTGGGCATCCGCCGCGGCGACCACGGTGGGGTCCTCCTTTTGTTGATGGTGTGTGGCGACCCCGCACACCTACCGTTTGACGATCAATTAGGGAAAGCGAACATGGTCTGAGGCGTTAGCGCAAGCCGACCACGCCGAAAACTTTCACCAAAGATCGTCTTCTGACACACGGCGAACCTTACGCCTGCGGATTACCGCAGGTCACAGGGATCCACATTCATCGAAGATCGACTTGCGAATCGAATTGCTCGTATCGCTGATCGAATTGATTTCATCCGCCGAATGATCACTCTCGATCACGACTGCAGATGAACGTAGGTTCGCGGCCAATTCGTCGAACAGTCCGGAAAGTTGCGCCGGAAGTTCACTCGCGACCGAGTCGAACCACGAGGCGGTGTCCCTGGCCGACGAAGCAGCAGCGCTTGCTTCGGCTCTCAGGTCGGTCTCACCATGATTTCCGGCGTCGACGTAGGCATTGAACGCGACCACGTCGTTTTTCGATCGAGAGACCGCTTCCTCACAGATCGCGAAAGCTGCCTCTGCCGCATCTGCCGCCGCTTTCGACGAGGACGCGGCGGCCATCGAAATACTCACCTCGGATTGGTATGCAGCCACGTGCGCTTCATTGGGTACTGCCGATCCGGTCACCGCCGCCGAACATCCCACGATCACCGACAGTCCCACTGCGATCGATCCGACCGAGACCCACGCCCCGACCCTGCCGTAATTGATTTCTTTGTTTATTTTTTCCCACCCCTTCATACGTTCCGATCGATCCCCCAAGCCTGTGACTACGGGGAACCATCACACCCCTGCGTCACGCCGAAAAACGCTACCCGAGAGTAACCAGAGGCGAGGTGTGCCGGACCGACCGGGATGGTGAAAGATGAGGTACGCGCCATATTCACGATGGAAGTGCGTCGGACCTAACAAGGCCTCGATCACCTATGTAAGGACGCCCCACCACGCGTCCCCAAACCAATGAGGAGCACACGTTGTCTGACCTGATCCAGGGTCCCGCGTCCGGGCAGAACGCCGATTCCGGCGCCGCCGGCGAGTCGGGTTCGCCCGCGTCGAACACGCCGGGGGGAACCGACGGTCGCGTTCGCGTCATTCGCGAAGGTGTTGCGTCGTACCTGCCGGACATCGATCCGGACGAGACCACCGAATGGCTCGAATCATTCGACGGACTTCTGGATCGATCCGGACCCACGCGTGCCCGCTACCTCATGCTCCGCATGCTCGAACGCGCCGGTGAGAAGCACGTCGCACTCCCCGCGCTCACCTCGACCGACTACGTCAACACGATTCCGACCGAAAACGAGCCGTGGTTCCCCGGCGACGAAGAGGTCGAGCGCCGCTATCGCGCCTGGATCCGTTGGAACGCCGCGATCATGGTCCACCGCGCGCAGCGACCGGGCGTCGGCGTCGGCGGTCACATCTCCACCTACGCATCCTCGGCAGCGTTGTACGAAGTCGGCTTCAACCACTTCTTCCGCGGCAAGGACCACCCGGGCGGTGGCGACCACATCTTCATCCAGGGTCACGCCTCCCCCGGCATCTACGCACGCGCCTTCCTCGAGGGCCGCATCCCCGCGGAACAGCTCGACGGATTCCGCCAGGAGAAGTCCCACGCCGACTTCGGCGGAGCACTGCCGTCCTACCCGCACCCGCGGCTGCTTCCCGACTTCTGGGAGTTCCCGACGGTCTCGATGGGCCTCGGCCCGATGAACGCCATCTACCAGGCCCGGTTCAACCACTACCTCAACGACCGCGGCATCAAGGACACCACCGATCAGCACGTGTGGGCATTCCTCGGCGACGGCGAAATGGACGAGCCCGAATCACGCGGCCTCGCTCACGTCGCGGCAACCGAAGGCCTCGACAACCTCACGTTCGTCGTGAACTGCAACCTCCAACGCCTCGACGGCCCGGTCCGCGGCAACGGAAAGATCATCCAGGAACTGGAATCGTTCTTCCGCGGTGCCGGCTGGAACGTCATCAAGGTCGTCTGGGGTCGCGAGTGGGATGCGCTGCTGCACGCCGATCGCGACGGCGCACTCGTCAACCTGATGAACGTGACGCCGGACGGTGACTACCAGACGTACAAGGCCAACGACGGCGCGTTCGTACGCGATCACTTCTTCGGACGTGACCCCCGCACCAAGGAACTGGTCAAGGACCTCACAGACCAGGAAATCTGGAACCTCAAGCGCGGTGGCCACGACTACCGCAAGGTCCACGCCGCCTACGCAGCGGCCATGGCACACAAGGGCCAGCCGACGGTCATCCTGGCGCACACCATCAAGGGCTACACCCTCGGTAAGCACTTCGAGGGCCGCAACGCCACACACCAGATGAAGAAGCTGACGCTGGACGATCTCAAGGCGTTCCGCGACATGCAGCACATCCCGATCTCGGATGCCGAGCTCGAGAAGGATCCGTACCTGCCTCCGTACTACCACCCGGGCGCGGACGCTCCCGAGATCAAGTACATGCTCGACCGTCGTAAAGCACTCGGCGGGTTCCTGCCTTCCCGCAACACCGACGCTGCTCCGCTCAAGCTCCCCGAGGACAAGACGTACGACGTCATCCGCAAGGGCTCGGGCAAGCAGGAAGTCGCCACCACCATGGCGATCGTGCGCATCCTCAAGGAACTGTTGCGCGACAAGGAGATCGGCAAGCGGATCGTGCCGATCATTCCGGACGAGGCCCGTACGTTCGGTATGGACTCGTGGTTCCCGTCGCTAAAGATCTACAACCGCAACGGACAGCTCTACACCTCCGTCGACGCCGAACTCATGCTCGCCTACAAGGAGAGCCCGATCGGCCAGATCCTGCACGAGGGCATCAACGAGGCCGGTTCGACGGCATCGTTCACCGCAGTCGGCACGTCCTACGCCACCCACGGTGAACCGATGATTCCGCTGTACATCTTCTACTCGATGTTCGGTTTCCAGCGCACCGGCGACGGCCTGTGGGCGGCTGCCGACCAGATGGCTCGGGGATTTGTTCTCGGCGCCACCGCCGGTCGTACCACTCTGACCGGTGAAGGTCTCCAGCACGCCGACGGACACTCGCTGCTCCTGGCATCCACCAACCCCGCCGCTGTCACCTACGACGCCGCGTTCTCGTACGAGTTGGCGCACATCGTCAAGGACGGCTTGCGCCGCATGTACGGCGGCACCGAGGGCGTCGACGGTTTCGGTGGCGAGAACATCTTCTACTACCTGACCATCTACAACGAGCCGTACGTTCAGCCGGCCGAGCCCGAAGGTCTCGACGTCGAGGGCTTGCTCAAGGGCATCTACCTCTACAAGACGTCCGAAGCAGCCGGCCCGAAGGCACAGATCCTCGTATCCGGTGTCGCGATGCCCGAGGGTCTGCGTGCGCAGAAGCTGCTCGCCGACGAGTGGGGCGTCTCGGCCGACGTCTGGTCGGTCACGTCCTGGGGTGAGCTGCGCCGCGAAGGCGTCGAATGCGAACGTCAAGCGCTGCTCAATCCGTCCGAGGATGCTCCGGTTCCCTTCGTCACCACGGCGTTGTCCTCGGCCCAAGGCCCTGTCGTCGCGGCTTCGGACTGGATGCGGGCGGTCTCGGACCAGATCCGTCAGTGGGTTCCCGGCGACTACACCACGCTCGGCACGGACGGGTTCGGCTTCTCCGACACCCGCACCGCTGCGCGTCGTTACTTCAACGTCGATGCCGAGTCCATCGTCGTTGCCGTGCTGATCGGTTTGGCGAAGGAAGGATCGATCGAGCGGTCGAAGGCCGTCGAAGCAGCGAGCCGATACCGCATCGACGACGTGAATGCTGCTCCCGAGCAGACCGGGGACACCGGTAGCGCCTAAGTCGTAGGGCAACAGTCCCAGCGATCGAAAACAGACCTACGCCCATCGCCGCGGGTGTCATCTCGACATCCGCTGCGGCGATGGGCGTAGGTTTTTCTCATGCCCGAACCTGATCCCGAGAAACCCGAAGAGGGCGTACGCCGCACTCGACCACAGTCGTCCGGGTTGCAGGCTGTACTCGCCCGCCGTCGTCAGGTTCGCGATCCACTTCCAGAAGCCTTGCTCCGCCGCGTCAAACAGTTCTCCGGTCGGCTCTCCACCGAGGCCGTGACCGTGATGGAGGAGCAGCTTCCGTTCTTCGACAGTCTCGACGCGTCGCAACGTGCCGACGTTCAACTCTTGGTGCAGACGTCGGTGGTGAATTTCCTGGAATGGCTGCGGCAACTCGACTCGGAGATCAGCTTCGGATACGAGTCGTTTCCGGTCATCCCTCAGGATCTTGCTCGACAGCTCACGCTGCGCCAGACCGTCGACATGGTCCGGGTGGCGATGGAATTCTTCGAGAAATGGCTGCCCGCTCTCGCCCGCAACGATCAGCAGCTGATCGCGCTGACAGAAGCCGTCCTGCGCTACGGGCGTGAACTCGGTTTCGCAGCAGCGACGGTGTACGCAAGCGCCGCCGAGTCGCGGGGTGCCCTGGACACGCGACTGGAAGCGCTCGTCGTCGACGCCGTCGTGCAGGGAGACACCGGCTCGGACATGCTCTCCCGCGCAGCCACCTTGAACTGGGACGCCACCGCTCCGGCCACCGTCATCGTCGGGTCTCCCCCGCCGGACGAGCGGGTCTCGGTTGCCGGCACCGTCCACGCCACTGCCGCCGCGCACGGGCGCGCTGTTCTCGCCGTGGTGCAGGGTCCGCGACTGGTGATGATCGTCAGCGGCGAGCTGAGCAGTAAGACGGAAGGCAGCCAATTCCTTCAAGACCTGCTCATGAGTTTCGCCGACGAGCCGGTGGTGATCGGCCCGACAACGCCCTCGTTGAGCGCAGCACACTTCAGTGCGTCCGAAGCTCTCGCGGGAATCAAGGCCGTCGCCGGGTGGCGCGGCGCACCTCGTCCCGTTTTCGCGACTGAACTGCTCCCGGAACGGGCACTACTGGGAGACGACGCTGCCGTAAAGGCTCTTCGCGATTTCCTGGTCGCACCTTTAGCGGAATCCGGCACAGTCTTGACCGATACTTTAGACAGTTATCTCGACTGTGGAGGTGCGGTTGAGACTTGTGCACGTCTTCTGTTTGTTCATCCAAATACCGTTCGGTACCGCTTGAAGCGAATCGCGGAAGTTACCGGCCGGGATCCTACGAATCCACGCGACGCATACGTACTACGGATCGCCGCTACCGTGGGCCGATTGACACAAATCGATCTCAAATCGAACAATTCGGTTACTTCAGTCACATCTTTAACATCCGGACAAACAAACCTGTAACCCCCGAGCGTCCAATTTCGATGGCCGGGCGCGACGTGGGATTTTGTGGGAACCCTACAAAACACTTCGCCAGAGTTCATCGCGACCGACATCTCGCAGGTCACTCGCGGCGGTGTTCTCTTAATAAGTGATTTCGTTGCTCGCCCCGGGACAGGGCTCTCAGACACCCGGCATGCTCAGCCCATGGCTGGCACTGCCCGGAGCGCAAGACCGCCTCGAAGTGTGGTCGAAGGCGGCTGGCCTTGACCTCGTCCGACTCGGCACGACCGCGACTGCAGAAGAAATCACCGACACCTCGGTAACCCAGCCCCTCGTCGTTGCCGCTGCTCTGCTGGCGTACGAGGAAATCGAATCACGTGGGCTCCTCGGCGCCGACGTCATCGCTGCCGGCCATTCAGTGGGTGAACTTGCCGCTGCTGCGGTCGCCGGTGTTATTTCCGCTGACGACGCGGTCGCGCTTGCCGCCCTCCGCGGCGCCGAGATGGCCAAGGCTTGTGCGCTCGAGCCCACCGGCATGTCAGCCGTTCTCGGTGGCGACGAAGCCGAAGTGCTCGCACGACTCGAAGAACTCGGGTTGGAAGCGGCCAACCGCAATGCGGCCGGCCAGATCGTGGCTGCCGGACTGCTCACCGCGCTCGAAGAACTCGCAGCAAACGCACCCGAAAAGGCCCGAGTCCGCGCACTGCCCGTCGCCGGCGCTTTCCACACCCGCTTCATGGCACCTGCACAGGACGCCGTCGCAGCTGCTGCCGCCAAGATCACCCCGTCCGATCCGACGCGCACGCTGCTTTCCAACTCGGATGGCGCACCCGTCTCCTCGGGCGCCGACGCCCTCACCAAACTTGCCGCGCAGGTAACCCGCCCCGTTCGTTGGGACCTCTGCTCCGCGTCGTTGCGGACAGCAGAAGTCAGCGCGATCGTGGAACTCCCGCCGGCCGGAACCCTCGTCGGAATTGCCAAGCGCGAAATGCGTGGCACACCGACGGTGGCCCTCAAGAACCCGGAGGATATCTCCGCACTGTCCGAGCTGACCTAGCTCGGACGCCCACCCGGCCGATCAGCCCGAACGGCGGCCGGACGTTTCACCCCACCTCAATCGATCAAGAAGGGAGCCACACCAGTGGCCCACACTCAGGAAGAAATCATCGCGGAACTCGGCCAGATCGTGGAGGAGGTCACCGGTATCGAGCCTTCCGAGGTCACCGTTGACAAGTCCTTCGTGGACGACCTCGATATCGACTCCCTGTCCATGGTCGAGATCGCTGTTCAGACCGAAGACAAGTACGGCGTGAAGGTCCCCGACGAGGATCTCGCAGGCCTCCGCACCGTCGGCGACATCGTCGCGTACATCCAGAAGCTCGAAGCCGAAGGCGCCGAAGCCAAGAACGCAGAGTGAGCCGACCGTGACTTCCGCTTCTACCCGCAAAGGGAAATTCCCCGACATCGTCGTCACGAGCCTCGCGACGTCGACCTCGGTGGCTGGTGATGTGGATGGCACGTGGAAGGCGCTACTCGCCGGCGAAAGCGGCATCGGAATCCTCGATGACCCGTTCATCGACGAGTTCGACCTTCCCATTCGCATCGGCGGGCACCTGAAGGTTTCACCAGACGAGGGCTTGTCCCGCGTCGAAATTCGACGGATGAGCTGGGTGGAACGCCTTGCCCTCACGTTGAGTCGCACGGTCTGGAGCAACGCCGGCAGCCCCGAAGTCGATCAGGACCGCCTCGCGGTTGTCATCGGCACAGGACTCGGCGGCGGAGACACGCTCATCGACGCCGTCGACAAGCTCCGTGGCGGCGGATACCGCAAGGTGTCCCCGTTCTCGGTGCAGATGGTCATGCCCAACGGACCGGCCGCAACAGTCGGGCTCGAACTCGGGGCCCGCGGCGGCGTCATCACCCCGGTGTCGGCATGTTCGTCAGGTTCCGAGGCAATTGCTCACGCTCACCGCATGCTTGTCATGGGTGACGCGGACATGGTTGTGGCTGGTGGAGTCGAGAGCTTCATCGACGCGGTTCCGATCGCGAGCTTCGCCATGATGCGTGCAATGAGCACCAACAACGACAATCCGGCCGCAGCTTCACGTCCTTTCGACAAGGACCGCGACGGATTCGTCTTCGGCGAAGCCGGCGCACTGATGATCCTCGAAACCGAGGAACACGCAAAGGCACGCGGGGCCACCATTCATGCCCGCCTGCTCGGTTCCGGAATCACTTCGGACGGGTACCACATCGTGGCACCGCATCCGGAAGGCCTGGGCGCGGCGCGAGCCATGACCCGAGCAATCGAGATGGCCGGACTGACGAAGTCCGACATCAAGCACATCAACGCCCACGCCACTGCGACGCCGATCGGTGACATCGCAGAGGCAAAGGCAATCAACGCAGCGGTCGGCAATCACGCTGCGGTGTACGGCCCGAAATCCGCGCTGGGACACTCGATCGGCGCTGTCGGCGCCCTCGAATCAGTCCTCACGGTTCTGGCGGTGCGTGACGGGATCATCCCGCCCACGCTCAATGTTGACAGCCAGGATCCAGAAATCGATCTCGATGTCGTCAAGGGTGAACCCCGAACCGGCTCTTTCGATTTCGCACTGAACAACTCGTTCGGTTTCGGTGGGCACAATGTCGCGCTCGCCTTCGGTCGGGCCTAGCCCGAACCGCGGTTTGCACCTGTCCGCGGGTGTCGTTGCAACACAACGTCACCCGCGGACAACACCGACCTTTCGTTCCACCCAAGGCTCGTACTGAAGGAGGACGCGATGACCATCCTGGCCCCCGTGACAAAGTCCGAATCATCGACAGACCCGCGCGATCCTCTTGCGCGCCTGGAAAATCTGTTCGACCCCGGCACAACAGTGCCGCTCCACGCCCGTGACAAGTCCGGCGTGCTCGCTGCGTCCGGAAACATCGACGGCGTCCGCACCATCGCATACTGCTCCGATGCCACCGTCATGGGCGGCGCAATGGGCGTCGACGGTTGCAAACACCTCGTCAAAGCCATCGATACCGCCATCGAGGAAGAGTCCCCCATCGTGGGTCTCTGGCACTCCGGTGGCGCGCGTCTGGCTGAAGGCGTCGAAGCACTCCACGCAGTCGGACTGGTCTTCGAGGCCATGGTCCGTGCGTCGGGTCTCATACCTCAAATTTCCGTCGTGCTCGGCTTTGCCGCTGGTGGAGCCGCGTACGGTCCAGCCCTCACCGATGTCGTGATCATGGCGCCGGAAGGCCGAGTGTTCGTCACCGGCCCAGACGTAGTTCGCAGTGTCACCGGTGAACAGGTCGACATGGTGTCACTCGGCGGTCCGGACACACACACCAAGAAGTCGGGTGTCGCGCACATCGCCGCACACGACGAGGCCGACGCATTGCACCGCGCACGACGCCTGGTCTCGATGATGTGCGAGCAGGGCGAATTCGATCAGCGGGCAGCGGAACTCGGCGACAGCGATCTGCGCGCCATGATGCCTGCGTCCGCAAAACGTGCATACGACGTTCGTCCCATCGTTCACGAAATGCTCGACAACGTCGAAGGCGAGTCGAGCTTCGAAGAACTGCAAGGCAATTACGCGCGGAGCATCGTCACCGGTTTCGGCCGGATGGCCGGACGCACGGTTGGCGTCATCGCGAACAACCCACTGCGACTCGGGGGGTGCCTGAACTCCGAAAGTGCAGAGAAGGCCGCTCGATTCGTGCGACTGTGCAACGCATTCGGCGTGCCGCTCGTAGTCGTCGTCGATGTTCCCGGGTATCTGCCTGGCGTGTCGATGGAGTGGGAAGGCGTGGTTCGGCGCGGCGCGAAGTTACTTCACGCCTTCGCCGAGGCGACTGTCCCCCGCGTCACCGTTGTCACTCGAAAGATCTACGGCGGCGCATACATCGCAATGAACTCGCGAGCACTGGGAGCCACGGCCGTTTTCGCTTGGCCCAACTCCGAAGTGGCCGTGATGGGCGCGAAGGCTGCTGTCGGCATCCTGCACAAGCGGGCTCTCGCTGCGGCACCGGACGACGAGCGTGAAGCATTGCACGACCGTCTCGCTGCCGAACACGAGGCGATCGCAGGCGGCGTCGACCGCGCTGTCGAAATCGGCGTCGTCGATGAGGAAATCGACCCGGCGAAGACTCGCAGCATCGTCACCGCTGCGCTCGCGTCTGCACCATCTGTCCGTGCGCGCCACAAGAACATTCCGCTCTGACAACCCTGGACAGCAAGGTGGGCCTCGCCGATACGGCGGGGCCCACCTTTGTCATTCAAGTCTTTGTCGTTCAATCCGCGAGAGCACTCAGGGTTCAGGATGGACCTCGGTCAACTGACACGCCTACGCAGCCATGTCACTTCGGCGCCTTCGCCCGAACTCCGGAAGGGCTCGAGTTCCTCGTCCCACGGTGCGCCTATCGCCCGATCGATCTCCGCGGCGATGTCTCCACCGGAATTCATGATGGACCGCAGTTTCATCTCCCCAACAACGACATCACCGTTCGCACTGGTGGATCCGCGCCACAAGCCCAGACCGGGTACATGGCTGTACCGTTCGCCGTCGACGCCACGGCTCGGGTCCTCCGTGACCTCGAACCGCAACATCGGCCACGCCCGTAACGAATCGACCAGGCGGGCACAGGTTCCGACGGGACCTGTCCAATCCGTCGTCGCACGCAGAAGCCCGTCGTAGGCAGGCTGTGAGGTCCATCTGAGCTTGGCAGGGCTGTCCAACGTGGCGGACAAAGCCCAATCCACGTGCGGGCACAGCGCCGCGGGCGACGAGTGGATGTAAACCACACCAGTCGTCACGTCCGCGAATTGATTCATTTCGCGCACTCGAGCCTCCTGCTTCGACGAGGGACGTCTTCCCCAACGACCTCTGTCGAGTTCGTGCAGCACGCTCGATTGAACAGTGTGCCTTGTGTTACCCGTGTTGCGCCAGTGGAAGGAGAGAAATTTGTGCTCTATCGCGAAACTTCACCGACTACGCCATCTGACAATTCAGTCCACAAAGGCTTGGCCCAATCACCGAAGTCGCGATCGGTAAGCACGACGCACGCAGTATCGATCGTGGGATCGACCCACAGGAACGTCCCGGACTGGCCGAAATGACCGAAAGTTGCGGCCGAGTTCTCGAGACCTGTCCAATGCGGACGCTTGTCGCCGCGAATTTCGAATCCGAGTCCCCAGTCGTTGGGGCGCTGAGAGCCGTAACCCGGAAGAATTCCGTTGAGCCCCGGGAACTGCACGGTTGTCGCCTCTGCGAACGTCTGCGTCGAGATCAGGGTCGGCGAGAGCAGTTCAGCCGCGAACTTGGCCAAGTCGTCTGCCGATGCCTGCGCACCGTGACCGGCAGGACCGACAAGAGCCGCGCTGGTCATCCCCAACGGCGCGAACACCGCCTCGGCAAGATAGTCGGCAAACTCGATCTCGGTCTCCCGGGAAACCAACTCGGCAAGCACCTCGAATCCCGCACTCGAGTAGATCCGCTTCGACGCCACCGGCGCCTGAACAACACGTTCGGCGAATGCCAACCCGGAAGCATGTGCGAGGAGATGACGAACGGTCGACCCCTCAGGCCCGGCCGGCCCATCCAACTCGACCGCCCCTTCCTCCACCGCCACCAGAATCGCGTAGGCGCACAACAGTTTTGTCACCGAAGCCAGGGGGAAAACATGCGACTGGTCGCCGCTGAAACCACGAATGCGGTCGCCCTCACCCGGATTCTTCCCGGAGAGGACGACCGCTGCCGCATTGTCGACCGGCCACTGCTGGATTACGTCGAGACTGTGAGTACTGGGCACCCGATCAGACTACTGGCACAAGAGTTGCGCTTTCGATCACCAGTCAGCTTCGGTGTAGCGGATGACGCCGCGGATGTTCTTGCCATCCAACATGTCCTGGTACCCGTCGTTCACGCCTTCGAGCGTGTAGGTCCGAGTGACCATGTCGTCAAGGTTCAGCTTGCCTGCCTTGTACATCGCGAGGAGGTTAGGCACGTCCTGGCGAGCGTTGCCACCGCCGAAAATGTTGCCCTGAAGGTCCTTCTGAAGCATCGACATCAGGAACAGGTTCAGCTTCACATCCATGTCCGTCAGGTGCCCCATTGCAGTGACAACACAACGACCAGCCTTTGCCGTCAGAATCATCGCTTCTTCGACGTACTCACCCTTCATTTCGCCGACGGTGATGATCGTCTTCTGCGCCATGCGTCCGTACGTGGCGTCGATGATCGGCTGAATGGCAGCGGCAGCGCTTTCGAAAGCGTGCGTTGCGCCGAACTTCAGAGCCTGCTCACGCTTCCACGGCACAGGGTCGATGGCAAAGATGTACCGGGCGCCCGATGCAACTGCACCCTGTAGTGCACTGATACCGACGCCGCCGACGCCCATGATCACAACGTCTTCGCCGGGCTTCACATCGGCGATGTGGGTTGCCGATCCCCAACCGGTCGGGACGCCGCAACCGACGAGTGCGGCAACCTCGAACGGAATGTCCTTGTCGATCTTCACCACTGACGACTGGTTCACGACCATGTAGGGCGAGAACGTCCCTAGTAGGCACATCGGGATCACGTTTTCGCCGCGAGCCTGGATCCGGTACGTGCCGTCACTGATGGCCTGGCCGCTGAGGAGACCCATCCCGAGGTCACAAAGATTCTGATGTCCGGCCGAACACGCCGGACAGGTTCCACAAGCCGGAATGAAGGACAGAACGACGTGGTCGCCGACCTCCAGGCCCTTGACCTCCGGGCCGAGCTTGGTGATGACGCCCGAACCCTCGTGCCCGCCCATGACCGGGAACGACGGCATCGGGGTCGCGCCGGTGACGATGTGGTGATCGGAGTGGCACATTCCGGCCGCTTCCATGCGAATTTGAACTTCGCCGGCTACCGGCTCGCCGATCTCGATCTCCTCGACGGACCACTTCTCATTGAGGCCCCACAGGATTGCACCCTTGGTCTTCACGTCACTTCACCCTTTCATTCGCACACCCGCATCTATCTCTGTGACCATAGCCACAAATCCGCGAAATTGGAACGTGTTCTAACGAAAGATTTTGAACTGCAGGTCAGACGTCCAAATGACCTGGCACAACCGGCTTGGCGACGACGAAAGAATGACCCACTGAGTGGGACAGGCCACACGGGCACCCAAAAGTAGAGCCACCCCCAAAGCACGCACCCATTCGACTCCACCTCCCACCAATCGGTCGGACACAGAGCAGCGGATCCGAGACAGGCCTGGGCACGTTCTGGTGCATCTGAGATTTGCCCCCTCAGGTTTGGAATGTGGTGTTCGCCGGTCGCGGGTGCTGGCCGGGGTCGATCGAGGGTGGTGGGATGAACCAGGGTTTGTTGTCGACCCCGATGCGGATCACCCATTTCCCGACGAACCCGGATTTCCGGTGCATCAACCGGTGATGTGAACGGCACAGCAGGACAAGGTTGTTCATCACCGTCGGGCCGCCGTTGGCCCAGTGCCGAATATGGTGCGCATCCGTCCACGCGGGCACGCACGCGCAGCCCGGGAACGCGCACCCCTTGTCCCGGGCGATCAACGCCACTCGCTGCTCCGCGGTGACCAACCTCTTTCCGGGTCTCGCATCCAACGGAGCCCCGTGACCGTCGAGCAGAACAGTCGAGAGGAAACAGTCACACCCGAGGAGTCTGGTCTGCGACACCGACAGTGGCCCCAGCCAGGGCATGTGCCCGACATCGAGATCCGACACAGCCGCTCCACCATCAGGAGCAGCGGGTGTTCCGGCGCAGTCCCGGTGCTCAGCCAGATCACGCGCGTTGATGTGCACGTTCACGTGCGGCCGCTGACCCCCATCGACACCGGTCTTCGCGCAATCCAGATACCGCCGAATCAGTTCGGTGAACCCGTCCGCGGTCCGCTTCGCTGCCGACCGAGAATCCGGGGTTCCATCGGGTGCCGGGGTGGGCATCGTCAGATTCGACAGGGCGGAGAGCAGCATTTCACCGGTGAGGGCGTCGAAATCTCCGCGCACCACCACCCGGCCGTTCAACGTCGACGCGATCCGCAACTCGTTGCGATCGACATCTTCGGCGGGCGGAATCTCATCGGACTCGAAGATTCGCTCCAAGGTCGCGATGACGTTCCGGACTTTCGTCGTCGTGGCCTCCACACCGGAAGCAGCAGCCAACAGTAGGTCGACACAGCGAGGCAACGCGGCGTCCGGCATCCCCTTCGGTGGTGATTCGCAGAACGCCACGATCAACACGGCATGATCGAAGGAGCAATCCCCGACATCAAAGCGAGCCGCCACCGCCGGAAGCGGGCGTAGCGCTGCACCGAGGGCGGCGATCTTCTTCCCGTCCCGGACCTGCAGCATCGTGTTCGCCGCCAACCAGCACCCCACCCCGCGGCTGGCGATCACCTGATCATCCGGCCGCAACGACAACTCGTCCACCACCGCCACACGAACAGCCTCGAGACGAAGAACCTCCGCACTCGCCTCGATAGCAGCGGTACGTAACTCCGCAGCAGACAACCGCCACAGGCGTCCGCGCAACCCCACCGCAGAACCAGACACCACATCCGACAACAGAACACTCATTGAATCCCCCGATCCCCTCCCCAAACAATACTCGAACACCCGTTCGAGTCAAGAGTTTCTCGAGTCAATCCACCGAGCGTCCCGGAATCACCACACCGCATTGATAGGCGAGAACCACCAGTTGCGCGCGGTCGCGGACATCCAGTTTCGTCATCGCCCGGTTCACATGGGTTTTTGCCGTGACCGCGCTGATCACCAATTCCGCGGCGATTTCGTCGTTGGACATCCCGAGGGCAACGAGGGTGACCACTTCGAGTTCGCGTGGTGTCAATTGACCGAATATCCCGGAAGTCGAGTCGGCCCGCGACGGAGTGGAAAGGAATCGAGAAATCAACGCGCTGGTCGCAATCGGCGACAACAAAGAGTTCCCACCTGCGACCGTCCGAACAGCATCAAGTAGATCCTCAGCTCGGATTCCTTTGCCGATGAAGCCGCTCGCTCCCGCCCGGATCGCCTGTGCCACATGTTCATCCACTTCGAAGGTCGTCAGGATCAGTACGTGTACGTCGGTCAAATCCGGATGATCGGCGATCATGGCGGTCGCTTCGACTCCGCTGGTGCCCGGCATGCGAATGTCCATCAGAACAACGTCGGGCCGGTGCTCGAGCGCCGCCTGGAATGCCTGCTCTCCGTCTGCCGCCTCGGCGACCACCTCCATGTCGTCTTCCGAACCGATCAGCAGCGCAAGCGTTTGACGGAAGAGCGCCTGATCGTCTGCCACTACCACCCGAATACTCACGACTCCTCACGCTCCGAACCGCTGGAGACCGAGACCAGCGGCAGTTGGGCGTCCACACGAAATCCCCCGTCCGCGCGGAATCCTGCTGAGACCTCGCCTCCCATTGCCTGTGCCCTCTCCTTCATTCCCAGCAGTCCGTACCCGGGCGGTGACGTCGAAGGCACTGCCGTTCCGGAGTTTTCGACCGACAGCACCAGAACCTCGGCTTCGTACGACAACGACACGGTGACGGCCCCCGGCAACGCATGCTTGCTTGCATTCACGAGCGCTTCCTGGATAATTCGGTACGCCGTGAGGTCTACTGCTGGCCCGAGAGGGCGCAGCGAACCCACTGCGCGCACTTCGATTTCCATTCCCGCACTGACGAATTGATCCACCAGTGCCGGTAGATCCGAAAGCCCCGGAGCCGGTTTCATCGAGCGATCACCGTCCTGAGCGTCACGGAGAACTCCGACCGTGGCCCGAATTTCATCGAGTGCCGCCTTGGACGTTTCCTCCACTCCGCGTAGTGCAGTCGTCGCCTTCTCGGGGTCTTTCCCGATCAAGTGCGACGCGACCCCGACTTGCAGGTTGACCAAGGCAATGTGGTGCGCGACAACGTCGTGCAGGTCTCGCGCAATCCGCATCCTTTCTTCGACGACGCGGTGTCGGGCCTCGTCCTCGCGCATTCTTTCCGCTTGCACCGCGCGCGCCTCGACGGACTCCAGATAGGCTCGGCGAGAACGGACCTCGGCGCCGGCGAAACTTGCCATCAGCAACCAGGCCAACAACCCCAGTGCCTCCTGCAGGAGATTGTTCCCCACTCCCAGGAAGATTGTGACGAGCATCAGCGAGCTGACTGTGCTCGCCGCTGCGAAGAAGGTCCTCCGGCGGTCACTCGTGCTGGCAACGTAGTAGAGGCACACCATCGCCGCGGAACCTGTGCCGGCATTCGGCGGCGCTGACAGTGCAATCATCAATACGCCGAGAAGTACTGCCACCGCCAGCGCCGAGAACGGGTAGCGCCTCCGGAATACGATGGTTGCCGCTGCGATCGCTGTTACAAGGACTCCCACAACTGTTACTTCGCGGGTGTCATTGCCATCGAGCGCGATGCGGTGCGCCGTCCACGTGGCAAGGAGCACGAGGATCGTCAGTGCCAGGTCGATGGTGCGCGGGTGTTCCGCACACCATCGACCCCACGTCGATGTCGAAGTCATCGATCTACCGTATCCGGGTCATACCGACAACTTGTCGCTCGTGGGTTCACTGGATTCCTTCGAATCTGCGAGCAGCGCAGTCAACTGCTCCCCCTCGACATCGACGTTCGGGACCAACCGGTCCAGCCATGAGGGGAACCACCATGCCTTCGAGCCCAACAGGGACATGACGGCCGGTACGACGGTCATACGAATCACGAAGGCGTCGAACAGAACCGCGAACGAGAGTCCGAGTCCGATCTGCATGATGAAGGCGTCGCCGCCGAAGATGAAGCCCGCGAAAACGGCGATCATGATCAGCGCCGCGGCCGTGACGACTCGGGCGCCCTGGTCGAAGCCCTTCACGACTGCTTCGTCCGGTCCGTCACCGTGGACGAACGCTTCACGCATTCTGGTCACCAGGAACACCTGGTAGTCCATCGCCAACCCGAAGACGATGCCGATCATGAAGATGGGCAACATCGCCACAACTGATCCGGTTTGGCCTTCGATTCCGAGAATGCCGGCGAACCAACCCCACTGGAAGATCGCGACCAGCACACCGAACGTCGCGCCGATCGAGAGCAGAAATCCGAGAGTTGCCTTGAGCGGTACCAAGATCGAGCGGAACACCAGCATCAAAAGAATGAAGGCGAGGCCGACGACCAATGCGAGGTAGGGAACGAGGGCATCAGCCAAGCGGTCCGAGACGTCGATCGTCAACGCTGTCTGACCGGTGACCGACATCGTGGCCCCGGTCTCGTCGGTCAGTGATCCGGCGACCTCACGTATATCTGCGACGAGCGCCTTTGTTGCCTCGGTTTCCGGGCCACTCGAGGGAACCACCGTGATGACTGCTGTATCGCCGGCCTGATTGAGTGCTGGCGGCGTCACTGCCGCTACGTCGGGCAGAGCACCGAGCTTTTCCTGGGCGCCGCTCAATGCCGCTGCCGGATCTGCGGCGTCGGCAACGTCGACGACCACCATGAGCGGACCGCTGAACCCGGCACCGAACCCCTCGGATAGTCGGTCGGTAGCCCTGGCGGCAGTTGTGTCGGGCACTGGTGGGCTCGCCAAACTCAGGTTGATTCCGAAGGTGGGGATCGCCAGCAATCCCAACCCGAGGACTGACGCGAGCAAAACCGGAACTCGACGCCGGATCACGAACTTGGCCCATCGCGAGCCCGCCCCCTCCGACTGTTTCCGGTGTGTCAGTTCACCGCCGGACGCCAGCAGTCGACGATCAGACCGACTCAGGACGCGCGACCCTGCAAATCCGAGTGTGGCGGGCAGCAGCGTCAGTGAAATCACCACTGCAACAGCAACTGCGAATGCTGCAGCCAGACCCATGCTTGTCAGGAACGGGATGTTCACGACGAACAGTCCGGCCAGTGCGATAAGGACGGTCAACCCCGCGAACACTACGGCCGAACCCGCAGTCCCCGCTGCGCGGCCCGCAGCAATTTCCGGATCATGTCCGTCACGTAGTTCGGAGCGGTAGCGCGAGACGATGAACAGCGAATAGTCGATCGCCACGGCGAGCCCCAGCATCATTGCCAGGACGGTTGTGCTCGAACCCAGTTCGATGAAACCAGTTGCGATGGTGATCGTGCAGATCGCGATGCCGATGCCGATCAACGCGCTGATCAAAGGAAGCCCCGCCGCAACCAAGGAACCGAAGGTGACGGTCAGCACCACCGCGGCGATCGCGACTCCGATCACCTCTCCCATCGATTCGGCGCTGCTTTCCATCAGCACGTTGCCGGCAACATCGACTGCCAGCCCTGAATCCGAGGCGTCGTGGACAGCGGACTCGAGCAGTTCTTTCGAACTGTCCGGCAAGTCCATCGAGTCGGCGGTATAGGAGACCTGCATGTATCCGATCGTCCCGGTCGGCGACACTCCGCCGGATGCATACGGATCCGATACCGCTGCAACCTCGGGGTCCTTCCCGAGCGCAGAGACCAATTCACTGACGGATTGTCGAATGGCCGGATCGGCGAGCGTCGTGCCCGCCGGAGATTCGAAGACTATGCGAGCACTGGCTCCGCCGGTGGAAGATTCCGGGAACCGTTCAGCCAGAAGGTCCTGTGCCGCTTGCGATTCTGTGCCCGGGATCGACAATGTGTTGACGGTCGGACCGGACAGCGTTGCTGCGCCTACTCCGCCCGCCACCAGCAGGACGACCCAGAAGCCCACCATTGCCCAGCGACGACGAAACGCGAGTCGCGAGAGTTTGTACAGGAATATCGACATGCGTATCACTGTGCCGATACACGACCCCGTCGCACATCGTGCACAGGTAGGCAGTTCGACGTACTGCGCTCGCAGTAGGGCGGTGGTCCCCAGTGCTAGACGGGCAGGCCCAACTCCCTTGACCACGGCGGATCCGCCCCTGGTCGTGACACGGTGACGGCTGCCGCGCGTGCGGCAAAGGTCAACGCGGCCGACCAATCTGCCTCGGAGAACGCACGCACAACGGCGACGTCGAGTGCATCGTGACGATCAAGGTAGGCCAGCAGGGCTCCGTGAACGGTATCGCCCGCACCGATCGTGTCCGCGACGTCAACTGCGGGCGCCGGCACCGAAACATCGAGTTCCTTGGTGATCAACCGCAACCCGTCACCGCCACGGGTGAGCAGTACGGCGCCGACGCCTTCGTCGAGCCACTCGGCGCCGTCAACCGAACCCAACCACTTCGCGTCGTCGTCGCTCACTTTGAGAATATCGATGGCAGGCAACCACGAACGAAATCGTCGTCGATATGCTTCCGGGTCCGAGATCACCGCCGGACGAATGTTGGGGTCCACCATGGTGAGTCGACCGCGGGCGTGTGCTTCGTGCAGCATGGCTTCGTAAGCGGAGGCCCCGGGCTCGAGCACCAGCGACAGCGTTCCGAACGAGAATGCCCGGGCAGAGGGAAGTTTCGGCAGCGCGAACTGTCGATCCGCCGTTCCCTCAAGGTAGAAGGAATACCGCGCACCTCCGTCCGCCGCAAGGTTCACGACGGCCAGAGTTGTCGGCTCGGGCCCACGTTCGACTCCGGTCGTGTCGACATTCGACGCGGCCAGCGAGTCGATCATCCGATCTCCGAACGCGTCGGTGGACAAGCGAGAGACGAATCCCACGTCGGATCCGAGTCGACCCACCGCGATCGCAACGTTGAACGGTCCACCGCCCAACTTGGGTGAGAAGTTCTCCCCCACCGGAACCAGATCAACCAGTCCCTCACCACACACCACGACGGATCGTTCGCGTGTATCACTCATCGGTAGACCCTAACCTTCTCACCAGTCGAAGATGGATGTGACCTGCTCGGCACGAACGAGTTCGGGTGCCGAGCAGGTCACGATTGTGGTGGGATTCAGCTACCCACGCGCTCACCCGTAGTCGGGTCGAAGAGGTGAACAGGACCGTCCACCCGCTCGAAGCCCAGCGTCTGGCCGTACTGCAGCTTCGATCGCCCGCCGGTGCGTGCAACGAGCGAGATCGGGTCGGCTTCGGTACCAGGCACGTGTGCGTAGATGTACGACTCGTTGCCCAGTTCCTCTACCAGGTCGATCTGAGCTGCGATTCCGTCTCCGGCAGCAACCACCTGGAATTGCTCGGGCCGAATTCCTACTGTGACCGAAGCCAGACCGGCCGCGGCGATTGCCGCCATCTGCTCGCGGTCCAGCGGAACCTCGACGTCGCCGAAACGCACCCCACCCGAACTGACCGGCGCCGTTACCAAGTTCATACCTGGAGATCCGATGAAGCCGGCAACAAACGCATTGGCCGGCCGATCGTAAAGTTCGGTCGGAGAAGCGAATTGTTGCAACTTGCCGCCCTTGAGCACTGCCACGCGATCACCCATCGTCATCGCTTCCACCTGATCGTGCGTGACGTAGACGGTGGTGGTTCCGAGACGACGCTGCAACGCCGCGATCTGCGTGCGGGTCTGGACGCGTAGCTTTGCGTCGAGGTTGGAGAGCGGCTCGTCCATGCAGAACACTTGCGGTTCACGAACGATTGCTCGGCCCATGGCAACTCGCTGCCGTTGACCACCGGAAAGCTTGGCCGGTTTGCGGTCGAGGTATTCCGTCAGGTCAAGCAGTTTGGCCGCTTCGGCAACTTTCTTCTTACGCTCCTCGACGGGCACACCGCGCATCTTCAACGCGAACCCCATGTTTTCGCCGACGGTTTTATTGGGGTACAGCGCGTAATTCTGGAAGACCATTGCGATGTCGCGATCCTTCGACGGGACATCGGTCATGTCCTTGCCGTTGATGGTGATCGCACCGGAATCGATGTCCTCGAGCCCTGCCAACATGCGCAGGGCCGTGGACTTTCCGGAACCTGACGGACCGACGAGCACGATGAACTCCCCGTCCTTGATGTCAAGATCGAGTGAATCTACAGCGAGGGTCCCGGCACCTTCGTAGATGCAAGACGCTTTCTGGTACGAGATTTCAGCCATGACGAACTCCTGAGAGGGTGAGGAGAATTATTTGATTGCACCGAAGGACAGGCCGCGCACCAGTTTGTTCTGGGCGAACCAACCGGCCAGGATGACGGGCAATGCCGCCATGGTCGCTGCCGCGGAGAGCCGAGCCCAGTACAGGCCCTCGCCGGTGATGAACCCGACCAGGAAGACCGGAATCGTCTGCGCTTGAACAGCTGTCAGGTTGACTGCGAAGAAGAATTCGTTCCACGAGAAGATCACGCAGATCAGCGCAGTCGCAGCAATTCCGGGCGAGATCAGCGGGAGGATCACCTCTCGAACCGAGGTCCACAAACTCGCGCCGTCCATGCTGGCGGCTTCGAGAAGCTCGCCGGGGACTTCGAGAAAGAACGAACGCATCATCCACACTGCGATCGGCAGATTCATCGATGTGTACAAGATGACCAGCGCCCAGATGTTGTCGAGCAATCCGATGTCGTTGACGATCACGTACAGCGGCACGATTGCGGCGACGACTGGGAGCATCTTGGTACTGATGAAGAAGAACAGCACATCCTGCGTCTTCTTCACCGGGCGAAGAGACAATGCAAACGCAGCCGGAACACCCAGTAGCAGAACAAGAATCGTCGACATTCCTGTGGCAAATGCCGAGTTCGCCAGCGTGGTACCCAGACCGGAATCGAGGACGGCACGGAACTGTTCGAGGGTGGGAGTGAAGAACAGCTTCGGCGGGTCCGTGTAGGCGTCTGCCTCGGTCTTGAACGCGGTCAGGACCATCCAGAAGACCGGAAAGAAGAATCCGAGAGCGGCGATCCACGCCACGACCGACCACGGACTGAACTTACTGCTCTTCTTTTTCTTGACGACGGGTTTGTCGGTCGTCGCGCTTGTCGTCTCTACGGCAGTCATCACGCCGCCTCCTCGTTGCCGGTGAAGCTCTTGAAGATCAATCGGAGCGCGAGTGTCGAGACGATGATGGTCGCGATCACTGTCACGACACCCATCGCCGCAGCTTGACCTACGTCGAAGCCGAGGAATGCGCGCTGGTAGATGTAGAACGGCAGGTTCGAGCTGGCCACGCCTGGCCCGCCCGAGGTCATCATGTACACCGCGTCAAAGGTGTTCACGAGGTAGATCGCACCCAGAACTGCACCGAGTTCGATGAAACGGCGCAGGTGCGGCAGTGTCAGTTCGCGGAACATCGCAAACGGCTTGGCTCCGTCCACCCGTGCGGCTTCGAGGATGTCTCGGGGCATGGACTGCAAGCCGGCCAGAATGAGCAGCATCATGAAAGGCGTCCACTGCCAGATCAGATTGATCATGACGGCGGCGAGCGGAAACTTGCTGACCCAGTCGACCTGGCCGACACCGAAAGGCTGGAGGACAAAGTTCACGATACCGAACACCGGGTCGAACATTGTTGTCTTCCAGAGCAATGCGCCAGCGACGGGGGTGATGAGAAATGGCGTGATCAGCAGTGTCCGCACGATCCCGCGACCGAGGAAGGCTCTGTCGAGTAGCAGTGCCAACGCGAGTCCGAGGATCACCGAAACGATGACCGTACCCACGATCATGATGACCGTGTTGACCGCGACTTCCCGAAACTGACTGTCCTTGAAAACCTCGATGTAGTTGTCGAACCCGTTGAAGTGCCGCGATCCCGGCCGGACAAGGTTCCACGACTGCGTCGAGTAGTAGAGGGTGAACAGAAACGGAATCTGGGTGACGACGATCGAGAAGATCAACGCCGGCAACAGGGGACCTCTACGACGCCAACCCTCGGCGCGGGAGATCTTCTTTTCGACACGGACCGGTGGCGCGTCGTCCACCGTAGTTCTGGGCTCGGCAACCGTAGTCATCGGTTCTCCTGATAGGTCTTGCCGACCACCTCGGCATACTGCTGGGATTGTTCGAGCGCTTCTTTCACGCTCTTCTGACCCGCGATGGCAGCACTGATCTGCTGGCTGACGCGAGTGCCCAGGTCCTGAAACTCAGGGATTGTGAGGAACTGGACGCCGGTGTACGGAACCGGTTGCACTGTCGGGTTTTTCGGATCTGCATTGTTGATCGATTCGAGGGTGATCGGCCCGAATGCCTGTGCGGCCTCTTGATACTCCGGAATCTCGTAGGTCGAAAGGCGACTTCCCGGAGGAACTCTCGACCAGCCGAGTTCGGTTCCGACCTTCTGGATGTAGTCCTTGTTCGTCATCCAGGAAATGAACTTCCAGGCGTCATCTTTGTTCTTTGCCGACTCCGGGATTCCGAGCGCCCAGGTGTAGAGCCAACCAGGATCGGACTTCTCGACCTTCGGGGCCTTCGCATATCCGATGTTGCCGACTACCTTCGACGACGCAGGGTCCTCAAGAACTGACACAGCCGACGTCGCGTCGTACCACATCGCCGTGTTGCCTTGCGCGAATTGTGTTGCACATTCACCGAATCCGCTTGTGGCAGGACCCGGCTGACCGTGCTCCTTGACCGTGTCCACGTAGAACTGAACCGCATCCTCGACCTGCGGACTGGTCAACTGCGCATTCCAATTCTCGTCGTACCAGCGTCCACCGAAGGTGTTGATCACGGTGTTCAGCGGTGCGAGTACCTCACCCCAGCCAGGCTTTCCGCGCAAGCAGATTCCCGCCATCTTGGCATCCGGGTTGTCGAACTGCGCTGCCCAACCTGCAACTTCTTGCCACGTCGGGTCTTCGGGAACTGTTATCCCCGCCTGATCGAACAGATCCTTGCGGTACATCAGGAACGACGACTCCCCGTAGAACGGGACCGCGTACATACTGTCCTCGTATGACAGAGAAGTCTTGATCGACGGTATGAAGTCGTCCTCGTCATAACCGGGCGTCTTGTCTGCATACTCGGACAGGTTCGTGAGCCAACCGTTGGCGGCCCACTGAGGTGTCTCGTAGTTGCTGATCATCACGACGTCGAACTCACCGCCGCCGGTTGCCGTCGACGCTGTGATCTTGGCGCGCGCCTGATTCTCGGAAAGGCTGACGAATTTGAGGTCGATGCCAGGGTTCTCGGCTTCGAAAGCCGGCGCCAGTTTGATGGCGTCCTGCATCTGCGAGTTCGACACCATCGCGATGGTGACTGTTCGTTCGCCGGAACCACCGAGCGCACCAGCGCCCGCACATCCCGACACCAGGAGGCAGAGCGCCGCCGCGGCAGCGCCCCACACTCGTCTTCCTGTTTTCACGGATTACCTTCCTTCACACTTGCGTGTCAGTCGCGCGCTCGGACAGCGAAACTCGTGAGATCGCTAGCCTTCGAGCAGCCACTGGGCGCACTCGACGTCGGTGACGAGTACGTTTGCCAAACCTCCGCGCAATGCGCCCAGAACGGCCTGGCGTTTGTGTGTTCCCCCCGAAATCAGAATCGTCTGATCGCAGGATTTCACTGCGTCGAGCGATACGGAGACCGTTCGCTCAGGCAGTGGCCCCTCCACTGGATTGCCGTCGATCGTGTAGAAACGGCCGCCGATTTCACCGACAGCGCCTCGACTTTCCAACTCGTCCAGCATGGTCGAGTCGACGAAGCTACCGGCAAACAAGGTCGTGGCAGTCGAGACGGCACCGACTCCGAAAACCATGATGTCGGAATCAGTTCCGGCTTGCAGCGCCTTCGAGATGACCGAGTCGTTTCGCATCGACTCCACAGTCGCCGGGTCGGCATATAGCGGAGCATTGAGGCGAACAGGATTGGCCTGCAACTGTTGTGCACATCGGCCGATGGTGAAGTCGACACCGGTTTGGTAGTCGGTCACCGTCATGGAGCCGTCAAGTTGTACCACAGCCGAGCACTTCGCCGCCTTGTCTGGCAAAGATCCTGCTACCGCAACGGTTTCCGGACCCCAGGTAAACCCGAGAACGCTCGACGGCTGCAGACGACGAACCAGAACTTCCGCTGCTCGTCGGCCGAGCGCGTCGAAGTCCGGATCGTCCGAGTCCGAATTTGCTTCGGGCACAATCAAAACTTCGGCCAACCCGAAGTGCTTCTCCAGTTTCGATTCCAACTCCGTGTTCACCGAACCTTCGAGCTCCGGCGGCACCATAATCTCGATCCTGACCAAACCTTGCGTCCGCGCCCTGGCCAACAGCCGCCCGGCCGTAGGCCGCGAGACGCCCAACTTCGCTGCAATCTCCGCCTGAGTAGCGCCTTCGAGGTGATACATGGTCGCTGCCCGCAAGGCGAGCCGCACATCCTCGGAAGCCGGCAACTTCGACGACTTGAGTCCTGCGGGCTGAGCCGACTGGTTCACACGGTCTCCTTGTGTATCAGGTTCAAAGTTTCTTGATCGTGAGCAGATGCTCACTAGATGTTCTTATGCTCATTAAGCTAACATCTACGTTGTGACCCACACAACAGTTTCCGGAGAATCCGTCGATCTACCTGCGACAATTCGGGCAAATGTCCTTGTTGAGACCGGAAAGATGCAGATGGTCGAGAGACCACGACCGTCCCCGAAGACGGGTGAAGTCCTCGTTCGCATCCATGCCGTGGGCGTGTGCGGGTCGGACGCGCACTACTTTCACGAAGGTCGCATCGGCCCTTACGTAGTCAACTCACCGCTCGTTCTCGGACACGAAGCATCGGGACGCATCGCCGCAGTCGGTGACGGCGTCGACCCAAGACGCATCGGGCAGCGCGTCTCCATCGAGCCTCAGAAGCCCGATCCGACAAGTCCCGAATCCAAGGCAGGCAGATACAACCTCTGCCCTCATATGGAGTTCTTCGCGACGCCGCCGATCGACGGTGCACTGACCGACTACGTCACGATCGGTGCCGACTTCGCCCATCCCATCGCAGATTCCGTGTCCTACGAGGCAGCTGCGCTGTTCGAGCCACTCTCCGTAGGGATCGCCTCAGCCCAGAAAGCGGGAATCACTGCCGGCTCTCGTGTGTTGATCGCCGGCGCCGGCCCGGTAGGAATCGTGACGACGCAGGTGGCCAAGGCATTCGGCGCGACGGAAGTCATCGTCTCGGACATCGATGCGGCCCGGCGTGATGTGGCACTGAAATTCGGCGCAACAACCGTCGTTGATCCTCGTGAAAGCGACGTACGCTCGCTGGCCGTCGATGCGTTCATCGACGCCTCGGGTGCCACGGCCGCAGTAATCGACGGAATTCACGCAGTTCGGCCCGCTGGGACCGTCGTTCTGGTCGGAATGGGTGCCGACGAGATACCGTTGCCGGTCCCGATCATTCAGAATCGCGAACTGATGCTCACCGGAGTGTTCCGGTACGCCAACACGTGGCCGATCGCCGCCGCACTGGTCGCTGCCGGGCGCGTCGATCTGGATTCGATGGTCACAGCACGCTTTTCACTCGAACGATCGCAAGAGGCCCTGGTGGCCGATCGCATTCCCGGCAGCATCAAAGCCGTAGTCATCGTCGCCGAAGGAGACTAGAACTTTCATGGAACTCAATACGAAGACCTTGCTCGACTTCGATGCTGAACTCGAAGTGCCGAACTACGACCGGAGCAAAGTCACTACCGGCATAGTGCATTTCGGTGTCGGAGGCTTTCACCGTGCACACCAGGCCATGTACATCGATACCCTCCTGCGACGAGGTGAAGCCTTCGACTGGGGAATCTGCGGAGTGGGAGTGATGCCGTCGGACAAGCGAATGAAAGACGCACTCCGCGCGCAGGACGGCCTCTACACGCTGGCGCTCAAGCATGCTGACGGAACCCTCCAGGGCCGGGTCATCGGGTCGATCGTCGAGTACTTGTTCGCGCCCGACGATCCGGAGGCGGTGATCGAAAAGATGGCATCCGAATCGACGAAAATCGTATCTCTCACCATCACCGAGGGCGGATACAACATCTCGCACACCACGGGCGAGTTCGACGCGTCCCATCCCGATGTGATGCACGATCTCGAGCCGGGAACACTCCCCCGCACCACCTTCGGTCTGATTTGTGCGGCACTCGCACTCCGTCGCGACCGGGGCCTCACCCCGTTCACGATCATGAGTTGCGACAACATCGAAGGCAACGGATCGGTCGCCAGGACGGCTGTCGGAGCGTTCGCCGCTCTGAAGGATCCCGAATTTGCGGAGTGGATCGACGCGAACGGCGCCTTCCCCAACTCCATGGTCGACCGGATCACACCCGTCACGACAGCCGAGGTGACCACCGAGATCGCCGAGACGTTTGGCGTGGACGATCAGTGGCCGGTCGCAGCTGAGCCGTTCACCGCGTGGTTCCTCGAGGACGAGTTCACCTCAGGCAGGCCACCTCTGGAGAATGCCGGCGTCAATCTCGTGCCGGATGTTCGCCCGTACGAACTGATGAAACTGCGCCTTCTCAATGCCAGCCATCAAGGCATCGCGTACTTCGGCTACCTTGCCGGATACCGCCTGGTCCACGAGGCATGCCAGGACGAACTCTTGTCAGGGTTCCTGCTCGACTACATGAATCTGGAAGCGACGCCGACCCTTGATCCGGTACCCGGCGTCGACCTCGATCAGTACAAGAAGACCCTCATCGAACGATTCTCGAACCCCCAGGTCCGCGACACGATTGCACGTCTGTGCGCCGAGTCGTCCGATCGAATTCCCAAGTGGCTGTTGCCCGTCATCCGAACCCAACTCGACACCGGTGGGTCGATCAACCTGTCCACCGCAATTGTCGCCAGCTGGGCCCGCTACGCCGAGGGCACAGACGAGAACGGAGATCCCATCACCGTCGTCGATCAGCTGTCGGACACTCTGGTGCCGCTCGCCCAGAAACAATCGAGCGACCCGTTGGCCTTCATCGGGTACCGCCAAGTGTTCGGCGATCTCGTGGACGATCGCCGATTTGTCGCAAGCTTCCGAAAGACCCTCGACTCGTTGCACTCCGTCGGAGCCAGAAGAACCCTCGAAGAGGTGCGCGGGCTCTGACTACGCCGAGACGTCGTGCAGGTGATGGATCGGATCGTGAATGAAGTAGGCCGCCAACGATTCGACGGTGAACGCCGATCCGTCACTGCGGAGACCCCGTCGTTGGCGGCTACCCTCTGGCACGGTTTCGAAGGCGTTCGCGACTTCCGCCGCGGCGTCGGACAATTCCGATGCCACCGTTGCCGGATCTTGGTCGTTGTACCGCTCGGCCTCAGCTGTTGCGTCTTGATCCCAGTTCTCGAATTGCGGATCGTCGAATTCGAGCATCTGTTCCAACCTCACCTTGAAGATCCTGAACACGTCGCGTACGTGGGCGGAATACTCCAGCGCTGACCATGTTTCGCTGTCCGGTCGCTCCGTCACATTCTCGCGCTCCAGTACCTCGGCCCACGAGACGGCATTGCTACGCACAAGATCTGGAACATCCGCGAACGCAACAGCGGACGAATCAAACCCGCACTCGCCGCATCGGCGTTCGAGGACCCAGGTCCAGTTCTTTGTATCCGGGGTGATCGGCATGGATCGAGAATAGTCCGCCAGGGCGGGGTCAGTCTGCTTCGATCGGCCGATGAAGCGAATCATGATCGCTATTGCGACTCCATTCGTGCTGATGCTTACTTCGTGCGACGGGGACGTGGGCGACGCGGAACCCCACGAACTCGCCTTCACATGCGACGACGCACATGCGTACCTCGAAGCTTTCGGGACGGTCGAGGCGGCGTTGGCCCGGCTACAGAGCCTTGGATGGAACGATGTCCCTGAACTCGTGGGTTCCGCCAGCGCCTGGGCAGCGTTCACACCGCAACAGCAGACTGCGATAGTCAATTCACTTCATGCGGCTTCCCGAGGTGAATGTTGATCCGTACTTCTGTGCCGGTATCGGCATCTGACTCCGTCGACAAGATTTGCCGGTCGATACTCGGATCGGCCGAAGAACTGGGACATACTCCGACCGATTCCACGTCGCCGATCGATCGAGTCCGCGATTACATGAGCGGACCGCACGACGACTGGAGACGATTCGACGCTGAGGCGCGTCAGCGCATCCAAGAAGCCTCCGAAGCAGCGGAATCGGGATCTTGCGGTTGAGCAACGCGGGGCGTCCGGTTCGCTTATCGCACAACGGAATTACAAACAACGACGTATGAACGTCATTCCGTTCGTGACAAATATTCGTTCGTCGGCGACGGACCGGCCACTTCGATTTCCCAGGGATTTCAGTTCAATTTCAAAAATTCTGTGACGCGTTTGTGGCCGAGGCTTCGACGGGTCTCGTCGTCCCTCAGGTGAAAGGCGTCGAGTCGACATGTACCCCCTCCGAACGCAGCAAATGCTCGGCCGCACGAATCAACAAGGAGAGGGATTCGTACGAGAGTCCCTCGGTTGCATGCATCAGCCTGTCAGGCGCCGGAATCGACCGGTCGCCCGGGGAACCCTCGGATCTCCGCACAGAAAGCACGGTCGAGAGTTCTCGTTGATTCACCACCTGACCTGTGCTGTTCGCTCGCTCGAACATGGCATTCAGCCGCTGGACGAGTTCCTCACCTTCGGCTGATCGAATAATGTTGCCGAACAGCCTGTTTCCGTGATCGGCTATGACACCAGGCGCGATCGAGTTCTTGATTGTCACTGTACGTTCTCCGTTACGTTGGTCTGTCAGGTTGATCAGGGGTGCGACCGGGAGCAACTCGCAGAGCCTTGATCTGTGCCACACAACGGCGTCGCGCATCGACAGCAGACCAATCTCCCCCGGCGCCCATCGGCTTCCGGTAGCGCGACTTCGAAGCCGCTGTTCATTTGCGACTTATCGTTACATATTAACATCAACTGTAACTCTTCGACAAGCACTTTGTTCCGATTGCCCGGTTTGATCACGGGTGGCGCAGAACATCAAGGGTGGCCAACTTGTCGACATGATCTACGCCGCCCCTGCCATCTCCGTTCAGGCTGCAGTGATGGTCGAGCCACCGGCAAGGCACAAGAAACGACATTCCGCCGACGACCTCCCAGCGTAGGTATCGCCGCGCGTGCATCACCTGCGGTGAACTGCGATTCACAAAAGCCGCAACGCGGATAGGGGCGGCGACACAGCCCGCGAGAGCTTTCTTACCCGAACTTTTCCATCATCGTGTGAGGCAGCCGGCCAGCCAAGACTGCACCCAAAGTCCTCGCTACTGATGACCTAAGTCCGACAATACTTTTCACGAAAAAGAGGACCCCGCGCCTGCGGGGTCCTCTTCGCTTTCCTTCAGAGCTAGAGACCGAGCGAGTGAAGGTGCTCGCTGATCTTCTCGAACATGAGCCTTTGACCTGCCGGCGTGGGATGCATGCCGTCTTCCTTGAGTAACGTCGGGTCCGACAGCCAGTTCTCGGCGAGCGTATCAATGAAAGGCAGCTTGTACTGCTCAGCGGCGGAACGGATTCGATCGTTGACATTGACAGCGGTCTCGGATGGAGGCCGGTTGTCCATGATGGGGCCGATGACGACAACCTTGGCGTGAGGAAGCCGATCTCGTAGCTGCGCATACAACTCCCGAGTCGCATCTCGCACCTCGAGCGGGTACGAAACATCGTTCCGACCGCCGGCGATGATGACGACCTCGGGATTCACCGCAACGACCTGATCAATTTTCGCACCGAACGGTAGCTTGCCTTTTTCCTCGTTTCCCTGGACGTAGCCGGTGCCACCGCTCGCAAAATCTGCCAGGTACCAGCGACGATCGAAGGCGAGCAGCGCCGGCCAATGATCTCCCGTCGTGTTCGGAATCGAGTACGAGTCCCCAAAATTGCGACCGTGTCGAAGTCGTCGGTAGGGGCATTCAGCGCCGGCGCCGAACTGTCAGGCTGCGATACAGAGGCAGTTGCCCGACTGTCTCGGGATTGCTCGTACGCAAATCCTACGATCACCGCTACGACGGTGAAAACCATGGCACCGATGACGGCGACAGTTCGCTTGTTGGGTTTGGTCACCCCGTAAACATACGGGGTCGAATCATGTTGCCTCTGAGCGAGTGTCAAGCATCTGTCGTTCCGCTTGAATCGGCCATCGACGAAGGAGTGAAATCCCGCTCTCACAGCAGACTGGGGCCAAGCTTGCTGGAAGTTAAGGCGCGGCAAAGCATTCAGGGCACACTGTCCCCCATTCGACGGACCAAAGTCCATTTTCAAATCAACACTGCGACAAGCGGCAATCGCGCAGCTATATTTCGTCGACACTTCAACTACTTTCGGCACATCTGCACGGACGCGCGACAACACCCAGTCCCCTCGCTCGGCAATCCCCTCTATTTTTCTCATTCGAAGAAACCGGCACCAGGTGCCAGGAAGAACGTCGACATGCCGGAAACAGAAGCAAAGCGCAGCAATCGGCGACTGATCGCGATCGCAGCACTCGCAGTCGTACTCCTCGTGCAAGGCGCCTACTCGTTCGGTGTCCGCCCTGAGCCGTACCCGACAATTCGCATGCCCAGCTTCGGTGGCGTGCCCAATGCAGACGGCGAGTTCAGTGGAAGTGGCTTGGATATCACTCTCCATTACACCGACGGATCCACGATCAGTCCCAACCCAGTGGATCTCGCCGGCGATATTCGCTACTCATCCGCGAGAGCATCACTCGATTATGCGTTCCGCCCCAGCGGGGCAGGCGACCGCAACACCCGAACCGCGGACCCTGAATTGGTCGAATGGCTCCGAAACCGCAGCGTCGAAGTCGGAAGTGGTGCCATCCCGGACAGTATCGAGTTCTGCTGGCGCAAAACAATTATCGACATCACCGACGGAACCGATGCGTCAACTGACCCGTGCGAAACGACAAGGGTTGATCTATGAGTGCCCGTGCGGGAACTCTGTTGTTCCTGCGCGACCACATCGATCAGTTGTGCGAGGCGTACCGCGGGGATGCGAGGTTCCTCGCTGTCATTCGAATCCTCTTCGCGCTATATGTGATCGCGTTTCCCATCGACTACACGTGGGCGGGCGAGGTTCCCTCGATTCTGTTTCATCCGCAATCCGGTCCGTTCTCCCTGCTGTCGTCACCACCCTCCGAGAACTTCCTCGTCGGACTCGAAGTCGCCCGATTCATCCTGGCGATCGCCATCTTGGTCGGATATCGAACGACGGCCGCGTCCATCGCAATGACCCTCACGCTCATGACCGGCAGCGGGTTGGTCAATTCCTTCGGCAAGGTCGACCACTTCATTCTTTTCGAAATCTTGCCGGTGGCCATGGCAGCCGCTGGATGGGGCGCCGCATGGTCCCTCGACGCACGACGTTCACGCACACAACGCAAAGCACTTCAAACCCGCGGACTGCCCATGCTCATCTGGGCAGTGACGGTCGCCTACGCCCTGTTTACAGCGGCACTACCCAAAGCTGCGTCCGGCTGGCTGAACCCCGAATTGCAGGCAACCCGGGGCTACGTTGCACGAGACGTCGCTGACCCCACCAAGCTCGGTCCGCTGACCCACGAACTATTCGACATCCATTCGGAGTGGCTATGGAAGGCACTCGACTACGCCACTGTCTTCGCTGAAGGCTGGTTGATCGTTGCCGTGCTCTTCCCTGTCTTGTTCAGAATCGGGATCGTCGTCTTACTCGGGTTTCACCTTGGGGTTTATCTCGCGTTGGGCATCGAGTTCGACAGCTATATCTTCGTGTATCTGCCGTTCCTGTCGGCACCTGCCGTATGGGTCACCAAGCGAGTCCTGGGCAGAAGGCCCGATATCGGTAGAACGTCGGCGCCGGAAACTCCACGTCAAGTATCTCCGGCCAGTTCGGACGCACCGTAAATCTAATATCCGGGAGCGGACCTTTCCGTCACAGTTCGTGAGTGCCCCAATCACAGGTAGGCGATCCCCAGACTCCCTCAACCTGGGGATCAAACAAACCTACTGTCTCCCAATGAAATTCCGAGAACTTCTACATTCACTGACATTCGGTTCGCAGACGGGCGCCCTAATCGCCAATTCGGCGCCGCCATTCGGACCCCACATCGCGTGTTGGGGGCAGTCGAGCCGCGGGGGGTCGGCTCGACTGCCTGCACTTACACCAGGCGAAGATGGTTTCTTGCCAGCTATCTGCTAAACCAGCGTGCGTCGACGCTCAGGGGGTCACTGGAACGCATCGTCGTCACCTGTGGGCCGGGCTCGCGCCGGCAGGTACAGACAATTGTTCAGTGACCCCTGAGTTCGATCGTCGAAATCACCTTCGATCGCCGTGCGTAAGTACATCTAGAGCGTGACACTTCGGCTGGTTGAGCACATACGCTGAAATTCCTGGATAGGTACCTGCTTTTCCTTTGTCTTCCGAGTGGTCGCTGTCTCGGTCACGTCCAGAAGCGTTGCACATCCGACACTGTCGGGAAATCGGTCATCTGGATCCGAGACTTTCGCCTCATCTGCGATCGACGATCATGATGCGACGATTCCTTGTGTGACCACGAACGCTCGACTCAGACGCAACCGCAGGCGCATTGCCAGGCGATTCAATCCCAACAACGTGTGGGCAACTGTCCTGGTGATTGCACTTTGCGCACTAGTCGCCTTGGCGATCGTCTGCAGCATGATCTTCGACAAAAATCATTGGGGCTGACCCGCGGGCTCACGGCACCTGAACGTGGGGCGGGCGGGGCTCGAACCCGCGACCAATGGATTATGAGTCCACGGCTCTAACCGACTGAGCTACCGCCCCATCCGGATGCGATGCATCGCGGCGAATCCGAATGTTACCGGCACATCCGACGCGGATCACAATCGGGCAGGCGGTGACGCGTCGCACTCTTTCGAGTCGAGTCTTCCAAGGTTGGTCGGCACAGGAGCGATGAGCCGATACCGTGGGAGTGCACACCCCACGGAACAGGATCACCACATGAAGCTTGCACTGACCGAATTCAAGAACTCGAAGGCCACGATCCGGATCATCATGTCCGACGGCGCGAAGCTGAACGGCACCGTCACCGATTTCACCGAAGACACTCTCGTCCTCAATTCTCCGAATGGTGTCTATTACATCAACCCCAGCCACATCATCCGGCTGTTCGAGCCGTCGGATCGCGCAGCGAAGTAAGCGCACCCCGTCAAACAGTTCGACGGTTCCACCGAAAGCCCGACGCAGACACTTGCGTCGGGCTTTGGTGTATCTGTCGCCAATATCTACGCGTCGCGTTCACGGGTGAAGCGGCCATCGGCGTCACTGAAAACGACAATGGACCTGTCCTGTTGGCCGCCATCGAAAGTGTTGTAACTCCAGTGGCAATCGACGAGCATGTTTTCTCCTGCATGCTCGGAGCTACCAAACCCGACCCTGCGGCCTTCCTGGCTGCGCTGGAGTTTCTCGATGCGCGTCCACAGCAGACCTTCTTCGTCGACGACAACCCGGTGAACGTCCTCAGCGCTCGACGGCTGGGAATTCGCGCAGAACAAGCAAACAAGGCGGCAGACGTCGAATCGGCACTTCGATCGGTGGGTCTGCTGCAAACGCACTAGCGGCGACGAATACAAGAAAGCCCCCCACCCGATTTCTCAGGTGAGGGGCTTTGCTGCTCCCCCGGCTGGACTCGAACCAGCAACCGTCCGATTAACAGTCGGAAGCTCTGCCAATTGAGCTACAGGGGATTGTCTTGCTCGCTTCGCCCGTTCCGGCGTTGCCTGAGAAACTGTAGCGAATCCTCCACCGAAGTACCAAATCGCCTGCCCAGCGAGTCATCAGGCAGGATGGAGTCAGGACGATCGGTGCTGGAGGGAAGCAGGAATGATGCGTTTGTTGATCGGTGTTGCAGCTGGGTACGTCCTGGGAACCAAAGCGGGCCGCGCACGATACGAGCAGATCAGCCGAGCCGCGAAGGCGGTGGCCACTAGTCCGGCCACCAAGAAGGTGTTGGACGCGTCACGGCAGAAGCTGGCCGACTCACTGAGTACTCAGCCCAAGCTCGAGCCGATGAAGCCGATCAACGAGGAGACCACGATTCTGGTCCCCCACGACCAGTTGAAGAAAAACCGCTAGGTCAGACGCTTTGGTCGCCGACAGCCTGCTCACGCAGCTGTCGGCGATACTGCTCCAGCGCCACGAGGTCTCCGAACAGTGAGTTGTACTCCTCGGGGGCCGCAGCAGGTGAAACGCGCTGAAGCTTGGATTTGAGGTCGGCAACCTGTTCGCCCACCCACGCTTCCTGCAGTCGTGCGAGCACTCCGTTGATGTAGCGCGGAACCGTGTCTTCGTCGCACGGCATCGGTTCGACGGCCAGCTCAGATACAACCGAGGCCACCGTCATGTCCTCGACGCCCTTGGTGACGACTTCGATCCACTCGGCGCCACCGAGCCCCTTGCTCGTTCCACCGGCGTCAGCCATTGCCTGTCTGATGACAACGTAGGCGGGGTGGGTGAATGTCTCGGGAGGCAACGAGTCGAAGACACTGCCGGCGATGCCAGGGTGCTGCAATGCGGCCTTGAGGACAGCTCGCTGCGTCGAGAGCGCCGGATCGTTGGGCCGGGGCCTGGAGATTCCGATCGGCAGCGCAAGCGCATCGGCGGCAGGTGCCTCGACAACCTGACGACGCTTGGGCGCCGGTGAAGATCCGCGCGTCGACGCCCGTTTGCGAGCTTCGTCACGCACGCGTCGTCGAACCGACGGAAGATCGTCCCAACCGACCCATCCGCACAACAGATTCGCGTAGCTGTCGCGCAGAGTTGATTCCTTGATCTGCGCAACGACGGGGACGGTACGACGCAGTGCCTCGACGCGACCTTCAGCGGTCTCCAGATCGTGTTCGGTGAGGATGGACTTCACCACGAACTCGAACATCGGAGTGCGCCGTGCCACGAGGTCGCGAACGGCGGCGTCACCAGACTTCAGACGCAGATCGCACGGGTCCATTCCGTCGGGCGCGACGGCGACGAACGTCTGCCCGGCCATCTTCTGATCACCCTCGAACGCCTTCATCGCAGCGGCCTGCCCTGCGGCATCACCGTCGAAGGTGTAGATGATCTCACCGCGAAAGTAGCTGTCGTCCATCAGGAGTCGGCGGAGCATCGCAAGGTGCTCCTCACCGAAGGCGGTTCCACACGAAGCGACGGCGGTCTTGACGCCGGCCAAGTGCATCGCCATGACGTCGGTGTAGCCCTCGACGACTACTGCCTGGTGTCCCTTGGCGATGTCGCGCTTGGCGAGGTCCAAGCCGAACAGGACCTGAGACTTCTTGTAGAGGATCGTTTCCGGCGTGTTGACGTACTTACCCGGCATGGTGTCGTCGTCGAAAAGCTTGCGGGCACCGAAGCCGATGACGTCACCGGCGACGCTGCGGATCGGCCACAGAAGACGGCGATGGAACCGGTCGATCGGACCTCGTCGCCCCTCTTTGGACAGCCCGGCTGCTTCGAGTTCCTTGAATTCGAAGCCCTTGGACATCAAGTGTTTTGTGAGAGTGTCCCAACCTTCGGGCGCGTATCCACACCCGAACTGCAGTGCCGCTGCACCGTCGAAGTTTCTCTCGGTGAGGTAGTCGCGCGCCGCCTGGGCATCGGGTTCGCGCAGACGAGCAGCGTAGAACTCCTGAGCCGCCGCGTTTGCCGCGATCAAGCGTGCACGAGTGCCGCGATCGCGCTGAACGGAAGGCCCACCACCCTCGTACGAAATCGTGTAGCTGAGCCGATCCGCCAACTGCTCGACAGCCTCGACAAAGCTGATGTGATCCATCTTCTGCAGGAACGAGTACACGTCCCCGCCCTCACCGCAGCCGAAGCAGTGGTAGAGGCCGTGGTTGGGTCGCACGTGGAACGACGGCGACTTCTCGTCGTGAAAGGGACACAGACCTTTGATCGAATCGCCACCGGCACGCTTGAGTGAAACGTATTCACCGACGATGTCCTCGATGCGAGTGCGTTCGCGAATGGCCGCGATGTCTCTGTCAGAAATTCGGCCCGCCACGTACATCAGTCTAGGCGGTCCCCCGGCACCTCCTGACAACGATATGTTGATGGCCGACTCTGCACCGCAGCGATGGGACCGACGATGACTGAAAACGCCTCGAGCTCGCACGAAGGGCGATCAGGAACCCGATTCGGCGTGTACGAGTTGCGTCGCCTCCTCGGCCGAGGCGGAATGGGTGAAGTGTACGAGGCGTACGACACCTCGAAGGATCGCCTGGTCGCACTCAAGTTGCTCCATCGCGAACTTGCGGCCGACCCGTCATTCCAAGCTCGTTTCCGCCGAGAATCTCGCACCACCGCCGCCCTGAACGAACCGCACGTGATCCCGGTGCATGACTGGGGCGAAATCGACGGAGTCCTCTTCATCGACATGCGTTTGGTCGAAGGCCACACATTGCGAGCCGAGTTGGCCGAATTCGGCCGACTCACGCCTATACGAGCCGTCGACATCGTCTCGCAGATAGCGTCAGCGCTGGACGCAGCGCACGCGCGCGGACTCATCCATCGCGACGTCAAACCAGACAACATCATTCTCACGAACAACGGCTTCGTCTACCTCGTCGACTTCGGAATCGCCTACTCACAGACGGACACGAAGATCACCACCGAGGGAAGCGCGGTCGGTTCCTATGCGTACATGGCGCCGGAGCGGTTCGGAATCGAAACGCCGACGGCCGCAGCGGATGTCTATTCCCTGGCTTGTGTCCTCTACCAATCACTCACCGGAACAACACCTTTCAACACCACAAGCATCGAGCATCTGGTCAATTCGCACCTGAACGCTCCGCCGCCACGCCCCACACTGACAGTTCCGTCGCTCCCGCAAGGTTTTGACGCCATCGTGGCTCGCGGCATGGCAAAGGATCCCGCACACCGCTATCCGACTACGGGAGCGCTCGCACTCCAAGCGCGGCAGGCCCTCTCGACGACCGACACCCCCGGTTCCGCCGGCGGATTGCACCCCACGATCGTCGGGCCGCCCATCTACACCACGGCGAATCCCGCTCACGGGAACTACACGCACATCGCGACAAAGACAAAGCGAAACCGAGCCCCGATCGCGATCGGTGCGGCTGGAGTTGCACTCGTTCTGGCCGCAGGAGGCACGGCGGCCTGGGTGACGCTGGGGAACTCGGGACCCGAATCACCCACCACTGCAGCAGCTTCCATCGCCACGTCGGCACCGGCACCCACTCAGGAGCCGGCCAGAACGCCCAAGCTCGAGCCGCTACCCACCGCCGGACTGCAGGCGACCACGACCACCCGGGCGTCGAACCCTGGCGCGAGAAATGGCGACCTCGGGGTCAGCAAGCCGATCACCGTCCCCTCGTGCAAAGGAACCGGAATCGTGGTGTTGGCCAATGCCACCGATCCGGCAACGTACGCCAGCGAGATCCAGAACTACCTCGACGCGTTCCCCGGCTCGAAATACCTACGCACAGACCAGTCCTGCCCGTCACTGCGTCAAGTCTCCGATTCGGGGACGGCGATCTACACGGTGTATCGCGAATCCGGGAACACCGAGTCGAAGATCTGCAAGGACGTTCGCGCAGCAGGCGGCGACGCTTACGGCAAGTGGCTCGATACCACTACCGACCCGTCGACGCGGATGACCTGCTGAAGGCGTAAGCGGCTCAGCCCCAGCTGGCCTGCGCGCCCAGGCTCGCTTTGTCCACCCGTTCCAGCCGACTCTCCGTGTACGACGCGATCTGATCCACCACTACCCGGACCCGAGCACCGTCGTCCGCGGCGCGTTCCCACGCGGGCAGCAGGATCGGATCGAGCCCGGCCGGCGCAGTTGCCAGCAGCCATTCCGCGACGCGATGAACACGATCACGCTGCCGATCCTGACGCGCCTTGTGTCCGGCGTCGGACATCACGTAGTACAACGCCACGGTCTTGAGCAACGCCACCTCGGATGCGACGGCCTCGGGTATGTCGAGGTCGGCTTGATACCGCGAGAGGGGTCGGTCACCGTGTGTCAGCCGGGTGCTGGCGATCGCCGCGGTGGCGAAGCGACCCACCAATTCACTCGTGAGATTCTTCAACGCGACGGAACTTCCGAGTGTGCCGTCGAAACTTCCGACCCCGCGTACGACGGGGAGTTCGGACAACCGTTGAGCGGCGTCGATCAGATCGTCGACTACCAATCCCCGAAACTCGGAGGCCCCCAGTTCTGCCAGTGCGCGCTGCTCGGACGGATCGGCAAGCGAGCGAAGGTCGATACGGCCTGCGATCACCCCGTCCTCCACGTCGTGCACGGAATACGCGATGTCGTCGGCCCAGTCCATGACCTGAGCTTCCAGGCATTGCCGACGCTCGGGCGCCCCCTCTCGAACCCAGGCGAGCACCTCTGCGTCGTCGTCGTATGCCCCGAACTTCGCGCCGGGCTGCGGCCGGGTCCAGGGGTACTTGATGGCTGCGTCGAGTGATGCCCTGGTGAGATTGAGGCCGGCGCTCAGACCGTCGGGGCGCAGGATCTTGGGTTCGAGGCTGGTCAATATCCGCAGATTCTGCGCGTTGCCCTCGAAACCTCCGCAGTCCTTGGCGACTTCGTCCAGGGCCTTCTCGCCGTTGTGACCGTACGGCGGGTGCCCGATGTCGTGCGCGAGACCGGCGAGGTCCACCAGGTCCGGATCGCAACCGAGTCCGTCGGCGATCCCTCGCCCGATCTGTGCGACCTCCATCGAGTGCGTCAACCGCGTGCGAGGTGTGTCACCGTCGCGCGGGCCGACAACCTGGGTCTTGTCGGCCAAGCGCCGCAAAGCCGCGGAGTGTTGGACACGCGCCCGATCTCGCGAGAAGTCCGAACGATGCTGCGCCGCTGCGATCTGCGAACCCGGCAACCCCGCACGCTTCGGCGCCTCGACGACACGACGTTCGAGGTCGTGTTCGGAGTATGTGCCGCCTCCGTAGGTGGTGTGAGCTGTCATGGTCTCTATTGCCCTGCCGTGTAGGGGAAGTCTGCCGAGAAGTGCGTGAGCTGATACCAGAGCAGCGCGCCGGTTTCGCGAGCGATTCCGTGCAACTGGGATTCGCGGGTGAAGACAGCCGGGCCCTGACGAGTAGGTGCGGTCCACGCCTGGAGTCCTGTGTCGCGGGCCATCGTCCGCGTTCGCAAGGAGTGCCACGGGTCACTGACCAGGACAGCGGAATTGATTCCCTGCGAGGACATCTCGGCGCTCACCGCGTCGATACTGAGAAGTGTGTCCGAACCGGTCTCCACAGCAGTGATCGCACTCGACGGAATTCCGCGATCGGTCAGATACATCTTTCCCGACGCCGCTTCGGTGTACTCGTCACCTTCTTGTTTACCGCCGACAGTAATGATCTGCGGCGCCACTCCGCGCTTGTACAGCTTGTACGCCTGCTCGAGTCGGGCCTCGAAGACGGACGACGGAGTGCCGGAATACTGAGCCGCGCCCAGAACGACTATCGCGTCGGCCGGCCGCGTGTCGTCGATGCGCGCCACCTGCCACACCCGGAACGCAGTACCCCCGACCAGAACCACGGCCATCAACACGGCACCGGCGATCAGTCGGCGCGTCCAGCGAGCCAATCCTGCCCCGAAGCCGCCCGCCCGTGAGGGTGATGGGTCGTGGGGGCGGTTACCGAAAGCAGGTTTCACTCCCGCAATTCTGCCAGTTCGCGGCGATCACCTCCGATGCCGACGCGCCACAACGGATAGATTTGCGTCATGGCCCTCGCACCACACTTCTCGCAGTTGTCCTCGGTAGAGCAGAGTCGGACAATCACCCGACCCGTTCGCCGTCGGGGAAGCGCCGCCGCCGTCGCTGCGATTTTCGCTTTGCTGGCGCTCGTCTTCAGTCCTGCGCTCGCCTCGGCAGACGCCCCGATGGTGTTGCCGAATCACATCACCGACACCTCCGGGGTTCTCGACGCCGGGCAACGCAGCGACATACAAGCCGCGATCGATCAACTCAGCGAGGACCACCAGATCGATCTGTGGGTCGCGTTCGTCCCCGATTTCAACAACCTGGGTGGCCAGGCGTGGGCACAGCAGACAGCCACGAAGTCGACGCTGAGTACCAAGTCCGTCCTGCTTGCAGTTGCCACGGCGGAGCGTGCTTACTACCTCGACGTCCCCGCTGAGCTGAGCAACATCACCGATTCCGACATCGAATCGATCAATTCCGATGCGGTGGAACCGGCTCTTGCCGAGGATGATTGGACCGGCGCGGCAATTGCCGCAGCTGGAGCACTCGGCGACGCGAACAACACGAGCGGCGGAATGGGAGTCGGAACACTCCTCATCGCGGGCGGCGCTGTGGTGGTCGGGACGGGCGGCGTGGTCCTGTACTCACGTAAACGCAAGAACGACAAGAACAAGGCAAGCGTCGAAGCCGCGAAGAACATCTCCCCCGACGACATCGCCAGCCTCAACGCACTCCCGCTGCCTACGCTCGACGAACGCGCGAAGGAGATCCTCGTCGAGACGGACAACGCGATCGCCGGCAGCCAGGAGGAGCTCGATCTGGCCCGCAGCGAGTTCGGAGATTCCGCCGTCGCACCCTTCTCGGCAGCATTCGACAAGGCCAAGGCCACCCTCGCCGAAGCCTTCGCGATCAGGCAGCGACTCGACGACGCCATCCCGGAAACTCCCGATCAACGCCGCCAGATGCTGATCGACATCATTTCCTCGTGCGGTCGAGCCGACCAAGAACTCGAAGCTCGCGTCGAGGAGTTCGACGGGCTTCGCGACCTTCTCATCAACGCCCCCGCACGTCTCGATGCGTTGACGCAGAGTGTTGTTTCTCTCAGCGTGCGCTTGCCCGAATCCGAGGCGATTCTGACCAAATTGAAGGATCAGTTCCCCGCGCCGACGCTGGCATCTGTCGTGAACAACGTCACCATGGCCAGCGAACGCCTGACGCTCGCCGAGAAGTCGATCGAGGAAGGCCGCGATGCCACCGCGCTGCCGGCTGGTAAGCAAGGCGCTGCCGTCACCGCGATTCGCACTGCCGAAGCGGCTCTCGATCAGGCACGCAAACTACTCGACGGCGTCGATCACGCCGCCGACGACATCCGAAACGCCATCGCGACTCTTCCGTCCGCGATGGACGACGTCCAGCAGGGCATCACTGCTGCGGACGCTTACCTGGCGCAGGGCGGGCAGAAGTTGGCGGACGCGAAGGCCGCAGCCCAGGCAGCGTTGGCGAATGCTCAGACGTCGAAGGACAGCGATCCGCTGACAGCCTTCAACCAGATCGTCGCGGCCGACGCCCAACTCGACGCGCTGCTTGCCGACGCTCAGGAGCAGAAGCAGCAGCTCGAACGTGCACAGCAGCGCCTTGCCCAGGACATTCTGGCCGCACAGGCTCAGGTGACCGCTGCAGGCGACTTCCTCGGAACCAGGCGCGGCGCGATCGGGGCGGAGGCGCGCACTCGCTACGCAGAGGCTCAGCGGCACCTGCAGGCGGCCCAGCAATTGCAGGCTGCGGATCCGTCCAAGGCACTGCAACACGCCCAGGCCGCGACCACCTTGGCGACGCACTCACTTCGCGCCGCGCAGAACGACGTCAACACCTGGGAAGCAAACCAACGACCCCGCGGTGGCGGCGGCGATGCGACGGGAGCGATCCTCGGCGGCATCCTGATCAACAGCATTCTGCGAGGTGGCGGCGGGCCCCGCTCGTACGGCGGACCGAGCAGCAGCGGACGCTCCGGTCGCGGTGGCGGCGGCGGTGGTTTCGGCGGTGGCGGCGGCGGCCGAACCAGTCGAGGCGGCGGCGGCCGGTTCTGACGGATCCCGTCGAGGTAGTAAAATCCCTACTTTGTTCACGACCGCACTCGTCGTACGCTTCATCCGGCAAGTCGGGATCACAGATCATACGAAGGTGTTATGGAAAGCGTCGCCCCGCAGATAACCGTCGTTGTACCTACATACAACGAGCGTGAGAACCTGCCAAAGCTCGTCGATCGCCTCGCCGCGTTGAAGATCCCGAACCTGCACGTCCTCGTGGTGGATGACAACTCCCCCGACGGCACGGGCGAGGTTGCGGACAAGTTGGGTATCGATGGTCCCATCCCGGTCGGAGTGCTTCACCGCACGGTCAAGGACGGACTCGGCCGTGCTTACGTCGCGGGCATGAGCCGGGCTCTGGCGGAGAACGCCGACATCGTCATTCAGATGGATGCGGATCTCTCCCATCCGTCCGAAGCGATCCCCGCCATGATCGAGATCCTCACCACGACCGATGCGGCCGTCGTTCTCGGCTCCCGTTACGTCGAGGGTGGCGCAGTTGCCGGCGACTGGCCGTGGCATCGCAAGGCTTTGTCCGCCTGGGCGAACTTCTACGTCAACGCTATTCTGCGACTGCACGTCAAGGATGCAACTGCAGGCTTCAAGGCGTGGCATGCAAAGACCTTGCGCGACATCGACGTCGAATCGGTGCAGAGCAACGGCTACGCGTTCCAGGTCGAGATGAACTACCGAGTTGTTCAGCGCGGCATGAAGATCGCCGAAACGCCAATCCGCTTCGAGGAACGCACCGAAGGTGTCTCCAAGATGAGCCTCTCGGTTCAGTTGGAGTCCGCTCTGGTGCCGTGGAAGCTCAAGTTCGGCAAGAAGTCTCTCTGACCTGCGCGGCTGATCGAAAATAATCGGCGGTCTGCGTGTCCGACGGGTAGAACGACTCAATCGCGATCTCTGCGAGCGTGACGTCGCGCGGCGTACCGAACACGGTGGTGGTGCTGAACATCGCCAATTCGGTATCGCCCGCGCGTACGCGCAACGGAACCAGCAGGGAATTCGCGCGGTCGTCGTGCCAGTCTCCGCCGCTCGGGTAGGTGCGCAACTCGTCGAGCAAGGACGCCAACTGCGCATCCGCACTGACCTCCACTTCCCGCGCCAACCTGGCGAGCAGGTGGGTCCGCCACTGCGCGAGGTTCACGATCCGCGGCGCCATGCCCTCGGGATGCAAGCTCAAACGCAATACGTTCACCGGTGGTTCCAGGAGGAATTCAGCGGCGCCCTCGGTCAGAATTCTCACGGCCTGGTTCCCGGCGATCATCTCCCATTGCTGATCGACCACCACGGCCGGATAAGGGTCATGCGCGTCGATGATGCGATCGATGGCCTCGCTCACCGCTGACATCGGCGCTTCCGCCAACGATTTTTGCGAGTACTCCGGTGAGTGGCCACTTGCCAGCAGAAGCGTGTTCTGTTGTCGTAGAGGAACATCCAGACATTCGGACAGGTGAAGGATCATGTCCCGGCTGGGTTTGGAGCGGCCGGTTTCAATGAAGCTCAGGTGCCTGGTCGACACTCCTGCCGCTGCCGAGAGACCCAACTGAGTGAGCCTTCGCCGCTCCCGCCACCGCTTGAGTTCGGTGCCAACGTCCATCGTCTCGAAGGTCATTCTTTCAAGTTAGCGACCCGAGGTAGCCGAGACCATGACCTCGGAGGTAATCGACCCGAAGCAGTTTCGGAGGAACAGTGGTCTCAGCCGGCGAGACCGCCGGATGTTCACCACCGGAACTGATCAAGGGAGCGACCATGAGCGACTTCGACGCAATCGCCGACGCCTATATCGACATGTGGAACGAAACAGATACCACCGCCCGTAGAGCACGGATCGAGCAATTGTTCGCACCCGGCGGCCGCTACACCGATCCGCTCGCGGACGTCACCGGACACGATCAGATCGACGCGATGATCAACGCTGTGCAGCAACAATTTCCGGGCATGCACTTCACCCTCATCGGGCCGGTGGACGCGCACCACCGACAGGCTCGATTCGGTTGGGCTCTCGGCCCGGCGGGGGCCGAGTCACTGATCGACGGGTTCGACGTACTCGAACGCGACGACGACGGCCGGGTGACGCTTGTCCTCGGGTTTCTCGACAAGGTACCTACGGCCTGAAGTGCGTCTACAACCGACAGCCTTCGCCACGAAGGCTGTCGGTGGTCCGTGGAATCATCGTTGCCGATGAACGCCGACGGATTTACCTGGTCCACACCGATTCCCGAGTCCGAGGGTGCTGAATACAGCGCTCACACGCTGACCGTCAACGGCCTTCCCTCCGTCTATCGAACCGCCAAGACGACGCCGACCAAGCTCGGTCAGTTCGTCACCCTGTGGCGCCGTTCCGAGGCCGGGCCCATCCGCCCCTTCGACACCAGCGACGGCGTCGCGCTGTTTGTGGTGAAGGTCTACGACGAAGAACATCTGGGTCACTTCGTCTTTCCCACCGAAACCCTCGTCGAACACGACATCGTGTCGACGAACTTCTCGGGCGGCAAGCGCGCTATCCGGGTCTATCCGCCCTGGGTCACGCCGACCAGTGTGCAAGCCGTCAGAACCCAGCGTTGGCAGAAGCAGCATTTCGGCGAGTTCCCTGATGTATTCAACTCACCTGATACGTCGCGATGATGACGCCTGTTGTCGTAGGAACACTTTCGGTGAGGGTGAACTGAGCGAGCGCAGCACCGTCGGGGAACAATCTGCGCCCGGTTCCGAGAACCAGCGGATGAATCAGCAGAGTGTAGGTGTCGACGAGACGCCGTTCGGCCAATGACGTGATCAAGTCGCCACTGCCCAGAATCACCAGATCCGGGCCATCGCTTTCCTTCAGCGCGGCGACCGCGTCGGCGGCATCACCTTTCAACACAGTCGAGTTCTTCCACGGCAGCGGTTCACCCAAAGTCCTTGACGCTACGTACTTCTGCGTGTTGTCGAGCACCTCGGTAAACGGATTGTCCGTCTGAAACGGCCAGTACGAGGCGAAGTTCTCATAGGTTCGGCGTCCGAAGAGCAACTCTGATTTCTTCGCCATCCCCTCCCCCATTTTCTGTGCCATGACGGAATCGTTGAAGGGTGCCGCCCATCCACCGTGCTCGAATCCGCCACGACGATCTTCGTCCGGCCCGCCAGGTGCCTGCATGACACCGTCGAGAGTCACGCAGTTGGTCACGCTGAGTTTTCTCATAACTTCGATCCTGCGCCTGAAGATCCACCATGGAAAGAGAAAACGGGCGGTCCTTCTCGAATGAGAAGAACCGCCCGTCAGCTTCGAACGAATCAGGAACCGATCAGCCGCGCAGCCAGGTAGCTTTCCACCTGATCGAGGGCGACGCGTTCCTGCGCCATGGAGTCACGCTCACGCACCGTCACAGCCTGATCTTCGAGAGTGTCGAAGTCGACCGTGATGCAGAACGGTGTGCCGATCTCGTCCTGGCGACGGTAACGACGACCGATGGCACCGGCGTCGTCGAACTCGACGTTCCAGTTCTGACGCAACTGCGCCGCAAGATCTTTTGCCTTCGGCGTCAGATCCGCATTGCGCGAGAGCGGCAGCACTGCGGCCTTGACGGGAGCGAGTCGACGATCCAGTCGCAGCACCGTGCGCTTGTCGACGCCGCCCTTGGAGTTGGGAGCCTCGTCCTCGGTGTACGCGTCGACCAGGAAGGCCATCAGCGAACGCGTGAGACCTGCCGCCGGCTCGATGACGTACGGGGTGTACCGCTCACCCGTCGTCTGGTCGTAGTAGTTCAGCTCGGTGCCCGAGTGCTTGGAGTGCGTCGAGAGATCGAAGTCGGTACGGTTCGCGATACCTTCGAGCTCGCCCCATTCGCTGCCCTGGAAGTGGAAGCGGTACTCGATGTCGGTCGTGCCCTTCGAGTAGTGCGAAAGCTTTTCCGGCGCATGCTCGTACAGCCGCAGGTTGTCCTTGTTGATGCCGAGGCCGGTGTACCAGTCCAGGCGGTAGTCGATCCAGTACTGATGCCACTGCTCGTCCTCGCCCGGCTTGACGAAGAATTCCATCTCCATCTGCTCGAACTCGCGGGTGCGGAAGATGAAGTTGCCCGGGGTGATCTCGTTACGGAAGCTCTTGCCGATCTGACCGATGCCGAACGGCGGCTTCTTACGCGAGGTGGTCAGCACGTTGGCGAAGTTCACGAAGATGCCCTGTGCGGTCTCGGGGCGAAGGTAGTGCATGCCCTCTTCGCTCTCGACAGGGCCGAGGTACGTCTTGAGCATCATGTTGAAGTCGCGCGGCTCGGTCCACTGGCCGACGGTGCCGCAATCGGGGCAACCGATGACATCCATCGAGACGTCGTCCGGGTTGTCGAGCTTCTTCTTCTCCGCGTACGCCTCCTGCAGGTGATCCTGACGGTGACGCTTGTGACAGTTGAGGCACTCGACGAGCGGGTCGTTGAAGACACCGACGTGACCGGATGCGACCCACACCTCGCGGGGCAGGATCACCGAGGAGTCGAGGCCGACGACGTCCTCGCGGCTGGTGACCATGTTGCGCCACCACTGACGCTTGATGTTCTCCTTGAGCTCGACACCCAATGGGCCGTAGTCCCATGCGGACTTGGTACCGCCGTAGATCTCACCGCACGGGTAGACCAGGCCTCGCCGCTTGGCGAGATTGACAACGGCTTCGATCTTGGACTTGGGTGCCACTCGATTGCTCTCCATCTGGGTAATAGATGCATGATTTTCGTGCGCTTTTCGCACCATCAGCCTATCTGGCGGCTGCCACGCACTTCCGTCCAAGGTTGACATGCATACTTGTGCATATCAAAATGAAAGTGATTTGCAATAATGTGGTGAGATGGCTATGCCCGGACATCATGATCTACCCCTCGAAGGAGCCTCGCTGTGAGCATTGCGGATACCGGCGATCTCCACAAAAGCCATGATCATTCCGACCTCGGACACACGCACGACCCGTTCGAAGCCGCACCGCCCGCGCCCGTGCCGCCCAAGGAAACTTTGGCGGCCGCCGGCGAAATTCTGCGGGCGCTGGCTGCACCCGTTCGCATCGCGATCGTGCTTCAACTCCACGAGTCGGAGCGTTGCGTTCACGAACTCGTCGGCGCTCTCGGCGTCACTCAGCCACTCATCAGCCAGCATTTGCGCGTTCTCAAAGCAGCGGGCGTCGTCCGCGGCGAACGCAACGGACGAGAAGTTCTCTATCGACTCGTCGACGATCACCTCGCACACATCGTCGTCGACGCTGTCGCCCACGCCGAAGAAGGATGAGATTCCACCGCATGAACACCCCGGGCAGTACGACCTCGAAACGTGGACCGGCCACCGTCGGCGTTCGTTCCACGAAACAGCGCAGCGCCATCTCCGCCCTGCTCGACGACATCGACGAATTCAAGTCGGCACAGGAACTGCACGACGAACTGCGCAAGCGCGGTGAAGGGATCGGCCTGACCACCGTCTACCGCACGCTGCAGGCACTGTCCGACGCCGGAACCATCGACGTCCTGCGCACCGACACAGGTGAGTCCGTCTACCGACGCTGCTCCTCCGGACACCACCATCACCTGGTGTGCCGCAACTGCGGATTCACCGTCGAGGTCGAGGGCCCGACGGTCGAGCAGTGGTCACAGACCATCGCCGAGGACAACGGTTTCACCGAAGTGAGTCACACCGTCGAGATCTTCGGCACCTGCCGCGACTGCGCCGCCAGCTGACAGCGTCAGGGAATCAAACCCTGACGCGCGGTATCGGCGCCGGTCAGCGCGAGTAGCAACATCGTGGTCAGTGCTTCGTCGTCCAGTCCGGCCGCCGGGAACGTGTATCGCAGGATCACGTCCGCCAGACTGCCGTGGCCGAATACCGCGATCGAACCGAATTGAATGGTCCGGTTCCGCTCGGCCACCTTGCGATGCAGTGCCGCGCTGACCGGTCGGTCCCACGCGAGGACACACGTCATGGACAGCACGTCCAGACCCTCGGACAAATTCATCGCCTGGATCGAGCACAGCGCGCCGGAGTACTGGAAACCAAGCGAGCCGTCCGCAGCCACATCGACCGTCACGAAATGCGCCAGCGAGGCGGCCGCGCGTTCTTGTAGGCGGGCTGCTTCGTCGGTGGTGTCGGTCATGTTCTCCCCTGTCATTTGACGCCACCGAATCTACGGTCGCGTGAGGCGTATTCGACGCAGGCGGCCCAGAGATCGCGGCGGTCGAAATCGGGAAACAGCTTCTCCTGGTACACCATTTCGGCGTAGGCGGATTGCCAGATCAAGAAATTGGACGTCCGCTGTTCCCCCGACGGACGCAGGAAGAGATCGACGTCGGGCATGTCGGGCTCGTCGAGGTACTTGGCAACCGTCGCCTCGGTGATCTTGTCCGGATTGATCTCACCGGCCGCGACACGCTTCGCGATTTCCTTTACCGCATCGGCAATTTCGGCCCGCCCGCCGTAATTCACACACATGGTCAAGTTCATGACTGTGTTGTTCTTGGTCAGTTCTTCGGCGATCTCGAGTTCCTTGATCACACTGGCCCACAGGCGCGGCTTACGACCGGCCCAGCGAACACGCACACCCATTTCGTTCATCTCGTCGCGTCGGCGGCGGATGACGTCACGGTTGAAGCCCATCAGGAATCGAACCTCGTCGGGACTGCGCTTCCAGTTCTCGGTGGAGAATGCGTAGGCGGAGAGCCACTCGACACCCATCTCGATGCACCCGCACACGGTGTCCATCAGGACAGCTTCACCGCGTTCGTGCCCGGCGGTTCGCGGCAGACCGCGCTCCTGCGCCCACCGTCCGTTGCCGTCCATCACCAACGCGACGTGGCGCGGGATGAGTTCGGTTTGCAGGATCGGCGGGGTCGCCCCGGACGGATGTGGGTCCGGTGGCCGGATCACCCGTTCAGCAGCAGGATCAAGCGGAGTTCGCGGTTCGCGTCGTCGAATCACGGGTTCCATCCTGCCTCACGGGCAAGTCGACCTCGACGGCTGCATGCGGCCTCGAACGCTCGATCAGCGGCAACGTCCGCAATTGACGCTCGAGATGCCACTGCAGGTGTGCCGCGACCAGTCCGCTGGCTTGCGTCCGCAGCGTCGCGGGCGCCGAATCGGTGCCCTCCCACTCCCCTCGGAGCAGGGCTTCCATCAAGTCGAGCACTCCGGGCGACGGCGTCGCAGCACCCGCCGGGCGGCAGTAGGTACAGACGGCTCCGCCTGCGGCGACATGAAATGCACGGTGCGGTCCCGGAGCGCTGCAGCGGGCGCACTCTTCGAGGGCAGGCGCCCAACCCGCGTACCCCATGGCTCGCAACAAGAACGCGTCGAGCACGAACTCGACCGGCCGCGCCTGCTCGGCGATCGCACGCAGTGCTCCCACCGTCAATCGCTGGAGCTGCGGGGCCGGCGCGCGTTCCTCGCCGGCCAACCGCTCGGCAGTTTCGAGTACGGCGCAGGCCGTGGTGTACCGGCTGTAGTCGTCGACGATGTCAGTGGCGAATGCATCGACCGTCTGCACCTGAGTGATGATGTCGAGATTCTTGCCCGGAAGTAGTTGCACGTCGATGTGAGCAAACGGTTCGAGTCTGGCACCGAATTTGGAGGTGGTCCGGCGGACACCTTTGGCCACGGCACGTACCAACCCGAACTGACGGGTGAGCAACGTGACGATGTGGTCGGCTTCGCCCAGTTTGTGCAGGCGCAGCACCACCGCCGTGTCTCGATACAACCTCACTCGACCAGTGTCCCACGTTGTACCGACGACCGATCCCGATGCCGCGCCCGATGACAAGTCGGAAATACGGCGGGTCCGTCCGGATAGACTGGCCCGATGCCGAGCGACGCAATTGCGCAACCTGTCACTGCAGAGTTGACCGGTCGCGAAGCGCGGTGGGAGCGACACAACTCCGAGCGTCAGAAACGGATACTCACCTCGGCTGTCGAACTGATCGAAGAGCGCGCGGCAGGTGCCGAGGTGTCCGTCCAGCAGATCGCCGACCGTGCCGGCCTCGCCAAGTCGGTGGTGTACCGACAATTCAGCGGCCGAGACGACCTCGATCGACGAGTCCGAGCGTTTGTGCTCGGCCAATTTGCGGCGGCCCTGGATGCGTCGATGAGCATTTCGGTAGGCACTCTCGACCAGATCCTGACCCGAACCATCAGCGCCGTCGCCGAGTGGATCACCGAGCATCCGCGGATTCACGAGTTCATGGGTACCGGCCCCACCGACTACGACGACGAGAGCATCGACGCGATCAGCAGCTTGAAGGCGACAATCGCCGACTCGGCCCGCACCACTATCACCGAAGTCGGTCGATCCGTGGGGATCGACTCCTCACCCTTCGATTCACTACCGTTCGCAGTGGTGACAATGGTCGAGGGCACGCTCACCCACTGGGTCCGAAGCACCGATCCGAAACCGAGCCGCGAAGAGATCGTCGCCGACCTCGCGAAATACACCTGGTACATGTTCGACGGCGTTGCACGCTCGAGCGGGCTACAGATCGATCCCCATGTCGAATTGTCCACGCTCATAGCCGAACTGGTGTCCTCCGACGGAGGAACTTCGCGGCCGGACTAGATCCGGGTCTTGTCGGAACGCTTCGGCTCGCCGCGGTAGCGGGCGTAGTCGCCGTCGATGCGCAGCTTTCGCCACGCACGCTTCGACACCGGATTCATCAATCCGAGTTCGTCTGCCAGGGCTCGCATTTCACCGAAGTAGTTACCCAGGATGCGGCGTGAATGTGGGCTCCCCCAGAAGGCGCTCTTCATCACCTCGTCCGGGATTCCGAATTCTTCGGCGAATTCCTTTGGCGGTGACATGATTTCGCCCGCAAGCCAACGCATCGTGCCGGGGAAGGCGACCGATGTGATGGCTCGACTCGTACGACTGAGTCTGGGGACGTGATTGCGCAGGAACTCGTGAGCAAACGAGATGTGTCTCGCTTCTTCGGCGATGTGAATCTCCATGGTGCGGAGCATCGCCGGCGGCGTGTCCTTACCCTCGCGGATGAGATCCTTCTGGAAGTGGTCGATCGGTTCTTCACCAGCCAGAATGCCGATGAAGAAGATGACCGGGAACTTTGCTCCCAGCACTCCGATGATCGGCGACAGCCGCCGGAACATCGGACGCATACCCGGTACGTCGATGTCCATACGATTGACGAGTTCTTGGAACATCTGGATGTGATTGCACTCTTCGGTCATCTCGTGCAGGCAGTACCGGAACTCAGGCGACTGGTTGGGTAGCGCCATGATGTATTGCAGCATTCCCCGGATCAAGATGCTCTCGAATGCCGAACCCACCTTGGTCACATTCGCCTGACGCCACATTCCCATGGCGATTCGACGCTCCAACGACTGATCCTGGTACCACTGCGTCGCTCCGAGCGGATCCGACACGGATGAGAGCACCCACCTCGGATCATGCGGATCGATCGCGAACTCTGGTGAATCCCAGTCGATGTCGAGATAGGGATCGAAACTGCGGGCAACTGAGCCCTCGGACAAAGTCTGCAGTACCTGGCGGTACGGCTTTTCCACTTCGATCGACGCTGACCGAGCCATCGGTGTCTCCTCACGGCCAGTCCGTCGATTGGAGTCGACGGACTTGAATGAGGTCAAACATAATGGGACACCGCGTCCCACGCAACCCCTTCAGGGGCCTGATTTCAGGCCCGCCGCACCGGGATGATCTCGCGAACCTTCTCGTCTCGGAGATACAGACCCGCCCACATGACGATTCCGGTATAGACGGCAAACAGTGTCGTGCTCAGCAGAGGCTGTTCCGCTCGAAGGTTGGTCAACACGGCTCCGCCCAGGTAACCGGTGAGCAGAATCGCGCCGAGTATCGACGTTCGCGGAATCACGTACAGCGCAAGGCAGATCAGTTGCACCACCCCGGCCGTCAATGCCAGCGAGTCCGGCAACCCAAGTTCGGCGGAGGCGTCCTTGACGGTCTGAAGGTTGAGAATGTGAATGATGCCGTCGAAGAGCATGAAAACGACGAACAGCCCACTCAGGACGTATCCGACCTTGCGAGCCGTGGCCGAAGGTGTCGTCGTCGTGGCGTTACCGGAAACAGTTTCGTTGTGGACGGGCTGGGTGGTCATCGGATTCTCCTGGGGCGAAGGCGAGCGGCCTGTTGCCACTTCGCTTGCAATTACGACTCCCGAGCGATCGAAAACTCATCGCGCCGACCGTTACTACACACCCGGCGTTCAGGACGATTCACCTCACGTGGTCTGATGGACGGTGACACGGGGTGCCGAAAAAGTCGGCTGAGATCAGACCCGATGAACCTGACCAGTTAGCACTGGCGGAGGGATGTCGACATGACCGAACAGCAATTTCAGCGCGCATTGAACCTCGACGAGCAGATCGTTCTGATCACCGGTGGCGCCCGCGGGCTCGGCGCCGCACTGAGCCGAGCATTCTTCCGCTCGGGCGCCCGCGTAATCGTGAACTACAACAAGAGCCGCGATGCCGCCGAGGCCCTGGTCGCCGAACTGGGTGAGGATCGCACCTTCGCAGTCCAGGCGGACGTGACGGACCGCAGTTCCGTCGACCAGTTGTTCTCCGCTGCACGCGAGAGATTCGACGCACCGATCTCGACCGTGGTCGACAATGCACTGGTCGACTTCTCGTTCAACGGCGATGCCCGGCCGAACGCGGACACGATCACCTGGGCCGACTTCGACTCTCAACTACGCGGAGCTGTTGCCGGAACACTCAATACCACCCAGGCAGGACTACCAGGCATGCGCGAACTCGGCTTCGGCCGAATCATCACTGTCGGAACCAATCTGGTCCAGAATCCGGTAGTTCCGTACCACGACTACACCGCTGCCAAGGCCGCACTGTTGGCACTGACACGGACGCTGTCCGCCGACCTCGGTCCGGACGGGATCACAGTCAACATGGTCTCCGGCGGCTTGCTCCGCACCACCGATGCGAGTGCCGCGACACCGGAAGCAGTGTTCGACATGATCGCGGCAAGCACTCCCCTGCGCCGAGTCACGACGCCGGACGAATTTGCCGACGCTGCACTCTTTTTCGCCTCCCCATGGTCGCGGGCCGTGACCGGCCAGAATCTGGTTGTCGACGGCGGACTCGTCAAGAACTGATGGGCGCACAGCTACGGATAGGTGCGTTCCTGCTCGGTTGCGGGCATCACAGTGCGGCGTGGCGACACCGCGACTCACCGGTCGAAAGTCTCGGTGACATCACGTATTACGAGTCGCTCGCCCAGATCGCCGAACGCGGCAAGCTGGACGCCGTTTTCTTCGCTGACGGTCACAGTGTTCGAGAACCCGAGTCTGGTGCGTCGTGGTTTCTCGAACCGATCACCGCGTTGACTGCCATGGCACGAGCGACGGCGAACGTCGGCCTGGTCACCACCATCTCCACGACCCTTTACACGCCATTCCACGCGGCACGACTTTTGGCATCGCTCGACCACATCAGCGGCGGACGGGCCGGATGGAACGTCGTGACCTCGATGTTCGACCAGGAGGCGCGCAACCACGGACTCGAGGCGATGCCCGATCACGCATCCCGATATGAACGAGCCGACGAATTTGTCGAAGTGGCCCTCGCATTGTGGGATTCGTGGTCGGAAGACGCGCTGATCCTCGACCGGGCGGGACGTTTTGTCGACGCAGGCAAGATTTCTCGCATCGATCACGACGGCAAGCATTTTCGTGTCGACGGCCCGTTGACGGTTCCTCGATCCCCGCAGGGCAGACCGGTTTTGTTTCAGGCCGGGGCGTCCGAGCAGGGTCGCGATCTGGCTGCGCAGCGCGCCGAGGCGATCTATTCGGTTGCCTACGACCTACCCAGCGCGCAGAGCTACTACGCGGACGTGAAGTCGAGAATCGAGCGCGCCGGCCGGGATTCGAACTCGGTCGCCGTCATGCCGGGGCTGGTCACCTACGTCGGAAGTACTGTCGCCGAGGCGCGGGCCAAGAAGGCCGAACTTGATCGCCTGCTGCCCACCGAACAGTCGATACGCCAACTCTCGTTGTTCACCGGACAGGATTGCGAGGACTGGGATCTCGACGGGCCCGTACCCCCGTTGCCGCCACTCGAAGCATTCAGCGGGCCGCAAGGACGCTACGCAACTATTCTGCGGATCGTCGAGAAGGACGCACCGACTGTGCGGGAACTCCTCGGGGCGCTCGCTGCGGGTGGTGGCCACGCAACGATGATCGGCACACCGGAGTCGATTGCCGACGAGATGGAATCCTGGTTGAACGGCCGCGGTGCCGACGGTTTCAATCTGATGCCGCCGACCTATCCGCAGGGCCTGGAAGATTTTGTCGATCACGTGATTCCAGTGCTGCAGGCGCGTGGGTTGTTCCGACGCGAATACGAGGGAGCGACTCTGAGAGAAAACCTCACCTAGTCCGGCAGTAGCGGCACCGACAGGTCCGGATCGCGTCCCAGGAGCACTCCCCTCGTGAGAGCCGCCGAGCCGAACTTCTTCCGGACGCTGTCCATCGCCGAGTCGAGGGCGGCAGTGTCCGGACCCGCGAATCCTGGACCGTCGAAGGGCAATTCGAGTTGTTCAGCGCCGTCCCGATCCAGGTTGGAGACAGCGACACCGATCAACGTGATGCCCTTGTCCGCGATCATCGGTATCGCTTCGTCCAGCAGCACCATCGAGGCGTTCAGCAATTCCGCTGTGTCGGCGGTGGACCGGCGCAGTGTGTGAGATCGAGTTGCCCGCGTGAAATCCGCGAAGCGAAGCCGGAGCGTGACCGTGCGCCCCGTCCGCTGCGCCGAACGCATGCGTCGACTGACACGGTCGACAAGGGACATCAACGACGCATCGAGTTCTGCGCGGGAATGGGATCCGCGACCAAGCGCATGCTGAGCACCCATCGAACTGCGGCCACGATAGGCGCGGACGGGGCGCGGATCTCGATTGTGCGAGAGCGCGTAGAGATGGCGACCGGCGCCGCCCCCGAGAATCGAGACGATCGAGGATTCGTCGTGCCGAGCGATGTCACCCACCGTCACGATGTCGAAGTTTCGCAACTTCTGGGCCGTGATCTTGCCGACGCCCCACAGCTTCTCGACCGGCAACGGATGCAGGAATTCGGTCTCGCCCTCCGGCGGCACTCGCAGCAATCCGTCGGGTTTCGCGAATGCACTCGCGACCTTGGCCAGGAACTTGGTGCGTGCGATCCCGACCGTGATCGGTAGTCCGACCTGCTCAGCCACGTCGCGTCTGAGGTTGGCCCCGATCTGCAGCGGGTTTCCCACGATTTTGGCGAGCCCGCCGACCTCGAGAAAGGCCTCGTCTATGGAGATTCCTTCGACCAGCGGCGACGTGTCGTGAAAGACGTCGAACACGTCTTTGCTCGCCTGCGAGTACGCCGACATTCGCGGGGGAACGACGATCGCCTGGGGACACAGTGATCGAGCCTGACCACCACTCATCGCAGTTCGAACCCCGAATGCCTTGGCCTCGTAGCTTGCCGCCAGGACCACGCCACCGCCGACGATGACCGGTCTGCCCGCCAGAGTCGGGTCGTCACGTTGCTCGACCGATGCGTAGAACGAATCGAGGTCCGCATGGAGGATCGTTGCGTCACCCGTAGGTCGACCACCCCCAGGATGATTACCGCCAGAACGAGCACCGCCAGGGTGATTACCTGGCGTTTCTCGATCCAACGGTTCATGCGACACGAACATATGTTCCCATGCGCCACCGACACAACGAAAGGCCGCAAATAGATTCCATGGAATTGATCACGAATCGGGCGTACGGTGAAAGAATGATTCCACGGAATGCATATCGGTTCGGGGTCTGCTCATGACGGGGTCGGACCTGAGCGGTCACTTCGACAACCTCGTCCGCTTCGAAACCGAACTGTGGACGGCCGTCGACCAGCGACTCCGAATCGAGCACGACCTGCCACTGAGTCGATTCGAGCCGATGCAGATCATCGACAGGCTAGGTTCCTGTCGGGTCTTCGACATTGCCGAAGCCCTCGCGATCACCGTCGGTGGCACGAGCAAATTGGTGGATCGGATCGAGTCCTCGGGGCACTGCCGTCGACAATCCAATCCCGCCGACAAACGATCCTCACTCATCGCGTTGACCCCCGACGGCATTGGCCTGTTGCAGGGGGCGAAGGCCACGTTCGACGACGAACTGGCACGCCGTCTCGGTTCCGTGCTGACGCCCGAGGCTCTCGATCGGTTCGGCGCCACACTGGCCACGCTGCGCGAAGCCAACCGCCGACTGACACTCATCACCAAGGAGAAAGCATGACCGACACAATGCGCGCAATCGTGCTCGACGCCCCCGGCCCGCCAGAAGCATTGACGATCAAGGAGATTCCCATACCGGCGCCTACCACCGGCTGGGTACTGGTCCGTGTGAAGGCCTTCGGCCTCAATCGATCCGAACTGCACACCAGGCTCGGCCTCGCCGAAGGCGTGACGTTCCCGAGGGTGCTGGGCATCGAGGCCGTCGGCGAAGTGGTGAACTGCCCCGGCGGGGAGTTGACCGAAGGGCAGCAGGTCGCCGCCATGATGGGCGGGATGGGTCGGGTCTTCGACGGCGGATATGCCGAGTACACGTGCGTTCCCGTCAGCCAGGTCGTTCCCTTCTCCAGCAACCTGGACTGGTCGACAGTGGGAGCTGTTCCCGAGATGCTGCAGACGTCGTACGGCTCTCTGACGGTGGGACTGGATGCGAAATCCGGTCAGTCCCTACTGATTCGAGGCGGAACCTCCTCGGTCGGCATGGCAACCGCAGTCCTGGCGAAGCGGTGGGGGCTCACGGTCCTTGCGACCACCCGCGATGCGAGCAAGACGTCATCGTTGACCGCGATCGGGGTCGACCACGTTGTCCTCGACGACGGTACCGTGGCAGGCCAGGTGCGAGACATTTTCCCGGACGGTGTTGATCTGGCTCTCGAATTAGTCGGAACACCAACACTTCCCGACACGTTGCGCGCCACTCGCGTTCACGGGACCGTGTGTTTCACGGGCATGTTGTCCAACGAGTGGACAGTCAAGGACTTCTATCCGATCGACTACATTCCACGCGGAGTGCGATTGACCTCGTACGGCGGGGACGCGTCCGACCTGCCTGCCGACGTACTGCAAGACTTCCTCTCCGCTGTCGCGTCAGGCGAGGCGGTGGTACCGATCGACGAGGTGTTCGCGTTCGAGGACATCGCGCAAGCACATGCCAAGATGGAAGCCGGTACGGCTCGTGGCAAATTGGTGGTGATGATCTGACCTGGTTTCTCACACCACGAATCGATAACCCATCCCCGCCTCGGTGATCAGATGCTTGGGGTTGGCCGGGTCGTCCTCGAGCTTGCGACGAAGTTGAGCCAGGTAGACACGCAGATAGTGAGTCTCGGTGTCGTAGGCCGGTCCCCACACCTCCCGAAGCAATTCCTTCTGCCCGACCAGCTTTCCGCGGTTGCGCACAAGCATCTCGAGCATGCCCCACTCGGTCGGAGTCAGGTGCACCTGTTCACCGCGCCGACTCACCGTTTTGGCAGCCAAGTCCACCGTGAACGACGCGGTCTCGACCGACGGTTCCGAGGTATCGGCCGCCGAGGTTCCACGCCTCGCCGCTGCGCGCACGCGGGCCAGAAACTCGTCCATCCCGAAGGGCTTGGTGACGTAATCGTCGGCACCGGCATCGAGGGCCTCGACCTTGTCCGCGGAGTCAGTGCGCGCCGACAGCACGATGACCGGCGCCGTGCACCAGCCACGCAGGCCTGCAAGTACTTCGGTGCCGTCCATGTCCGGCAGTCCGAGATCGAGAATCACCACGTCCGGCGGCCGTTCCGCTGCAGCGCGCAAGGCCCCTGCTCCGGTGGACGCCGTCACCACGTCATATCCACGCACAGTGAGGTTGATGCGTAGTGCCCGCAAGATCTGCGGTTCGTCGTCGACAACCAGTATCCGGCTCATGACTCGCTTCCATTCGTTCCTGCACCGGCCAGTTCGACCATCATCGTCAACCCACCGCCCGGAGTGTCGGTGGCACTGACCGTTCCGCCCATCGCGTCGACAAATCCGCGCACCACGGACAGCCCGAGGCCCACTCCGCCCGTGTTGTCGCGATCCCCCATTCGCTGAAACGGCTCGAACATCGATTCGGCTTCACCACGGGGTACACCGGGGCCGGTATCTGCGACGGTGATGACGGTGCGGTCTCCGACGCGTGCTGCTCCCACTCGCACCGGTGTTGTGCCGCCGTACCGCAATGCGTTGTCGACGAGGTTGGCGATCACTCTCTCGAGCAAACCCTGATCGGCCTGCACGGCAACAGTACCCACGTCGACGATCACACTGTGGGACCGGGAGTCCGACCGGCCGCCGATGCCTAATCCAAGCAACGCCCGGTGAACAACTTCGTCGAGGTACACCGCCCGCAACGTCGGCTTGACCACTCCCGCAGCCAGTCTGGACGAATCAAGAAGGTTGCCGACCAGCGCGGTCAACTGATCCGCAGACTCCTCGATGGTGGCCAGTAGTTCTGCCGTGTCCTCAGGTGAGAACTCGATGTCGTCGCTGCGCAAGCTCGACACAGCAGCCTTCACGCCGGCGAGCGGTGTCCGAAGGTCATGGCTCACAGCCGAAAGCAATGCTCGGCGCAGTTGATCAGCCTCGGTCAATGCAGCCGCCTTGCTCGCTTCGACCGTGAGCTTGTCCTGACGGATCATGCCGACCGCCTGGTGCGCGACAACGGTCAACACCCGACGATCACGCGCACTCAACTCCGGCCCCGACAGCATCAGTGCGTATTCGCCGTCGTTCACCTCGCATACGGAATCCGCGTCAGCTTCACGTGCCGGCGGTTCTGCACCCACGGCCGCGACTACGCCATCCTCATGATGCACCACTGAAACCCCCCGTTGACGGTAGATTTCGCGAGCTTTCTCGAGCAGCGTGGACAGGTCAGCACCGCGGAGAACCGACCCCGCAAACAGTGTCAGAAGTTCCGCTTCCTCCGAAGCGCGCTTCGCTTCTCGAGCTTTTTTGGCGGCAGCGTCCACCAGAACGGCCACTGCCACAGCCACTATCAGCAGCACCACCGTCGTGATGAAGTTGTCGGGTTCGGCGATCGTGAAGCTGTACCTGGGGTCGGTGAAGAAGTAATTGAGCAGCAGTCCCGATAACAGAGCAGACAGCATTGCCGGCCCGACACCACCGAGCAGCGCGACCAGAACCACCACCACGAAGAACAACGCATTTTCGCCCTGCACGCCGGAGATCCGGTCGATCAGACCCATGAGTCCGGCTGCGGCCGTCGGAACCACCACTGCCGCAATCCACGACAGCAAGCGGTACTCGGATCGGCCGAACAACGAGATCCGCCGACGGACGGTCGTTTCCTCATGGGTGACCATGTGAACGTCGATGCCGCCGGACTGCTGAACCACCGCGGCGCCGATCCCCTCGTCGAGGATGCGCGCCAGCCGAGAACGTCGAGACGTTCCCAGAACCAACTGTGTGGCGTTCTCCTCGCGGGCGAATTCGAGAAGCGTCGACGGTACGTCGTCACCGACAACGGTGTGAAGCGTGGCGCCGACCCCGACGGCCAACGCGCGCACCTTGCCCATCTCCGGAGCCGAGACGCCGGTGAGTCCGTCACCGCGCACGACGTGGACCACCATCAGCTCGGCACTCGATTTCGACGCGATACGGGATGCGCGTCGTACCAGCGTTTCCGACTCCGGTCCCCCGGTCACGGCAACGACGACACGCTCGCGCGCCTCCCAGGTATCGGTGATCTTGTTCTCGGCCCGGTACTTCGCCAGGGCGGCGTCCACCTGATCGGCCACCCACAGCAGAGCCAGTTCGCGTAGCGCCGTGAGGTTTCCGCGTCTGAAGTAGTTACCCAATGCCGCATCGACACGCTCCGGCGAATACACGTTGCCGTGAGAAAGTCTGCGGCGCAGCGCCTCCGGAGTGATGTCGACCAGCTCGACCTGCGCCGCACTACGCACTATCGCGTCCGGAACCGTCTCCTGCTGAACCACGCCGGTGATGTGCGCGACAACGTCGTTGAGGCTTTCGAGGTGTTGCACGTTGACCGTGGACAGGACGTCGATCCCGGCTTCGAGCAGTTCCTGCACGTCCTGCCAGCGCTTGTGATTCTTACTCCCCGGCGTGTTGGTGTGTGCCAACTCGTCCACGAGGACAAGGGCCGGCCGCCGAGCCAACACGGCCTCGACGTCCAGTTCCGGCATCCGTGTTCCGCGATAGTCCACCAGCTTCGGCGGAATGATCTCGAGGTCACCGATCTGCGCCGCCGTGCGGGCGCGGCCGTGTGTCTCCACAACGGCCGCGACCACGTCACAGCCACGATCTCGACGTCGATGAGCCTCACCGAGCATCGCGAAGGTCTTTCCGACGCCGGGGGCAGCGCCGAGGTAGATACGCAATTCACCACGTTTGCGTGCCCTACCGAAAGATTGACCGACCTTCTCCGAAGAACTCACGTGACAATCATCCACCAGTCGTCGGCGCAGCACACGTAGGTGCCGTCAATCCGAGTGCCAGGTTCAATTCCAGGACGTTGACTCGCTCGGCTCCGAGAAATCCGAGTTGCCGACCGTCGGTGTGCTCAGCCACCAAGTCCCGCACCTGGTCTTCCGAGATGCCGTTGTTCGCCGCCACCCTCGCGACCTGCAGCTCGGCGTACGCCGGACTGATGTGGGGATCGATACCCGAGCCCGAACCGGTGACTGCGTCGACGGGAACCGATGCCGGGTCGACGCCCTCACGTGCCGCGATGGCCGCCCGGCGCTCGATGATGAATCCGGCCAGAATCTCGCTGCTCGGCCCCTGGTTGGACGGCAGTGCCGCAGCGGGATCACCGGGGGCAAAAGGATCCTCGTCCGAAACGGATCCGACAACGCGGTTGTGGAAGAACGGGTCCTGCTGCCCTTCGGCAACCTGCGGATCAACACCCACCCAGGCACTGCCGACCACGCAACCGGCGGCATCAGTGACCGGTGAGCCTTCGGCAGATCCGGAGCTGATCCGGCTGACCCCCCACACCGCGGCAGGATAGATCACACCGAGAACGACCGTGAGTGCAAGTAATACGAGCAAACCCGCCCACACCTGTTTGGCAAAACCGATAGTGAAACGCATGTCAGGTCACCCAATTCCAGGAATCAAACGCACGACGAGATCGATCAACCAGATACCGACGAACGGTGTGATCACACCGCCGAGACCGTAGACGAGCAGGTTACGTCCGAGCAACTGCGATGCTGTCGACGGTCGGTATCGAACACCCTTGAGTGCCAACGGAATCAACCCGATGATCACCAAGGCGTTGAAGATCACGGCCGAGACGATCGCCGATTCGGGGGTGGCGAGCCGCATGATGTTCAACGCGTCCAGCTGCGGGTAGATGCCGCTGAACAATGCCGGCAGGATTGCGAAGTACTTCGCCAGGTCGTTCGCCAACGAGAATGTGGTCAAGGCGCCGCGGGTGATCAGCAATTGCTTGCCGATTTCCACTACCTCGATCAACTTGGTGGGATCGGAATCGAGATCGACCATGTTCCCGGCCTCTTTGGCTGCCGAGGTTCCCGTGTTCATCGCGACCCCGACATCCGCCTGGGCAAGGGCGGGCGCATCATTGGTCCCGTCACCGGTCATCGCGACGAGACGTCCGCCTTCCTGCTCCTTCCGGATCAGGGCCAGTTTGTCTTCCGGGGTGGCCTCCGCCATGAAGTCGTCGACGCCCGCCTCATCGGCAATCGCCTTCGCAGTCAACGGATTGTCGCCGGTGATCATGATCGTGCGAATACCCATCGCCCGGAGTTCGGCGAACCTGTCAGCCATTCCCGGCTTGACGACGTCGGACAACGCGATCACGCCGAGGATCGAGGTGCTCTCACCGTGCTTGACGGCAACTACCAGTGGTGTTCCGCCGGCTTGGGCGATGTCGTTCACGGTATCGGTCACCGCGGTCTCTGCATGTCCACCGCCACTGACGACCCAGTGCATCACCGCATCTGCTGCACCCTTTCGGATTTGGCGTCCGGAGTGGTCGAGTCCGCTCATCCGCGTTTGTGCCGTGAAGGGAACGAACTCGGCGCGTTCCTCGTCGAGCGTCGGTTCGGCCGCGAGAGAGAACTCTGCTGCGCACAACTCGACGATGCTCCGTCCCTCGGGAGTTCCGTCAGCCAGGCTCGACAAGCGCGCTGCCGCAGCAAGATCGTCGGCGGATACGCCGGGTGCCGGGTGGAGCGCGGTCGCCCGGCGGTTGCCGAAGGTGATGGTTCCGGTCTTGTCCATCAACAGGGTGTCGATGTCGCCCGCAGCTTCCACGGCACGCCCCGACATCGCGAGAACGTTGCGCTGGACGAGGCGGTCCATGCCCGCGATACCGATTGCCGAGAGCAGCGCTCCGATGGTCGTCGGGATCAGGCAGACGAGGAGTGCGATCAGCTTGATCGGATCCTGCTCGTGCCCCGCGTACAAGCCCATCGGGCCGATGGCTACGACGGCGAGGAGGAAGATGACCGTCAACGACGCGAGCAGGATGTTGAGCGCAATCTCGTTGGGTGTCTTCTGACGCGAGGCGCCTTCGACGAGCGCGATCATCCGGTCCACGAACGAACTGCCCGGTGCTGCGGTGATTTCCACGACGATCCGGTCGGAGAGAACCGTCGTACCACCGGTGACGGCGCAGCGGTCGCCACCGGATTCACGGACTACCGGGGCGGATTCACCGGTGATCGCCGATTCATCCACGGAGGCAATACCTTCGACCACGTCGCCGTCGCCGGGGATGACCTCGCCGGCAACCACGATCACCCGGTCGCCGACCACCAGTTCGGTGCCGGAAACCGATTCGATCGCGCCGCTCATCGTGATCCGATGTGCTGTGGTGTCCTGCTTGACCTTGCGCAGGCTGGCCGCCTGAGCCTTGCCTCGCCCTTCGGCCACGGATTCGGCGAGGTTCGCGAAGATCACCGTGAACCAGAGCCACAGGGTGATCACCCAGGAGAACACCGAGGGATCGGCGATCGCCATGACGGTGGTGATGACGGAACCGACGAACACCACGAACATGACCGGGTTACGCGCCAAGTGGCGTGGATCGAGTTTGCGTACGGCCCCCGGCAACGCGGTGATCATCTGCCGCGGGTTGAATACGCCTGCGTGTACTTGACGGGACTGCCCTGGATCAACCTTGTCGGCAGCGTCTTGCGCTACCACGGGTTTCTCACTGATACGCACGGTCATTGAAGAGCCTCCGCTAGCGGGCCCAGCGCGAGGGCCGGGAAGAATGTAAGTGCAGCAACAAGAACGACGGTTCCGGTCAACAGGCCGGTGAACATCGGACCGGATGTGGGGAGGGTGCCGGCCGTCGGCGCCACCTTCTTCTGAGAGGCCAGCGCACCGGCCAGAGCGAGAACGAAGATGATCGGCAGGAATCGGCCTAGGAGCATGCAGATTCCGAGAGACGACTGGAACCAGTCGCTGGTGACGGTCAGACCGCCGAACGCGCTGCCGTTGTTGTTCGAGGCGGAAGCGAAAGCGTAGAGCACCTCGCTGAACCCGTGGATCGATCCCGGCGTGCCCGGATCTCCCCCGTTGCCTTGATAACCGGTGGTCGAACCGAGGATCACGGTGATGGCGGTACCGATCAGGACCAGTGCGGGCATGACCAGGATCGACAGCGCCGCAAGGGTTATCTCGCGTCGACCCAACTTCTTGCCGAGGTATTCGGGCGTGCGACCGACCAACAGTCCGCCGACGAACACTGCGATCAGCGCCAGCACGAGAATCCCGTAGAGGCCGGTTCCAACCCCGCCCGGCGCGATTTCGCCGAGCAACATGTTGAGCAGGACCGCGCCGCCGCCGAGGGGCGACATGCTGTCGTGGGCCGAGTTCACCGCGCCCGTCGACGTTCCCGTGGTCGCCACCGCAAACAATGCCGATCCGGGGATTCCGAAGCGAACTTCCTTGCCCTCCATCATCGAACCAGCTGCTGTGGCGGCAACACCGCGTGCGCCGGATTCGGCAGCGAGCGTCACCGCGAGCAGTCCGCTCCACAGGATTCCCATCACTGCGAGCAGGGTGAGGCCTTGCCTACGATCACCGACGAGAGTTCCGAATGTTCGTGTGAGGCAGACCGGAATCAACAGGATCGCCAGAATCTCGACGATATTGCTCAGCGGGGTGGGGTTCTCGAACGGGTGCGCCGAGTTGGCAGCCAAGATCCCGCCGCCGTTGGTGCCGAGTTCCTTGATCGCTTCCTGGGACGCGACGGGAGCTAGTGCATTGGTCACCGCATTGCCGTCGAGGCCGGTGGAGGCGAAACCGCTGTGGAACGACTGGATCACTCCCTGGCTCAACAGGATCAGGGCGATCACGAAGGAGAACGGGAGGAGGATGCGCAGAGAACCACGCGTCAGATCGACCCAGAAGTTGCCGATCTCGCCGCCCCGGGCAACCCGAATGAAGCCACGAACCAATGCGATGGCCACCGCCATCCCGACTGCGGCAGAGACGAAGTTCTGCACCGCCAGGCCGACGGGCTGAACGAAGTTGCTCATCGTCGTTTCCGGCGTGTACGACTGCCAGTTCGTGTTCGCCACAAAGGAAATCGCGGTGTTGAAGGCAACGGCAGGGCTGACGCCGGACAGTCCGTCACTCAGCGGTAGTACACCCTGAATCCGTTGGAGAAAGTACAAGAACAATGCGCTCGCCAACGAGAATCCGAGAACGCTTGCGGCGTAGCCGTACCACGTCTGCTCGGCCCGCGAGTCGATCCGGCCGACGCGGTAGATCACACTCTCGACCCGCAGATGCCGCGTCGACGAGTAAACGCGTGCCATGTAGTCGCCCACCGGAACGTAGGCGATTGCCAGAACGGCGAGGACAAAAGCGATCTGCAGGCCGGCTGCAAGAGCGGGCGACATCAGAACCTCTCAGGATCTACGAGTGCAACGAGCAGATAAATGACCAATGCCGCGGCGACGGCGATCAGAACCACGCTGACCACACCGGCAACCGTCATTTGGGAGCGCTCGCCTGTAGGGCGCGCAGCACCAGCGCGCACACGAGAAAACCGCCGAGAATCAGAGCAACGTAGGCCAGATCGGCCATGAGCTTCCCTCTTCGAAATCTTTTGCCGTGCTGCTGTGCATCGCAGCCATGACGCTCGGTCGCCCTCGACCGGATGCGCTCTCTCAGCTTCGACCTCCAGAGAGGCCGATTCCGTGTCTCTGACGATCCACTTACGCACTGACCTGGCGTCTTGACGCGATCTTGACGCGGAACCCAAGTTCGCTAATACTGAAACAAGTTACTGTTCGTTCGAACGAACAGTTTTGCGAAGGGAACCTGATGACTTCTCGAACCGACCACGATCTCGCCCCCGGCCTTGTCGACCAGGTTGCGAGTCTGGCTTCGGGTGCTACCTCGTCCGTCGCGGCCACGGAGGCAACGCTGAGCCGGATCGAGGCCACTCAGCCTCACCTCAATGCGTTCAAGATCGTGCGGCGCGAGAAGGCACTCGAAGAAGCTGCCGAGTCCGACAGGCGTCTCGCACTCGGCGAGCGCCTACCTCTTCTCGGCGTGCCGATCGCAGTAAAGGACGACGTCGACATCACCGGCGAACCCACCGCCTTCGGTTGCCCTGGCGATTTCCCGGCCAAGACCGAGGACTCGGAGATGATTCGACGCCTCCGCGACGCCGGCGCAGTGATCGTAGGCAAGACCAACAGCCCGGAACTGGGCCAGTGGCCGCTCACGAGCGGTTCAGCCTTCGGTTACACGCGCAATCCGTGGTCGCGTCACCACACTCCAGGCGGATCGTCGGGCGGCACCGCCGCGGCCGTCGCTGCCGGATTGGTCAGCGCCGGAATCGGTTCCGACGGAGCCGGTTCCATCCGAATCCCCGCGGCCTGGACCAACCTCGTCGGAATCAAACCGCAGCGCGGGCGCATCTCCACCTGGCCCGACGCCGAAGCCTTCTACGGCCTGACGGTCAACGGCCCGCTCGCTCGCACCGTCGCCGACGCGGCACTGCTGCTCGACGTCGCTGCCGGCAACCACGACGGCGATCTCCACAAGCCGACACCGGTCACCGTCAGCGACGCGGTGGGACGCGACCCCGGAAAGCTGAAAATCGCTCTTTCCCTTCGTAATCCGTTCACCGCCACTCCTGTGAAGCTGGACCCGGAAGTGCGCCTGGCCGTGCATTCGATCGCCGACACGCTGCGGGAACTCGGACACCACGTCGTCGTCGACGATCCCGCATACGGCCTGATCTTCGGCCTGAACTTTCTGCCCCGCTCACTCGTCGGGGTCCACGACTGGCTCGGACGCGTTCCCGACCCGACACTGGTCGATGCCAGAACACGCGGAAATGCACAGAACGGCAAGCTACTTCGTGGTGCACCACTGCGCGCGGCCCGCGCGGCCGAACCGCGGATGCGAAAGCGGATCGGAGCGATCTTCGACACCTACGACGTCGTCCTGGCACCCACGACGGCAACTCCACCGATCATGGCGACCGCGATCGACGGCATCGGTGGTTGGGACACCGACAAGGTCATGACCGGCGCCTGCCCGTACGCGTGGCCGTGGAACGTCCTCGGCTGGCCCTCGGTCAACGTGCCGGCCGGATTCAGCAAGGCCGGCCTGCCCATCGGTGCGCAGTTGATGGGCAACGAGAACACCGAACCTCTGTTGGTCTCCCTCGCTTCACAATTGGAATCGGTCCTGCGTTGGGATCAGATCCGCCCCGAGCCGTGGTGGTGACCCGATGAGTAACCGGGACGTTCGCGAGCGAATACTCGATGCCGTTCTGCACGTCGTCGGTACCGACGGCATCCCGGGTGTGAGCAACCGGCGCATCGCCGCGCAGGCCGGCGTCTCACTCGGATCGATCACGTATCACTTCGCGAGCCAGTCGGACATGCTCCGCGCTGCTCTGTCTCGATTCGTGACAGACGAGACGACGCGCCTGCGCGCCTTGGCCGAGGAGTACCGCGACAAAGGTCTCAGCGTCGAGGATGCCGCGGCAATAGCTGAGAAGGTGACGCGAGATCTTTCGTTCTCGGCCGAGCGAATCGCTCCGTTCGAGATGTACATCGCCGCCGGCCGCGACCACGAACTCCATGAAGTGGCGGTCGAATGCTTTGCCGCCTACGACGATTTGACCGTCACGATTCTGACGGCACTCGGCGTACCGGATCCCGAATCGATTGCATCGACGCTCGTTGCCGTCATCACTGGACTCCAACTCCGACGCCTGGCCACCGGCGTCGACGAGCAGGACATCGGCGCGGCGATCCTCAGGGTCCTCCGGCCCCTGTGAGTGGTTAGGCAGTCCCTGGACTCCTTAACCGCTCACGGGGCCGGAGGCCCTAGAAGCCCAGCCGGCCGAGCTGCTTCGGGTCGCGCTGCCAGTCCTTGGCAACCTTGACGTGCAACTCCAGGAAGATCCGCACACCGAGCAGCTTCTCGATCTGCAGGCGCGCACTGGTACCGACTTCCCGCAGACGCGCTCCGCCCTTACCGATGACGATGCCCTTCTGGCTGGGCCGCTCGACGTAGAGCAACGCGTGGACGTCCAGCATCTCGCCCTGCTTCTCGGTGCGTCCTTCGCGCGGGATGACCTCCTCGATCACCACGGCCAGGGAGTGCGGCAATTCTTCGCCGAGACCCTCGAGCGCAGCCTCACGGATGAGTTCGGCCATGAGCACCTCTTCGGGCTCGTCCGTCAATTCCCCGTCCGGGTAGAAGGCCGGGCCCTCGTCCATCAGACCGGCGAGGACGTCGACCAGGATCTCGACCTGTTCGCCCGACTTCGCGGACACCGGAACGACCTCGGATTCGGGGCCGAGCAGGGTGGACAGCGCGAGCAACTGCTTTCCGACGGCGTCGCGGCTGACCTTGTCGATCTTGGTGACGATGCCGACCAGCTTGGTCTTGGGCGCCATCTGACGGATCTGCTGCACGATCCAGCGGTCTCCGGGCCCGATGGCCTCGTCGGCCGGGATGCACAGGCAGATGACGTCGACCTCGGAGTACGTGTCACGAACCAGGTCGTTGAGGCGCTGCCCGAGCAATGTGCGCGGCTTGTGCAGTCCAGGGGTGTCAACCAGGATCAGCTGCGCATGCTCGCGGTGAACGATGCCACGAATCGTGTGGCGCGTCGTCTGCGGGCGCGAGGACGTGATCGCGATCTTGCTGCCGACCAACGCATTGGTCAGCGTGGACTTACCCGTATTGGGTCGACCCACGAAACACACGAAGCCTGACCGGAATTCGTTCTTGCTCATAACTGCTCCTCGCTGAACACTCGCTCAGTCATCGGTGTCTTCTGTCTCTTCGTCTTCGGACCGCGGGATGCGCTGCACGAACACCGTGCTGATGCGTACCCGGCCTCGGCCCGTGTTGGTTCCCTCACCGCGCAGGATCAAACCGTCGTATTCCACCTCGGAACCAGGAAGCGGAACTCGGCCGAGTACGTATCCGATCAGCCCGCCGACGGTCTCCACCTCGTCGAGTTCGAGTTCGAGATCGAACAATTCGCCGAGGTCTTCGATGGGAAGTCTCGCGGATACGCGGAACATTCCGTCACCGAGATCCTCGATGGGCGGCGTCTCGTCCTCGTCGTACTCGTCGGCGATCTCACCGACGATCTCTTCGATGACGTCCTCGATCGTGACCAGCCCGGCGATTCCGCCGTACTCGTCGACGAGGATCGCCATGTGATTGCGGTCGCGCTGCATCTCGGCCAGCAAGCTGTCGAGTGGCTTCGAATCGGGAACGAAGACCGCCGGCCGCATGACGTCGCAGACGTTGACGTTCCGGCCGCCGTCGGGCAGGTGGTAGGTCTGCTTGACCAGATCCTTGAGGTAGACGACACCGAGCACGTCGTCGACGTTCTCCCCGATGACCGGCAAGCGCGAGTGACCACTGCGCACGGCCAACGACGTCGCCTGTCCGGCATTCTTGTCATTTTCGATCCACACCATGTCGGTGCGAGGCACCATCACCTCGCGTGCCGACGTGTCTCCGAGTTCGAAGACGGACTGGATCATTCGGCGTTCTTCGTCGGCGACGACACCGCGTTCCTGCGCCATGTCCACGAGTTCACGCAACTCGATTTCCGAAGCGAACGGACCGTTGCGGAAGCCCTTACCCGGGGTCAAGGCGTTACCCACGAGGATCAGGACGCGACTGATCGGCCCGAGCAGAACACCGATCCACAGCAGTGGCAACGACGCGGCCATCGCGATGGAGTACGCATGTTGGCGCCCAAGCGTTCTCGGTCCGACACCGATGACCACGTACGAGACGAGAACCATGATCACCGCGGTGACGGTCAGCGCCCAGCCCAACGAGAGGATCTCGATCAGACCGCCAACTAGTACGACGGTGGCCGTGATCTCGCACAAAATGCGAAGCAGGACCATCAGATTCACGTATCGCGGACGATCGGTCAGAATGCGCTGCACGCGCGCGGCGCCGGCTCGCTCTTCCTTTGCCATCTCGTCGATGCGCGCCGACGAAATGGTGTTGAGCGCCGAGTCGACGGCCGCGAAGACACCACCGACCGGGACAAGAGCAATCGCCAGAACAAAGAGCGCTATGGCGCTACTCACTACAGAACCCCCGGATAACTGTTATCGGTCCACTCCGTCGACGAAACCGGTCTTACCGAGCAGCTTCTGATCGCGTTCGGCCAGTGCTGCTTCGCGGTCGATACGGCGAAGGTCTTCGTACCACTCTTCGAGGAGGCTGTTCTGCAAGCCGAACATCTCCTTCTCCTCTTCCGGCTCCGCGTGGTCGTAGCCGAGGAGGTGCAACACACCGTGGACGGTCAGGAGGGCAAGTTCGTGGGCCAGTGAATGCCCGGCCTTGTCAGCCTGATCCGCGGCAAAAGACGGACACAACACGATGTCGCCGAGCATCGACGGTCCCGGCTCCGGGGAATCAGGACGGCCACCCGGCTCGAGTTCGTCCATCGGGAACGACATGACGTCGGTCGGGCCCGGCAGGTCCATCCAGCGAACGTGCAGATCCGCCATCGTCGCGGAGTCGACGAGAACCATCGACAGCTCGGCCGCCGGATGGACATCCATCCGAGCGATCACGAAACGGGCAACGCTGATCAACTCCGGTTCGGAGATGTCCATGCCCGATTCGTTCGAGACCTCGATGCTCATGTGCGACGCTCTTTCCTGGGAAAAGTAGGGGTTGATGCGTCGATCAGCCTACCGTCGCGGTGAATGAGCATGTGCAGCGCGGCGCTGCGCCCGGTTTCCGACGGCCAACTCGCCGGACCGATCCGATTCGTGACGCTCGTAAGCGTCGACGATGTGGGAGACCAGCCGATGACGTACGACGTCACTGCTGTCGAGGGTGGCGAAATGAATATCGTCGATCCCGGTGAGGATTTCGGATGCCGCACGCAGACCCGAACGGGCCCCACCAGGTAGATCGACCTGGGTCACGTCTCCGGTGACCACGATCTTGGAACCGAACCCGAGACGGGTCAGGAACATCTTCATCTGCTCGGCCGTGGTGTTCTGCGCTTCGTCCAAGATGATGAAGGCATCGTTGAGCGTCCGGCCGCGCATGTAAGCGAGCGGAGCGACCTCGATGACTCCGGCCTGCATCAACTTCGGAATCGCCTCGGGATCCATCATGTCGTGCAATGCGTCGTGCAGCGGGCGCAGATACGGATCGATCTTCTCGTGCAGCGTGCCGGGCAGAAAGCCCAGTCGCTCGCCTGCCTCGACTGCCGGCCTGGTCAAGATGATCCGAGAGACCTGCTTGGCCTGCAACGCCTGAACGGCCTTGGCCATGGCGAGGTAGGTCTTGCCGGTGCCGGCCGGGCCGACTCCGAACACGATGGTGTTCTCGTCGATGGCGTCGACGTAGCGTTTCTGGTTGAGGGTCTTGGGCCGAATCGTCTTGCCCCGACGCGAAAGAATGTCGAGGGAGAGCACCTCGGCCGGAGACTCGCCGACCTCGTTGGTGAGCATGCCGATGGTTCGTCGAACAGCATCCGGTGCGATGGGTTGCCCCCGACCGGCCAGCGACGCCAATTCACTGAACACACGTTCTGCCAGCGCAACGTCTGCAGCCGTCCCCGACAATGAGACAGTTCCGCCACGTACGTGAATGTCGGCACGAAGCTCACGTTCGATCGCGGTGAGATTCTCGTCCGTCGCCCCCAGGATTTGGCGCACGGTCTCCGGCGCCAGATCCATACTCGAACGGACGGTGCGCTCTGCGGGCAGAGCGCGATCGGTGATGGTGGTTACACGGTTCCCGTCGAGTTCACTGTGTTCACTCACGTGGTGAATATGGCCTGCTTTCTGGTCCGATCAGCCCACTCGACTCGTGAGCCTCGATACTTCGAAGTCTAGCGCCAGAGTCGGACACGGCCCACTTGTTAATCGTCCCGGCCTAATCCTCGCGGCGACCGGACGGCAGCGATTCTCGGATCCATTCCGACGCTTCAGCGACGATCTCGGCGCTTCTGTCCGGACTGATACCCGCGATGACCAGGCATACGGCGGCAAAGGATTCGCCAGAGTCGGTGATGAGCCCACTGTTGGCCTGATCGAACAACGTGATCGTGATCGCCTCGGTCATCGCTACCAGAGTCTCGGCCGGCAGGTATGTCGAGAAGGTGCCGTCACGCTGACCTCGCTCGACGACGCTGATACTCACGGCGCGCGCGGGCTCCATTAAATCGAGAATCCGCTGCTCCCCCAACTCTTTGCGAGCAAAACTGAGCAGCATCCGGAATCGATCACCGACCGGCCATGACAGCAATGCCAGTACGGCAGTCGCCAGATCGGGGCGCTCGGGCGGCTCACCGGCTTGGCTCAGCGCAGCAACGAGATCGGTCGACGCCTCGTCCACGATGCCGTTGATCAGCGCCTCACGGCTGTCGAAATGCGCGTACACGGTTCGTCTGACCACACCGGCAGCCTTTGCGACGTCGTCCATGCTCGCATCCGGATCAGCAGCGAACGCCGTGATCGCCGCCTCGATGATGCGATTGCGATTCGCCGCGGCCTGACTACGACGCTGCCTTCCGCCCGATTCGGCAGTTCCCGAAACGACTGTGCCCGAATGCGTCAACGCGCGTTCCACCTCTTTCGACTGCCCAACTGTGATCTAGGTCAATCATAGTTGCACATCGGTGTGCAAGTTATTAACTTACACATCAGTGTGCAAATAGATCGAGGAGTCTCTTCGATCATCAGGAACGGAGTCGCGTCATGACGACACTCATGAGCAAACCTGTCTCGGAGATGGACCAGCCGTACTCACGGCGGTGGGCCGCGCTCGGGGTGTTGTGCCTGAGTCTGCTGATCGTCGTGATGGCGAATACCGCGCTGATCGTCGCGGCGCCGGACATGACCAGAGACCTCGGGCTCACCAGCACGCAACTGCAATGGGTCATCGACGGCTACACAGTCCCCTACGCCGCGCTGATGTTGCTGTTCGGCGTGATCGGTGACAAGTACAGTCGCCGCGGAGCGCTTCTGGCCGGACTCGCCGTGTTCGCCGGCGGCGCCGTCTTCGGCAGTATCGCGGACACCACCAACGCCGTCATCGCGGCACGAATGATCATGGGCGTCGGCGCCGCGATCATCATGCCCGCGACGCTTTCGCTTCTGGTCGCGACCTTTCCCAAGGCGGAGCGATCACGCGCCATCGCGGCGTGGGCGGCGACGTCGGGTCTGGCGATTGCCCTCGGCCCGCTGTTGGCCGGATGGATTCTCGACAGCCATTCCTGGAGCGTCACTTTCCTGATCAACGTCCCGATCGCCGCAGTCGCTGCCGTCGCCGCCGTAATCCTGGTGCCGCCGAGCAAGGCCGAGCACCTGGGCCGGATCGACTGGATCGGCGGAGCACTCTCGGTGGTCACCATCGGCTCGCTCGTGTACTCGATCATCAACGGATTCCACTTCGGGTGGACCGGCGGACCCATCGGCGCCGCCGTGCTCGCTGCGATCGGCCTCGTCTCGTTCGTCGTCTGGGAACTGCGTCACCCGCAGCCACTGCTCGACGTCCGCAAACTCGGCCAGCGCATGGTCGGCGGCGCGACACTCGCCGTACTTCTGCTCTTCCTGGCCGCCTTCGGTGCCATCTACTTCATCTCACAGCAGTTCCAGTTCATCCTCGGCTACGGCGCACTCGAAACCGGTGTTCGTCTGCTGCCCTTGGCAATTGCCGTTTCGATCGGCGCCGTGGTCAGTGGCCGGATCACTCCGCTGATCGGCGTCCGGGCATCCATCGTCGGCGGCATGGTCGTCGCCGCGGTCGGTGTTCTGATTCTCACGCAGGTAGACGGCGATTCGGGCTACTGGATGTTCGCTGTCCCACTGATCCTGCTCGGCCTGGGCATCGGCTTGAGTGAACCGCCGGCCACCGACGCCATCATGGACAACTTCTCCGAGGACGATCTCGGCGCTGCTGGTGGCCTCAACGACACCGCCATCGAACTCGGCGGCTCTCTGGGAATCGCGATCCTGGGCTCGATCCTCGCTGCGAGCTACAAGGATTCGATCGCAGGATTCATCAGCGGTATGCAGGTTCCACAGTTGACGGGTGAGCTGGCGCAACAGGCCGCGTACGCGATGGAGGTGTCGGGAGAATCCGTCGGCGGCGCTTCGTTGGTCGCCGAAGAGATGGCAGGCAACCCCTTGGCTGCAGCTCAGGCAGCGCCGTTGCTCGACGCCGCCGGCAGTGCCTACGCCGACGCGATTTCGGCGGCCAGCTGGGCGGGCGGCCTTGCACTGTTCGTGGGGGCAGTTGTCGTGGCGTTCATCCTGCCGGGCAAGAAGGCCCCTGTACAAGAAGGCCCCGTGTCAGTCTGACGTGCTCGGAGCCAGCGGGTCTTCGGCGAGAACCAACTCGCGGGAGACCCGCCAGGACTCGGTCGAGGGTGAGAGGAATGCGTCGTGTCCTTCGCCCTCGATCACGCGCAGTGCCACGGGATCACCAGCCGCTTCGGCAGCCTTCGCATACCGGGAGCTCACCTTGGCCGGCACCTGCAGATCCTCCGCACCCGTGACGCACACAACGGGTACGCCGATCGGCAGTCGATGCTGTGGCGACGCATTGCGATACAGATCCGGGTCCGCTTCGAACGGAACGCCGAACAGATCCTCGATGAAACTGATCCGTCGTCCACGCTCGCCTGCCGACGCCAGATCGAGTGCGGCAGCCTGCGCGATGACCCGTTCAGGCCGGGTGAACGTGTCCTTCTCCCCCGCCAGCCACACTGCAAGATGTCCGCCGGCCGAATGCCCGAGCAGGCGAATCTGATTCAGATCGAATTCGGCCGAGGACTTCGCGGCAACCAGTCCGGGGATTTCGTCGTACGCCGTTTTCACGTCGGCGGACATTTCCGGCCAACCACCGCCCGCCCCGAGGCGGCGGTATTCGATGTTCCACACTGCGACGCCGTGCCGCGCGAGTTCGACGGCAAATGCGGTGCCCAGATTCAATCCGTACTGCCCGCTCCAGAAGCCGCCGTGGATCTGCATGACGATCGGGATCGGGCCGTCAACCGCCTCGTCGGGAACGTAGAGATGCCCGAACTGTTGCTCGTGTCGGCCGTACGGAATCTTGAATCGAGGCACCGAGGAAATCTATCTCAGGCGAGGGCGCTGCCTGCGGCCCAGTCTGCCCACGAGAGGGTCCAGTCGCCGTTCTGCCACACCTCCAGCGGAGCCCCGCCGGTGTTCTTGATCTCGACGACATCCCCTGGCTGCGAGAAATCGAAGAACCATTTGGCATTGGCCGCACTGAGATTGAGGCAACCGTGCGAGGTGTCGGTGTTTCCCTGCGCCCAGACGGTGCTCTCCAACTCGTGAAGATAGATACCGTCCGTGCTGATGCGGGTGGCCCAGTTGATGGATTCCTTGTAGCCCAGGCGCGAGTTGATCGGCAGACCGTAGGTCGACGAATCCATGATGACGGGATTGGCCTTGTCCATCACGGTGTACGTGCCGGGCTGGGTCCAGAACGAGAGCGTCGTGCCGCCGATCGTTTCGGTGCCGCCCATACCCATCGAGGTCGGCATTTCCTTGATCACCTGACCGTTTTCGTAGACGGTCACCATCTTGGTGTTGTCGTCGGCGACCGCGACGTGGGAGTCGCCGATCTTGAAGGACACGGTGTCGTCCTGTTGGCCGTACAGTCCGTTGCCGAGTTGCTTGCCGTAGATGTTCGCGTTCACCGAGACCGTCGTGCCTGGTGCGTAGTAATTCTGCGGACGCCAGTGAACGTTCTGACCGTCGACCCAGTACCACGATCCTTGTACGGGCGGATTGGTGGTGACCACCAGAGACTTCTCGGCCGCGGCTTTGTCACCGATCAACTCGTCGAAATGAACGGCGACGACCGTGCCGACGCCGTACGTGCCACCGTCCGAAATCGAGGCGCCACCGGTGGTGTTGATGTACGCGCGAGTCTGATTACTCGGCGCGACGGTGGTCAGCGTCGTGTTCTTGGTCGTGGCAACACCATTCGCGTCGACGGCATCGACGACAAGCTTGTAGGTCTTGCCGTAACCGAGTGGTTCGCTCGGCTTCCAGGACGTCTTGTCAGGCGTCGTGATACCGGCGACTTCCTTACCTTCGGGATTGGTCAGCGCGACGGTCGTCAGTGTTCCCTTCGCGACCTGGACCTCGATGGGATCGAGGGGGCTCACGGGGGTTCCGCCGTCGGCGGGAGTGACGGTGACGAGCGCCTCGCTGTTCGGTGTGGTGGTGACGGCATTACCGGAAGAGCCCGGGTTGTCTCCGGTGGAGACAGTGCACCCCGCAACCAGCATCATCGCCGCCGCGGCACACACCGCTCCGGCAATTCGCATATGCGCACGTGACAACATCTGGCCTCCTGAAATCCCCGAACCAACTCACGCCGAAGGCGACCCCCGACGTCCTTACGATAGTGCGCAAATCTGACACTTCGCTGAGCGCCGGATCCGATTCAGCTCGGGATCACACCAACGTCAGTGCAGTCACAACAAGATCAGTGCAGTCACAACAAGATCAGTGCAGTCACAACAAGATCAGTGCAGTGGCCGTGGTCCCCAGCGATCGGTCAGCACTCCGATGGCGCCCAGAGCGACGGCTCCGGCAGTCGACGTGCGCAGGACCGTCGGCCCGAGAAGCACCGGAGTGGCCCCGGCCTCCGACAACGCACTGATCTCCGAATCGTCGAGCCCACCTTCGGGACCGACAACGAGAAATACCTCGTCCGCGCTCGCCAACGGCAAGCCGGCCAACGGCGTCGTCGCCGATTCGTGAAGCACCGCAACCACAGCGCCGCGGGCAACGGCGTCGCGAACCAACGCGATCACCGCCGCCGTCTTGTGCAGATCCGAAATCTCCGGGACGAACGCGCGTCTGGACTGCTTCGCCGCAGACACTGCGGCACTTCGCCAGCGTGCGACGCCCTTGGCGAGCTTCGGGCCTTCCCATTTGGCGACACAACGCAGGGACTGCCACGGAATCACGGCGTCGATACCAGCCTCGGTGGCCAGTTCGACGGCCAACTCGGAGCGCTCGGCCTTGGGCAGTGCCTGAATCAGGGTCACCAACGGCTTGGGCTGCTCGAGAACCTGAACGTCGCTGACCAACAGTTCGAGGCGATCCTTGCCGACGCTCGTCACCTCGGCGTCGGCTACCCGGCCACGGCCGTCGGCCAACACCAAACGCTCGCCGACACCGATCCGGCGGACAGTGGCCGCGTGGCGACCCTCCTGCCCGTCCAGAACTGCGATTTCACCGACGCCGGGAACCGGGTCGAGAAAGAAGACCGTTGCGGCCACCGTCAGCGGCCGCTGAATGCTTCGCGAAGACGCGAGAACAGACCACCGCTGTTCTGCGACGTCGTCGAAACGACCTCGGCCTCGTCACGATCGCGGAGCAGCTTGAATTCCTTGAGCAGCTTGGACTGCTTGTGATCGAGGCGGCTCGGGATGACCACCTCGAGGTGAGCGTGGACGTCGCCGCGCACTCCCGACCGCAGTTTCGGCATACCGTGACCGCGAAGAACAGCAACGTGCCCGGGCTGGGTGCCTGGCTCGATGGTGATTTCCTTGGGGCCGTCGATGATGGTGTCGACGGTGACGCTGGTACCCAGTGCTGCGTCGACCATGGGAACACGGATGGTGCAGTGCAGGTCTTCACCGTCCCGAACGAAGACGTCGTGCTGCTGCTCGACGATCTCGACGTAGAGGTCGCCGGGGTGTCCGCCGCCTGGGCCGACTTCACCCTGCGCAGTCAAACGGATGCGCATGCCACCGGCAACGCCCGCCGGAACCTTCACCGTGATGTCGCGCTTGGCCCGCACTCGGCCGTCGCCGCCACACTTGTGGCAGGGATCCGGGATGGTCTCACCGGCACCGCGGCACGTCGGGCAGGGACGCGAGGTCATGACCTGGCCGAGGAACGAGCGCTGGATGGACTGAACTTCGCCGGCACCGTTGCAGGTCTCACAGCGGACAGGCTTGGAGTCGCCGTTGGTTCCGGCTCCGGTGCAGCTGTCGCACAGAATGGCCGTCTCGACGGTCACGTGCTTGCTGACGCCCGTCGCACATTCTGCGAGGGTCAGCTTGGTGCGAAGCAACGAGTCGGCTCCGGGCTGAACGCGACCGCGCGGCCCACGACCTGCGCCGCCACCGCCGCCGAAGAAGGCTTCGAAGACGTCGCCGAGGCCACCGCCACCGAATCCGCCGCCGAAGCCACCACCTCCGCCGCCACCGGACTCGAGCGGGTCTCCGCCGAGATCGACGATGCGACGCTTCTCCGGGTCGGTCAGGACCTCGTAGGCCGTCGAGATCTCCTTGAACTTGGCCTGCGCCGCCTCGTCAGGGTTGACGTCCGGGTGCAGTTCGCGTGCCAGCTTGCGGTAAGCGCGCTTGAGCTCCTGGTCTGTCGCGTTCTTGCCGACGCCGAGCAATCCGTAGTAATCCCGTGCCACGTTGAGTCTCTCGTCCTTCTCTTACTTCTAGGTTTTCCTCAGTCCTCGCGAGGAGGTGTGCCGACCAAATGTCGACGTCCGTCATCGCTCGGAGAGAACTTCGCCGATGTATCTGGCAACGGCGGCAACCGATGCAATTGTTCCCGGATAGTCCATCCGAGTGGGTCCGAGCACACCGACACCACCGAAAACGGTACCGGCCGCGCCGTAGCCAGTCGAAATCACGGAGGTTCCGCGCATCTGTTCGACCTGCGTCTCTTCACCGATCTGGACGGTGACCGTGCCGGAATTCTGAGTCGCAGCGAGCAGTTTGAGGACCACTACCTGCTCTTCCAGTGCTTCGAGCACTGCGCGCAGCGAACCGGGGAAGCCGGCCAGACCGGAGAAATCGGCGGCGTTGCGCGTGAGGTTGGAGGTTCCGCCCAGAACGAGGCGATCTTCCGGATGTTCGACCAGGGTCTCGACCAGAACCGTTGCCGACCGGATCACGGCGTCGCGCAGGTCGGCCGGAGACTCGTCGGCCAGTTCCGCCACGGCAATCGACGCGGCGGCCAGGCGCTTGCCTTCCAGGGCCCCGCCGAGAAGCGCGCGCAACCGGGAAAGGTCTTCGTCTTCGAGGACGTCCCCGAGTTCGACGATTCGCTGATCGACGCGGCCGGAATCGGTGATGAGAACGAGAAGCAGGCGCGCCGGCGTCAATGCGACCACCTCGAGGTGGCGAACCGACGACGCGGACAGCGACGGGTACTGGACAACCGCGACCTGACGGGTCAGTTGCGCGAGCAGTCGCACGCCGCGGCGCAGAACGTCGTCGAGGTCGACACCCGACTCCAAGAACTCGAGGATCGCTCGTCGCTCGGGCCCGGACATGGGCTTGACGTCGGCGATGCGATCGACGAACTCGCGGTATCCCTTGTCGGTGGGGACGCGGCCGGAACTGGTGTGCGGTTGGGCGATGTAGCCCTCGGCCTCGAGGAATGCCATGTCGTTGCGCACAGTGGCGCTCGACACTCCGAGGTTGTGACGCTCGACCAGGGCCTTGGATCCCACCGGGTCCTGGGTGGAGACGTAATCGGCCACGATTGCACGTAAGACCTCGAAACGCCTGTCGTCGGTACTCGACATCGTTGCCACCTCCGTTTCCTGAACAGAACGAACACCGACATTTACACATCGGTTCCCACTGGCAGTCTAATCGCCCGAGCGCCAGAGACGGCTGTTGCCCTTACTGTGGAGCGAGATCGGCGAAGGGTCGATCGCACAACCATGGACAAGGCGGCACATGATCTTCAAAGGCGTGATGGACGGCAAACCGTATCCCGATCACGGACTGTCTCTACGCGACTGGTCGAAGTTCCCTCCACGTCAGGTTCGACTCGACGAGATCGTGACCACCACGAAGGTCCTCGAACTCGATCGCCTGCTGTCGGAGGACTCGACCTTCTACGGCGATCTGTTCCCTCACGCAGTGCAGTGGCGCGGCACTCTCTACCTCGAGGACGGCCTGCACCGAGCGGTTCGTTCGGCCCTGCGAAACCGCGTCGTGCTGCACGCGCGTGTCTTCGACTTCGACGCGATGCCCGGTGTCATCGAGGGCGTCCGCTGACGCTCACGCGACTCAGGCGCCGAGACTCAACCGACGAACGCGAGCAGTGCGGGATTCGGCTGCCCCGGCCAGGTTCCGGTGAGCGTCGCCGAGCCTGACACTCGATCTGCGTCGATCACTCTCACCACGGTCAATTCCAGTTCTCCCGCGCTGATGATCGTGTCGGTGCCGACTGTCGAGCAGGTCACCGATTCGACTTCCGGTACGGAAGCGCCGGCCGTACCGCTGCCTACTACGTGAGCCGTCACCGGGATGTGATCGGCGGAGTCCGCGAAAACCAGATCGACTCCGGCCCCACCGGTCAGAATCGCGGTCGCCACCGCGCTCACGTAGACCGGATCGCAGCAAGCGTCGTACACCCACCGCTCGCCCAGTACCGAATGATCCATGGTCGCGATCAGCGCAGTCTCCGCCCCGTCCAGCGGAGCACCACGATAAGTGAGCGGGACCTGAAGAATTCGACCGTCGGCAGAGCGGAGCAGATGCGTCTCGACTCCGACCTCGCCGTCCGGGTCGTCGAAACGATAGGCGTCGACGCGTTCGAGCGTCGAACAGTCGACCGACCCGATCCATGGCTGCTTGGGCACCCACGCTCGGAGCAGGTCGTTCTTGGACGGATTCAGCTGCGCACGATGAATGATGGCCACCACGGCCACATTACGCGGCAAAGGATGGTGCCGCGTCAGGTCAGGATCGTGCGAATCACCGCATCAGCGAGCAGGCGACCACGGTCGGTGAGAACCACGTGATCGTTCTCGATCACGGCCAACCGGTCGACTACCACCTGGTCGGCCGAAAGGCGTTCGGATGCAGACAGTTCCGACAACGGAAGTCCCGTACGCAACCGCGCGGTCAACATGACGCGCTCCATGTGTTCGTCCTCGGCGGTCAGTTCTTCGCTGCCGCCGACGGGAAGTTCACCGAGGGCCAACTGTTCCGCGTACCGTGCCGGGTGCTTGACGTTCCACCACCGCACTCCGCCGACGTGACTGTGCGCGCCCGGTCCGGCGCCCCACCAGTCACCACCGTCCCAGTAGCCGAGGTTGTGACGGCACCGGGTGTCACCGGAGTCCGCGGTTTCCGCCTTTGCCCAGTTGGAGACCTCGTACCAGTGCAAGCCGGCCTCGGACAGGCGTGAATCGATTCGTTCGTATCGTGAGGCCAGCACGTCGTCGTCCGGCGCGGGCAGCTCGCCGCGCCTGACCTTGCGAGCCATGGCGGTGCCGTCCTCGACGATCAACGCGTAGGCCGAGACGTGGTCGACATCGGCGGAGAGAACCGCATCGAGTGAGGCGTCCAGATCTTGGTCTCGCTCCCCTGGCGTTCCATAGATCAAATCCAAGTTCACGTGCGAAAAACCAGCTGCACGAGCCTCTTTCGCGGCAGCGACGGCGCGGCCGGGAGTGTGGGTGCGGTCGAGGATCTTCAGGACGTGCTGAGCCGCGGACTGCATGCCGAGGGAAATGCGGGTGAATCCCGCACTGCGGAGAGCGTCGAAGAATTCCGGCGACGTCGATTCGGGGTTCGATTCCGTGGTCACTTCGGCGCCGGACGCCAAGCCGAAGCTGCTGCGAACCGCCGACAGCACGTCGGACAGCCCGTCGCCACCGAGCAGCGACGGCGTTCCACCGCCCACGAACACCGTCTCCGCCGCCGGGGCGCCCGTCATCTCGGCCGCGAGATCGAGTTCGCGTCGCAGACCCTCCAGCCACGACTGCGGCGACGCCGAGGTTCCGAGCTCACCAGCCGTGTAGGTGTTGAAATCGCAGTACCCACACCTGGTGGCACAGAACGGGACGTGGATGTAGATCCCGAACGGCCGTTTCCCGACACCCTCGAGCGATCGCGCGGGCAAGGCGAAGGGGGTCGCCTCGCTCTGTCGAGTGGGAGTCGTGCTGGTGGCATTCACGCCTCCAGTGTCCCAGCATCCGGAACGCACACCTATTCAGCCTGCGATGCAGGTCGGCGCGTGACCTGAACTCGATATTTCCCCCGTTTTTCGTGGAAATATGCGCCCGAGTCGGAATTATCGAGTTGACGTGGCACAATGGTCCGCATGACCGGACTCGGAGTGCGACTTGTGGCGCGTCGCCATGTCGACTTCAAGCGTGTGTGCAGCTCGTCGTGTCTGCACCTGTGTAGCTGTTGATCTTTCACTGATCTTCCAGCCTTTCCCGCTCATCTCCATCTGCTTCACCGAAACAACTCTCTGCAGAGACACGTCGTTTCAGAGATACAGCTTCTCCAGCTGTTCGTTTTCGTGAGCACACCTGCCGGCCGCGAGCTTTCCGAGACCGAGGACAGCCCCCTCGATTTCCGACACGGACCGGTGCGTCCCGATCAGACACCGCCACAGTTCGTCGATAGTGCGTGCCGCGTGCCGATCAACCGCCCAGATCCAGGAGTTCATCGATGACGTCGACCACCGACGCCGCCACACCCGCCGATTCGGCAGCACCTGCCGAAGCCCGGCCCGCACGCGCTGCACGTCCCGCCAAGCGTCGCGCCGAAGGTCAGTGGGCCCTCGGTTACCGCGAGCCGCTCAACGCCAACGAGCAGGCCAAGAAGGACGACAACCCGCTCAACGTTCGGGCCCGCATCGAGAACATCTACTCCAAGCAGGGCTTCGACAGCATCGACAAGGGCGACCTTCGCGGCCGCTTCCGCTGGTGGGGTCTCTACACCCAGCGCGAAGAAGGCTACGACGGCACCTTCACCGGCGACGAGAACATCGACCTGCTCGAGGCCAAATACTTCATGATGCGCGTGCGTTGCGACGCCGGCGCTCTCAACGTCGAGCAGCTGCGCACCATCGCCGGCATCTCGAAGGAATTCGGCCGGAACACCGCCGACCTGTCCGACCGCGAAAACGTCCAGTTCCACTGGATCGAGGTCGAGAACGTTCCGGAGATCTGGAAGCGCCTCGAAGCCGTCGGACTCAAGACCACCGAAGCGTGCGGTGACTGCCCCCGCGTCGTCCTCGGTTCTCCCCTGGCCGGCGAATCGCTCGACGAGGTCCTCGATCCCACCCCGGCGATCGACGAGATCGTGCGCCGCTACATCGGCGACCCCAAGTACTCCAACCTGCCGCGCAAGTTCAAGACCGCCATCTCCGGTCAGCAGGACGTCGTTCACGAGATCAACGACATCGCCTTCATCGGCGTGAACCACCCCGAGCACGGCCCGGGCCTCGACCTCTGGGTCGGCGGCGGACTGTCCACCAACCCGATGCTGGCGCAGCGCGTCGGCGCCTGGATTCCGCTCGACGAGGTCCCCGATGTCTGGGAGGGTGTCGTCTCGATCTTCCGTGACTACGGCTACCGCCGTCTGCGCGCGAAGGCAAGGCTCAAGTTCCTCATCAAGGACTGGGGCATCGAAAAGTTCCGCGAGGTTCTCGAGACGGAGTACCTCGAGCGCCCGCTCATCGACGGCCCCGCGCCGGAGAAGCCCAAGCGCCCGATCGACCACGTCGGCATCCAGAAGACCCGCAACGGCCACAACGCAGTCGGCTTCGCTCCGATCGCCGGCCGCGTCTCGGGAGACATCCTGGCTCAGGTCGCCGACGCCGCGGAGAAAGCCGGCAGCGACCGGATTCGCTTCACGCCGTACCAGAAGCTGATCATCCTCGACGTCGCCGACGAGACGCTCGAGCCGCTCATCGCCGATCTCGACGCGCTGGGCCTTCCCGCCCGTCCGTCGCACTGGCGCAAGAACCTGATGGCCTGCTCCGGCATCGAGTTCTGCAAGCTCTCGTTCGCCGAGACACGCAAGCGTTCGCAGGTGCTCGTGCCCGAACTCGAACAGCGTCTCGCCGACATCAACAGCCAGCTCGACGTGCCGATCACCATCAACATCAACGGTTGCCCCAACTCCTGCGCTCGCTCGCAGATCGCCGACATCGGCTTCAAGGGCCAGCTCGTCGACGACGGTGAGGGGAATCAAGTCGAGGGTTTCCAGGTTCACCTGGGAGGCAGCCTCGGATTCGACAGCGCCTTCGGACGCAAGCTGCGCCAGCACAAGGTCACCAGCGTCGAGATGGGTGACTACATCGACCGCGTCGTACGTCAGTTCGTCAAGAACCGCAACGAAGGTGAACGGTTCGCCGAATGGGCAGTGCGCGCAGACGAAGGAGATTTGCGATGACAGTGGACATTTCGCGAGCAACCGCCGACGAGCTTCGGTCCATCGCCGAGCGCGGTGCCGTAGAACTCGACGGAGCCAGCGCACAGGAACTGTTGCAGTGGACCGAGGACACGTTCGGTGACGGGGCGAGCGCAGCGACGGGGGATCGTAGCGGTTACATTGTTGCGTCGAACATGCAGGATGGTGTGCTGGTTCACCTTGCCGCACAGGTGCATCCGGGCGTCGACGTACTCTTCCTCGACACCGGCTACCACTTCCCCGAGACCATCGGCACGCGTGACGCGGTCGAGCAGGTCTACGGCGTCAACGTCATCAATGCACGCGCGCTGGCAAGCGTCGCCGAGCAGGATGTCGCCGAGGGCAAGGATCTGTTCGCCCGTGATCCCAACCGCTGCTGCGCATTGCGCAAGGTCGCACCCCTCAAGCAGACACTGTCCGGCTACAGCGCGTGGGTGACCGGCATCCGCCGCGTCGAAGCGCCCACCCGCGCCAACGCTCCCCTGATCTCCTTCGACGACGCCTTCGGCCTCGTGAAGATCAACCCGATCGCTCCGTGGTCTGACGAGGAGATGCAGAACTACATCGACACCAATTCCATCCTCGTCAATCCTCTTGTCGACGAGGGCTATCCGTCCATCGGCTGCGCACCCTGCACCAGCAAGCCAGCCCCCGGCAGCGATCCGCGTAGCGGTCGTTGGGCCGGTGCCTCCAAGACAGAATGCGGGTTGCACGCATCATGACAGTTGACTTGACACTTTCACGTCCTCAGCTCGACGGCACACAGTTCGATACTCTCGACGCCCTCGAGTCCGAAGCGATCCACATCTTCCGAGAGGTAGCCGGCGAGTTCGAACGCCCGGTCATTCTCTTCTCGGGCGGTAAGGACTCCACCGTGCTGCTGCATCTGGCGATCAAGGCCTTCTGGCCTGCGCCGCTGCCGTTCACCCTGCTGCACGTCGACACCGGCCACAACCTGCAGGAAGTTCTCGACTTCCGCGATCACGTCGTGGCCAAGTACAACCTGCGCCTGCACGTGGCCAGCGTCGAGGAGTACATCGCGGACGGTCGCCTCACCGAGCGCCCCGACGGTATCCGCAACCCGCTGCAGACCGTTCCGTTGCTGGACGCGATCTCCGAGAACCGCTTCGACGCCGTCTTCGGTGGCGCTCGCCGCGACGAGGAGCGCGCCCGCGCCAAGGAGCGGATCTTCTCGCTGCGCAACGCTTTCGGCCAGTGGGATCCCAAGAAGCAGCGCCCGGAACTGTGGAACCTCTACAACGGTCGCCACTCCCCCGGCGAGCAGGTGCGCGTCTTCCCGCTCAGCAACTTCACCGAGCTGGACATCTGGCGTTACATCGCCCGCGACAACGTCGAACTCGCCAGCATCTACTACGCCCACCAGCGTCCGGTGTACCAGCGCGACGGCATGTGGATGACCCCCGGAGTCTGGGGTGGTCCGGCTGACGGCGAAGAGCTGCAGACCCTTTCGGTGCGTTACCGCACCGTCGGCGACGGTTCGACCACCGGTGCTGTTCTCTCCGATGCAGCTGACAACGAAGCGATTCTCGCCGAAGTTGCGGCATCACGTTTGACCGAGCGCGGCGCGACCCGTGGCGACGACCGAGTTTCCGAAGCGGCCATGGAAGACCGCAAGCGAGAGGGCTACTTCTGATGAGCGATCTGCTCAGACTGGCAACTGCCGGCAGCGTCGACGACGGAAAGTCCACACTCGTGGGCCGCCTGTTGTACGACACGAAATCCGTTCTCGCCGACCAGATCGACGCCGTGACCCGTGCGTCGGTGGACCGCGGTCTCGACACCCCTGACCTGTCGCTCCTGGTGGACGGACTGCGCGCCGAGCGTGAGCAGGGCATCACCATCGACGTGGCGTACCGCTACTTCGCGACCCCCAAGCGCACCTTCGTGCTTGCCGATACACCGGGCCACGTGCAGTACACCCGCAACACGGTCTCCGGCGCCTCGACGGCTCAGCTCGTGATCCTGCTGGTCGATGCTCGCAAGGGCGTCATCGCGCAGACTCGTAGGCACGCAGCGGTTCTTGCGTTGCTCGGTGTCCCGAAGCTCGTTCTCGCCGTGAACAAGATCGACCTCGTCGAGAAACCCGAAGAGGTATTCACCTCGATCTCCGCCGAGTTCAACGAACTCACCAGCTCACTGGGCTGGGCAAGCGAAGACGTCGTCGAGATCCCGGTATCGGCACTGCACGGTGACAACGTCGCCATCCGCTCCGACAAGACCCCGTACTACACCGGCCCCACGCTGATCGAGCACCTCGAGTCGATTCCGGTCGACGCCGAGCCGCATCGCGTCGGCCTGCGTTTCCCGGTGCAGTACGTGATCCGTCCGCGTACCGCCGAGTTCCTCGACTACCGCGGATACGCCGGCCAGGTTGCCGCCGGTTCCGTCGTACCCGGCGACGAAGTGGTGATCCTGCCCTCGGGTACGCGCACCACCGTCACTCGTATCGACACGGCCGACGGCGAACTCGACGTCGCCCACGCGGGGCGCAGCGTCACGCTGATCCTGGCCGACGACGTCGACGTCTCTCGCGGCGACACCATCGCCTCGCCGTCTGACGCACCCGAGCCGATCGGCGAATTCGACGCCACCGTCTGCTGGTTGGCCGAGAAGTCGCTGCGCCCCGGCGCACGTCTGCTGCTCAAGCACGGCACGCGCACGACGCAGGCCATCGTCGGCAGCTTGGTGGAGCGCTTCAACGAGCAGGATCTCACCACGGATCAGGGCCCGGATACTCTCGAGCTCAACGAGATCGGCAAGATCTCGATCCGCGTGGCCGAGCCGATCGTGGCCGACGACTACGCAGTGAACCGCCACACCGGCAGCTTCCTGTTGATCGATCCCGCTGGTGGAAACACTCTCGCAGCCGGCTTGGTCGGCGACGTCATTTCCGCTGTCGAATTGGGCGAGCGCGTCTAAGTCGATGGTTCCGCTCATTGCTGTTGCGCACGGCAGCCGTGATCCCCGTTCTGCTCGGGTGATCGCGGCTGCCGTGGCGGCTCTTCGTGAAGCCCGGCCAGACCTCGATGTCCGGCTGGCGTTTCTCGATCTCAATGCACCGTCCATCGATCAGGTCCTGGACGGAGTTGCACACGACGGCCACACTCACGCCGTTGTTGTTCCGATGCTGCTGGGCAACGCCTTCCACGCTCGGGTAGATCTGCCCGGGCTCTTGGCCGCTGCCGCGACACGCCACCCCCAACTGACCGTGTTCCAAGCAGACGTACTAGGTCGCGATGCTCGGCTTATCGAGGCAGTGCGCGAGCGAATCCTCGAAGCGGGCGCCCGGCCGGACGATCCGTCGGTCGGTGTCGCTCTTGCGGCAGTCGGCTCGTCCGACGCGCGTGCCAACGCCGCGACCGCAGAACTGGCGTCCACTCTCCTGAGCGGAACCAACTGGTCGGGCGTTCGAATCTGTTTCGCGACATCCGCGGAACCAACAGTTGCCCAGGCGATCTCCGCTCTCGAGCAGAACGGCGCCGAACGCGTTGTCGTCGCACCCTGGTTCTTGGCTCCCGGCCTACTGACCGACCGACTCAGCGCTGCAGCAGCAACGGTATGTCCGCGCGCGCGTTTCGCCGAAACGATCGGTGGGCACTCTCTACTGATCGAAACGATGATCGACCGTTACCGACAAGTCGCTGATGCACTACCCGACCGTCTGGTCCGCTCCGCCTGATCCGGTTTCACAGGCCGTTATCAGATTGTTACCGTAGTGTTGGATCTGTCCAGCCTGCGAAGGTTCATCCTTCGCCTGCGAAACAGATCTTTGGGTGCAATCCCCTCAGAGCGCCGCGAGAGGGAACACCATCACTCACAATCTTCGCCTCGGCACAGCCGGCACCGCCTGGGTCCTGTCGGTGCTCTACCTGCTTGTCGAGATCTTCACGGCCGGTGCCTGGAAGACGCCGTACAGCTTCGCGCGTGACTCCATCAGTTCGCTGGGCGTGACGACATGCAGCGTGGATTCGTGTTCGCCGATGCACGACGTCATGAACGCGGCCTTCATGATCCTCGGTGCGCTCACCATCCTCGGTGCAGCCTTGCTGCACAAGTACATTCCGGACGGTCGTGCGAAAAAGTGGATTCTCGGCCTTGCCGTCGTCGTTGCACTGAGCACCGCGGCTACCGGCCTCTTCCCGGCCAACGACGGGACCTTCGTTCACTGGACCGCAGTACTTCCCGGCTTCGTCGCCCGTCATGCCGTTCTCGTACTCATGGCAATTCAATTCTGGAAGCACAGCAAATGGATCGCAGTATGGTCGGGACTGTGCGCGGCCACCGGAATCGTCGGCGCCGTACTGCTTCTCGGACGAACACTCACTTTCGGCTTGGGTGAACGCTTGACGCTGTACCCGCTGCCGATGTGGATGGCAGTCACCGGCGTCGCAGCCCTGCTCGCGTTGATGCGCCGAACCGTGTTGAAGAACGTGGAATTGACACTGCCCGGTAACGGATTCATCACCGCTCTGTTGTCGTTGCGCCCGCGTCGAACTCGCGCAGCAGTGCCTACCGACGTTCTCGCACCGCGGGAGCTGACGAGTTTGTAGCGAACCCGGGGTGACCAGGGACACACTGGTAGGGAGGCGACGCGAGGAGACTTCCATGACCAGTGCATCTGTTCGACACGGAATCGTGGCCGGCATCGACGGCTCGGCAAGCGCGGTCAACGCCGCGAGGTGGGCAGCATCGGCTGCAAAGAGATTCGACGAACCATTGCGACTGACCCACGTTCTGCCGGGACAACCCGAGTCAGGTGGCGGTACCAACGTCACCGACGAAGAGATGTTCGACCACCACCTTCGCGTCGAGGGTGCAAAGTTACTCGACGAGGCCGAGGACGCCATTCGCGACGATCACACCGACGTCACCGTCGAACGCGGCCTCGTGACCGGCACTCCCGCAACCACACTCGTCGAACTTTCGAAATCCGCTCGCATCGTTGCACTTGGTCAGGCCGGTACCAGCGAAATGCAATCGGTGTTTCTCGGTTCCGACACCATTCGGGTGGTCAACCGGGCGCACTGCCCCGTGGCGGTGTTCCGCGGTACCGGCGAGCACGCGGTAGCCGACACCAGGCCCATCGTCGTCGGCGTCGACGGAAGCAAGCTCAGCGAACTCGCCGTCGCGCATGCTTTCGAGTTTGCCGCGTTCCTCGGCGCGCCCTTGGTTGCGGTTCACACCTGGAACGAGCACGCCTCGCTCGGCGGGTACTCCGAAGCCAGGCGCTTCGTCGACTGGGGACCGTACGAACAGCATGAGCATGCTTTGCTGTCCGAGTGCCTCGCCGGCTGGACGGAGAAGTACCCCGATGTCGAAGTTACCCGGAGTGTCCAGCGCAGCGGACCGATGAAGGCACTGCTCGAGCACTCGGCGGAAGCGCAACTCGTAGTCGTCGGTAGCCACGGCCGCAGCCCGTTCATGGCGTCGATAGTCGGATCGACCAGTCAGAGCCTCATCCACCACGCCCAATGCCCGGTCCTCGTCTGCCGAGAGGGCTGAACTGGTCTCGCTGTTGCCCGGCCCCCACCTCTGAGCGAACGGCACTTTCGGCGCCATCAGGAGACCGAAAGTGCCGTTCGCTCAAACAGGAGTGGGGGTGAAACAGGTCAAACAGGGCTAGCGGTTCATACCTGGCCGACGACGCTCACCGTCACCGGCTCCTGCTCCGGCCTCACCACCGGAGTCTCCGGCAGATCCGGCACCCGAGTAGCCCGGGCGTAGACCGTCTCCCCCGCCTCGAGGTGCAGAGCTGCACTGTCACCGCGGGTGACCTGAGCCGAGAACAACTCACCGGTTGCCTCGTTGCGCAGGTCGACTCGAACCTCGAAGCCGAGGTAGACGACGCGCTCGACGGTGGCGCGTGTGACGCCCAGGGACTCGGCCGTTCCGGACTCCTGAGCGAGAGCCATGCTCGGATCGCGGCCGAGGCGGATGTCGTGCGGACGAACCAGCTGCCCGTTGAGCTTCGCGACGGATCCGAGGAAGGACATCACGAAGTCGTTCGACGGGCGGTCGTACAGGTCGGCTGGTTCGCCGATCTGCTCGATCCGACCCTTGTTCAGCACCGCGATACGGTCTGCCACGTCGAGAGCCTCCTCCTGGTCGTGGGTGACCAGAACGGTGGTGACGTGCACCTCGTCGTGCAGACGACGCAACCAGGTGCGCAGGTCGGCACGAACCTTCGCGTCGAGCGCGCCGAAGGGCTCGTCGAGCAGAAGCACCTGCGGGTCGACAGCCAGAGCGCGCGCCAACGCCATGCGCTGACGCTGACCACCGGACAGCTGCGCCGGGTACCGATGCTGAAAGCCGTCGAGGCCGACGATCCCCAGTAGTTCGTTGACCTTCTTCTCGATCTCCGGCTTCGGGCGCTTGCGGATCTTGAGCCCGAACGCCACGTTGTCCCGCACCGTCATGTGCTTGAACGCCGCGTAGTGCTGGAACACGAAACCGATGTCTCGCTTCTGCGGCGAGACGCCGGTGACGTCCTTGCCTGCGATGGTGATGGTTCCCGAATCGAGTTCTTCGAGCCCTGCGATCGAACGCAGCAACGTCGACTTTCCCGAGCCACTGGGCCCGAGCAATGCCGTCAACGAACCCGAGGGAATGTTGACCGTCACGTCGTCGAGCGCCGCGAAATCACCGTAGTTCTTGCGGGCCCCGGTCACTGTGATCATGTGGTGCTCCTCTTACGGTCCAGCAGCGTCATCAGCAACAGGACAATGATGGCGATGCCCATCAGCAGCGTTGCCGCCGAATACGCACCAAAGGTGTTGTGGTCGTCGATGTATCGCGAATGCACCAGCAATGTCAGTGTCTGGGATACCCCGGGGAAGCCGGAAGAGACCATGATGACTGCGCCGAATTCACCGAGCGAACGCGCCACCGTCAACACGATTCCGTATGTCAGGCCCCAGCGGATCGCGGGCAAGGTGATCCGCCAGAACGTCTGCCAGCCCGAGGCACCGAGCGTCGCGGCAGCTTGTTCCTGCTCGTCGCCGATCTCGTGAAGTACGGGTTCGACTTCCCGGACGACGAAGGGCAGCGTCACGAAAATCGTCGCGATCACCATGCCGGGCAAACCGAAGATGACCTTGAACCCCAACGATTCGATGCCGCCGAACCAACCGTTGGCACCCCACAGAAGGATCAACGACACACCGACGACGACGGGCGAGACTGCGAAGGGCAGGTCGACCACCGACTGCAGTACGCCCCGCCCCGGGAAACGCCCACGCACGAGCGCCAGAGCCGTGACCACACCGAACACGACATTGATCGGGACCACGATCGCCACGATGATCAGCGAAAGATTCAGCGCGGAGATCGCTGCCGGCGTCGTGATCGATTCGAGGAACGGGCCGATTCCGTTTTCGAACGTTCGCGTCAGGATCACGCCGATCGGCACGACCAACAACACGAACAGGTAGACGAGAGCGATGGTCCGCAGACCGATTTTCGATCCTCTGGACACGTTCATCGGGAACTCTCCTCACGTCGCTGTCCCCGCGAAGCGAAGATTCGCAGGACGAACAGCGTCACGAATGCGATGGCCAGCAACGCTACTGAGACAGCAGCGGCGTTGGTAGGCCGATCGATCTCGATCTGCTGCTGAATGAACTGCGACGTCATCTGCGTCACGCGCGGAATGTTGCCGCCGATCAGAACGACCGAGCCGTATTCACCGATCGCTCGGGCGAATGCGAGCCCCGCGCCGGAGATGACGGCAGGCGCCAGCGTCGGAAGAACGACGGAACGAAAGATCGTCCAGTTGGAAGCCCCCAACGATGCAGCGGCTTCCTCGACTTCGCGGTCGACCTCCATCAGCACCGGCTGCACCGAGCGAACCACGAACGGCAAGGTCACGAAGGCCAATGCCACGATCAGTCCGGGCTGGGTTGCATTGAGGTGGATGTCGATCGGTGACTGCGGGCCGTAGAGAGACAGCAGCACGATCGACGCCACGATGGTCGGTAGTGCGAACGGCAGATCGATCATCGAGTTGACGATGCGCTTGCCCGGGAAGTCGTCCCGGACCAGCACCCACGCGATGATCGTGCCCATCACGACGTTGATCAATGCCACGATCACCGAGACCAACAACGTCACGCGCAACGACGCCAAGGCGACGGGTGCGGTGACGGCGTCCCAGAATCCGGAGATCCCCTCGTCGAACGCGGTGGCGGTCAACGCGGCGAGCGGAAGCAGAACGATCACGGAGAGCCACAGGGTGGCCACTCCGATTCCGAGCGGCCCCACACTCCCCGTGACCCGCGCGAGTTTTCGCCGACGAGCCACGGGGGTGGGGTCAATAGTGTCAGTCACGTCAGTCTTACTTGGTCGCGTTGTCGTAGATCACTGCGATCGAACCGGTGTCCTTGGTGAACAGAGCGCTGTCCACGGCCTTCCAGCCGCCGAGGTCTGCGATGGTCCACAGCTTGGTCGGCTCGGGGAACTTGTCGGTGAACTTGGCAGCGACGGCGGGATCAACGGGACGGAATCCTGCTTCGGCCCAGAGCGTCTGACCCTCGGTCGTGTACAGGTAGTCCTTGAACGCGGTCGCCTTGTCGAGGACCTTGCTGTTCGAGATCACGGCAACCGGGTTCTCGATCTTGAAGGTCGTGGGCGGGGTGACGTGCTCGACCGGGTCGCCGTTGCCTTCGATGAACAGTGCCTCGTTCTCGTAGCTGATCAGAACGTCACCGCTGCCCTGCAGGAAGGCTTCCGAAGCCTCGCGTCCCGACTTGGGCTGGATCTTGACGTGATCGTTGACCAAGGCGGTGACGTAGTCGAGACCCGCCTGCGGGTTCTTGCCACCGTCGCTCTTGGCGGCGTACGGCGCCAAGAGGTTCCACTTGGCCGAGCCGGAGCTGAACGGGTTCGGCGTGACGACCTCGAGGCCGGGCTGAAGCAGGTCGTCCCAGTCCTTGATGCCCTTCGGGTTCCCCGGACGCGTCACGATGGTGACTACCGATCCGAACGGAATTCCGTTGTAGGCGTCCTGGTTCCAGTTCTGATCTACCAGACCGGCATCGACCAGGCGGGTGATGTCGGGCTCGACGGAGAAGTTGACGAAGTCTGCCTCGGCGCCGTCCTTCACCTTGCGCGACTGGTCGCCCGAGGCGCCGTACGAAGGATTGAAGTTGACGTTCTTGCCCTCGTCTGTCGCCTGGAAGGCTGCGGTGAGCTTGTCGAAGCCGGGCTTCGGCACGGCGTAGGCGAACAGGTTGATCGTGCCGGCGCTACCGTCGCTGGCGGCGCTGTCACCACCCACGGTGTCGCTCGAGCCACCACTGCACGCTGTGAGTACCACGGCCCCCATGGTCGCGATAGCAGTGAGAAGTGTGCGGGAACGGCGTTTCATTGCAGATACCTTCCTGAAAGGACTGACAAACGAGGGTTGGTCAAACGACAAGTCCGAGACCTCTGGGGCTGATTCCATCGGGATGTTCAGACATGGAGAGCCGACGGGCAATGAGCCCTGAATCGGGGGCGCGAGTTACGCGCAGAGAAGTTCGAGTGGGGTGCGCAGTACCACCGGAGAGGTCGAACTCAGGAAATCAACAACAGGCGACGTCAGCGACGTCGAGCATGCCGACAGCAATCAACGCCAACTGATGGCGGATTACGGGAGCTGTTGCTTCGGACACGCGGTGGACTTTAGCAGAGCACCGGCGCCCGCTCTAATCGGGAGAACTAACGGGTGAGAAGCCACGCGACGATCACGAGGAGAATCAGGGCTATCAGGGCGAGAGTGACCCGTGAGCGGGGCATCAGCTTTCCTCTACTTCTCGAGAATTCCTACGCAACCAGCCGAAGAGCGGCAGAGCGAGAACGGCGGCCAACGCGCGATCCAGACCGATGGCCACCAGGCGGCACAGCGGAACGACGACGATCAGGACCAACGCGACCTGCGGGATGAACGGGAGCCCCGCCATCCACAGCTCGAAGCTGTCCCACCAATCCGCTATCCGATCCACGCCAACACCCTATCCTTCGGACGATACGGTCCCGACAGCGTGTGGATTGGACGTGTGTCGATTCTGGCCGGATGATGGCCGAATGAGTGCTGACGACGAAGTGGTGCAGACGATTCCTCCCGCCTCCACGGGTCACCATCGAAGCAACTTTCCCCCTATCGACGACTACGCGTTTCTTTCCGATTGCGAAACCTCGTGCCTGATTGCCCGTAACGGATCTGTCGAGTGGATGTGCGTTCCCCGACCGGACTCCCCCAGCGTGTTCGGTGCCATCCTCGACCGCAGCGCAGGCCATTTCCGCATCGGCCCGTACGGCCAGAACGTCCCGGCCGCCCGACGCTATCTGCCGGGTGGACTCATTCTCGAGACCACCTGGCAGACCGAGACCGGCTGGCTCGTCGTACGCGACGCCTTGGTCCTCGGTCCTTGGCACAACGTCGACAAGCGATCGAACACCCACAAGCGCACACCCACAGACTGGGATGCCGAACACACCCTTCTCCGTACGGTCAAATGCGTCAGCGGCACCGTTGAACTCGAGATGAGTTGCGAGCCCGCGTTCGACTATCACCGCGGCACGGCGAATTGGGAGTACACCGGAAAGGTCTACGAGGAAGCAACGGCAACGTGTCGCTCCGCCAAGCCCGGAGACCACCCAACTCTGCGCTTGACCACCGACCTACGACTGGGCCTGGAGGGTCGTGAGGCACGGGCCCGGACGCGACTGGTCGAAGGCGACAACGTGTACGTCGCGCTCTCGTGGTCGGATCTTCCCGCGCCGCAGACGTTCGACGAGGCCGCCGACAAGATGTGGCAGACGTCCAAGTCGTGGCGCGAGTGGGTGACGATCGGCAAGTTCCCCGATCACCCGTGGCGCGGATACCTGCAGCGCAGTGCGCTCACACTCAAGGGGCTCACCTACGCACCGACCGGAGCCTTGCTCGCGGCTTCGACGACCTCGCTTCCGGAAACACCAGGCGGAGAACGTAACTGGGACTACCGCTACGCGTGGGTTCGCGATTCCACCTTCGCACTGTGGGGTCTCTACACGCTCGGGTTGGACCGTGAGGCCAACGACTTCTTCAACTTCATCTACGACGTGTCGAGTTCGGACAACGGTCAGCCACATCCCTTGCAGGTGATGTACGGCATCGGCGGCGAGCGCACACTCGAGGAATCCGAACTCAACCATCTCTCCGGATACGACGGTGCCCGTCCCGTGCGCATCGGCAACGGCGCATTCGATCAACAGCAGCACGACATCTGGGGCACCATGCTCGACTCGGTGTACCTCCACATCCGCACCCGCGAGCGTGTCCCCGAAGCGCTGTGGCCGCTACTCAAGAAGCAGGTCGAGGAAGCGATCAAGCACTGGCGCCAACCCGACCGTGGGATCTGGGAGGTGCGCGGTGAACCACAGCACTTCACGTCGTCGAAGATCATGTGCTGGGTCGCACTCGATCGCGGCGCCAAGCTGGCGGAGATGCAGGGCGAGAAGAGCTTTGCGCAGCAATGGACGGCTATCGCGGACGAGATCAAGGCCGACATCCTCGCGCACGGTGTCGACTCACGCGGAGTTCTGACGCAGCGGTACGGCCACGATTCACTCGACGCGTCGCTCTTGTTGGCACCGCTGCTGCGCTTCCTGCCGGCCGACGATCCGCGGATCCGGGCAACGGTGCTGGCGATCGCCGACGAGCTCACCGAGGAGGGGTTGGTCCTGCGCTATCGCGTCGACACCACCGACGACGGATTGAGCGGCGAGGAGGGCACGTTCACCATCTGTTCCTTCTGGCTCGTCTCCGCCCTCGTCGAGATCGGCGAACTGGATCGGGCAAAGCATCTCTGCGAGCGCCTGCTCGGGTTCGCGAGCCCGCTCAAGCTGTACGCCGAAGAGATCGACGCCCACACCGGTCGCCATCTGGGTAACTTCCCGCAGGCGTTCACACACCTGGCGCTGATCAACGCCGTGGTCCACGTGATCCGCGCCGAGGAAGCTGCCGAAGCCGGAGCTTTCCAGCCCGCGCACAACGCGACCTAGACCCCCTGCTGTGCGCCTTTATTAACCGCCCGCGGTTAATAAAGGCGCACAGCAGGGCTAGCCGGCCACCGCTTCGAGCTGCGGCGTGATCGATTCGAGCGAGTACTTCAGCGACAGCGACGACGGAGTGTTCAACCCGGCAACTGTCGGATAGTCGACGATCGCCAGACCGCCACTCTTGACTGCGGGTAGGTCGGCGAACCCCGGCAGCTTCATCATGTCTTCCAGCGTTCCGCCGTTCGGCAGCAACACCACGACGTCGGCGCTCAGAGCGTCGACCCGTTCCGGGCTGAGCGTCAGCCGGCCACCGGTAACGCCCGCCTCTTCGACCAGCTTGGGCGGCAACGACATTCCCAGGCTCGTGAACAATCCCGATGCGCCGTCCTTGGGATCGGCGACGATCACCAACTGCGACGTCGGGAAGACGTACTGCGACAGAAGCGCCGTCTTGCCCTTCAGGCCTGGCAGCCGCTGCGCGAGCGCATCGATCTGCCCGCTTGTCGCCTCGACGATCTCGTCGGCGCGCGACTCCTTGTCGAGAACTCGACCGAGAATCTCGACCTGGTCCTGCCACGGATCGACCTGGACGTCGGACAGACCGGCAATTGTCGGAGCGATCTTGCTCAACTGGTCGAAATCGTCCTGATCGGCGACGGAGAACCCACCGAGAATCAGATCGGGATCCAAGGCTGCAATTTCTTCAGCTTTGAGCGGGACACCGAACTGCTGGATCGCCGAGCGATCAAGTTCCTTCGCCGACGCGTCCACGTCGCTCTCCCACGGGAACAGGCCACGCTCGTCGCCCATCGGGCCGGCAGCCAGGTACCCCACCGGCTGGATTCCGAGTTCGAGCAGAGCGTCGAGCCACTGGGTGTCGGCCGCGACGATACGCGTCGGCGTCCCGGTGATCGTGGTGGCGCCGAACTTGTGATCGATCGTGGTGACCCGACCGTCCGCGATCTCGTCGGCGTCCGAGGACGAACATCCACTGATACCTACGACCAGTGCTCCCAAGAGAGCCACCGCCGAGAACTTCATCGCACGCACGAAAATACTCCTCCACTAGTTAGTAGAGGCTTACCTTCTCATATGGGACCCGGCTGTGTCCGACCTTGCTTTCAGGCGAAACGAGAGAGCAGACGCTCCGCATCCGCGCCGATGCGTCGAACCACATCGCCGGCCGGATGGGTTCCGTGCACGAGTCCGACAGCTTCTCCGGCATAGACGACTCCGCTGTGCGGATCCGACGGGTCGTACGCCTGTGCCAGCGTTTCCTCGTCGGCGTCAACTCCGTGCCACGCGGCAGTGAACTCGTTGGCCACCGCGCGGCCACCCCACCGCTGCGGCCACGGTTGACTGCGCGCTCGGTCGAATACCGAGGTGTAAATCGTGTCCGCACTTCCGGCTTCGACGACGCGGTCGCGGGCATAGTCCGGCCCGACCGTCTCCGGGCTGGCGAGCAGCGCCGTTCCGATCATCACGCCTTCGCCACCGGCTGCCAGGACGGCGGCCAAACCGCGTCCGGTTCCGATTCCGCCGGCTGCCAGCACCGGAAGTGATGTCGCTTCGAGGATCTCCTGCAGCAGCGGCAAGGTGCCGATTCGGCCCGTGTGGCCGCCTGCCTCACCGCCTTGTGCGATCACAGCGTCGACACCTGCGGCTTCGACGATGCGAAGGTCCTCGAGCGTATTGATCTGTGACACAACGGGAATGCCCGCATCGTGGATTCGTCCGACGTACGCGGCGGGATCACCGAACGACAAGGTGACCATGGTCGGCTCGACGGCAATCGCGGCATCGAGCATCAACTCGTTCTCGGGCAGCGACCACGTCATCAGGCCGACGCCGAATTTTCCGCCGATCGAGCGGGCCACTTCGGCTTCGGCCTCGATCCACTCCGGTGTGTTGTACCGAGCCGCGCCAAGCAGACCCAACCCACCGGCCGCCGATACAGCTCCGGCGAGCGCGCCGCCCGCGCGACCACCCATGGGCGCCCCGAGAACCGGGATTTCGATTCCGAACTCTCGGGACAACCAGGTGGTGACCATGCGCTCCTACTTCTTGGGCTTCTCGCCGACCGATTCCGACGTCAGGGCCGCCACGAATGCTTCCTGCGGCACCTCGACGCGACCGATGGTCTTCATGCGCTTCTTGCCTTCCTTCTGCTTCTCGAGCAGCTTGCGCTTACGGCTGATGTCGCCGCCGTAGCACTTGGCAAGAACGTCCTTGCGGATTGCGCGAATGTTTTCGCGCGAGATGATCTTCGCGCCGATCGCGGCCTGAATCGGAACCTCGAACTGCTGGCGAGGAATCAGCTCACGAAGCTTCGACGTCATGCGTCCGCCGTAAGCACCGGCGTTGGAGCGGTGCACGATCGAGGAGAACGCGTCGACGGCCTCGCCCTGCAGAAGGATGTCGACCTTCACCAGGTCGGCCTGCTGCTCACCGGCCTCCTCGTAATCGAGGCTGGCGTATCCCTTGGTGCGGGACTTGAGGGCGTCGAAGAAGTCGAACATGATCTCGCCCATGGGCAGTTCGTAGCGCAGTTCGACGCGAGTCTCGGAGAGGTAGTCCATGCCGCCGAGCTCACCGCGTCGGGACTGGCACAGCTCCATGATGGCGCCGACGTACTCGCTCGGGGCGATGACGGTGCACTTGGCGACCGGCTCGTAGACCTCGCGCACCTTGCCTTCCGGCCAGTACGACGGGTTGGTGACGATGACCTCGGCCCCGTCCTCCATCACGACGCGGTAGACGACGTTGGGCGCAGTGGAAATCAGTTCGAGGCCGAACTCACGTTCGAGGCGGTCGCGGGTGATCTCCATGTGCAGCAGGCCGAGGAAGCCGCAGCGGAAGCCGAATCCGAGGGCAACCGACGTCTCCGGCTCGTACGCCAGGGCGGCGTCGTTGAGACGGAGCTTGTCGAGAGCGTCGCGCAGCACCGGGTAGTCCGAGCCGTCCATCGGGTAGAGACCGGAATAGACCATCGGCTTCGGATCGCGGTAGCCGACCAGCGGTTCGGTCGCGCCGTTGCGGGTTGTGGTGACGGTGTCACCGACGCGCGACTGGCGGACGTCCTTCACACCTGTGATGAGGTAGCCCACCTCGCCGACGCCCAGACCGATACTGGCCTTCGGCTCGGGCGAGATGATGCCGACCTCGAGCAGTTCGTGTGTGGTGCCCGTGGACATCATCGTGATCTTCTCGCGGGGACGGATCCGACCGTCGACCACACGCACGTAGGTGACCACGCCGCGGTACGCGTCGTAAACGGAGTCGAAGATCATCGCGCGGGCGGGGCCGTCTGCATCGCCGACGGGTGCAGGTACCTGCTTGATCACCTCGTCGAGCAGTTCCTTGACGCCCATGCCGGTCTTGCCCGAGACGCGCAGGACATCGCCTGGCTCGCAGCCGGTGATGTGCGCAATCTCTTCGGCATAGCGGTCGGGATCCGCGGCCGGGAGGTCGATCTTGTTGAGGACGGGAATGATCTTGAGATCCTTCTCCATCGCCAGGTACAGATTGGCCAGCGTCTGAGCTTCGATGCCCTGAGCTGCGTCGACCAGCAGAATTGCACCCTCACATGCTTCGAGCGCGCGGGAGACCTCGTACGTGAAGTCGACGTGGCCGGGTGTGTCGATGAGGTGGAGGACGAACTCTTCGCCGTCGACGGTCCAGGGCAGACGAACGTTCTGGGCCTTGATGGTGATGCCGCGTTCACGCTCGATGTCCATGCGGTCCAGGTACTGCGCACGCATCGCCCGCTCTTCGACCACGCCGGTGAGCTGAAGCATGCGATCTGCCAGCGTCGACTTACCGTGGTCGATGTGCGCGATGATGCAGAAGTTCCGGATCTGCGCAGGATCCGTGAACGTCTTGTCGGCGAAGCTGCTGATGGGAGACCCCTTAGTCGGACCGGCACCGGCCCGGATCCGGGCCACTGTCAACCCTCAGGATATCCAAGTCTCGGCGCCGCCGTACCAGGGGTTCCCACGGGTGGGTGATTATGCTCGAACGCTATGGCAAGCATGTGGAAGCAGATCGGCAGAACCCTCGGCGCCCTCGCGGTGGAGAAGGGCCCTGCGTTGCTGCGCCAGTTGCAGTCGTCCACGTCTCAGTCGTCTGCCTCGAAGCCGGGTCCGTCCGGCCGGCCGATCGCCGCGCGGACGTCTCCGACCGCACATCGCGCCCGCAAGGTCGAGTACTCCCCCGACCTCGACGGCAAGGCCGATCCGGGCGAGATCGTCTGGACCTGGGTTGCCTACGAGGAGGATCCGACCCAGGGCAAAGACCGCCCGGTGCTGGTTGTCGGCCGTGACGGCAACACGCTGCTCGGTTTGATGCTGTCCTCGCAGAGCAAACGCGAAGGCGAGCGTGATTGGCTCGCAATCGGTTCGGGCCCGTGGGACGGCGAGGGAAGGCCCAGCTGGGTCCGGCTCGACCGGGTGCTCGACGTTCCCGAGAGCGGGATTCGGCGCGAGGGCGCCGTCATGGATCACAAGAAGTTCGACGCCGTCGCGGCAAAACTTCGGGCCGACTTCAGCTGGAGCTGAAGCCGACCCGAACGATGGAAACAGTATCGATCAGCTGTCCAGACGGTTGAACCGTCCGAAGAGTGCTCGATAGATGAGTGCACCGAGCGCACCGCCGATCAGCGGGAACACGATGAACAACCACACCTGACCGAGTGCACCGTCCTGGAACGGCGCGACAGCGAGACTTCGAGCGGGGTTGACGGAGGTGTTGTCGATCGGGATCGAGATCAGGTGAATGACGGCCAGGGTGAAGCCGATGGACACCCCGGCGAGCGGCACGTCGGAGATCTGGTCGGTCGACGCGAGAACGACGAACACGAGCAGAGCGGTCAGGAGAATCTCGATGATCATCGCGGCACCGATGCCGTAACCGTCGGAAACCACCTGTCCGAGAAGATTCTTCTCGGCTGACGGACTGTGTGCGCCCCAACCGTTTGCGCCGAGTCCGTCTGCGGCCCGGTTGTACGCCGGGAGACTGTTGGCCACCGTGTAGATCACGACGCCGGCGACCAAGCCGCCGATCACTTGCGCGACAACGTAAATCGCCGCATTGACGGCCGAGATGCGCCCGATCACGAATTGGCCGAGAGTCACGGCTGGGTTGACGTGGCAACCGGAAATCGGTCCGATCGCATATACGAGGAACAGCAGGGTCAAGCCGAATGCGAAGGCAACTCCGAGATTGCCGACTTTCGCACCTGCGAAGACGGCAGTTCCGACCGCGGAGAACACGAGCACAAATGTCCCCACCGCTTCGGCCGCATACTTCTTCACATCCGAGATCGGTTCGATCTCAGTCAATTCCTGTGCAGTTGGAGACATATTCCCACCTTCTTCTCATCGAACGGTAGTAATGCTCACGCGCCTAGATTTGCCGGACTTTACGCAAGCCTGGTGATCTCCACAACAACTTCGAGATCTGTGGAGCGTCCACCGGAAAAGATTCCCTTCAAAGGCGGCACATCCGAATAGTCCCTTCCTATTCCGACCGAGACATGCTGTTCATTCACAGCTATCGCATTGGTCGGGTCATATCCCCACCACGCGCCAGTCCACGCTTCGATCCACGCGTGCGATTCCCCGACCACCGTGTCCCCGACTGCCGCATCACGTTTGGGGTGGAGATAGCCGGAAACGTACCGACAGGGAATGCCCATCGTTCGAAGCAACACCAAGGTCAGATGCGCATAATCCTGGCAGACGCCTTTCCTGGCCGACCAGGCCTCGACCGCCGACGTATGCACTCCGGTCGTACCCGGAACATATGACATTTCACCGTAAACCCATTGCGACGCAGCCACTACTGCATCTTCAGGTGATTTATCTTTGCGCAATTCCTTGGCAATTGTCGCCAGCTTACGATCACGCGGAACATATCTCGTGAAACTCAGTTGCTCGTTGAATCGATCTTTAATCGCGTTTCCCGACAATTCATCCCAGTCGACGGTTTCCTCGGGTTGAACAAACGGTTCCGTCTCCACCACCGACAGTCCGGTCACTTCCAGCTCCGTATGCGGGGCGTGCAAGTCGAAGGCGGTCACCGCGGTGCCCCAGTAATCGGTGTACCGATAGGAACGCGTTGCCGGCTGGGTTTCGACGCGCGTGAGGATCACCGTCTGCCTGGTGTCGCCGCGGGGTGTCAATCGCGCTTCGTTGTACGACGACGTCACCGGGGCGTCGTACGCATATCCCGTGGTGTGCACGACCCTCATTCGCCAGCTCACAGCTCTCCCTCCACCGTCGACTCCGCATACGCGGCGCCGGCATCCGTCCACGCGACCCACGGCGCAGCGTGGAAGTACTGCAATGCAATCGCCTCACCCAGTTCGCGACAGGTCTCCTGCCAACCGAGCAACCGTCCTTGCAGATCTTCGAGCAACACGCCCTGCGGCAGAAACTCCAGTTCGCTGCGTGCGCGGCCGAGAAGCCGCGGCGCCTCCGCCCGGATTCCGACGCGACTGCCCGGCTGCGGGTCGAGTTCCTGCAGGCACTTCTCGGCCTGCCTGATCGAATGGAACACCGAGCGCGGAAAGAGTCTGTCCAACAAGATGAACTCGACGACGCGGTTGGCGTCGAGCGCTCCGCGATACGTACGCAGATACGTGTCATGTGCGCCTGCCGAGCGAAGAACACTGACCCACGCCGGCGACGACGGGCGGTCACCGGCGCGCGCCAGGAGCATCCGCACAATCATGTCGACACGTTCGATCGACCTGCCCAGCAGAAGGAACCGGTAACCGTCGTCGCGGCTGAGCGTGGAATCCGCCAGCCCCGCGAACATCGCTGCGCGTTCCTCCACATAACGGAAGAACTCGTGTGGCCCCAGCCTGCGTGACGCGCGTTCACGCTCCGCCAGTCCGTTGTACGTGGTGTTCAGGCACTCCCACATCTCACTCGACGTGACCTCACGTGCTCCGCGAGCATTCTCACGGGCACTTGCCAGCGAGTCCACGATCGATCCAACCTGATTGCGGCTGAACGCAACCAGGTCGGTGAGCGAGCGTACGTCGAGCTTCTCCTCCGGCGCTTCGATGCCGAGGACACGCAGGAGCAGACGCGACGTGCGGTCCGGGTCGACGGTTGCGTCGTCGAGCAGTTGGTGGACGGCGACGTCGAGGATCCGAGCGGTGTCGTCGGCGCGCTCGACGTAGCGGCCGATCCAGTAGAGGGACTCTGCGTTGCGAGCAAGCATCGGTCACCACGCTCCGTTCGCTGATAGTTCTTGGTAGCTGGGCACTTCTGAGGTGTTCACTGTTGTTGCTGCTGCTGTTGAGAGGTGCTCAGTTCAGGTCCCTGCACCGGCTCCGCGGATTCCGGGGGCTCGGACACCAGTTCCTCACCGGACAGCTCTGGGTCCTCGTCCGAGCTGCGGCTGGCGAGCACCCATGTGTCCTTGCTTCCGCCGCCCTGGCTCGAGTTGACCACCAGCGAACCTTCCGGAAGTGCCACCCGGGTCAGGCCGCCGGGCAACACCCACACGTCCTCACCGTCGTTGACGGCAAAGGGTCGCAAGTCCACGTGGCGCGGCGAGAGAACGTCGTCGATCTTGGTCGGCACCGTGGACAACTGCACGAGAGGCTGCGCGATCCACCCGCGCGGGTCTGCCTTGATCTTGCGGGTGATCGCGGCCAGTTCCTTGGGGCTCGCGTCCGGTCCGAAGACGATTCCGTAGCCGCCGGACCCTTCCACCGGCTTGATGACGAGTTCGGCGACGCGGTCGAGGACTTGCTCGCACTCCTCGTCCAACCAACAGCGGAACGTGTCGACGTTCTGCAAGAGCGGCTTCTCACCGAGGTAGTAGTCGATGATCTGCGGAACATAGGTATAGACGAGTTTGTCGTCACCGACTCCGTTGCCGACGGCACTCGAGATCACCACGTTGCCCGCTCGCGCCGCATTCAGTAGGCCTGCGACGCCGAGAATCGAATCCGGACGGAAGTGCATCGGGTCGAGATACTCGTCGTCGATGCGGCGATAGATGACGTCGACCTGACGCTCGCCTTCCGTCGTGCGCATGTACACCATGTTGTCGCGGCAGAACAGGTCGCGACCTTCGACGAGTTCCACACCCATCTGACGAGCGAGCAATGAATGCTCGAAATAGGCAGAATTGGCGATGCCCGGTGTGAGAACAACCACTGTCGGGTCCGCTTCGTTGAGTGCAGCACCCGCACGCAGCGCTCTCAGCAGGTGCGTTGCGTAATCACCGACCGCCCGCACCTTGTGGGACATGAACAGATCCGGGAACACCCGAGTCATGGTGCGACGGTTTTCCATCACATAGGAGACACCGGACGGAGATCGCAGATTGTCCTCGAGGACTCGGAACTCTCCCGCCTCGTCTCGGACCAGGTCGATACCCGCGACATGGATTCGCACACCGTTGGGCGGCACGATGCCGGCTGCTTCACGGTGGAAGTGCTCGCACGAGGTCACCAGGCGGCGCGGCAACACGTGATCGCGCAGGATTCGCTGCTCGCCGTAAATGTCCGCGAGGAACAACTCGAGCGCCTTAACTCGCTGCTTGATGCCCTTTTCCAGCCGCGACCACTCCTGCGCGGCGATGACGCGCGGCACCAGATCCAACGGAAACGGTCGCTCCTGCCCGGACAGCGAGAACGTCACGCCCTGGTCGATGAATGCACGTCCGAGTGCGTCGGCACGCGCGGCAAGGTCGGCGCTGCTCGTCGGCGCCAGGGCTTTGTACACACCCTTGTACGGGGCACGCACCGAGCCGTCGGGCTCGAACATCTCGTCGAAAGCCAACTCGTAGCGACCGATGTCTGAATATCCGTCGAACACTGCGGCTGGACGCGCTCGGGTGGTGGTCGAACCTGTTTTACTCGAACTTTTCGAAGGCGGCGGCGTCATAGGGCAACATGCTGCTACAAGTGGGGCTATTCGGCAGCGCGGCGAGAAATCGGGCGCTCGGTGTACTCTTCTCGACAGACGCAACGTGCGACGGTTTGGGTTCTTGGGCCCTCGGCTGGTAATCTTGCCAGTCGGTGCATCAGTGCGCCCACAGCTTTCTCGACCGTAACCAGCTAAAGACGACAAGGATTTTACGCGTGGCCAACATCAAGTCCCAGGTGAAGCGAATCCGTACCAACGAGGCGGCCCGACTCCGTAACCAGTCGGTGAAGTCCTCGCTGCGTACCGCGATCCGTTCATTCCGCGAGGCTGCGGCAGCCGGTGACAAGGACAAGGCCAACGAGCTCCTCGTCTCCACCAGCCGCAAGCTCGACAAGGCAGCCAGCAAGGGCGTCATTCACGCCAACCAGGCTGCCAACAAGAAGTCTGCACTCTCGCAGGCTGCCAACAAGCTCTGACGTTTCCACTGTGACGGTTCGCCGTCATACTGGTTCGTCTCGATAGCCGCCAGGTCGAAAGACCAGGCGGCTATTTTGCGTACTCAATCGGATCAGAGCAAAAACCCGCCATCCATGTCTTGCACGGAATATGTGGATCGGGCTGCGACCATCTGATGATGGCGGTCAACGGGAAACGCCCTCGTAGCTGGTTGTTCACGACTGTCTTCTGGGCGGTCGTCGCTTTCGGCGTATTGGCAGCCCTGGGGATCCCTCGTTGGTGGGAATCATTGACGGTTGCAGTCGTCGGAGTCGCAGCAAGCTACGGATCGTGGAGGCGCAGGCAACGGGGCGAATTCTGGATCTTCTTCGGCGTGATGTGTTCACTCGTTGCGATTCTGGCGTTTCTCGCCACTGGACGAGCGCTTCTCACCACCGTGAAGGTGCCGGTAGACAGCATCGGCCAAGAAACAATTGTCTGCGGCAGTGTGATGAATCCGGCGCCGAACGACTCCCTACGAGTGACCGACATCAGGACTGGTGAACCAACGACACGGCCTCAGGCCATTCCGCACACCCAGTTGGAGCAAGCCTGCGTGAAACGCCTCGACTACCGGGTGGCCGAGGCCACGGCCGCCACTGTCGTCGGACTACTTCTGGCCGGCCGCGCGATCGGCCATGTTGTCCTCAGTTCTTCCGCAACGCGCACACTTTCCGCACTGCCATCTCCAGAGCGAAGGACGAGTCGACTGCGGCGCCCTTCACGTCGGCATTGAGAGCGGCGACGATCTGCATCGCAGCGCCGATCGACGTGGGATCCCAACCGCCGACTTCCTTGATCGCCTTCTTGACCTTCCACGGCGGCATCCCGAGATCCGACGCCAACCGGAACGGGTCACCGCCCCGTGCAAACGGGCCGACCTTCGCGATGGTGTGGACTGCATCGGCGAGGGCGTCAGCGAGCAGAACGTGCGCCGTTCCGATCTGGTCAGCCCATCGCAGAGCCTCGAGCGCACCCCGGGTATCGCCGACGATAACTTTGTCGGCCACATCGAATCCGGAAACCTCGGCCTTGCCCGAGTAGTACTTGTGGACCGCATCCACGTCGATCTTGCCGCCGGTATCGGCCGCCAATTGCGAGCAGGCCGACGCAAGTTCGCGAAGGTTGGAGCCGACGCTTTCGATCATCGCGGCGATCGCATCGGGCGCAACCCTGACGTCGGCGGTCCGAAACTCACCCCGGACGAAGTCGACAAGCTGACTCTTGTTCAGTTTTCCGCAGTTGTGAACCGTCGCGCCGAGCTTCTCGAGAGCCGGCGCCAACGCTTTCGCGCGACCGCCGCCCGAGTGCACGACGATCAGAACGACGCCTTCTGCCGGCTCACGCGCCGCCTCGAGAACAAGAGCTACGGCATCTTTGCCTGCTTCTGCGGCCGATTCCAGGACGATCACACGGTCTTCGGCAAAAAGAGAAGGGCTGAGCAACTCGGCCAACTCGGGAGCATTGGTGTCTCCGGCACGCATCTTGGTTACCGGGAGATCCGAAATACCCTGGCCGCGGTCACCGCGGACGGCTCTGATGAGCTGCGATACCGTGCGGTCGATCAGGAACTCGTCGTCCCCGAGAACAAGATGCAGCGGATCGACTCCAGACGGATTACTCACCCGAAGATGGTCCCACGAGGAACCGACACGATCGACACAGACCCGCCGCCCCCGCCGTACACAGCGACGGTGCCGTCGGCGTCGGTCCGAACCACCGCCCCGCCCAACGAAACCAGTTCGTCGAGAACCTCCTCATTCGGGTGCCCGAAACTGTTGCCGTCGCCGACGCTGATCATCGTCAACCTCGGACGCACCGCTTCCAGAAATGCCGACGACGTGGTCCGAGAACCGTGATGGGGCAGCTTCAACACATCGGCCTTCACGTCCGTTCCCGATCGGAGGATGGCCTCCTCCCCCGCAACTTCGGCGTCGCCCGTCAACAGAATGCGACCCGCGTCCGTGTGTGCCATCACCACCAGCGACTGATCGTTGGCGGCGTCCGCGCCGTCCCTCGCATCGCGGGGAGTCGGAAGCAACGGTCCGAGAACCTCCATGTTCACCGATCCCAACGTCAACTCCATACCTGCCCGCAACGAGACAACCGGAACGCCGTGCGACTCGGCGGCATCCTTTACCGCCCGAAAACCTGACTCCGGCAACAACATCGACCCGACTCCGATCGCAGCGACCGAACGCCCACCCAGAACTGCTTCCAATCCACCGATGTGATCGGCATGAAAATGACTGATCATCAGCAACGCGATGTCGTTGACGTCCAACATGTTCAGGCAACGATCCATCGACGTGGGATCAGGACCGACATCGATGACGATCACCCTGCCGTCTCCAGTCGAGAGCACAAGACCGTCCCCTTGACCGACGTCGCACATCACCAGTACCCACCCCGGAGCAATACGACCACCGCCGAACACGTGCTGAAAGATGAGGGCTAGAACAACTCCCAGAACGAGGACGCCGACCACCCATCTCGAGATCCGATTCCACAGCGTCAGGGCCGCGGCCAGTAAGACGCCTACGACGATCAGAGCACCGATGAGCCCTGGCGGCACCGCCACCGACGCTCCGGGAAGCGCCGCCGCCCGCTCGGACACGTACAGCAGCCACCCCATCGGCGGCCGGACCAGTGGCGTGATGAACACCGCGATCGGTGGACAGATCAGCGCACACAAGGCAATCACCGCACCGAGCACCGTGATGATTCCGATCACAGGCGCCACGGCCATGTTTGCGGCAATCGTGACCACACTGAAGGTTCCCGCCATGGCGCCCACCAGTGGCGCAGACACGACAAACGCAGCACTCGAGACCGCTGTCATCTCCGAAAACCAACGGGGCCAACCTCGTCGGCGAAGCACATCCACCCACACCGGAGCAATGATTACCAACGCGCCCGTGGCAGTAGTCGACAGCGCAAACCCCCAGTCGACGGCAAGTTCGGGCATCACGACAACCAGAACGATGACGGCTGCGGCAAGAGCGGGCAGTGCCTGTTTGCGTCGACCGGTCACCAGACTGAGCAGGCCGATCAGGCCCATCACCGAGGCGCGCAGAACACTCGGCGACGGCCTCGCGACGACAACAAACGCAACGAGGGCCACCAGCGCCAAAGCAGCGCCGACGCGCGGACTGAGCGCCGCGACTCTGACCAGCAGCAGAACCGCCCCGAGCAGAATGCTGATATTGGCGCCGGACACCGCGGTGAGATGGGAAAGCCCGGCAACGGTGAAGTTGTCCTTCACCACCGGCGACAACGCCGATGTGTCTCCGACGACGAGGCCAGGCAGCAGACCTGCCTGATCCGGCGGGAGCGCAGCCGAGCACGCAGCGGCGAAACGAGTACGCACCACACTCGCCCATCGCTGATACCAGGGCACTTCTCCAACTGCGACGGGAGGCCCCTCGGACGTGATCACGGCGAGCGTGGAATCGCTACGCCATGGCTGACTCGCCCGGCCGCGAACCGTCAGGCTCTGCCCTGGAACAACTTCGAGCCACGACGAACTGGGCGCCCGGATCGTGACCAGGCCGCCTCCGGAGTACCTGCGATTCTGGGAAGTCACCGAATTGACGGTTGCCCTGAAGAAAATCTGACCTTGACCCGCCGCGCCAGAGACTGCGTGCGGATCCTCCGAGGGTTCCACTTCGACACTCACCCACGCTCCCTCGAGGGCAGCCCGGGTCAGTGGGTGCCCCTCGACCTCGGTCGCCCGCCACCCGATGACGACACTGCATCCGGCACCGAACAGCAATGCAACCAACATGATTCGTGCCCACCCCGCAGATGTCCGGCGCACAACCGCGTAAGTGAGGATTGCCGCTGGAATAGCGCATGCCACCGCCAGTACCCACGCGGCGACCGCGCCGAACAGGATCCCCACCGCACTGCTCCCCCACACTGCGACGGCCGACGGTAGCAGTCGAGCGTCGAGGACCGGCGAGACTTCCGGTTCGTTCACACCGATACCAGCACTCGCAGTTTGGCCAACCTTGCCGGGCCGATCCCGTCGACTTCCCCCAATTGTTCTATGTCCGTGAATTTTCCGTTGGAAGTTCGCCAGGAGATGATCGCCGCAGCCGTTACCGGCCCTACCCCGGGAAGGTCGTCCAGTTCGGCCTCGGTAGCGGTGTTGAGGTTCACCAGACCAGCCCCGCCGGATTCCCCCGCAGCGGCGGGGCCGGTCCCTCCCGCAGTGGTACTCGAACTCGCTGAAACACCACCGGACTGATCGGCGGCCCCCACCACGATCTGATCACCATCGGCAAGCTTCTGTGCCAGATTCAGGCCCACCGTCTCTGCGCCCTCGAGCACTCCACCTGCCGCAGCGAGCGCGTCGGCGATGCGCGAGCCCGAATGAAGGTTGACAAGCCCAGGCGTGCGCACGAGTCCGACGACACTGACCACCAAAGCCTCAGGCGGCTGCTCCGCTACGACGCCGGTCGGTACGGGACTGGCTGATTCACCATCGTCGGCCGTGACATTCTGCGCCGTGACATTCTGCTCCGTGACATTCTGGGGCGAGGGCAACGGTGGGACCGCCTGCAAACTCGGAGAATCCCACCACACGGTGAACAAGCCGATTGCCGTGGCCAGGGCTGCAACGATCGCCAACACCCAGGTCGCCGATCGGCTCGGGCGCCAACGTGTACCGCGCCAGCGCTCGGGCAGCCGATCGAACCGTGACGCGTCGGGTTGAGCCTCGTATTCGTCTTCGTCGAAGTCCTGAAGCCACTCGGGGGACCTCTCGAATGGCTGCGGGGACCTCTCGAAAGACGCTGAATCCTCGAAGTCGTCGACGGCCTGTCGCTGCCGGTAGTTCCCGTCCATCGCCGCGAGGCGATCACGCGCCCGCTCGCGCTCCTCGCTGATCCTCATGACAGGACGCTAACGAGAGACCACGCCGCCGAAGACGAACAATTTCAGCCTGTGGAGAACTCGCGGATTGTGGAGAAACGATCAGGCGCTCGTGTCGATCTCCGGCAGCGGACACACGACAACACCGATCGCGCCGACACCGACGTGCGCTCCGATAACCGCGCTGAAGTCGGTGACCACGGATTCCGCCACATCGGGAATGCGCTCGGCCAACTGTTCCGCTATCGCGTCGGCACGCTCTCGCGCTCGCATGTGATGCACGGCTATCGCCACGCGGCCGAGACCGGCGCGCTCGACTGCCGAATCCACCAAGCGTGCAAGCGCTTTGGTAGTCGTACGTGTTTTTTCACCGAGCACGAGCTTGCCGTCCACCAGATGCAGGATCGGCTTCATCGCCAATGCAGTACCCAACAACGCGGCTGCGGTTCCGATTCGTCCGCCCCGACGCAATTGATCAAGTTTGTCGACGACGATGTAGCAGCGCCCACGGCTCGCGACGTCGACCGCCCGGCCGTACGCCTCTTCGAGTGACGCGCCCTTCTCGGCCAAGCGCGCAGCTTCGAGAGCGGGATAGCCCAAACCCATTCCGGCCGACTGCGAATCGACGATCCGGACGGCGCCACCGAACTCCTGGGCTGCGACTCGTCCGGCTTCCCACGTTCCCGAGAGTTGCCGTGAAATGTGCACGGCGAGAACGCCGTCACCGTCGCTCATGTCCAGGGCGCGTGCATACGCTTCGGACAACTCGGCGGGCGACGCTCCGGCCGTTGTCACTCCTGACAGGTCGCTCGGCATTGCGTCGACACCCTCACGCAAGTCGCAGCCGTCACGGAGCACATGGAGCGGAACCACCTGAATCCCACATGCGTCGGCCGACTCCTGCGGGATGCAGGCGGAGGAATCCGTGACGACGACGACCGGCATTCTGCTACCCGACTTCGCTCGGCGGTGATACCAGTTGCGGCGAAACCACTTTCTTCGACTCCACCCCGCGAATCGCAGCGATCATCGCGCGGGCTACACCGACATGACCGTCCCAACCCCAGTGAATACCGTCGGGGTTGCCGTTCTCGGAAAAGACGTTGTCACGCACTGCATCCGCGAGATCGACTACGGGAACGTCTTTCTCCGTAGCCCACTCGGTGATCGCGGACACCGCGGCAGGTCGTCCGGCGTGCACGCTCGCGTAGGCATCGCTGCGGTGCACCGACGGCAGGGTCGCGATCATCGGCAGTTCCGGCCGCATGTACTCCAACGCATTTCGCGAGCTTTCCAAATACTCGACGCTCAGCTTGGGCGGAAGTGCGACCGGGCGGCCCAGAGGTGCAAGCCGCGGCTGCAGCCACTGATAACCCTCGCGCACCACGCGTCGAAGCGCCGGAGGACGAACGTAGCGGATGGTCTCGCGGAGCGCGGTAGGCAATGGGGACGGTAGCGAGTCCATACCGCCGACCGCGAACACGACGGCGCCGGCCCGCGGCACCGCCGCCCACACACGAGGATCCTGAGTCAGTGCCCACCACGCGTCGCGGCACGTCCAGCCGATACGGGCGACCAACTCGACGTCCCAGCCGAGTTCGTCGGCCACGATGTTGGGCCAGATGCGTGGATGATCTGCCGCGAGGCCGCCCTTGGGGCCGAAATACGACAGCGAATCCGCGAGCACGAGGAGGACGGGGCGCTGCCCGTCGGCACTTTCAGAGGACGTCATTTGCGACACTCGCAGAAGCATTCCATACGTCGAGTCGCCACTCGATCGACTTGACGTCGCCGTGTCCGCTGAGTTGCACCCAACTGGTGTTTCCCAATCCGCCGAGGACGGCCCAGCGATCGACGGGTAGGTCGAGCAATGCCGCTGTCAGTGCCGCGATCAAGCCTCCGTGCGCCACCAGAACTACGGGCCGCTCGGCCCAGTCCGGGTGCGTGTCGAGCAATTCGTGAACTACGGGGAGGCTACGATTCGCGACGTCGATTCGGCTTTCGCCGCCGGGCGGCGCCAACGTGGCATCCGCTCGCCAGGCAGATCGCACACCGGGAGTGCGCTCGTCGACGTCATGATGAGTCAGGCCTTGCCATTCACCCAGGTGTGTCTCACGCAGACGCGTGTCGGTGAGGACCGGAAGTCCGGCGGCGTCACCGACAGCGACTGCCGTGAAATACGCGCGCCGCAGATCCGAGGACACGATCGTCAACGGTCTGCGATCGGCGATCACCGGACCTGCACTCTTGGCCTGCGTGCGTCCCAACTCCGACAGGTCGGTGTCGAGTTGCCCCTGCATCCGAGAGTCGGCGTTGTATTCGGTCTGTCCGTGACGCAGCAGGATGAGCCGGCGGACAGGGTTCGACGCCGCACTGGGCGCCGACGAAGTCACAGCGAGGGATCCTGCGCGTCCGGCTCGGAAACCGTGTCGGTCTCGAACACCGTGTTGGCATCGGCGGGGCCGGGACGGTTCTGTCCGAGGCCTTCGACCTCGACCGTCGGGCAGTCCTTCCACAGACGATCGAGAGCGTAGAAGTTGCGCTCCTCGTCATGCTGGACGTGGACGACGATGTCGGCGTAGTCGAGCAGTGCCCAGCGGCCCTCGCGGGTGCCTTCACGGCGGACCGGCTTGTGTCCCGCTTCGCGGAGGCGGTCTTCGATGTTCTCGACAATCGAGTTGACCTGACGCTCGTTTGTCGCAGATGCGATCACGAAGCAGTCCGTGATGACCAACTGTTCGGACACATCGAGCACCACCACTTCGGTGGCCAGCTTCTCGTCGGCTGCCAAGGCCGCGATGCGTGCCATGTCGATGGCTTCGGTGTTTGCACTCACTCGATGTTCTCCAGTTTCGTCTTCAGAAAGTACTTGTTGTTCTCGGCTAGCTCGATTCGGCGCCCGGGACGGCTTCCGACTTCCCCGGTGCGGGCTCCGACATCGTTGTAGCTCCGTCGCGGCGCTCCGCGTCGACAGGTCGATACAGGTTCCGCTTCGAGATGTACTGCACCACTCCATCCGGCACCAGGTACCAGACAGGGCGGTCTTCACTTGCCCGACGACGACATTCGGTCGACGAAATGGCAAGTGCCGGAATCTCTATCAACGTGACCGCGTCGGCGGGCATGGTGTCGAGGTGACCGGCCAGGTGCTCTGCATTGAGATCGAAACCCGGTCGCGATACCCCGACGAACTTCGCCAATGCGAACAACTCTTCCCAATCTTGCCAGGAAAGGATGCTGGCCAGCGCATCGGCACCGGTGATGAAGAAGAGTTCGGCGTCGGGATGGTAGGCCCGGAGGTCTCGCAGTGTGTCCACGGTGTACGTCACTTTCTCACGGTCGACGTCGACCCGAGAGACGGAAAACCGCGGGTTGGAGGCGGTGGCGATGACCGTCATGAGGTACCGGTCCTCGGCAGGACTGACGCCCTTCCCCTGCTTCTGCCAGGGCCGCCCGGTGGGGACGAAGATCACTTCGTCGAGTCCGAACCGGTCGGCGACCTCACTGGCCGCAACGAGGTGGCCATGGTGAATGGGGTCGAAGGTGCCACCCATCACTCCGAGGCGTCGAGCACGTTCCACCGATAGTCCCTTCTGCACGAGTGTCGAGCTTACGGGTCAGACCGGCAGCAGACGGGACACGACGTCGGCAAGCTGCTGGGCCGAGCGGCACTCGTGCATGCTGATGACCTCGTTGTACACCTTCGCCGCGGAGTCACCCGTTCCCCATTGCCCCTTCGGCTCAGGGTTGAGCCAGTGTGCGTGCTTGGCAACCGCAACCATCTGCGACAGCGACTGGAGGTTGGGATCGCGGTAGTTGTTGCGACCGTCGCCGAGTACCAGCAGCGACGTGCGACTGGTGATCGACTGCGCGAACTTCTCCTGGAAGACCCCGAAGGCGTGCCCGTAGTCGGAGTGGCCGTCGTAGGTGATCAGTTCGGCTTCACGCACCATCCGTGACATCGCGGACCCGAGGTCTGCGTTCGAGTCGAAGAACCGCGTGACCTCGTCGGTCGTGTCGATGAACGCGAACACCCTCACTCGTGAGAACTGCTCGCGCAACGCGTTGACGAGGAGCAGGGTGAAATGGCTGAACCCCGCTACCGAACCCGACACGTCACACATCACCACAAGTTCCGGCCGCGCTCGCTTCGGCTTGCGCTGCACCAGATCGATCGGCACTCCGCCCGTCGACATGGACTTGCGCAACGTGCGACGCAGGTCGATCGAACCCGAGCGAGAGCGGCTACGACGCACCGCGAGACGGCTGGCCAACAGACGCGCGAGTGGTGCGACGTTCTTCTTCAGTGTGGTGAGTTCGGCGTCGGAGGCCCGCAGGAAGTCGACTTCCTCGGCGAGTTTCGGAACGCCGTACGTGGCGACGCGTTCCTTACCCAGATTCTCGGCGGTGCGTCGACGCGTTTCCTTCTCGACCATCTTGCGGAAGTCCGCGATGCGCTGCGCTGCCGTGCGCTTGGCGGACTCGGACTGATAGTCGGAATTGTCCTTGCCCTCGGACCCGGCGCCTTCCTGGTTGCCGAGTAGACCTTGCAGGATCTTGTTGAGCAACGTCTCCGGGGCGACGTCACGCAGCGCCTGATAGGCGGAGAACGACGGGCCGTTACTCGACTGGTACTGCCCGAGTTCCTCGACCATCGCGGCGGTCAGGAGTTCGGTCATCTCCATCGCCTCGTCACTGCCGTCTGTCAGCAGTTCGGCGATCAGCTCACGCAATGCCTGTAGGTCGATCGAGCCGTCTGGCTTGCGCGGCAGTGTGACGTCGACGTCGCCGACCGCACGGTCACCGATCGCCTTGGGGAACCACAGGTCGAAGACGGCGTCGAACGTCGCCCGGTGGGTAGGTCGACGCAGGAGCGAGCATGCCAGCCCTTCACGAAGCGCTTCACGATCGAGCAGGTCGAGAACCGACATGACCTGACCGGCGTCGACGGTCTCGGACGGGCCGACCATGATTCCGCGTCGTCGCAGAGCCTCGACGAAATCGACGAGGTGACCGGGAATCCCGTGCGGCGCTGCCAGGCCGCCGGGTGAGAGCGGCGACGTCGATCCTGCGGGAGCCATGACAGACCTCAGTTCAGCCGAAGTTCAGCGGCGGCGCGCACCTGATCGGACTGGTGCTTGAGGATGACACCGAGCGTGGCGCGTACGGCGTCGTCGTCGAGCGTGTCCATGCCCAGAGCGAGAAGGGTGCGTCCCCAGTCGATGGTTTCGGACACCGACGGAACCTTCTTGAGCTGCATTCCGCGAAGAACACGAATGGTGTTGACCAGCTGCTCGGCAATCGCTTCAGGAAGCTCCGGCACCCGGCTTGCGAGGATGCGACGCTCGAGGTCGGCGTCCGGGAAATCGAGATGCAGGAAGAGGCAACGACGCTTAAGAGCCTCCGAGAGTTCGCGCGTGGCGTTGGACGTCAGCACCGTGAACGGCTTGCGGGTGGCGGTGATCGTTCCGAGCTCGGGGATCGTGACCGCGAAGTCGCTGAGCACTTCGAGGAGCAGACCTTCGATCTCGACGTCTGCCTTGTCCGTCTCGTCGATCAACAGCACCGTCGGGTCCTCGCGGCGAATGGCCTTGAGCAGTGGACGTGCGAGCAGGAACTCCTCCGAGAAGACATCCGCCTTCGTCGAGTCCCAGCTGTGGTCGACCGCGACATCACCCCTCGCTCCGCTCGCCCCGCCCGACTGAATCCGAAGAATCTGCTTCGCGTGATTCCACTCGTACAGCGCACGAGCCTCGTCGACGCCCTCGTAGCACTGCAGACGCACCAGTTCTGCGCCCGTGGTCTGGGCGACTGCGCGGGCGAGTTCCGTCTTACCGACACCGGCCGGTCCCTCGATGAGCAGGGGCTTGCCCAGTCGGTCGGCAAGGAAGACTGCCGTCGCGGTGCCCTTGTCGGACAGGTAACCCGTCTCGGCCAAACGCTCGATCACGTCGTCGACGCTCGAGAAGAACGGTGTTGTATCGGGAAGAGCTCGGTCCACGGTTAACTCCTAAAAAGGGTGGGGCAAGTCTGGTGAACTTTTCAGGCGGGTCGGGTGTGCCCGTCGCCCCAGACGATCCACTTGGTGGACGTCAGTTCCGGTAGCCCCATGGGGCCACGCGCATGCAGTTTCTGGGTGGAGATGCCGATCTCGGCGCCGAATCCGAACTGCTCACCGTCGGTGAAGGCAGTCGACGCATTGACCATCACTGCCGCGGCGTCGACGCGAGCGGTGAACTCACGGGCAGCCGAGAGATCGGAAGTCACGATGGCTTCGGTGTGGCCGGTCCCGTATTGGTCGATGTGCTCGACCGCAGCGTCCAGGTTCTCGACGACCTTGAGCGCGACGTCGAGCGTGAGGTACTCCTTCGACCAGTCGTCCTCGGTGGCCGGGACGAGTCCCGGCAGATCGCCGTGCACGACGACGTCGTGCATCTGAAGCGCTTGAAGCAACTTCGGCACGGCCGTCTCGGCGATGGCGGCGTCGACCAGGACGGTTTCGGCTGTATTGCAGACACTGGGCCGACGGGTTTTGGAGTTGAGAAGAATCTTCTCGGCCATCAGTAGATCGGCGGCCGAGTGAACATAGACGTGGCAGTTACCGACACCGGTCTCGATGGTGGGCACGGTGGCATCACGCACGACGGCGCTGATCAGGCCGGCGCCACCGCGCGGGATGACGACGTCGACGAGGCCGCGGGCCTGGATGAGGTGCGTGACCGTCGACCGATCCGCACTCGGCAGAAGTTGAACGGAGTCCTCGGGGAGCCCCTGAGCAACCAACGACGCGCGTAGCGCCGCCACCAACGCTTCGTTGGACTTGACTGCCGAGGACGAACCACGAAGCAGCGCAGCATTTCCCGACTTGAGAGTCAGCCCGAAAGCGTCGACGGTAACATTGGGGCGAGCCTCGTAGACCATGCCGACGACACCGAGCGGAACGCGCTGCTGGCGTAGCTCCAAACCGTTCGGCAGAGTGGAGCCGCGAAGAACTTCACCGATCGGATCGGGTAGTCCGGCAACCTGACGCAAACCCGACGCGATGCCCTCGATCCGGTCAGCCGTCAGACGAAGACGGTCGAGCAGCGATTCCTCGGTGCCGCCCGCCTTCGCGGTGTCGATATCGAGAGCGTTGGCCGCGAGAATCCGATCGCTTGCCGCGAGTACCGCGTCGGCTGCGGCGTGGAGAGCAGCATCCTTCTGCGCCGTGGTCAGCAGAGCCAGGACACGCGAAGCCTTACGGGCTCGGCGTGCGGCGTCGTGCACGACGGACTTGGTGTCGGACGCGTTCGAGTCGACGGTTTCTGCGTTGGAAGTCACAGCGGTCATGAATACACATTAACCACCCACCTCCGCGGCTTGCTCGGCGGAACGAGGCTGTGACCACCCGGGAACATTTCGGCGGACCGCCTGCGAACATTTCGGCGGACCGCCGGGGAACAATTCCGACGCGCGGCGCTGTTGCACCCACCGACCTTCTTCTTCGAGTCAGGAGCCATCCGTGAGTGTGTTGTTCGAGCCTTTGACCCTGCGTGGCGTCACCATCCCGAACCGCGTCTGGATGGCACCGATGTGCCAGTACTCCGCTGACGTCATCGGCGACCAGGTCGGAGTGCCCAACGAGTGGCATCGCACGCATCTGGTGAGCCGTGCAATCGGCGGCACCGGCCTGATTCTCACCGAGGCGACGGCCGTCAGTCCCGAAGGCCGGATATCGGCAGCTGATCTGGGGATCTGGAACGACACGCAGGCGCAAGCCTTCGCCGAGATCAATGCGCAACTCGCGTACTTCGGCGCGGTGCCCGGAATCCAGTTGGCGCACGCCGGACGCAAAGCGTCGACGCAGGTTCCGTGGCGCGGCGGCAAGAGTCTGCCCGCCGACGACCGACTCTCGTGGCAGACGGTTGCCCCGAGCGCGGTTCCGTTCGGGCACCTTGCCGATCCGGTAGAGCTCACCACGGAGGGCATCGAGAAGGTCGTCGCGGACTTCGCAGCGGCGGCTACCCGCGCATTGAAGGCCGAATTCAAGGTCGTGGAAATTCACGCGGCCCACGGATACCTGATCCATCAGTTCCTCTCCCCCGAGAGCAACAAGCGAACGGACCGCTACGGAGGCAGCTTCGAGAACCGCATTCGATTGCTCCTCGAAATCCTGACAGCAGTCCGCGAGGTGTGGCCGGCCGAGTTACCGCTCTTCGTCCGGGTCTCGGCGACCGATTGGCTGACGGAAGAGCGTGGGCTCGAGGTCGACAGCTGGACCGCGGATCAGACCGTTGCCCTGGCCAACATCCTCTCCGATTACGGGGTCGATCTCGTCGACGTCTCCACCGGCGGCAATTCACCGGCGGCACAGATTCCGGTGGAACCGGGATACCAGGTTCCGTTCGCCCGTCGCCTGCAGAACGAGAGCCTGCTACCGGCCGCCGCCGTCGGCCTCATCACCGAACCCGAACAGGCCGAGAAGATCGTCGAAGACGGAAGCGCAGTGGCGGTGCTCCTCGGCCGCGAACTGTTGCGTGATCCGTACTGGGCGCGCCGGGCGGCGCGGGAACTGAACGCCGAGGTTGGACCACATATCCCGTCGCAGTACGCCCGCGCCTTCTAGCCCGAAAATCGGCTCCCGCGCCCAACTTTGATAGCGTAAGCGTCTTACTTGCCGGTAGTCCGGAGCCCTGTGGGCTCCGGACACTGCCGCGGGCCAGAGCCGTGCGACGGGGGTCGCAACGAGCCACAGGGCACGCGGACGCTCGATTTCCCGACCGGCTCATCGGCGAGTGGGCAACGAAAAGATGCGTGCATCAGGTACGTGCCCCGCTCGGTTCGATGATTGCGCTGGGGAGCGCATGTCATGACTACACCAGAGAACTCGATCAGCGCTCTCGAAGTGGCCGAATCACCCGATGTCTGCGTCACCGACAATGCGTCCGTCAAGCGCGCTGTCAAGGCGACGATGCTCGGAAATGCCATGGAGTGGTTCGATTTCGGCGTTTACGCATATCTAGCTACCACTATCGGAAAAGTGTTCTTCCCGGAGGCGAGCGGCAGCGCTCAACTCCTCTCGACGTTTGCAATTTTCGCAGCAGCCTTCATCGTCCGCCCTCTCGGCGGATTGTTCTTCGGCCCACTCGGTGACCGCATCGGACGCAAGAAGGTCCTGGCCACCACCATCATTCTGATGGCGGGCAGCACCTTCGCCATCGGCCTCATCCCGAGCTACGAGTCCATCGGTATCGCCGCCCCGATCCTGCTGGTACTCCTACGCCTGTTGCAGGGCTTTTCCACGGGCGGCGAATACGGCGGGGCCAGTACGTTCGTTGCCGAATACGCGCCGGACAAGCGGCGCGGTTTCTTCGCCAGCTTCCTCGAATTCGGGACTCTGGCAGGATATGTGGCGGCAGCGGGCATCGTGACGATCATCCAGACCGTCGTCAGCGCCGAGGACCTCCTCCAATGGGGCTGGCGCATCCCCTTCCTCATTGCCGGACCGCTGGGTCTCATCGGCCTGTACCTCCGTCTACGTTTGGAGGAAACTCCCGCATTCCAGATGATGGAGCAGGCCGAAGAGCGTTCCCTCGCAGACGAATCCACCGGCAAGAAACTACGCGAAACTCTCGTCGACAACTGGCGTCCGCTTGTTCTGTGCATCGTCCTGGTGGCCACGTACAACATCGCTCACTACGGCCTGCTCAGCTACATGCCGACGTATCTGACCAACACGTTGGGTTACGACGAATCCCACGGACTCGTTCTGATGATCATCGTCATGATCGTGATGATGATGGGAATCAGCTACGTCGGAAAGTTCTCGGACCGCGTCGGGCGTAAACCCTTGCTGCTCAGCGGTTTCATCGGATTCTTCGTCCTGTCCCTGCCTGCCTACCTGTTGATCGGCATCGGCAACTACGTGACGGTCTTCCTGGGACTCGCCATTCTCGGCGGCTTGCTCCTGCTGTTCGTCGGGGTGTTCCCGTCTGTGCTTCCCGCACTCTTTCCGACCGGAATCAGGTACGGCGGCTTGGCAATCGGATACAACCTCGCGGTGTCGATCTTCGGTGGAACCACTCCCCTGGTGCTGACAGCTCTCGAAAGTGCAACGGGCAGCAATCTGGTCGCACCGATGTACATGATGATCGCCGCGGTGATCGGTGGTATCGCAGTCCTGATGATCCCCGAGACCGCACGGAAGCCACTGGACGGTTCTCCGCCCGCCGTGGCCACCGACGAGGAAGCACGCCGGATCATCCGCAAGGTTCGCCGCAAGAGAATGAAGGCCGATAACCTCGAGGTATGAGCACGCCTCGAATCGTCGTCGTCGGCAGTATCAACATGGATCTGACCACGTCAGTGTCCAGATTCCCCGCTCCGGGAGAAACGCTGCTCGGCACTGCCTTTGCCACCGCGGCCGGAGGTAAGGGCAGTAACCAGGCCATCGCCGCCGCGAAGGCCGGTGGGGACGTGTCCTTCGTCGGCGCGGTCGGCGACGACGGTTTCGGCACCCAGTTGCGCGAGACCCTACAAGACGCCGGGGTCGACACCGCACTGCTACGTAGTGTCGACGGCCCGAGTGGCGTCGCGGCCATCACCGTGAGCGAAGACGCGGAGAACAACATCATCGTCGTCCCGGGCGCCAATTCCTCGATCACTTCGTTGACCGAAGCAGACCTCGACGCGATCTCCCGCGCCGACATCCTCCTGTGCCAACTCGAGATCCCGGTCGAGACAGTTACAGCAGCAGCCGAGCACGCACATGCTAACGGGACGACGGTCATCCTCAATCCGTCTCCTGTGCAAGAACTTCCGGATTCACTGATCGATGCAGTCGACATCTTGATCGTCAACCAGACCGAGTCGGAGCAGTTGGCCGCGGTCACCGGTCGCGTCCGATACCTCGTCACGACGCTCGGGGCCGGCGGCGCGGATCTCCGGTCGGGCGAGGAGACAATCCACGCCGACTCCCCGGCCGTGACACCCGTGGATACAACTGGCGCAGGCGATGCTTTCACCGGCGCCTTCGCCGTGGAGTGGGTGCAGGACCAGGACCGCGCCCTGCAGTTCGCTGCCACGGCGGGAAGTCTGGCGACGACGGCCCGCGGCGCTTCGGTGTCGTCACCCACTCGCGCTGCGATCGAAAAAGTCCTGAACCGACAGCTTGACTCTGACACCGTGTGAGGTTCTAAACCTGTAGGTATCGGGTTTGTGAGAGAGAAACGGGGCGAGCAACAATGTTGAGCATCGGAGACTTCGCGAGAGCAGGTCGTGTGTCCGTGCGCATGCTCCGCCACTACGACGCCATCGGCCTGCTCGCGCCCGCGAGGGTCGACGCATCCACCGGGTACCGCTCGTACACCGCGGGCCAGTTGGCGCTGCTCAACCGCATCGTCGCACTCAAGGAGTTGGGCCTGACCCTGGCCCAGGTCCAGCAGGTGGTGGAGTCGGCGGTCACCGTCGACGAAATCCGCGGGATGCTCACGCTTCGCCGAGCAGAACTCGAGACCCGAATCCAGGAAGACACCGCGCGACTGGCGCATGTACAGGCGCGCCTACGCATCATCGAAAGTGAGGGACAGATGTCCGCATACGAGGTTGTGATCAAGTCCGTTCCGGCGCTGCGGGTCGCGGAGTTGACCGGTACCGCCAAGACGATGGATCCGTCGTCGATCGGTCCGGTGGTTCGCGGGCTGTACGAGCGCCTGTGCACCGGTTTGGATCGCGCCGGTATCGCCGCGATCGGACCTGCGCTCGCGTACTACGAGGATGCCGGTGACGACGAAAACGTCGTCGTGCATGCCGCACTACCGGTCGATGCGGATCCCGAGGGCGACTACGAGTTCGCGGTCGTCGAACTGCAGGCCGAAGCTCAGGTGGCCTCGCTGCTGCACAAGGGGTCGATGGACAACTGCCTGCCCGCCTATCAAGCCTTGGCTCAGTGGATCGACGCAGCGGGATACCGCAATGCCGGCCCCAGCCGGGAGGTCACGCTGGCGTGCCCGGAGGACGTCGACGGCTGGGTCACCGAGCTGCAGGAACCTGTTGCCAAGGCCTGAAGCCCGCACGTGTCGGCAGGGTCGTGCACCATGGGGTCCATGACCACCGCCACTGCCCCAGCCATGCGCGACGAAGCCGAGCGACTGCTCCGTGAACTCGCGGGGCCGGATGCCCGCCTACGCGAGGACCAGTGGACGGCCATCGAGGCGCTGGTGGTGCAACGCAAGCGTGCCCTCGTCGTCCAGCGGACCGGCTGGGGCAAGTCTGCGGTCTACTTCATCTCGGCGAAGCTGCTCCGGGCAACAGGTCATGGCCCCACGGTCATCGTCTCTCCGTTGTTGGCCCTGATGAGAAACCAGGTCAGTTCTGCCGAGCGTGCCGGGGTGCGAGCCGCGACCATCAACTCGGGCAATGTCACGGAGTGGGACGACATCCACGCCCGCGTTGCAGCCAATGATCTCGACGTACTTCTGGTCAGCCCAGAGCGCCTGAACAACCCCGACTTCCGCGATCAGGTGCTCCCGTCCCTGGCAGCTGACGCCGGCCTGGTCGTGGTCGACGAGGCTCATTGCGTTTCCGACTGGGGACACGACTTCCGTCCCGACTACCGGCGCATCAGGACGTTGATCGCCGAACTCGGCGAGGGCATTCCCGTCCTCGCGACCACGGCTACGGCCAACAACCGCGTCGTCGAGGACGTGTCCGCCCAACTCGGCGTCGGCGGCGAGGAAACGCTCGTACTTCGTGGCGGGCTCGAGCGCGAGTCACTTCACCTTTCCGTGGTTCACATTCCCGAGGCGACGGCGCGCGCTGCCTGGCTCGCCGACATGCTCGAGACGCTGCCGGGATCGGGCATCATCTACACGCTGACGGTTTCGGCCGCTCGCGACCTCGCAAGCCTGCTCTCCGAGCGCGGTCATACCGTCGCCGCCTACACGGGCCAGACCGATCCCACCGAACGTGAATCCCTCGAGCAGGACCTGTTGGGCAATCGCGTCAAGGCTCTGGTGGCCACCTCGGCCCTCGGGATGGGCTTCGACAAGCCTGATCTCGGGTTCGTCGTCCACCTCGGCGCACCGTCGTCACCTATCTCGTACTACCAGCAGGTGGGCCGCGCCGGGCGTTCCACCGACAGGGCAGACGTGATCCTGCTGCCGGGCGCCGAGGACAAGCAGATCTGGAGCTACTTCGCCTCGGTCGCCTTCCCCCGCGAGCATCTGGTCCGCAGCGTCATCGAGCACCTCGACACCGAAAAGGCCACGTCGACACCGGCACTCGAACCGCTGGTGGAGCTCAATCGCACCCGTCTCGAAATGGTCCTCAAAGTTCTCGACGTCGACGGCGCGGTCAAACGAGTCAAGGGCGGTTGGATCAGCACCGGAGAACCTTGGGTGTACGACGCCGAGCGTTACGGTCGACTCGACGACGCTCGCCAGGCCGAGCAGGCTGCAATGGTCGAGTACCAGAGCATCACCACGTGCCGAATGACCTTCCTGCGTGAACAACTCGACGATCCTGGTCTGACATCGGAGAACTCACAGTGTGGACGCTGTGACAACTGCACCGGCAATCGCTACGACACCACTGTCGACACCACCGCCCTCGACGAGACTCGGGCGCGCTTGCAGCGCCCCGGATTCGACCTGGAGCCGCGCAAGATGTGGCCGACCGGCCTGAGCAAGCTGGGCGTCAAGCTGTCCGGGAAGATCACCGAGGGACCGGAAACCGGGCGCATTCTCGGACGGATGTCGGACCTGGGCTGGGGCCAACGTCTCCGCGCGCTTTTCGACGGTCCCGACGCCGAGGTACCCGATGCGGTGGTCAGCGCGTGTATCAGCGTTCTGGCCGCCTGGAATTGGGCCGAGCGCCCCACCGGTGTGATGGCCCTCGAATCCACGACGCATCCGTTGCTGGTGTCGAGCCTGGCTGCCAAGCTGGCCGAGGTCGGGCGATTGACCGACCTGGGCACCCTTCGCTTGCGACCCGACCACCCTCCGGTGTCGGCAGCGAACTCCGCCTATCGCGTGTCCGGACTGGTCGATGTTTGGGAAGTTCCGGACATGAGTATCCATCAGGGACCGATACTTCTTGTCGACGCAATCGCCGACACCGGTTGGACTTTCACGATGGCCGCACGCGCACTTCGGCAGGCAGGTGCGCATTCGGTCCTCCCATTGGCGCTCGCGAGCCCCAAATAGCGAGTTTTGGCCCGAAATAGTCGCTCGGACAACACCAAAAGTTACATAATGTGAGCACGATCACATTCATGCCCTCACCTGGGGCGCAACGGGTTCCGCACGGCCCGAAACGGACATCTGCATGACTTCGACAGCAATGATTGTTACGTTCAGATGACCGATGAAGCCTGTTGATACGAGAGCTATCCCGACCACCGCGCCGGACGCGGTGTTGTTCAGAAGCCCACAGATCGATGACGGAGTCCGGCTCTGGGAGATCGCACGTGATTCGAAGGTGCTCGACCTCAATTCGAGTTATGCATACCTGTTGTGGTGCAGGGATTTCAGCGCGACGTCCATCGTCGCAGAGGTAGACGGCCGCGTAGTCGGATTCGTTTCCGGTTATACCCGTCCCAGCGCGCAGGAAACCCTGTTCGTGTGGCAAGTCGCGGTCGACGAGGACCAGCGCGGCAAGGCAATTGCTGCCCGCATGCTGTCCGACTTGATGGATCGCACTGCCCCACTGGGTGTTACACATCTGGAGACGACGATCAGCCCCGACAACGAGGCTTCGATCGCACTCTTCACTGCGCTCGCACGTCGACGCGAAGTACCGATAACCAGGCAGAACTTGTTCTCGCCCAAAGATTTTCCCGATGGACACGAAGCCGAAGATCTTTACACGATCGGCGCCTAGCGCACTTCGCGCTCGGCATACAGCATGCCCCGGAGGAACAAAGAAGATATGAATATCAACGAAGCAAGCATTTTCGAAACCCTCGAGTCCGAGGTCCGCAGCTACTGCCGTGACTGGCCTGCAGTGTTCACCAGCGCATCCGGATCCTGGATTCGTGACGAAAACGGACGCGAATATCTCGATTTCTTCGCCGGTGCCGGCGCCCTCAACTACGGCCACAACAACCCGGTGCTCAAATCGGCGCTGGTCGACTACATCATGAGCGACGGCATCACGCACGGCCTCGACATGTCGACAGTCGCCAAGCGCGAGTTCCTCGAGACCTTTCAGCGCAACATCCTCGAGCCGCGCGGCCTGGACTACAAGGTCCAGTTCCCCGGCCCGACCGGATCGAACACCGTCGAGGCTGCACTGAAGCTGGCCCGCAAGGTGACCGGACGTTCGGCAGTCATCAACTTCACCAACGCATTTCACGGAATGACACTTGGTGCACTCTCCGTGACCGGCAACTCGATGAAGCGCGCGGGCGCCGGTGTTCCGCTCGTGCACACGACACCGATGCCCTTCGACAACTACTTCGACGGCGTCACCGAGGACTTCCAGTGGTTCTCCCGCGTTCTCGATGATTCCGGTAGCGGCATCAACCGTCCCGCGGCAGTGATCGTCGAGACCGTTCAGGGTGAAGGCGGCGTCAATGTCGCTCGCCCCGAATGGCTTCGGGCGCTGGCAACACTGTGCTCGGATCGTGGCATCCTGCTGATCGTCGACGACGTCCAGATGGGCTGCGGCCGCACCGGGCCGTTCTTCTCCTTCGAAGAGGCCGGAATCGTTCCCGACATCGTCACGCTGTCCAAGTCGATCAGCGGTTACGGAATGCCGATGGCGCTCACGCTGTTCAAGCGTGAACTCGACGTCTGGGGACCGGGCGAACACAACGGCACCTTCCGTGGCAACAACCCGGCGTTCGTCACCTCCAAGGTTGCACTCGACCACTACTGGTCCGACGACGCACTGACGAAGACAACCTTGAAGAAGGGCGCACGCATCAGCGAATGCTTCGCCAATCTCTCCGATCAGTTCCCCGGCGAGGTCTCGCACCGTGGACGCGGCCTGGTTCAGGGCCTCGTTTTCGATCAGCCCGAGCGCGCCGGCAAGGTCTGCCAGCTGGCATTCGACGAGGGATTGCTCGCGGAGACCTCCGGACCCTCCGACCAGGTTGTGAAACTGCTTCCGGCACTGACGATTACCGATGACGAGCTCGAGCACGGCCTCTCCATTCTGGCCGAGGCGACACTCAAGGTCTGCAGCTAGAGGAAGGACTCTCCCATGATCGTTCGCACCACCACCGAGATCACCGACACCGACCGCGACATCACGAGCGAGGACGGCAACTGGCGCAGCAAGCGCATCGTCCTCGGCGGCGACCGCGTCGGGTTCTCGTTCCACGAAACCACCATCAAGGCAGGTTCGGTCAACGAGTTCCACTACGCCAACCACGTCGAAGCGGTCTGGCTCGTCGAGGGCACCGGCAAGCTGATCGACCTGGACAACAACAAGGAATACGATCTCGCACCGGGGTCGATGTACCTGCTCAACGGTCACGAGCGTCACCGCGTCGAGCCCGATACGCAGATGCGCATGCTCTGCGTTTTCAATCCGCCGGTCACCGGGCGTGAGGTACACGACGAGAACGGTGTCTACCCACTGGTGGAGGTCCCCGCGTAGCGTCTAGTCATGGCGACTGACACCTCTCCACGCGTAGCGATCGGCCCCGTCCCCGATGCACTGCTCGACAGCGCGGTGCTTCGGGGCGGAGGTCTGATCAGTCCGATCGACACTGCCGACGCCCTGATCTGGGCGGGCTCACCCGAAACTTTTCCGTCGGAGTTACCGGCGTCGGTCAGGTGGGTGCAGCTGCCGTCGGCGGGAATCGAGGATTGGTTCGACTCCGGTGTGATTCCGAAGGACACCGAAATCACGTGGACCTCGGCGGCCGGCGCGTTTTCGGCCTCGGTGGCCGAGCACGCGCTCATGCTGCTGTTGGCCGGAGTTCGTCACCTGCCCGCGCACATCGAAGCTCGAACGTGGCGTCAGTTCGAGTTCTTTCCCAAGATCGGCACCCTTCGTGGCTCGACGGTTGCGATCATCGGCGCAGGCGGTATCGGCCGCGCGCTGATTCCGATGCTGGCCGCGCAGGGGGCGGACAGCATCGCAGTCAATCGTTCCGGTAGCCCGGTTCCCGGGGCCATCTCGACGTACCCCGCATCCAGGATGGATGAAATCTATTCTCGCGCAGATCACTTCGTGATCGCTGCGCCCGCCACCCCGGCCACCCGTCACCTCGTTGGCCGCGCGCAGTTGGCGGCGATGCAACCCCATTCCTGGGTGATCAATGTCGCGCGCGGATCACTGGTCGATACCGACGCGCTGGTCGAGGCAATCGAGTCGGAGCAGATCGGCGGCGCCGGTCTCGACGTCACCGACCCCGAGCCCCTCCCGGACGGTCACCCGCTGTGGGATCTGACGAATGCGATCATCACACCCCACGATTCCAATCCGCCGGGAGTTCGCCCCGCCGCGTTTGCGGATCACGTCTCCAAGAACGTGACCCGCTTCGCGAAGGGCGAGGCACTGGCTGCCCTCGTCGACCCGGTCGCCGGATACTGAGCACGCCGCCGAAGCCTGAATGATCCGGCGAAAGCTGCCGAAAGTTACTGTGGCGAATCCGTATCCGGGAAGAAGAGCGCCCGCGCCCGGCGAGCCACCTCCTCCGCAGGTACGTCCTCGACCTTCGTGCATACGGCCCACCGATGGCCGAATGGGTCGAGAAACACTCCATGCCGGTCACCCGAGAACGTATCGGCGACCGCCGTGACCAGCGTGGCTCCCTCGGCGACGGCCCGAGCGACGAACTCGTCCGTGTCCTCGGTGTAAACGACGATGGACGAATGCACCCAGCCGTCCTGCGGCGACCTGAGACCGAAGTCCGGCATCTCCTGCGAAAGCTGCAGCATCGAATCACCGATCCGAATCTCGGCATGCATGAGAGTGCCGTCAGGTGCATTCATCGCATCGACGATCTCAGCTCCGAGTGCTCGTTTGTAGTAGTCGAGTGCGGCATGCCCGTCCGGCACCGCAAGGTAGGGAGTGATCGTGCGGTAACCAGCGGGAATTGGGTTCACTGTGTTCATGTCTACGAGTATCGACAGTCGTACACGTGTTCTATTGAACATTTCGGACTTCCTCCGCGCCGCCGTCTCGCACACGCGCCTATCCTGGAACGGTGCCTACCGACAACAGCCGCCTCGACGCCCTTCCCGAGCTCCTGGCCGGCCGTCGCCTGGCAGTTCTGACGGGTGCAGGCATCTCCACCGACTCCGGAATCCCGGACTACCGTGGCCCCGATTCACCCCCGCGCAATCCGATGACGTTCCAGCAGTTCATCGGCGATCCGGCGTTTCGACGTCACTACTGGGCGCGTAACCACATCGGCTGGCGATACATGGACAGCTCGCGGCCCAACCAGGGCCACCGGGCCGTCGCGGCACTCGAGCGAACAGGGCGAGCCGTCGGTGTGATCACCCAGAACGTCGACCTCCTGCACACCAAGGCCGGCGCGCGAAACGTCATCGACCTCCACGGCACCTACGCGCAGGTTCGATGCCTGAGCTGCCAGCGGCTGATCTCCCGCACCACTCTCGCCGAGAGACTGGAGGAAGCCAACCCCGGATTTGCCGAAACTGTGGCTGCTGCAACGGGAGTCGAGATCGCGCCCGATGCAGATGCCGTGATCGAATCCACCGCACACTTTCGCGTCGTGGATTGCGCCGTGTGCGGTGGGCTACTCAAGCCGGACATCGTCTACTTCGGTGAATCCGTCCCCAAGGAACGTGTGGCCCGGGCGTACAGCCTCGTCGACCAAGCCGATGCACTGTTGGTAGCCGGGTCGTCGTTGACGGTGATGTCCGGTCTGCGTTTCGTGCGGCATGCCGCCAAGACCGGGAAGCCGATCGCCATCGTCAATCGCGGAACGACCCGAGGTGACGAATACGCCGACCTCAAGCTCGAAGTCGGTTGTGCTGAAGCACTTTCCGCCCTGGTCGAGTACGACAGCTACAGCGCCACCAAGTCGTCCGCGTGAACCACGGGACGCTGCATGTCGGCCGGTAGATCGGCGGTGGAGCGCCCCAGGATCTCCTCGATCTCCGTAGCGTCGAACGCAACGACACCCCGAGCGACGGGCTTCTCCCCCGGTCCCATCAGCGACACGACATCGCCGGCGTGAAAATCGCCGGACACACCGACGATGCCCGCGGACAGCAGGCTTCGACGCTTGGACACCACCGCGCGAACGGCGCCTTCGTCGAGGTGAAGGTCACCCGATGTGTCAGCGGCGTGACGTACCCAGAATCGGCGAGCCGACAATCGCGTCGGCCGGGGCGCAAATGCCGTTCCGACATCGGCACCACTGAGTGCCTGCGCAGCGTGCGATGCTGCCGCGAGCAGCACCGGCACTCCGGAATCAGCGGCCAGGCGTGCTGCTGAGAGCTTTGACGCCATGCCTCCGGTACCGAGAGCGCCACCCGATCCGGCAACCACACCGTCGAGATCCTCGGGACTGTTGACCTCGGGAATCAGTGTGGCATCGCCCTTTCGGGGATCCCCGTCGTACAGGCCGTCCACATCCGACAACAGGATCAACGCGTCGGCGCCGACGAGATGAGCAACCAGAGCAGCCAGCCGATCGTTGTCACCGAATCGAAGTTCGGTGGTGGCAACAGTGTCGTTCTCGTTCACGATCGCCACCGCGTGCAACGCCCGCAGACGATCGAGCGTCCGTTGAGCGTTGCGGTGCTGCGTCCGTCGAGCGATGTCGTCCGCCGTGAGTAGAACCTGCCCGACGGTACGCCCGTAACGGGCGAACGACGTACCCCAGGCGTGAGCCAGCGCCAACTGACCGACGCTGGCCGCGGCCTGCTTGGTCGCGAGATCCCGCGGTCGCTTGGTCAGTCCCAGCGGCGCCAGTCCGGCGCCGACGGCACCGGACGAGACGACGACAACATCGGAGCCCGCGCGCATGCGGGCCTCGATGGCATCGGCCAACAGGTCAAGTCGGTGAGTGTCGAGTCCCGCCACCAGACTGGTGAGCGCAGACGACCCGATCTTCACGACGATACTGTGAGCCGACGCTATCGACTCCCTGGTGGACCCGAGCACAGTCCCGTTCCCTCTCTTCGGTTTTCGTCCTGAAATCGCGTGAGTCAGGCGTCTTCGTCGAGCAGCCCGCGGCGGACGCGACGAGCATGCTTGCGCTCGTCGGCGCCGATACGCTCCACCTGATCGAGACGCGGGTCGGTTCCACGGCCCGTACGGGTCAGATCGATACCGGCCGGCGTCATAGGCTCCCACTCGAAGCTGACGTCACCGATGGTGACGGAAGCCCCTGGCTGAGCGCCCTTCTTGACCAATGCGTCCTCGACACCCAAGCGTGCAAGACGGTCGGCGAGGTAACCAACGGCCTCGTCGTTGTCGAAGGCTGTCTGACGAATCCACCGCTCCGGGCGGGTGCCTCGGACGACGAACCCACCGGGGATATCGGGATCCTTCTCGATGGTGAAGCTGGAATCCTTGACCTTGACCGGGCGAATGACCTGGCGCTTCGGCTCGGGCTTCGGATGGGCTTCGCGGTAGTCGCGGACCATCTTCGCCAGCGCGAATGTCAACGGTCGCAGACCTTCTCGGCTCACCGCCGAGATGGTGAAGACCGGCCATCCGCGAGCTTCGATCTCGGGTGTGACCATCTCGGCCAGCTCGGCTGCCTCCGGAACGTCGGTCTTGTTCAGGATGACGACGCGCGGGCGCTTGTCGAGGTCACCGAGTCCCGAGTCGCCGGAGAGCGCGGGGGTGTACGCAGCCAGCTCTGCTTCCAGTGCGTCGATGTCGGATATCGGGTCGCGTCCCGGATCGAGGGTGGCGCAGTCGATCACGTGCGCCAATACGGCGCAGCGTTCGATGTGGCGCAGGAAGTCCAGGCCCAAACCGCGGCCTTCGCTGGCACCGGGGATCAGCCCGGGCACGTCGGCGACGGTGAAGGTGGTGTCACCGCTCGAGACGACACCGAGGTTGGGGACCAGAGTGGTGAAGGGGTAGTCGGCGATCTTCGGCTTGGCCGCAGAGAGAACGGACACCAGCGACGACTTACCGGCAGAGGGAAATCCGAGCAGACCGACGTCGGCTACCGACTTGAGTTCGAGAACCAGGTCACGCTCGACACCGTCTTCACCGAGGAGTGCGAAACCTGGGGCCTTGCGAGCCTTCGAGGCGAGTGCTGCGTTGCCGAGTCCGCCGCGGCCGCCCTGAGCGGCGTCGTAACGCGAGCCGACACCGACGAGGTCGGCAAGGACGTTGCCGTCGGTATCGAGAACCACAGTTCCATCCGGGACCTTGAGGATGAGGTCTTCACCGTTTGCACCCTCGCGGTTACTGCCGGCGCCCTGCTTGCCGTTGGTCGCCTTCGCGTTGGGATGGAAGTGAAAGTCGAGGAGGGTGTGGATGTTCTCGTCGACCACGAGGATGACGTCGCCACCGCGACCTCCGTTGGCACCGTCCGGACCGCCGAGCGGTTTGAACTTCTCGCGGTGTACGGAGGCGCAACCATTGCCGCCTTTTCCAGCGCTGACGTGCAGCACAACACGGTCAATGAATCGGGACATGACTGCCGGATCCTTCCTCAGTCAATTGCGGGTCTCACGCGATGAGCTGAACTTCTGGTGAGCAGGGTTGCTCGGGGTAAAACTGGCACTGCTTAAACAAACGATAGGGGCGGACCGGGTTATTTCAACCCTGGTCCGCCCCTATCGGGAGCTTGGAACGCGTCACTCTCTTACCGAAAGTAGAACCGGTGACGCACAACTAGCGAGAAAGACTAGACCTCAGCCGCAACGACGGCCGGAACGATGTTCACGGTCTTGCGTCCACGCTTCTGGCCGAACTCGACTGCACCGGCAGCGAGAGCGAACAGGGTGTCGTCGCCGCCACGGCCGACGTTGACGCCGGGGTGGAAGTGCGTGCCGCGCTGGCGAACCAGGATTTCGCCTGCGCTGACCGACTGGCCGCCGAAGCGCTTCACGCCGAGGCGCTGGGCGTTTGAATCGCGACCGTTACGGGAGCTGGATGCACCCTTCTTATGTGCCATGCTATTGACCCTCCTCGGGTGAAATTAGCTAGAAAGAACTGGTTACTTGATGCCCGTGACCTTGAGCACCGTGATCGGCTGCCTGTGGCCCTGACGCTTGTGGTAACCGGTCTTGTTCTTGAACTTGTGGATGCGGATCTTCGGGCCCTTGGTGTGCTCGACGATCTCACTGGTGACTGCGACCTTGGCCAGCTTGGCTGCGTCGGTGGTCAGGTCAGATCCGTCGACCACGAGAACGGGAGCAAGCGAGACAGCAGTGCCGGGCTCACCCTCGATCTTCTCGACCTTGACGAGGTCACCAACAGCGACCTTGTACTGCTTTCCGCCGGTCTTGACGATCGCGTACGTTGCCATCGGAGGGCTACCCCTTGCTTCTTCGAACTTGCTCGCGCTGCTGCCTGAGGCTTCAAATGCATCGCGACTGGTCTGGTTTATGTCACCTCGGCTCGGCACTGACGTACCGGGACATTCACGCGCACTCTAGGCACACGGAATCTCTACCGCCGGGTGGCGACCCTCCAAGGTTACGGGAAAGCAACCGTCAGGGTCAAACCGCCCCGCCGAGGGGTGGTGCTTACTACTCTGTACTGCTTCTACCAGCTGAAACTTCGGATAACGGTTGGATGCCCTCGCTCATCGCGAAGGCATCCAACCGACCGAAAGCCAGTAGTTCTTACTCTCCGTCTACCGGAGGACCTGCGGGGCGTGCTGCTGCACGCCTGCGACGGGGTCGCTTGACGACGACAACTTCTTCCTCAGCCGGAACTTCGGTGGCCGGAGCCGGAACGTTTTCCACGACCGCTTCTGCCACGGGTTCCGGAGTCGGAATCACGAAGACCGTACCCACCTCGGGAGCTGCCTCGGCAACCGGTGCCGACGCTGCCCGCGACGCCCGGCGACTACGCCGACGACCGCGCGGAGCTGCTTCGGTCGAAGCTGCCGCCGACTCGTTGTCCACTGCGGATACTTCTTCCGCAGCAGAGTCCACAACAGGAACGTCATGGCGCTCAGTAGCAGCAGGAGTATCGATCGGCCGATCCTGTTGCCGATCGGCACTTTTGGATGCATCATCCCCCGAAGACGTACCGGTGGAATCAGACTCGATCGAGTCGGCCGCGACGGTCTCGTCGTCGTCGTGGTGGTGCGAGGCCATCGCCAATGCCACCGGATGAGCCCGCTTGACGGTCGCGTCGACAGCCGGAACCTCCGGCGCCGGAGCTTCCTGTCCGTTGGACTCGGTAGAAGGCGACTTGTCTCCGCGGCCACGCTTGTTCTTGCGCGAGGTGCCGGATTCGCTTCGCTGCGAGCCCGAACGCGATCCGCCGTCGTCCGAGGACTTCACCTCGACCGGCTCGGAGTGGACGATGATGCCGCGGCCGTGGCAGTGCTCACAGGTGGTCGAGAAGGCCTCGACCAATCCGGTGCCCAACTTCTTGCGCGTCATCTGCACGAGTCCGAGTGACGTGACCTCCGACACCTGATGGCGCGTGCGATCGCGACCCAGGCATTCGGTGAGCCGACGCAGGACCAGGTCCCGGTTCGATTCGAGGACCATGTCGATGAAGTCGACGACGATCATTCCGCCGATGTCCCGCAGGCGCATCTGGCGAACGATCTCCTCGGCTGCTTCGAGGTTGTTGCGGGTAACGGTCTCTTCGAGGTTTCCGCCGGCTCCGGTGAACTTTCCGGTGTTGACGTCGACGACGGTCATGGCCTCGGTGCGATCGATCACCAAGGTGCCGCCGGACGGCAGCCACACCTTGCGATCGAGTGCCTTGGCCAACTGCTCGTCGATACGGCGAGCGGCGAAGACGTCGATACCGTTGTTCGGCGTGTACTTCTCGAGTCGCGGAAGCAGATCGGGCGCAACGGAGTTGATGTAGTTCTCGACCGTCGTATGCGCCTTCTCGCCCTCGATGACCAGCTTGGAGAAGTCCTCGTTGAACAGATCACGAATGACCTTGACCAGCATGTCAGGCTCTTCGTACAGCGCCTGCGGGTTGCCGGACTTACCGGTGTCCGCAGCCGCGGCCTGCTCCTCGATGCCGGCCCACTGAGCCTGCAGACGAGTCACGTCGCGCGCCAACTCTTCTTCGCTGACGCCCTCGGACGCCGTGCGAATGATCACGCCGGCGTCCGCGGGAACGATGTCGCGCAAGATTTCCTTGAGACGCTTGCGCTCGGTGTCCGGAAGCTTGCGGCTGATACCCGTGGACGTACCACCGGGCACGTAGACGAGGAAACGACCGGCAAGCGAAATCTGTGTGGTCAGTCGAGCACCTTTGTGGCCGACCGGATCCTTGCTGACCTGAACGAGCACCTGATCGCCCGGCTTGAGGGCCTGCTCGATCTTGCGCGAGTTGCCACCGAGACCGGCAGCCTCCCAGTTGACCTCACCGGCGTAGAGAACGCCGTTGCGGCCACGTCCGATGTCGATGAACGCCGCTTCCATGCTGGGGAGCACGTTCTGGACACGTCCGAGGTACACGTTGCCGACCATCGACGCGGACGCCGAGTTGGTGACGAAGTGCTCGACCAACACTCCGTCTTCGAGGACTGCTACCTGTGTAGTCGCATGCGGCTGACCGCTGTCTGCTCGATCGCGCACAACCATGACGCGATCGACGGCCTCACGACGCGCGAGGAACTCCGACTCGGTCAGAATCGGCGGACGACGACGGCCGGCGTCACGACCGTCGCGGCGACGCTGACGCTTCGCTTCCAGACGTGTCGAACCACTGATGCCCTGGACCTCGTCCTTGACGCGGGTCTTGTTGCGAGGTTCGCGCTCATGAACGACGGTGTTCGGCGGATCGTCCTCGGACGTCGCAGTCGCGTCGGTGGCGCCGTCGGTGCCGGTCTTGCGACGACGACGACGGCGGCGACGGCGGCTCGATCCGTCGGCATCGAGATCGGAATCGTCGGCATTCTCGGAATCCGCATCAGCGGTGGACTCGGACTTATCACCGGATTCTTCGCCGGCAGCGTCGTCGGTTTGCTTCTCGACTGCCGCAGGGGCAGATTCCTGCTCCGATTCGGTAGCGGTATCCGACTCTTCGTCCGAGCCCTGCTCGCCACCCTGTTCACCGCGACCACGTCCACGTCCACGGCGTCCACGACGACGGCGACGCGGCTGATCGTCGTCCTCGTCCTCGGACTCGGCGCTCTCGCCCTCGGTTTGCGGTGCGGTCACAGCCGGCTCTTCGACGGCAGGAACTGCAACCGGTGCTGCCTCGGGAACGACGGTTTCGGCTTCCGTAGTTGTCTGCTTCTCTTCGACGACCGCCGGTGCAGCGGGCTCGCGGCGTGCGCGACGGCGACGCGGAGCTACCTCGGCGGCTTCGAGATCCGGCTGCAGGAACAGCGGGACCTGCGGCGCGGCGGGAGCCACCTCGGGCTGATGTGTCTGCGGTGCCTCGAAGGAAGTGAACAGATCGGACTGCTCGGCTTCCTTGCTCTGCAGCGCAGCAGCGGCGTCGAGTCCAGCGCTGATCTCGGCGACAGCCGGATCCACTGCTTCTTCTGCTGAAGGTTCTTCGGCGGCCGGTTCTTCGACAACGACCTTTTTGCGGGTGCGACGAGCCCTGACAGGCTTCTCGGCCGGAGCCTCTGCAGCAGGCTCTTCCGCAACAGGGGCCTCGGCAACCGGGGCCTCGACAACCGGGTCTATGAGGGTATCGAGCTCGGCCACGACCGGCTCGATGGCCTCGGCCGCGGAAGTCAGCGAGGCGTGAATCCGCTGGGCAACGTCCCGTTGGAGACTCGACTGCGCACTGCGCAATTCGGTACCGAGCGCTGCGGCTTCGGCAAGGACCTGCTTGCTGGTGACACCGAGCAGCTTCGCCAGCGCGTGTACGCGCATCTTGTCGGGAAATTCCGGGGTGGTGCTGGAATCTGATTCGGTTGGGGATTGATCGGCCACGTAAGTCTCCTCAGCCCCCGGGCGCGTCCAACCCAGAAGTCGAGTTGTCACGCGGCCACGCGGGAGCGTGCTGTGTGTACTCGCACTCAGAAGTGAGTGCGAGATTGTAAGGTCTCGCTCCGCATGGTCCGCAATGCCCGTTATTCACTGCGAGCACATGAAGTGCCTGGCTGGATGGCCGTTGTCCTGTGCGCGAGCGCCTGATCATCCAGCATGCAGAGGTCCAGGGATTTCCTGTTGACCTGGAGCAGCGATGAAAGGGCATCGAACCTAGGTGTCATCCGGTTGAACGTGCGTAAAACAAATTGCGGTTCAACTGAAAGCAGTATCCCACACCAACGCGCCTGCAACTGCAAAGGGCGCACCGATGTGGGATACGTGCCGAGAATTCGCTGTGGAGATGTGGGCCGAAGGCCCGTTCATGTGGGCCGGAGGCCCGTTACATGTGGGCCAGAGGCCCCGATCGAAGATTCAGATGGACGACAGCGCGGGGAACCACAGAGCGATTTCGCGCTCTGCCGACTCCACGGAGTCACTGCCGTGAACGAGGTTCTGCTGCGCTTCGAGTCCGAAGTCGCCACGGATGGTGCCCGGAAGAGCTTTGTCGACCGGGTCGGTTCCGCCGGCCAACTGACGGAAAGCAGCGATGGCGCGGGGGCCTTCGAGCACTGCGGCCACCAGCGGACCGGAGGTGATGAACTCCAACAAGCTCGGGTAGAACGGGCGCTCGGCGTGTTCTGCGTAGTGGCTACCAGCCACCTCTTCGGAAGCTACACGGAGTTCGAGTGCTGCAATTGTCAGGCCTTTGCGCTCGATACGGCTGAGGATTTCTCCTACGTATCCACGGGCAACGGCGTCGGGCTTGATCAGTACGAGGGTGCGCTCAGTCACAGCGGACAGCCTAAATGGTCAGTCCCGCTGGCCGGGAAGCAGGCCCTTGTCCATCCGGCGCTTGATGTCTCTCTGCAGGTAGACGAGGTATCCCCAGACGATCCCGAAGGTGATCGCCACACCGGCAATCGACGGGTGGACGAAGAAACCGAATAGAAGAATCACCTGCAGTGCGACGTTGAACCCCATCGCCCACGGCTTGCCCTGGACGCCGGCTCCCAGAATCATCAGTACCGCCAACCCGATGATGAATCCCGCGGAGGCCGCGGTGAGGCCACCGCCGACGACCGCGACAACCGGCAAAGCCAGCAGCACGACGATCGCCTCGAGGATCAGGGTTCCGGCCATCACTCCGCGGAAACTTTTCCAGGGGTCCTTGGTCGGAGGCCCGAACTCGCCGGCAGTGTCTCCGGACTCGGGGTCTCCGGGCTCGTGGCCTCCGGACTCGGGATTGGCATCTGACGGGGTACTCACGCGGGGTCCTTTCCGAACAGCGTGCGGGCGGCGCCTGCGGTCACGACGGATCCCGTTACCACCACACCTGCCCCTGATACGGCTTCGCCGGGTTCGGCGACCTGCTCGGCGATTTCGATCGCGACTTCCAACGCGTCGGCAAGCACCGGCGCCACGACGACGCGCTCGTCGCCGAACTTCGCGACGGCAATGTTCGCCAGCTCCTCGACATCCATCGCCCGGGGTGACCCGTTGTGGGTGACGACGATCTCGTCGAAGACGGATTCGAATGCGGTCAAGATGGCGTCGACGTCCTTGTCCGCCATGACGCTGACAACTCCCACGAGCTTGCGGAAGTCGAACTCCGCGGCCAGTGCGGCCGCGAGAGCGCGGGCGCCGTCGGGATTGTGGGCGGCGTCGAGAAAGACCGTCGGCGCACTCCGAACACGTTCGAGGCGACCGGGATTGACGATCGAGGCGAACCCGTTGCGGATAGCGTCCTGATCCAGTTGTCGATCCGGACCGGCGCCGAAGAACGCTTCGACGGCAGCGAGCGCGAGCGCGGCGTTGCGCGCCTGATGCTCACCGTGAAGGGGGAGGAAGATGTCGGTGTACACACCACTCAAGCCTTGAAGTTCGAGCTGCTGTCCGCCTACCGCGATCTGGCGAGCAAGCACCTTGAACTCCGAGCCTTCACGCGCGACCGCGGCCTCGACCTCGACAGCACGGCGCAGCAATACCTCCATGACTTCGGGAGTCTGCTCGGCGATGATCGCGACGGTGTCCACCGGAACCAGGTCCTCGCGGCCCTTCTTGATGATCCCGGCCTTCTCCTCCGCGATTCCGGCCAGGTCGGTGCCCAGGTACTCGGCGTGATCGAGGCTGATCGGCGTGATCACCGCGACCTGTCCGTCGATCACGTTCGTGGCGTCCCAGCGTCCGCCGAGGCCGACCTCGACCACGGCGACGTCCACCGGAGCCTCCGCGAATGCCGCATAGGCCATCGCAGTGAGCACTTCGAACTTGCTCATCGCCGGTCCCCCGGCTTCCTGCGACTGTGCGTCGATCATCTGCACGTACGGCTCGATCTCGCGGAACGTGTCCACGTAGAGCCGCGGGGAGATCGGATGACCGTCGATGCTGATCCGCTCGGTCGCGATCTGCAGATGAGGGCTGGTGGTTCGGCCGGTACGACGATGCAGAGCGCTCATCAAGGAGTCGATCATGCGCGTCACCGACGTCTTGCCGTTGGTTCCCGTGACGTGCACCGACGGATAGTTGTGCTGCGGTGAGCCCAGGACATCCATGAGCGCCTCGATACGAGTCAGTGACGGCTCGATCTTGGTCTCAGGCCAACGCTTGTCGAGTTCTGCTTCCACCAGCGCCAGTTCGGCGATGTCGACCGGAGTCGGAACCGAACTCTGAGCGTCGAATTGGGACGGCTCGTACGAACTCACTTGTCGGCCAACTCCTTCAGACGTCCTGTGATGCGCTCGATCTCTTCGACGGCGATCTGGCGACGTGTCTTGATCTTGTCGACGACGGCGTCGGGCGCCTTCGCCAGGAAGGCCTCGTTCGCCAGCTTGTTGTCAGCGGTGACGAGCTCCTTCTGCGCTGCCGCGAGGTCCTTTTCGAGCCGCTTCTTCTCCGCGCCGAGGTCGATGGTGCCCGAGGTGTCGATGTCGACCGTGACGGTGCCCTGGCTCAGACGCACCTCGACGGAGATCGACGCGGTGAATCCCTCTTCGGGTTCGGTCAGCTTGGCAAGCGCCGCCACGTAGGCGAACTGTCCGTCCATGCCTGCCTCCGAGAGCCCGGACGCACGAGCCGGAACCTTCTGGGAAGGCTTGAGCCCCTGATCGTTTCGGAAACGTCGCACCTCGGTGATCAGCTTCTGCGTGTCTTCGATCCTGGTGGCGGCCTGGGTGTCGACTGCCACACCGGACAACGTCGGCCAGTCGGCGACGACGACGGATTCACCACCAGTGAGCACCTTCCACAGGGTTTCGGTCACGAACGGAATGACCGGGTGCAGCAGGCGGAGCAGTGCATCGAGAACGTTGCCGAGCACAGCGCGGGTGTTCGCGGCGACAGCCTCGTCGGCGGCGAACTGCACCTTGGCGAGTTCGAGGTACCAGTCACAGACCTCGTCCCACGCGAAGTGGAACAAGCCTTCGCACGCCTTGCTGAACTCGTAGCGATCGAAGGCGGCGTCCGCCTCGGCCTGGACCGTGTCGAGACGGTCGAGGATCCAACGATCGGCGTCGGTCAGTTCGCTTCGAGCGGGCAGCGGCGCGGGAGCAGCGCCGTTCATCAGTGCGAACTTGGTCGCGTTGAACAACTTGGTCGCGAAGTTGCGCGAGGACTGCGCCGAATCCTCACCGACGGACAGGTCACTGCCCGGGTTGGCGCCGCGCGCGAGTGTGAACCGCAGGGCGTCGGCGCCGAAACGATCGACCCAGTCGAGTGGGTCGATACCGTTGCCGCGAGACTTCGACATCTTCTTGCCGTACTGATCGCGGACCAGTCCATGCAGGAACACGTCCTTGAACGGCATCTGCGCGCCGGACTTACCCGGACCGGCGGTGATCGACTCGTCCTCGGACACGTAGGTGCCGAACATCATCATGCGGGCGACCCAGAAGAACAGGATGTCGTAGCCGGTGACGAGAACGCTGGTGGGATAGAACTTTTCGAGCTCGGGCGTGTTTTCCGGCCAGCCCATGGTCGAGAAGGGCCACAGTCCCGAGGAGAACCAGGTGTCGAGGACGTCGGGATCCTGGACCCAGCCTTCCGGCGCTGTTTCGTCGGGACCGAAGCACGCAACTTCGCCCTCGGGGCCGTACCAGACCGGAATGCGGTGGCCCCACCAGAGTTGACGGGAAATGCACCAGTCGTGCATGTTGTCGACCCAGTCGAACCATCGCGGTTCCTGGCTCGCCGGGTGAATGACGGTGTCCCCGTTGCGAACCGCGTCACCCGCAGCCTTGGCGAGCGTCTCGACCTTGACCCACCACTGCAACGAGAGACGAGGCTCGATGGCCTCGCCACTGCGCTCGGAGTGCCCGACGCTGTGCAGGTACGGGCGCTTCTCGGCGACGACGCGGCCCTGCTCGGCGAGAGCTTCGCGAACCTTGACGCGAGCCTCGAAGCGGTCCATACCGTCGAATTCGGTTCCCGTGTCGGCGATCTTGCCGGTCTTGTCCATGATGGTGGGCATCGGCAGGTTGTGCCGCAGGCCCATCTCGAAGTCGTTGGGGTCGTGAGCCGGCGTGATCTTCACTGCGCCGGTTCCGAACTCGGGGTCGACGTAGTCGTCCGCGATGATCGGAATCTGACGCCCGGTGAACGGATGATCGAGAGTGGTTCCGATGAGGTGCTTGTAGCGCTCGTCTTCGGGATGGACCGCCACTGCGGTATCACCGAGCATCGTCTCGACGCGAGTGGTCGCGACGATGACGTGCGGCTCGTTGTCGTCGAGCGAGCCGTAGCGCAGGGAAACCAGCTCACCCTCGACGTCCTCGAACTTCACCTCGATGTCGGAGATCGCGGTCTGCAGCACCGGCGACCAGTTCACGAGACGCTCGGCGCGGTAGATCAGACCCTCGTCGAACATGCGCTTGAAGACGGTCTGGACGGCGCGCGAGAGGCCCTCGTCCATGGTGAAACGATCGCGACTCCAGTCGACGCCGTCACCGATGCGCCGCATCTGGCCCCCGATAGTTCCACCGGATTCGCGCTTCCAGTCCCAGACTTTGTCGATGAAGAGCTCGCGGCCGAAATCTTCCTTTGTCTTGCCGTCGGCAGCGAGCTGCTTCTCGACGACGGACTGCGTGGCGATACCGGCGTGATCCATGCCAGGTAGCCACAGCACCTCGTAGCCCTGCATCCGCTTGCGACGGCTGAGCACGTCCATGAGGGTGTGATCCAGGGCATGGCCCATGTGCAAGCTGCCCGTGACGTTCGGGGGCGGCAGCACGATGGAGTAGCCGGGCTTGTCGCTGGTCGCGTCGGCCTGGAAGTACCCGGCGTCTACCCAGCCTTGATACAGATCGGCCTCTACAGCGCTGGGGTCCCAGCTCTTGGGTAGGGCGTCGGCGGGGGTCTGGGGGTTCTCTGGAGCTGCACTGGTCACCACTTGATCCTAATGACTCCCCCGTCGTGAACGAATTCGCCCGTCGGCCGCCGCGGCGCACACGAACGACTGCCCCGCAGTCCGGGGTCAGCCGAACAAACGATGTTCACCGATCCGCTCCGCTGACAGGATCGCTCTGAAGGACGACCGACCAACTACCTGTGGAGCAAATATGTTGAACAACTGGAGTTCTCGCCGTCCCGGCGTTCGAACCTTGGCGGCGGCCGCGACGATCGGAGCGGCGGTTGCCCTCGTGCTTCCGGCGACTGCGTCCGCTGCCCCCGGCATCGAAGAAAGTGTGCAAGGAAGCATCGACAGTGGCAGCGCCACGATCAACGGAAGCGTCGGCGATATCGGGAACGACATCGCAAACGGCATCGCCAGCGGCAGCGTGGGCGACATCGTCGGCGGGATCGCCACTGGGAACCTCAACGACGTCCTCGGCGGCCTGAACGCCGGCTCGACCAGCGCGACGGACATCGTCAACGGCCTGGCCAGTGGCAATGTCGGGGACATTCTCAGTGGGCTGGCCAGCGGCAGCGGCGGCGGCGGATCGTTTGCACCCACGCAACGGTGTGACGCCTCGACGGTCTCCGGCGGCGCAGGAATCACCAGCACCAAGCACGAGCTCGGCCGCGGCGGACCGACGTCGTTCGTACTCGGCTACGAAACCGAGGACATCCCGGACCTGATCGAGGTGTACTACGAAGGACGGTTGATCCACAGCACCGGATACATCGGCGACGACATCAACGAGGGAACCGGTTCGGCGGTCGTCAACGTGCCCGCCGGCGGTGCATCGTCCGTGCTGGTTCGCGTCACGGGCCCTGACCACACCGAGTGGGCGTACACGGTTCGCTGCCCCGGCGCCTGAGTCCGGTCCGGATCCACGCGAAGACGATCGTGGCTCGTTCGGCTGTTTCAGCCGAACGAGGCACGCGCGCGTCAGCCCAGAATCTCCGGCAGCGCGACATCTTCGCCGAGAACGTGCTCGGAGAGGAACGCGGTGACCACCTCGTACCAGATCTTGGTGTGCTGCGGCTTGAGCACCCAGTGATTCTCGTCGGGGAAGTACAGGAAGCGATGGTCCGTTTTCCCGTCGTCGTCGGCGGGCAGACCTGACTCTGCGAGCAGTTCGTACCAGAGTCGCAAGCCCTCACCGATCGGAACCCGGTAGTCCTTGTCGCCATGGATGACCAGCATCGGAGTCGTGATGTCCGCGACGTACAGGTGTGGCGAGTTCTCGACGGCCATCTCCGGCGACATCTCGCGTTGCCAGTACCAGGCCGCGTCCGTCGTCGGGCCGAATTGATCGAGTGCCCAGAGGCTTGCGTGGGTGACGATCGCGTCGAAACGGTTGGTATGGCCGGCGATCCAGTTGGCCATGTAACCGCCGAACGAACCGCCCATCGCGCCGGTTCGCTTGGGGTCGATCTCGGGCTGCGCGACGGCAGCATCGGTGATCGCCATCAGATCGGTGAAGGGCGCCTTGCCCCACTGACCCCACCCGCGCTGGACGAAATCCTGCCCGTATCCGGTCGAGAGTGCGGGATCGGGCAGCAGTACGGCATAGCCCTTGGCGACGAGCAGCCACGGGTTCCACCGCCAGGACCAGGTGTTCCACGAACCGAGTGGGCCGCCGTGGACCCAGAGGAGCAACGGCACCGGCGCGTGCGGTGCGGCGCCGGTCGGCAGTGCCAACCAACTCCGGATTGTCGAACCGTCCTCGGCGCGAGCGGTGATCTCGGTCAGTGTTCCCGGCAGCTCCGGCAATGCGTCGGGTCCACGAAGTGCGGTGATCTCACCGGATCCCAGATCCACCCGCACCACGTGCGGGGGCGCTTCGTACGAGGCGCGCAACGCGTAGATCGACTCGCCGTCCGGCGCCACTCGAACATCGGTGTACGCCGCGTCGTCGGCTGTCAGGCGCACCGGCTGACCCCACAGGTCGATGGTGAAGATCGGCCCTCGGCCGCCGTCGTCAGCGGTGACCACCAGCCCGGATCCGTCGGGTAGCCAGGCAAGTGAGGTAGGCCAGCGATCCCAGCCGTCGGCCACGCCGGTCACGGCACCGGATCCGAAGTCGTAGAGCTGCAGAGTCATTCGCGGTGCGGACTCCGGCGTGGTGAGAGTCTCCCGGATGAACGCGAGCTTGGTTCCGTCCGGCGAGAGCACCGGGTTGTAGACGTCCGCGTCGGCCTCGTCGACAAGGGTGGTTCGGTCGCCGGTCACCGTGTCGATCCGAACCAACGTCGATCGGCGGGCGGCACTAGCCGCGCCGACAGCCCACGTGGTCACGACGAAGAGACCGTCGTCGGAAATCGTGGTCGACGTCTCCCGCAGCGCCGCGCCTGCAGTCGGTGTGATGTCCCGCAACTCGACGGATTCCTTCGAATCCGTTTCGGCGACAACCAGATGCGGATGATCGGGGCCCAGGTCGTGGTCCCAGTGCCGCACCGGATAACCAGTGTGCAGCATCGCCGTGACCTTCTTGTCCTTGCGCGCCGATCGCACCTGATCGTCCTGGTCGAGGCTGATCGCCGAAGCCATGACCGAAGTCTGGGCCACGAACGTCGGCGCCGCCTTGGCCGCTGATACCGACGAGACACCACCGGGACGTGAGATCAACAGCTGAGCTTCTCCGCCCGCCGCGGGCAAGCGCCAGAGTGCGGGTTGCGGATCGCTCTCGCCCGGCACGGCTCGCGTGGCGGTGAAGAGCACGTCGCCGTCGAACGCGAAGGCAGCACCCGACTCGCTGGTCGAGCCCCAGGTCAACCGACGCGCCGGACGCCGACCTTCCGGGTCGATCTCCCACAACGAGGACACGTATTCGGCGCTCTTGTCGTCGAGAACGGCGCGCGCGCAGATCAGCAGCGAGCCGTCGGGTGACAACACCAGGCCGGACAACCTGGCCAAGGCGATGTAGTCGTCGAGTTCGTCGAACGGTGTGCCTGCGTGGAGCTCGGGAATCTGGGTCACCACTAGTTGGTATCACGCGCCCCGCGGTTGACGCATCATTGCGTAGATCGTCGGCCCGCCGCCTGGCATGACGATGTCACGGGTCACTTCGAAACCGAAGCGGTTGTAGTACGGGATGTTCGATTCCTTGCTGCTCTCGAGGTAAGCGTCGACGTGTTCACGATCGCAACGCTCCAACCGGGAGTTCAGTAGGGCTTTGCCGTATCCCCCACCGCGCGCCGCGCTGCCGGTCCCGACCGTCGCGAGATACCAGTGCGGCGAATTCGGATGTGCTCCTTCGAGAACGGAGCTGACCTCGGCCGCGTGTCGTAGCCCCCTGCCGAAGACACGCACCATTGCGGGCAGGCTCACGAGCCCGGAAATCCACGACTGCTTCCACCGCCCCGGCGGATCCCACAGAGTTGCCCCGCCGATCACGCCGTTGTCATCGGTGGCCACCTCGACACCGCCACCGGCGAAGTGGTGGTAACGAGCTTCTGCGGCAAACAGTTTCGTCAGGCGCTCAGCCCTGGAGTCCTCGTCCGGCAACATCCAGGCCATCAAAGGATCATCTTCGAACGCCTCGGCCAACACCGCCGACAGCGCCGGAATATCGGATCGGACAGCCGGCCGCACGTGTACACCCATGAGGCGAGAGTACCGCCGACTGTCCGAATCCCTGGACTTTGAACAGCGCTGTCCTTGAACCGATCAGACGAGCAAGCCCGCAATCCGCGGCGGAATCTGTTCGAGCGCATACGGCAAGCTCAGTACGGTGCTCCACGTCATGGCTTCGGCAGCAGCGTCTTCCAGAATGATCGCGCGGCCGTCCTTCACGACGTCGAGTTCCTGGTAGATCGGGGTCTTGTCCAATTCCGCCCGAAGCTTGTCGCCGTAGCCACCACCGGCGTACCAGACGAGTACGTCGACGTCCGCAAGCGAGAGTTGCTCGGTGCTGATCTCGGCGAAGTTACCCGTGATCTGATCGGTGACAGGCGGATTCACGAATCCGAGTTCAGTGAAGAACCTCACCTTGGGGTCTTCCGGTCCGTAGACCCCGAATTGCCCCGGCCCCTTCAACGCGCCGACCAGAACGGTCTTGCCGGCAAACGCCGGATTGGCCGTCTTCACGTCGGCGAACTTCTTGTCGACGCCGGCGATCAGTTCGGTGGCCTTTCCTTGCTGCCCCAGCGCTTCGCCGATGATGGTCGTCTGGTTCTGCCAGGGGATTCCGTAATCCGCGAACTCCTTCGGCTGCGCCACCGTCGGCGCTATGGCACTGAGTTTGTCGTACTGCGCCTGAGTGAGCCCGGAGTAGGTGCCGACAATCAGGTCGGGTGTCGTGGCAGCGACCTTCTCCATCTGAATGGTGGTGCCCGCGGTTCCGATGATCTCGGGAGTCGCCCCGTTCAACAACGGCTGCGCCCATGGCCACACACCGTAGGGGTAATCGCCGTACCAGTCGAAGGTTCCGACCAAAGTCCCACCGAGGGCGAGGATCGCATCTTGATCGTTGTATCCGACACTGACGATCCGCTGCGGATCCTCGGGCAGCTCGGTAGCCCCAAATTTGTGGGTGATCGATCCCGCAGAGTCGCCGCTGGGGGGCGTGTCCTCGTCGTTCGAACTGGAGCAGGCTGCGGCGAATGCCAGCAACGCTCCCGACGTGCCGATCAGAAATCCGCGCCGGGTCAGCCGACCTGCGTCCGTTCGATCCATGCTCTTACCCCTTAAGTCCGCTCGTTCGGTAGGTAAGGCTAGCCGATGAATGTCGCATTCCGGTGAGTTCGACCGGCCCATTCGATGGCAGTACCGCGCCGTTCGGGCCAGTATGGAGACATGACGCGCCAGGGCCCCTCGAAAGACATCGACGAATCGGATCTCGAAGTCACGCACCCCAAGGACTACGCGGCCGGAGTGCCAGCCGTTCTGGTGTCGCTGCAACGAGGAATCGAGCAGATGGGAGCCTTGCGGACCGCCCGAACGCTCACCAGGCTCAACCAGCGTCACGGCTTCGACTGCCCGGGGTGTGCGTGGCCGGAGACTCCCGGACATCGCAAGCCCGCCGAGTTCTGCGAGAACGGAGCGAAGGCCGTTGCCGAGGAAGCAACGCTTCGCACGGTCACGCCTGAATTCTTCGCGGAGCACTCGATCGCCGACCTCGAAGGCAAGACCGATTACTGGCTCGGCCAACAGGGCCGACTGACGCACCCGATGGTCCTGACCCCGGGAGCAACCCATTACCAGCCGATCGACTGGGACGGCGCGTACGCACTGATCGCCGAACATCTGAACGGCCTCGCGTCGCCGGACGAAGCAGTGTTCTACACCTCCGGTCGCACGTCCAACGAAGCAGCGTTTCTCTACCAGTTGATGATTCGTAGCTACGGCACCAACAACATGCCCGACTGTTCCAACATGTGTCACGAGTCGTCCGGAAGCGCACTGACCGAATCCATCGGCATCGGCAAAGGCTCGGTGACGGTTCCCGACCTCGAGAACGCCGATCTCATCCTCATCGCCGGACAGAATCCCGGCACCAACCACCCTCGAATGCTCTCGACACTCGAGAAGGCAAAGGGCAACGGCGCCAAGATCATTGCCATCAATCCCCTCCCCGAGGCGGGATTGCGGCGGTTCAAGGATCCGCAGAAAGTCTCCGGCGTGATCGGGCACGGAGTCGACATCGCGGACGAGTTCCTGCAGATCCGGCTGGGCGGCGACATGGCGCTGTTCCAAGGCTTGGGGAAGCTGCTGCTCGAGCAGGAAGATCGCGCTCCCGGCACGGTGGTCGATCGCGCATTCGTCGACCGCTACTGCGCCGGTTGGGACGAATACGAGAAGCACATCCGCGCGGTCGATCTCGACACGGTACTCGAGGCGACGGGCCTGTCGATGGCGCAGCTCGAGGAAACGGCTGCCGCGCTTGCCCGATCCGAGCGAACCGTCACCTGCTGGGCCATGGGCATCACTCAGCACACACACGGAGTCGCCACCATCGAAGAAGCGGTCAACCTGCTGCTCATGCGTGGAATGATGGGCAAACCCGGTGCCGGGGTCTGTCCGGTGCGAGGACACTCCAATGTCCAGGGTGACCGCACGATGGGCATCTGGGAGAAGATGCCGGAAGAGTTCCTGGCCGCGCTCGACACCGAGTTCTCGATCTCGAGCCCCCGCAAGCACGGGTGGGACACCGTCGACGCGATCCGCGCGATGAATGCCGGCAAGGCAAGCTTCTTCATGGCGATGGGCGGCAACTTCATCCAGGCCAGCCCGGACACCGCAGCCACCGAAACCGCGCTGCGCCAATGCGAACTCACCGTTCAGGTTTCCACCAAACTGAACCGAAGCCACGTCGTTCACGGGCAGACCGCAATCATCCTCCCCACCCTCGGACGCACCGACCTCGACGTCCAGGCCGGCGGAAAGCAGCTTGTCTCCGTGGAAGATTCGATGTCCATGGTGCACCTGTCGCGCGGACGCCTCACGCCGGTCAGCCCCTACCTACGTAGCGAAGTCGCCATCATCTGCCAACTCGCCCGCGAACTACTCGGCAGCGATCACTCCGTCCGCTGGTCGGCCTTCGAGGGCAACTACGACCTGATTCGCGACTCCATCTCACGAGTGGTGCCCGGATGCGAAAACTACAACACCCGGGTTCGCCAGCCGGATGGATTCCAGCTCCCACACCCACCGCGTGACTCGCGTGAGTTCCGCACGCACACCGGCAAAGCCAACTTCGGCGTGAACGAACTGCACTGGATACCCACTCCGAGCGGGCGCCTGATTCTGCAGACCATGCGCAGCCACGACCAGTACAACACCACGATCTACGGCCTCGACGACAGATACCGCGGTATCAAGGGCGGACGCAAGGTCATCCTCGTCAATGCCGAAGACATCACTGCACTCGGATTCCGCGACGGCGATCTCGTCGACATCGTGTCCGAGTGGACAACACCAGACGGAACACTCGAAGAGCGTCGGGTCACGGAATTCCGCATCGTCTCCTACGACACCCCCCGCGGCAATGCGGCGGCGTACTACCCCGAGACAAATCCGCTCGTTCCCCTCGAACACGTTGCAGCCAAGTCGAACACACCGGTCTCGAAGGCCGTCACTGTTCGACTCGAAGCATCAGGCGCCTGAGATGGGACGGGTCACCGCACGAACACCGGTCGTTCGAATCTCGGGTGATCGGGTCGTCACGCGCCCCGACACGCTGGCCGTCGAAGAACCACTCGAAATGAGGGTTGGCGGTCAGGTGCTGGCCGTGACGATGCGAACACCAGGCAACGACGTCGACCTCGTCCACGGATTCCTTCTCAGCGAAGGCGTCATCGGTACCCGCGACGACGTGAGCGTCGTCCGGTACTGCGACGGCGTCGACGAAACCGGCGCGAACACCTACAACGTCCTCGACATCGCGCTCGCTCCCGGAGTGCCGTTGCCCGATCACACCACCGATCGCAACACCGTCGTCAGTTCCGCGTGCGGCGTGTGCGGCAAGACGTCACTCGATGCCGTCCGAACCACCACGCGGCATCCCCTGGTCGGTGACACGACTTCCGTCACCTCCACCGTCCTGTCGGCCATGCCGGTCACGCTCCGGGAGAGCCAACGGATCTTCGAGCGCACCGGAGGCCTGCACGCAGCCGGATTGTTCACCGCCACCGGCGAACTCCTGGCGCTGCGCGAGGACGTCGGCCGGCACAACGCAGTCGACAAGGTGATCGGTTGGGCAATCACCGACGGCCGAGTGCCGCTCTACGACACGATCCTGATCGTCAGTGGGCGGGCGTCGTTCGAACTCGTCCAGAAGGCCGTCATGGCGGGCATTCCGATTCTGGGCGCAGTCTCCGCGCCGTCGTCATTGGCCGTGGAGCTGGCACAGGAATCGGGGTTGACCCTCGCCGGTTTCATCCGCGGCGATTCGATGAACATCTACTCGCACCCGCACCGAGTCGAGGTCACGTCTGATTCGCGCGCAACTGAGCCGACAGTCGCACAGCGGAGTTGACCTCCCCGTAGCCCTCGTATCCACCCACTCGCTGCACGACCTCGAAGAACAGGTCTCCCCCGACCGTCGGGGTGAACAGGTGGAAGAACTCACCGCGGGCGTCAGCGTCGTAAAGGATTCCGGCGCTGCGCATCCGGTCGAGCAGTTCTGAATTCAGACCGAAACGTGCGTCCAGATCGTCGTAGTAGTTCGGGGAAATGGGTAGCGGAGCAAAGCCCCAGTCCTGCATGGACGCAGCGGCACCGAAGATGTTCTCACACGCGAAAGCGACGTGGCTGACGCCGCCGCGACGGACCGTCGGCAGCCCGCTTCGACTGCCCTCCACCATGTTCAGTGAGATCCGCAGGGTATGTCCGTCACCGTCCTGAACGAGCGTGAGTGCCTGGCTCCGCATGAGTCCGACCGAATCGGTGACGTCCTGCCCCTCGTGCGGTTGCATCTCGAACACGGACCGCAGGAGCAGCATGATGCCGTCCCAACTCTCGGCCGGAACTGCCAGTGCCACGTGGTCGATCCCGGTGAACACTGCGCCCTGTTCACGATTGCGCTCGGCGGGCAGCGGGTAGATCTCGAATGCCGATTCCCACGCTGCAGCGCTGCCGGGGCCACGAAGGTCGATCGATGTCGCATCGGTGACCTTCAAGCGTACGACGTCCGGTACCTCGGAGTTCTCGTCGCTCGAACCGGGCAACTGCACGCGCGTCGCCGGTACTTCGAGAGCCAGAGCGCGCTCTCCCCAAACTTCGGGTTCGGTTGCCCTGATGCCGATCTGAGTGAGAACCGGCAGATCCGCGGGCAGCCCGGGCGCCGTCCACACCGTGCCCGCTGTCGCGTCGACGGCAACGGTGAGCGGTCCGTGCCGCCACAACTGCAAGTCGTGATCGTGGTGCCGTCCGACCAGATGAAAACCGACGCGAGAGAGCATCGAGTGCACCTGGTCCTGTTTAGCCGGACCCGCAGCGATTCGCAGAGACACGATCCCTTCGAGCGGGGTGCGCTCCGGGTCGGTGAACAGCGTGGGTCCACCGGCGGCAGGGTTCGCGGCGGCGACCTGTTCTTCCAGATGGAGGAGCGACCGATGAGCGTCGATTGCCGTCCGCTGGGTGTCCGCGCGGCGGAATACGTCGTTGAAGATCTCGAGCGACCACGGTCCGTCGTAACCGGTGGCGTAGACATGCTGAGCGAACGCACTGAGATCGAAGCTGCCCTGCCCCGGGAAGTTTCGGTGATGCCGGCTCCACTGGAGGATGTCCATCGCCAAGAACGGAGCGTCCGCCAACTGGAGGAAGAAGATCTTCTCGCCGGGAATCTCGCGAATTCCGGCGGGATCGTCACCGCGCGAGAGGATGTGAAAGCTGTCCAGACAGGTACCGAGCGAAGGATGGTCGACGCCCTCGACGATCTGCCACGCATGGCCGTACGTGTTGACGTGGGCACCCCACGCGAGCGCCTCGTAGGCAACCTTCTTGCCGTGCTCGGACGCCAGTTCGGCGAGAGCTCCGAATTGCTCTGTCAACTGACCGTCATCGTGACTTGCGGTCGGCAGGGGCGAGGAGCACACCAGGAGCGTCTCGCACCCCAGTTGATCCATGAGCTCGAATTTGCGTTCCACTCGAACAAGATTCCGAGCAAATTGGGCCTCGTCCACCGTGTCGAAGTCACGGAACGGCTGATACAGATCGAGGGTCAAGCCCAGATCCGCAGCCCGAGTTCGCAATTCCTTCGGGGACCACGGCGAAGCAACAAAATCCGGCTCGAACACCTCGAAGCCGTCGAAGCCGGCAGCAGCGATGGCGTCGAGCTTCTCCTCGAGAGTCCCACTGAGCGATACCGTCGCGATCGACGTCCGGACCGGGGCACTCACAGCGCTGCCGCAGTCTGTTCGCCGTGCACGAGTTCCGTCATGTGCGCGAGCATCCGCTTACTGTCGGGCTCGATGCCCGTGAAGATCCGGAACGCGTCGACGGCCTGAAAGACAGTCATTCCGCCTCCGCTGAGCGTCGGGGCTCCGATCAACCTCGCCTGACGCAACAGCTCGGTCTCGAGCGGGCGGTAGACGATTTCCGCTACCCACAGATCTGGACGGAGCAGATCTGGCGAGAATGCCATTCCGGGATGAGCCGCCATTCCCATCGGCGTCGCGTGGATCAATCCGTTTGCGTTGCCGAGCACTTCGGCGAGGTCGTTCGTGTGCCGCGCCTCGACAACCTGCGCCGGAAACTGCTGCGCGAAGGTTTGTGCAAGTTCCTCCGCGCGAGGCAGGCTCGAATCGACCAACGTCAGTGTCCCGACACCGCGGGTGAGCGCTGCATAGGCAACCGCCGCACCGGCTCCGCCGGCACCGAGCTGCACGACGCGATCGAGCTGTGCTCCGGGAAGTCCGTCGTCGAAATTTCGGCCGAAGCCCGACCAATCAGTGTTGTGTCCGATCGCCTTGCCGGAGTCGAAGAGGACCGTGTTCACCGCACCGAGCCGGCTCGCATCCGGCGAGAGCTCGTCGAGGTGCTCGATCACCAACTGCTTGCACGGGTGAGTGATGTTGAGGCCGCGGAAGCCGAAACGTCTTGCATAGGTGAGAAGTTCACCGATGTCCGACGGCGCCATTCCCATCACGTCGAGATCGAGGATGCGGTAGACGTAAGGCAGGCCCTGTCTGCGCCCTTCTTCCTCGTGCATGATCGGAGTCAAGGAGGCTCCGATTCCGGTGCCGATCAGACCGCAGAGGATCGAATCACTCATCAGTTCTTCCCTTCTCGGATGCAGACGAATTCGACTGCGGCGCTGTATCCGTCGATTCCCAATCCACAGATGACGGCGTCGGCGATGCCGGAGACATACGAGTGGTGACGGAATTCTTCGCGACTGTGGATGTTGCTGATGTGCACCTCCACGACGGGGGCATCGAGTGTGACCAGAGCGTCGCGCAACGCAACGGAGGTGTGCGAGTACCCACCGGGATTGATGACGATGCCCGCGACATTTCCCCTGGCCTCGTGGACCCAATCGATCAGTTGGCCCTCGTGGTTCGACTGCTTTGCCTCGACCACCACTCCGAACTTCTCGGCCGCCGCTTCACAGCGGGAAACGACGTCGTCCAGGGTGCCTCTCCCGTAGAACTCCGGTTGGCGCTGGCCCAACAAATTCAAGTTGGGTCCGTTGAGAACCAGAACCGGTAGAGATGGAGTCATCAGGGGCACCTCGGGGTTGACGCTCGAAACTAATGTACGAACTAGTGAGTTAGTTCACTGGACGTTACTCCCCCGACGCGAACTCGACAAGCAAAGTCGACAAACTGCTGGCAGATAGAGTGAGCACATGGTTTCCGAGCAGTCAGTGAACTCCGTGGTGTCGAAGCCGGAGAAGCGACGCCGAAACAGCGATCTGACCAGGGTGAACATCATCGCCGTCGCCACCGAGGAGTTTGCCGACAAAGGCTTCGCCGGCGCCCGAGTCGACGAGATCGCAACCAAGACGCATACCACCAAGCGCATGATCTACTACTACTTCACCGACAAGGAAGGGCTGTACAAGTCGGTACTCGAGCATGCGTACAGCGTCATTCGCGCGCAGGAACGTGAACTCGACCTCGAGGGATTGAACCCCACGGCAGCAGTCCGCGCTTTGGCCGAACTCACCTTCGACCACCACGAACAGCACCCGAATTTCATTCGACTCGTGGCCAACGAGAACATGCTCCGCGGCGAGCACATCGAGAAATCCGAGTTACTCAGCGGCCTCGGCGCCCCTGCCGCCGACCTGGTCTCGCAGATCCTCCACGACGGGCAGCAGTCTGGGGCATTCCGCTCCGACGTCGATGCGCTCGATATTCACATGTTGATCAGCAGTTACTGCGTCTTTCGTATCGCCAATCGGTACACCTTCAAAGCGCTCTTCGACCGCGATCTGACCGACTCGACGCATCGTGAGCATCTACGAACAATGCTCGGCGACATGGTTGTTGCGTTCCTGACCTCGAAGGCGCCGTCCTGACCCACCCCGAAGTCCGAAAAATCCCCCTACGGTGGTGAGTGGAACTCACAGCTGCCACCGGGAGGAATGACGTGACCGAGAATTACGTAGACGGGCTTTCACTCGAGGAGAAGGCGTCGTTGACGTCCGGCTCGGATTTCTGGCACAGCCAGTCCGTTGCCGGAATCGAATCGATACTCCTGACCGACGGTCCGCACGGAGTCCGGAAACAACCCGAGGGCGGCGACGCACTCGGACTCGGCCACAGCATTCCAGCTACGTGTTTCCCACCGGCGGTCGGGTTGGGCTCGTCGTGGAACCTCGACCTCATCCGCCAGGTCGGTGAGGCTCTGGGCGACGAAGCCAAAGCCGAACAGGTCTCGGTCCTCCTCGGCCCAGGCATCAACATCAAACGATCACCCTTGTGTGGCAGGAATTTCGAATACGTCTCCGAGGACCCATTCCTCTCCGGCCGCGTCGCGGCAGCGCTGATCACCGGCATCCAGTCTCGCGGCGTCGGAACCTCGCTCAAGCACTTCGCTGCCAACAACCAAGAACACGACCGGATGAGAGTCAGTGCCGACGTCGACGAACGGACGCTGCGCGAGATCTATCTGGCCGGCTTCGAATACGCCGTCAAGACCGCGGCCCCGACGACGGTCATGTGCTCGTACAACAAGATCAACGGTGTGTACTCGAGCCAGAACCATTGGCTGCTCACCGAGGTACTCCGCGAACAGTGGGGCTTCGACGGCCTCGTCGTTTCGGACTGGGGAGCGGTCAACGACCGCGTGGCGGCACTCGCCGCGGGCCTCGACCTGGAAATGCCGCCCACCGGAACCGATACCCAGATCGTCGACGCCGTGCGCGGCGGCGACCTTGACGAATCCGTGCTCACCACTGCGGCCGAGCGCCTGTCTACGCTGGTGAAACGCACCGCCGCCGCGCGCACCAAGGGCCACACGTACGACGTCGAGCGTCACCACGAACTGGCACGGACCGCTGCAGCGGAGTCCGCTGTATTGCTGGCCAACGACGGAGAACTACTGCCGCTGACCCCCGGCGGGCAAACTGTCGCGGTGATCGGCGAATTCGCGTGCAGCCCGCGGTACCAGGGGGCCGGCAGTTCACAGGTGGTTCCAACCAAGCTCGACAATGCCTTGGACGCGATCCTCGACCTCGAAGGCGCCGACCGCGTCACTTTCGCACCGGGCTTCACCTTCGACGGCACTCCGGACGACGACATGGTCACCGAGGCTGTCGACGCCGCACGCCGCGCTGACGTCGCGGTGCTGTTCCTCGGACTACCGTCCGCCACAGAATCCGAAGGATTCGACCGACCCGACATCGAACTGCCGGCTGACCAGATCGCCCTGCTGGAAGCGGTCCACGGCGCGAACCCGAACACGGTCGTCGTGCTCGCCAATGGCGGTGTGGTTTCGATCGAGCCTTGGAAGGATCATGCCGCCGCAATCCTCGAGGGCTGGCTACTCGGCCAGGCGGGCGGCTCGGCGATTGCCGATCTTCTGTTCGGCATCACGAATCCGTCGGGACGCCTGACGGAGACCATTCCGCTTCGCCTCCAAGACAATCCGTCGTATCTGCATTTCCCGGGATCACAGCAGCACGTCCGCTACGGCGAAGGCCTGTACGTGGGATACCGCTACTACGACTCCGCGCTGCGCGAAGTGGCGTACCCGTTCGGGTTCGGGCTGAGCTACACCACCTTCGACATCACCGATACCTCCGTCGAGTCCGGTGAGAACTCCGCCGAAGTGACCGTCACCGTGCGCAACAGCGGCGACCGATCGGGCAGCACCGTCGTTCAGGTCTACGTCCACGACGCCTCGGCAAGCATCGATCGACCCGCGCAGGAATTGAAGGGCTTTGCCAAGGTTTACCTCGCCCCCGACGAATCCGCGACTGTGACCATCACGCTCGACACCAGGGCATTCGCCTATTGGTCCGTCGCGGCGCAGGACTGGGCGATCGAACCTGGCGACTACGAGATCCGCGTCGGCTTCTCGTCTCGGGACATCGCAACCACCGACACGATCACCCTGGCCGGGAACGTCGGCGTCGGCACGCTCGACGCCATGTCGACCATCGGCGAATGGCTCGCCCATCCCGTCGGCAGCGCAGTTCTCGGCGCCGCCATGGCTGCCGCAGCGGGCGACGGTGAACAGGCGGTCAGCCCCGAGATGATGGCACTCGCAGGCTCGATGCCGCTCGGAAAACTCGCCACCTTCGGCCTCGGCATCACCGAGGAACAGGTGGCGCAGTTGGTGGCGGCCGCCGCGCAGCCAGGCTCCTGACCGCCTGAACTGCGGTTTCGACGTGCGAAGAGTCCCCCGGTAGATTTTTATGAACTATTTGGTTAATAATCTTGTGTAGTCGCTGTGGCGTCGGTTACATTCCTTGTATCGCTCTCCGCACAGACGTTCTCGATACGAACACCCTCGACGAACACCATCGGCGGATGTAGAGCCTCCACGACGCTTCCACCCAGGAGATGAGCATGTCAGCTAGCACGGTTACACCGTCCGGCCCCGAGGCGGGATCCTTGGCCAGGCCGGACACGACCAAGGTCAAGCGCGCCGCAACGTCGTCGTTTCTCGGCAGCATGCTCGAGTACTACGACTTCTACATCTACGCCTCCGCCGCTGCACTCATCTTCCCCACCGTGTTCTTCCCGGACAGCGGGCATGCGGCACTGCTTTCGCTGGCCACCTTCGGTGTCGCGTACGTCGCGCGTCCCCTCGGCGCTGTAGTCCTCGGCCATTTCGGTGACCGCGTCGGCCGCAAGAAGATCATGCTGCTCACGCTCATCATGATGGGCGCAGCAACATTCCTCATCGGATGTATTCCCAGCGCGGATTCGATCGGAGTTCTTGCACCGATACTGCTGGTCCTGATGAGAATCGCTCAGGGCATCTCCGCCGCTGGTGAACAGAGTGGCGCCAGCTCACTGACTCTCGAACATGCTCCCGAAGGTAGACGCGCATTCTTCTGCAGCTGGACTCTCAACGGCACCCAGGCCGGCTTCATCCTCGCCAGCCTCGTCTTCCTGCCCATCGCCGCACTCCCCGACGACATCCTCTACACGTGGGGCTGGCGAATCCCGTTCTGGGGCAGCCTGATCGTTCTCGTGGCTGCATACATCATGCGTCTCAAGCTCGAAGAGCCGGAAGAGTTCACCGAGCAGCAGGAGTCGAAGGCCGTCGCCAAATTGCCTGTTGCCGATCTCCTTCGCACCCACAGCGCAAATCTGATTCGCGTGATCTGCTGCGCTTTCATCGCCGTCGTCTCGACCATCTTCTCCGTCTTCGGACTCGCCTTCGCGACCACCGAGGAAGTGGGGATCCCGAAGTCGACCATGCTCTGGGTGGCCATCGCAGCCAACGCCGTGGCCTTGCTCAGCCAGCCCGCCTGGGCGATTCTCTCCGACCGAATCGGTCGCAGGCCGCTGTTCATCGGTGGCGCCCTCGGTAGCGCGGTGTTCATCTACGTGTACTTCGGCGCAATCGCCAGCGGCAACGTCCCGCTGATCTTCCTGGCCGCAATCGGATTGATGTCCGTCTTCTACGCTGCCCCGAATGCCATCTGGCCGTCGTTCTACTCCGAAATGTTCAACACCAAGGTCCGCTACTCCGGCATCGCGATCGGCACCCAGGTCGGCTTCGCCCTCGCAGGCTTTGCGCCCGCCATCGGCAACGCCCTCATGGGCGGGGACAAGACACACTGGATGCCCGTTGCCATTCTGACATCGGTGGCCTGCGTCATCTGCGCGATCTCCGCGTTCACCGCCAAGGAGACGTTCCGCACTCCCCTCAAGGAACTCGGCAACCCGATCTAGCCGAACACCCCCCAGACGCCCTGCACGAACGACTGTGGCCCGGCATCTCGCGAGAGATACCGGGCCACAGTCGTTTTGAAGTTTCTACGCCGTCTTGTCGCGACGCTCGCCACGCTCCGGCTTACGCGGAACGATGGTCGGAAGTACGTTGTCGTTGACGGTCTCCGCGGTGACGACCACCTTTTCGACGTCGTCACGGCTGGGGATGTCGTACATCACCGGAAGAAGAACCTCTTCCATGATGGCGCGCAGGCCACGAGCGCCGGTTCCACGCAAGATCGCCTGATCGGCGATAGCGTCGAGCGCTTCTTCGGTGAACTCGAGTTCGACGCCGTCCATGTCGAAGAGACGACGGTACTGCTTGACGAGAGCGTTCTTGGGCTCCGACAAGATCTGAACGAGCGATTCCTTGTCGAGGTTGGTCACCGACGCGATCATCGGCAAACGGCCGATGAACTCGGGAATCAGACCGAACTTGATCAAATCCTCCGGCATGACCTCGGCGAAACGATCGACCGTATCCAGTTCGGCCTTCGACCGAACCTCGGCGCCGAAACCGATACCGCGCTTGCCGACACGATCGGAGACGATCCGCTCGAGACCAGCGAAAGCGCCCGCGACGATGAACAGCACGTTCGTGGTGTCGATCTGAATGAATTCCTGGTGCGGATGCTTGCGACCACCCTGCGGCGGGACGCTCGCCTGCGTACCTTCGAGGATCTTCAGCAACGCCTGCTGAACACCTTCGCCGGAGACGTCACGCGTGATCGACGGGTTCTCGCTCTTGCGAGCGATCTTGTCGACCTCGTCGATGTAGATGATTCCGGTCTCGGCGCGCTTGACGTCGTAGTCGGCAGCCTGAATCAGCTTGAGCAGAATGTTCTCGACGTCCTCACCGACGTAGCCGGCCTCGGTCAACGCCGTCGCATCGGCGATGGCGAACGGGACGTTGAGCATCTTCGCGAGAGTCTGAGCGAGGTACGTCTTGCCACAGCCGGTGGGGCCGAGCATCAAGATGTTGGATTTTGCGAGCTCAACCGTCTCACCCCGCGCATCACGGCCCTTGTCTCCGGCCTGAATGCGCTTGTAGTGGTTGTAGACGGCCACGGCCAGCGTCCGCTTGGCGGAATCCTGACCGATGACGTAGTTCTCGAGGAATTCTCGGATCTCCGCAGGCTTGGGAAGCTCGTCGAGCTTGACCTCGCTCGACTCGGCCAATTCCTCTTCGATGATCTCGTTGCAGAGGTCGATGCACTCGTCGCAGATGTACACCCCGGGTCCTGCAATGAGCTTTTTGACCTGCTTCTGACTCTTGCCGCAGAAAGAGCACTTGAGCAGATCCCCGCCGTCGCCGATGCGTGCCATCTCGTGAGGTCCCTACTTTCCATCATGTACGTGCACTCGCCGCCACTCGATCGGTCGAGACGCTCCGCAGTACTCGGTATCAGATCAGAAGTTGTCAGATCAGAAGTTGTCGGATCAGACAAACTGATCAACAAACCGATCGAACAAATCTGGTCGAACAATCGCAGAACGCCGGTCGAGAACCAGCCCGTGAAGTGACGGTACCCGCAGATCCCGAACGGGGTCGACCTGTTCTCGGCGTTTCGCCTGCGGATAAAAAAGAAAAGAGTCGAGATCTCAGCCTGGCGAGCGCTCCACCAGGCACTTCTCGACGTGTCCGCCTCGTGTCGGGAATCGGAATACAGATCCTCGACACGAGGCGGAAATCGACTACTTCTGTGCGCTGAGCTTCCGGTAAGCCAGCACGTCGTCGATGATGCCGTACTCCTTGGCCTGCTCGGCCGTGAGGATCTTGTCGCGATCGGTGTCGACGCGGATGGTCTCCGGATCCTTGCCAGTGTGCAGCGACAGCGTGCTCTCCATGAGTCGACGCATACGCTCGATTTCCGCAGCCTGGATCTCCAGATCGGAAACCTGACCCTGGATGCCGCCCGTGGCCGGCTGGTGAATCAGAATGCGCGAGTTGGGGAGCGCGAAGCGCTTGCCCGGCGTACCACCGGCGAGAAGCACAGCAGCTGCCGAAGCAGCCTGACCGAGGCAGACGGTGGAGATGTCGGCACGGACGTACTGCATCGTGTCGTAGATCGCCATCAGCGCGGTGAACGAACCACCGGGCGAGTTGATGTACATGGTGATGTCGCGGTCCGGATCCTGCGATTCGAGAACCAGCAACTGTGCCATGAGGTCGTTGGCGGAGACGTCGTCGACCTGCGAGCCGAGGAAGATGATGCGCTCCTCGAACAGCTTGTTGTACGGGTCGGACGTCTTGACGCCGTAGCTGGTCTGCTCCGTGAACTGGGGCAGGATGTAACGCGATTGGGGGCCCGACGGCGCCTGGCCGCCCAGCGAGTTAGCTCCGAAAAGATTGGTCATCAGTTCTCCAAAGTATGAATTGGGCAGCGAAAGGATGGACGAACCGGCTCAGTTGCCGGTGCCGCCGGCCTGATTCGCACGGGAGACGACGTGGTCGACGAAGCCGTACTCGAGAGCTTCCTTCGCCGTGAACCAACGGTCACGGTCGGAGTCCGCGGTGATCTGCTCGACCGTCTGGCCGGTGTGCTGAGCGATCAGCTCGGCCATTTCGCGCTTGGTGTGCTTGAACTGCTCGGCCATGATCGCGATGTCACTGGCGGAACCACCGATACCGGCGGACGGCTGGTGCATCATGATGCGGGCGTGAGGCAGTGCGTAACGCTTGCCCTTGGTGCCTGCCGAGAGCAGGAACTGACCCATCGACGCCGCAAGGCCCATACCGAAGGTGGCGATGTCGCACTCGGCGAACTGCATCGTGTCGAAGATCGCCATACCTGCGGTGACAGATCCACCGGGCGAGTTGATGTAGAGCGAGATGTCTCGCGTCGGGTCCTCGGCCGAGAGCAGCAGGATCTGCGCGCACAGCTTGTTGGCGATGTCGTCGTCGACCTGGGTACCGAGGAAAATGATGCGCTCTCGCAGCAAGCGCTCGTACACCGAGTCGCTGAGGTTCAACCCAGCGGTCGCTGAAGTCATGGCGGGACTCTGCAAAGTCTCCAGGTGATTGGAAGTCACGGTACCTGCCTTCTATGTGGATCTACTTGTGCGGTGGATCGTCTATGCGAAACACTTCTACTGACACAGACAGTAACGAAGTAGGGGGGGAAAAAAAAGCCCTTGCAGCCCTCCCCCCCTCCCCAC
>NZ_JBYTAP010000005.1:0-101688 GCF_058788335.1 Rhodococcus sp. FW305-130 | reverse complement strand
GGGGGGCGGCACCGGGTCCCTGTTCCCCCCCTACTTCGCTCAAAGCGGAAAACTCAGTGCAGTCGATCGTGGTGAAAACACCCGTCCGCCTGCGTTTTTACTTGTCTTCGCTCTCGGCGGAATCAGACGCATCCGCTTCGGTTTCGTCCTCGCTGCTGCCGAACAGTTCAGCGGTGTCGACAACGGCGCCGGAGGTGTCCTTGACACCGGCCGACTCGACGACGGACGCGAGAGCCTTGCCACGACGGACGTCTGCGAAGACGGCGCCGAGCTGGTTGGCCTGCTGGATCTGCTGGATGAACTGCTCAGGAGCCATGCCGTAACGCTGCGCCTGGAACAGGATGCGCTCGGTGAGCTCGTCCTGACCGACGGTGACGTTGCCCGCATCGGCGATCGAGTCGAGCAAGAGCTGCGTCTTGACGGAGCGCTCAGCGGCTTCCTGGGCATCCTTGTCGAATTCTTCGCGGCTGCTGCCCTGCTCTTCGAGGAGCTTGTTCAGTGCCTCTTCGTCGTGATCGAGACCGTGAACGGCGTCATGCAGTGCAGCATCGACCTCAGCCTTGACGACGGCTTCCGGCAACGGAACCTCGACCGTCTCGAGCAGCTGCTCGAGAACCTTGTCGCGGATCTGACCGGCCTGCTCGACCTTGCGGACGCGTGCGACGCGCTCGCGGAGGTCAGCCTTCAGTTCTTCCAGGGTGTCGAACTCGCTGGCGAGCTGAGCGAACTCGTCGTCCTCAGCCGGAAGCTCGCGCTCCTTGACCGTCTGCACGGTCACGGTGACAACAGCTTCCTTGCCCGCGTACTCGCCGGCGACCAGCGTCGACGTGAAGTCCTTGGACTCCCCCGCTTTGAGGCCGATGATGGCTTCGTCGAGGCCCTCGATGAGCTGGCCCGATCCGACCTCGTGCGACAGTCCGCTAGCGGTTGCCTCGGCAACGTTCTCGCCGTCGACGGTGGCCGACAGGTCGATGGAGACGAAGTCGCCGTCCTCGACTGGGCGGTCGACGCCGGTGAGGGTGCCGAAACGCTGACGCAGCGAAAGCAACTGCTCTTCGATGGCTTCGTCGGTGATCTCGATCGGATCGACCTCGACGTTGATGGAGCTGAAGTCAGGGAGCTCGATCTCGGGGCGCACGTCGACCTCGGCGGTGAACTCGAGGAGCTCGCCGTCCTCGATCTTGGTGACCTCGATCTCGGGCTGGCCGATGGCCTTCACGCCGGCGCTGGTGACAGCCTCGGAGTAACGCGACGGCAGAGCGTCGTTGACGACCTGCTCAAGCACAGCGCCGCGACCGACACGTGCTTCGAGGAGGCGAGCCGGAGCCTTGCCGGGACGGAAGCCGGGGAGACGAATCTGCTGCGCGAGGGCCTTGTAGGCCTTGTCGAAATCAGACTTGAGTTCCGCGAAGGGCACCTCAACGTTGATACGGACTCGCGTCGGGCTGAGCTGCTCGACGGTGCTCTTCACGAAACTTCGCTCCTTCGTCTGGTCTTGCTCACAACTTGTGTTGAATCGGTACTGCTGTGTGTTCGGTACTGCGGGTGTTCGGTACTGCTGTCTGGCGCGGCACTTCACTCCCGGACTTACTGGAGGTGAAGTGCCATGTACGTACTTGTCGGGATGACAGGATTTGAACCTGCGACCCTCCGCTCCCAAAGCGGATGCGCTACCAAGCTGCGCTACATCCCGTTTCCGATCACATGAAACACACGATACGGCCATCCGAGGCCACAAAGACAACGGGCCACAAAGGCAGCCACCATCGGTGACCGCGCACAACCCTATCGCGCTCACTACTCTCTCACGAACCCGACCGTCGTTTGTACACGGCCCGCCTGTCCGACCCCGTCAGTATGTCATCCGACCGCCGCCACATACAGCCTTGGCTGAACGAAACGTGATGACAGCCGGAATTAGAAGCCGGGCCGCAAGGCAAGACACCCCGACTCGCCGGGCATTTCGGCAATTCCCCAGGTGAACGACGGTATCGAACTTCTCCAACCCCCCGATTATGAAATCCGGTGGGGCATTGGGTACAGTTTCGTATCGCAGACGACGAACACGGCGATCCCGAGTTGTCGTATGCACGGGGATGTAGCTCAATGGTAGAGCCTCAGTCTTCCAAACTGATCACGCGGGTTCGATTCCCGTCATCCCCTCCATGAGGAGGGAAACTCCACAAAAATCCGCATCGGCCTGGCCGGTGCGGATTTTTTGTGTTCAGACTTTGTGCACTCAGGCCACTCCCCTGTGGTCCGTATCCTGGAGTTGTCCGGATCGATTCTGCTCGGGAGGCCACTCGTGACCACGATTCTTCTCATACTCGTCGTTCTGGCCGTAGTCGTATTTCTGGTCATGAAAAGCCAGCAACGCGGTTCCGGCCACAGCGCAACACAACTCGACGACGCGAAAGCCGATGCCAGGCAGGCGATCGAACGCCTCGGCGGTCAGGTCTACAACCTGACCGGCAGTGACGACGCGTCGCGCCAAGCCCTCGCCGACGCGGCCGAACGGTACAACGCCGCAGGCTCGCAGATCGATCAGGCCGCAACGCCGGTGCAGGCACGTCTCGCGAAACAGACTGCGCTGGAAGGGCTTTACTACATCCGCGCGGCGCGGGTGGCAATGGGCATGGATCCGGGACCGGAAGTTCCTTCCATCGACGGACAGAAGGCTGCGGGTTCGGTCACCGAAGACCGTGAGGTCGAATTCGAGGGCCGCAAGGTCGCGGCATCACCCAATCCGTCGTCGCACACACCCAACTACTACCCCGGTGGCCGAGTCGCCGGACGCCCGGTCCCGGCCGGCTGGTACTCCGAACCCTGGTGGAAGCCTGCCCTCGTCGCCGGCGCCTGGGGTCTGGGTTCGATGATGCTGTTCTCGACCATGTTCTCCGGCATGGCCGGGGTTCCTTACGGCGCAGAAGCTTTCGCGCAGGGTGGCGATACGGGAGCCGGCGACTCGGGAGACCAGGGTGACTCGGGAGATCAGGGCGACTCGGGAGATCAGGGTATGGACGCCGGTGACTCCGGCGCGGATCAAGGAAGTGTCGACAACACCGATTTCACCGCAGACGGTGGAGGCAGCGACTACGGGGACTTCGGAGGCGGCGATTTCGGCGGCGGAGACTTCGGCGGCTTCGACTTCTAAACCGACTGGCACACCGGGCACCAGAACAGGTTTCGCGCCTCCATGACGGAATGCAGGATCGGTGTGCCGCACACGCGGCACGGCGATCCTGCTCTTCGGTAAACGTAAGTCCGCGGACGATCCTTCGCGTACGCCGGATCACCGTTGTCGTGCTCGGCGCGAACGACGTGCATCTTCCCGCGCCTGACACCAACCTTCATCAATTCGACAAGATCTGCCCACATGGCAGTCCATTCGTCGTGAGAGATGAGATTCCCCGGTCGTTCAGGGCTGATTCCGTGACGAAAGAGAAGTTCGGCGCGATAGACGTTGCCGACACCCGCCAGGACCGCTTGATCCATGAGCAGCGCGCCGATCGCCTTCTTGGACTTGGAGATTCGCACCCATGCCTGGTGTGGATCCGCGCCGCGGCGCAGTGGGTCCGGCCCGAGTCTGGCCGCGATCGCGGCGACCTGAGGCGGCAGTAGGACTTCGCAGGCGGTGGGACCACGAAGGTCGGTGCCGAAATCGGCACCGACCATTCGCATCCGGACCTGGCCTACCGGTTCTTCCATCGGCAGGGCGGAGTCGGTGAACTTTCCGTACAGCCCGAGGTGTACGTGAACTGTCAATCCGTTGTCATAGGTGTGCCAGAGGTGCTTCCCCCAGGCATCCGAGGACGTGAGTACGTGTCCGTCCACCAGACGCGCGTCCTCGGCGAATCTGCCTTGCGGGCTGAGGACGCGGACCGGTGAACCGACGAACTTGCGGGCATGCAACCGTGCCAGTCGATGCAGGGTATGACCTTCAGGCACGGAACAACTTTCGGATCAGGCTTGCGGCAGAGCCGGTGCGACGCCGGTCTTCTCGTACTCGGACAAGATGTCGATACGACGCTGATGACGCTCTTCACCCGACCATGCGGTGGCGAGGAAAGCGTCGACGATGGCGAGTGATTCCTCGAGGGAATGCATACGTCCACCGATGCCGATCAGCTGAGCGTTGTTGTGCTCGCGGGCCAGCTTCGCCGTTTCGACGCTCCAAGCGAGAGCGCACCGTGCGCCGGGAACCTTGTTCGCGGCGATCTGCTCACCGTTGCCACTGCCACCCAGGACGATTCCCAGGCTGCCCTCGTCGGCAACGACGCGCTTTGCGGCTTCGATGCAGAATGCCGGGTAGTCGTCCACGGCGTCGTACTCGTGAGCACCACAGTCGATAGCCTCGTGGCCGTTCGCTTTCAGGTGTTCGATGATCTCGTTCTTACGTTCGAATCCGGCATGGTCGGCACCCAGGTATACGCGCATGGCGACAATTCTCTCAGGCCCGACCAGCCGGGCGCACCCGGGTCGACGTCACACTTTCAGGAACACGCATCGCCGCGCGAGCGCACCTATCGTGGTGCCCATGTACCCCGTCAACGGCCAGGCCGCTGCACCCGCCGTTCGTGTGTCACCAGGCAGTGACGCGGTTCGCCACCCGTGGGAAATCCCGCTACTCGTGCTCGCCGTTCTGACGACAGTCGTCACCTATGTGGTGGCGATCGTTCTGATCGCTGCGGGTGATCTGTCGACGTGGATCCTCGTGGTGCTCGCGGCTCCGATCCTGCTGTTCCTCGCGCGAGGTCAGCTGTACGGATCGCAGCAGGTCAACGGAATCAAGATGACGCCTTCGCAATTTCCCGAGGGGTATCGGCTGGTCGCCGAGGCTGCGGCACGATTCGGCATGAAAACTCCGCCGGATGCCTACGTCGTGCTGGGGAACGGACGGATCAATGCATTTGCGTCAGGGCACGGATTTCGGCGTTTCGTCGTCGTCTACAGCGACCTGTTCGAGGTCGGTGGGCAGGCCCGCGAGCCCGATGCGCTCGCATTCATCATCGGTCACGAGGTCGGCCACATCGCTGCTGGGCATGCGTCGTACTGGCGCCAGTGGGGACAGTTCGCGTCGAACTACATTCCGGTGATCGGGTCTTCGCTGTCGCGTTCCATGGAGTACACGGCAGACAACTTCGGTTTTCACATGCGCCCACAGGGCGCACCGGGCGCAATGGGTGTCCTCGGCGCCGGAAAGTATCTCGTGGGTCTGGTCGGGTTCGACGAACTCGCCGATCGCGCGACACTCGAATCCGGTTTCTTCCCGTGGTTCGTCAACATCTTGTCGTCGCATCCGGTGCTGACCTGGCGTGCGGCCGCGCTTCGCAACCGCACGCACTCAGGACATCTGTTCTTCCGGCCCGGTCAGCTCTACCGAAATCCGGCGCTCACTACCGCTCAGTCGAACTGAGGATCCTCGTTGCGGGTCCGCTTGAGCTCGAAGAAGTGCGGGTAGCCGGCCAGCGCGACGGCGCCGTCCCACACCTTGCCTGCATCCTCGCCGCGCGGGATACGTGACAGCACGGGACCGAAGAACGCCACGCCGTTGACATGGATCGTCGGGGTTCCGACGTCGGGTCCGACGGCGTCCATGCCCTTGTGGTGGCTCTCACGCAGTGCCTCGTCGTACTTGTCGGTGTCGGCAGCCTCGGCCAGTTCGGGCGGCAGTCCGACCTCGGCGAGCGACGACTTGATGACGTCGGCGAAGTCCTTGTTGCCCTCGTTGTGAATCTTCGTACCCATGGCCGTGTACAGCGGCAGCAGGATCTCGTCACCCTTCAGCTGCGCTGCAGCGATAGCGACGCGGACCGGGCCCCAGGCCTTGGTCATCATCTCGCGATACTCGTCGGGGAGGTCGCGGCCCTCGTTGAGAACCGCAAGGCTCATCACGTGGAACTTGGCCTCGATGTCGCGTACCTGCTGGGCCTCGAGAATCCAGCGCGAGGTGATCCAGCACCACGGGCAGAGCGGGTCGAACCAGAAGTCAGCAGTGTCCGTGGTCTTACTCGAGGTTGCGCTCACGAAGAAACTCCCTATCAGTTCATGTCGGTCAGGTTCTGTCAGTTCGGGGACATACTCCCGTTCTGCCAACAATCATGAACCCGCAATCCTTCCCGCGCTTTCCCCCGAACCACCTTCCGATCGCAGTAGTGTCGAAAAGAAACGAGTACGAAGGAGTGGTTCAGTAATGAGCACCAACCGGAGATTCGTGATCGTCGGCGGCGGGCTCGCGGGCGCAAAGATCGCAGAAGCCCTGCGTGACAGAGATTTCGACGGTGAGATCACCGTATTGAGCGAAGAAGACCACCTTCCGTACGAGCGGCCGCCGCTGTCGAAAGAGTTCTTCGCAGGCAAGAAGACACTCCCCGAATTCACCGTCCACGACGGCGAGTGGTTCCGCGACCATCACATCGATCTTCGTCCGGGAACGACGGCAACGGCCATCGACCCCGCTGCGCACACCGTGTCACTTCCGGACGGTTCCACGATCAGCTACGACAAGCTCGCCTTGGCCACCGGCTCACGTTCGCGGCGCCTCGACATCCCGGGGTCCGACGCCGAGGGCGTTCACTACGTGCGAACAGTCGATCAAGCCGCTGCGCTACTGCGCACCCTGGCCGCCGACAAGAAACTCGTCGTGATCGGTGCCGGCTGGATCGGTCTCGAAATTGCCGCGTCGGCTCGCGGTTTCGACGTCGACGTCACCGTGCTCGAACATGCCGGCCTTCCGCTCGAATCGACCCTGGGCCCGGAAATGGGTGAGGTCTTCGCCGCTCTGCACCGCCAGAACGGCGTCGACTTGCGCACTGGCACGGACGTCAGCGCAATCTCTGTCGACGGCGATCACGCCGCCGGCGTCACTTTGAGCGACGGCACCGTGATTCCGGCCGACGCCGTGTTGATTGCTGTCGGCGCGTTGCCGAACACCGAGTTGGCGTCGGAGGCGGGTATCGACGTCGACAACGGAGTTCTCGTCGACGCCGGTCTGCAGAGCAGCGACCCCGACATCGTTGCAGTAGGCGACATCGCGGCCGCACAGCATCCGATTCTGAATGCACGAATTCGGGTGGAGCACTGGGCAAACGCACTCAACCAACCCGAGACGGCCGCAGACACCATGTTGGGTCGGCCCGCCGAGTACGTGCGCATGCCGTATTTCTTCACCGATCAGTACGACCTCGGGATGGAATACGTGGGTCACGCACCGCACGGCGGCTACTCCCGTGTCGTCACTCGCGGCGACGTCGACAAGCGCGAGTTCCTGGCCTTCTGGCTCGATTCCGCGAACAAGGTGCTCGCCGGCATGAACGTGAACATCTGGGATGCCGGTGACGCCATCAAGGAATTGGTCGCCTCTTCGCGTCCTGTCGATCCGGAGCGGCTGGCCGATCCGGAGATTCCGCTGGCAGAAGTGTCCGCTTGAGTAAAGCCGTTCTCTTCGTGATGGGATGGACGTAATAGATCCGCACCATCTACGAGGAGATCTTTGTGGTCGCACCGAACCTGACACGCGAAACCGCAGCGCAACGGTCAGCAATCCTGACCGTCGAGAACTATCTGATCGAACTCGATCTCACCGACGGCAACGACGCACCCGGCGAGGAGACGTTCTCTTCGAAGACCACCGTCACGTTCACGGCTACGGCCGGAGCAAGCAGCTTCATCGACATCGTCGCGGCCCGAGTCCATTCCGCGGTCCTCAACGGCACCGCACTCGACGTCTCCGACTACGACGAGTCGACGGGCATCAGCCTTCCCGACCTCGCTGCCGACAACGAGTTGGTCATCGAGGCCGATTGCATCTACTCCCACACCGGCGAGGGACTGCACCGATTCGTCGACCCGACCGATGACGCCGTCTACCTCTACTCACAGTTCGAGACGGCTGACGCCAAGCGCATGTTCGCGTGCTTCGATCAGCCCGATCTGAAGGCCACGTTCGACATCCACGTCACCGCTCCCACGTCGTGGAAGGTCATCTCCAACTCCGCGGTCGTCGAGACCCTTGCCGCCGATCCCGGCAAGCACGTTTTCCGGACCACCCCGAAGATGAGCACGTACCTGGTGGCGCTCATCGCCGGTCCCTACGCGCAGTGGACCGACAACTACTCCGACGAGCACGGCGACATCCCGCTCGGAATCTTCTGCCGCGCTTCGCTGGCCGAGTTCATGGACGAGGAGCGGCTCTTCACCGAGACCAAGCAGGGATTCGACTTCTACCACCGCAACTTCGGTGTTCCCTATGCCTTCGGCAAGTACGACCAGCTCTTCGTCCCCGAATTCAATGCGGGCGCGATGGAGAATGCCGGCGCCGTGACCTTCCTCGAGGACTACGTCTTCCGGTCCAAGGTGACCCGCTACTCCTACGAGCGTCGTGCCGAAACGGTGCTGCACGAAATGGCGCACATGTGGTTCGGCGACCTCGTCACGATGGCGTGGTGGGACGACCTGTGGCTCAACGAGTCGTTCGCGACCTTCGCTTCGGTCCTGTGCCAGACCGAGGCCACGGAGTACACGAACGCCTGGACGACGTTCGCCAACGTCGAGAAGTCGTGGGCATACCGCCAGGATCAGTTGCCGTCGACGCACCCGATTGCCGCGGACATTCCGGACCTGGCTGCCGTCGAGGTCAACTTCGACGGCATCACCTACGCGAAGGGCGCCAGCGTCCTCAAGCAGTTGGTCGCATACGTCGGACTCGAGCCGTTCCTCGCCGGACTGCGTGAGTACTTCCGTGAGCATGCATTCGGAAACGCAACATTCGACGATCTGCTGGGCTCACTCGAAAAGTCCTCGGGCCGTGACCTTTCCGACTGGGGTCGACAGTGGCTCAAGACCACCGGTTTGAACATCCTGCGCCCCGACTTCGATGTCGACGCAGACGGAAAGTTCACCCGCTTCGCCGTCCTGCAGGACGGTGCGGCACCAGGCGCCGGCGAGCGGCGAATCCACCGGATCGCCATCGGCATCTACGACGACGTCGACGGCAAGTTGGTACGAAGCCATCGCGTCGAACTCGACCTCGATGCTGTGGAAAGCACGGATGTCCCCGAACTTGTCGGCGTCGCCCGCGGTGCACTCGTGTTGGTCAACGACGACGATCTCACCTACGGCTCCGTGCGACTCGATCCCGAATCCTTGGCGACGGCGATCGAGCGGGTCGGCGACATCACCGACTCACTCCCCCGCACTCTAGTCTGGTCGGCGGCGTGGGAAATGACCCGTCAGGCCGAACTGAAGGCACGCGACTTCGTCGCACTGGTCGAGCGCGGCATCAGTTCAGAGACCGAAGTCGGTGTGGTGCAACGTCTCTTGCTCCAAGCCCAAACCGCCATCGGCTCCTACGCAGATCCGGCCTGGGCCGAGGCCGAAGGCGCGGCGAGCTTCGCCAATCGGTTGCTCGAACTCGCACGTGAGGCAGAGGCCGGGTCCGACCACCAGCTGGCATTCGTCAACGCACTCACCGGTGCAGCACTCTCCCCGTGGCACACCGAGGTACTGCGCGAATTGCTCGACGCCGATCCCTCCACCGTTGGGCTCGACGGCCTGATCGTCGACACGGACCTGCGCTGGCGCATCGTCGGGGCACTGGCAGCTGCCGGTGAGATCGACGCTGAAGGAACCGCGACTCCGTTCATCGACGCCGAAGCCCAGCGTGACCCGACCGCTGCGGGCGCTCGTCAAGCCGCGGCGGCCGGGGCCGGACGTCCGCAGGCCGCTGTCAAGGAAGAGGTCTGGGGGAAGGTCGTCGGCGACGACTCGGTGCCCAACATCACCGCACGATCGATCATCGGCGGGTTCGCTCGCGAAGGCCAGGACGAATTGCTCGAACCCTTCGTCTCCCGCTACTTCGCCGACATCGCGGCGGTGTGGGAACGACGCTCGAGCGAAGTGGCACAGACCGTCGTCATCGGGCTCTACCCGGCGTGGTCGATCTCCGCAGAATCCGTCGCGGCGGCAGACCGATTCCTCGAAGGCGACATCCCTCCCGCGTTACGTCGTCTGGTCGTCGAAGGCCAGGCTGGTGTGGTTCGTTCACTCGCAGCACGAAAGTTCGACGCGAGCTGACATGCGAAAGGCCGGTGTCTGACAAACAGTTACGGCGCTGAAATTGCGGCTGCCATAACGCGGATGGCACTGATCAGTCCGTCGATCAGGTTGCCTTCACTGAAGGATGCAACAGCTGCCGTTGCTCCGAGCTGGGTAACGCGATCAGTGACCCGATCGGCGATTGCCCGCCCGCTGCGTACCTCGACGGTGCGCTGGTTGGGCGAGACGGCGATCAGCACGGAACGCTCGGCTTCGGGCGTGGTCGGGAACAGTGCGTCTGCACCCGCTGCCGGATCAGAACCGAGATCACCGATGTAGGCGTTGAATCGCACCTTGGTGGCCCGCGTCGCTTCGGTCATCGCGACGTCGAGCGCGACCAGATCCATGGTCTCGAACGGAAGATCGTCGGTGAACGGCTCGCCGATGCGGTGCACACCGGAAACGCGTCCGCTGGACGTGACGACGCTGCCGACGGGCAGGTCCTCGGGCGCTACTGCGAGCGCGGTCGAATGATCACCACTTGCCACTTGCGGACCCTCCGATCAGATCAGCCGAACCGGCTTCGATTGCGTGTGCACTGCCGTGATGGCCACCGCGGACGGTGACTTCGTCGACAGCACTCCACAGCACGGGAGCGTGATCCCACGACTCACCGAGATGGAACGCCGGCGGAACCGGTCCCGGCGTCTTCTTCCCGAGGAAGGACGCAGCCGCGAAGAACGCGGTGATCAAGGCCGGAATCCCAACGTATATCAGTACTACCTCGAGAATGCTCACACCAGATAACGTAGCCCAGAACGCCAGGAAGGAAAGCGTCAGGGCCACAAATTCTCGGGCAATTTCGTTTCGGTGACGACAGAACGCCGCTCAGGCTGCGCCCACGCCGACACATAGCTCAGGCTGCGCCCACGCCGACACATAGCTCAGGCTGCGCCCACGCCGAGATACGGCATCCACGCCGGATGCAATTCCTTGGTCGCCGCGAGCAGACGCCAATGCGGACCGGACGGGGGAACCAATTCCGCACGGAGAGTCCATCCGAGTTCGCTGAGCATCTTGTCGGCCTTGCGGTGATTGCAGGGGGCACAGCACGCGACGCAGTTCTCCCACGAATGCCCGCCACCTCTGCTGCGAGGAACGACGTGGTCGATGGTTTCGGCTTTGGCTCCGCAGTACGCACATCGGAAGTGGTCACGATGCATCAGTGCGGCACGAGTCATGGGGATGCGGGCGCGATACGGAACGCGCACGTAGGTGCGCAATCGAATGACCGAGGGAACCTGCACCGACCAGTCCGCAGAATGGACTACCGGGCCCTGTTCGTCCTCGTGGACGGTATCGGCCTTGCCGCAGGCCATCAGTACGACCGCGCGCCTGGCAGGAAGGGCGGTCAGCGGTTCGTACGTGACGTTGAGCAGTAGCACCCGACGTTTTACCCACTCGGGCACAACGCGATCGGGGGGGAACATCTCGAGATGAGAATGCTCTTCGGAAAAGAGTGGGTCAGCAGTGTGCGCGAACCCGTCAGGAACAACTTCCAGAACAGCCCCTAACGCGTGGTCGTTCCGCGCGCTAGTGGGCTGGAGTTGTCGGTGATTGCGTGCAGCATGTCGGTTCTTCATACGACCTCCGGGAGACTGCCCCCAAGTTGACCACGGATGATCGCGTTACGCACTCCCATTTCGAACAAAATTGCCAGGACGGCCGGTGAATTTCCGGTGAATGGGTACGCATTCCGACCCGATGCAACCGTCGTCGACCCGGAAACCGACCACTACCGCCGTCAGGCACAATGGAACTTGCCATGAATGACGTACAGCACGACGTGCAGCAGACCTTCTACGACGCCGTCGGCGGAGCCGAGACGTTTCACAAGCTCACCGCGCGATTCTACGAAGAAGTCGCGAAGGACGAGGTTGTGCGCCCGCTCTACCCCGAGGCCGATCTCGGCCCGGCCGAGCGGCGGATGCGGATGTTCCTCGAGCAGTACTGGGGCGGGCCGCACACGTACTCGGAGGAGCGTGGGCACCCGCGTCTGCGGATGCGCCACAATCCTTTCGTGATCGGCCCGATCGAGCGTGATGCGTGGCTTCGGTGCATGCACGTCGCAATCGCGTCCATCGACGAGAAGACCCTGAGCCCGGTGCACCGCAAGCAGTTGATCGACTACATGGAGATGGCTGCTGCGTCCATGGTGAACTCCGCCATCTGACCGTTTACTTCGCCTTCGGCCTGAACACACGCGCGATCCGGCGGGCTGCCCGTACCCCGAACGACACCGTGGGATGCAGGGGAGAACTCAAGATTGCGTGCTTGCGCACGTACTCTTCGACCTCCCACTCCGACCAGCTGCCCGCACGGAACAGTGCGGCATCGCCGACGCCCAGGGTTCGTTTCGCGATTCCGTCGCCCTGAACGGTGACCGACCCTTCGATGATGTGCACGATTTCGTCCGCATGGAAGTACCAGCGGAAGCGCCCCTTCGTGCAATCCCAGACGTGCGTAGTCGTGGTCCCGTCTTTACTCGCCGACCATTGCGCCGACCGTGCAACCGGTGTGCCGAAGATTATCCAGTCACGGTTGATCGGATCATCGTCGAGCAGTACGTGATCCAAACTGACCGCTTCGATTGCCGACAAAGTCAAGGCCAAGCCCCCTTGGTTGAATTCTCGATACTTCTCCCCCGGCAGTAACACCAAAGTTGCCACATGGAGTCACCGCGTGAATGCAAAGTACACCAAGGCTAGGTAAAGAGTCACGCTTTTGCCGTGTCCAAGTCGTGAGAGTGCCAGACGTTTGGCACTATGAACTGCTGTGAGCACCCCCGCGGATTCGTCCTCTGTAAGCCGGCCCGAAGCCCCGTGGTGGAACGAGGCGGTCTTCTATCAGATCTATCCGCGTTCCTTTGCCGATTCGGGCAGTGACGGTATCGGCGACCTCGGCGGAGTCGAGGAGAAACTCGGCTACCTCGAACTGCTCGGCATCGACGCGATCTGGTTGAGCCCGGTGATGAAGTCACCGATGGCAGACCACGGCTACGACGTCTCGGATCCTCGCGACATCGATCCCCTGTTCGGTGATCTGGCGACGATGGATTCGCTGATCACGTCAGCCCACGAGCGCGGAATCAAGGTCACCATGGACCTGGTCCCGAACCACACGAGTGATCAGCACGAGTGGTTCAAGGCAGCCCTGGCGTCGGCGCCCGGTTCTGCGGAGCGATCCCGCTACATCTTCCGAGACGGCAAAGGTGAAAAAGGCAACGAACCGCCGAACAACTGGCCGAGCATCTTCGGCGGCCCGGCATGGACCCGCGTCACCGAAGCCGACGGAACACCCGGCCAGTGGTACCTGCACATCTTCGCCAAGGAACAGCCGGACCTGAACTGGAACAACCCCGAGGTCTTCGACGACCTCGCCAAGACTCTGCGCTTCTGGCTCGAGCGCGGAATCGACGGATTCCGCATCGACGTAGCCCACGGAATGGCCAAGCCCGACGGTTTGCCGGACCACGACTGGGAGCTCAACGAGCTCATGCGCAATTCCGACGACGACCCGCGGTTCAACAATCCGGCAGTTCACGAAATCCACCGCGGCATCCGCAAGGTCATGGACGAGTTCCCGGAGGCGATGACCGTCGGCGAGATCTGGGTGAAGGACAACCAGAAGTTCGGCGAATACATCCGGCCAGACGAACTGCATCTCGGATTCAACTTCCGGCTTGCAGAAACCGAATTCTCCGCCGAGTCCGTCCGAGAGGCCGTGGAGAACTCCCTCGCGGCCGTCGCCGAGGTCGGGGGTGTGCCCACGTGGACACTGTCGAATCACGACGTCGAACGTGAAGTCACGCGCTACGGCGGGGGCGAGATCGGAACGCAACGCGCACGGGCGATGATCCTCGTCGAGTTGGCGCTTCCGGGCGCGAGCTTCATCTACAACGGAGCCGAACTCGGCCTGCCGAACGTCGACCTGCCCGACGATGCACTACAGGACCCGGTCTGGGAACGATCCGGACATGCCGAGCGAGGACGCGACGGCTGTCGAGTGCCCCTTCCCTGGGAAGGAACCGAGCCGCCTTTCGGATTCACCACCGGTGCGAGTACCTGGCTGCCGATGCCGGCCGAGTGGTCGACGCTCACCGTGGAGGCTCAGATCGAGGACGTCGACTCGATGCTCTCGCTGTATCGCGCCGCCCTCGAACTTCGTAGCGCCAGGCCGGAGTTTTCCGGCACCGACATCGATTGGTACGGCAGTCCCCCCGGCTGCCTCGCTTTCCGTCGACGCGGCGGTCTGATCTGTGCTCTCAACACCACGGAGGTGCCGATCGCACTGCCGAGCGGGCAGCTGCTGTTGAGCAGCGCACCACTCGTCGACGGTCAGTTGCCCGTCAACGCTGCGGCGTGGCTGATCTGACCGAACACTCTCGCACGTCGTCAGGCGGCGGCCCCATCGCGCTGGTGGTGGCCGTCGCCTGAACTCCTACCGCGCAACCATCAGCGGTATCGAACCACCGCGGTGACGGTAGATCGAACCAAACCGTGCATCGAGGCGCACCCACGATCTACTCGCCCGCACCCGAACCAGTTCCGACGCGTCGATCTGTTCGAGATCGATGTCCGCAGTCATCGCTTCGGATCCGGCGTGCGGAACGAATCCCATTGCGGTCAAGGCAAAAATAACTCGCATCGAGATCCCGACCGTGCCTGACGGACCACTGACCTCGAGCACGTCCTGATCGAGCAACGACGCCGGCGGCCCGTGACTACTTCCATGCTCGAGCGCCAAGGCGTTGCCCCGCTGCGCCAGTTCGATCAACACCCGGGCGGGTACGTCGTCCAGGTGCTCGAAGCCGTCCATCGGCGGCAACGCCCCACGCCACGCCGAATCCATGGCGAACCCCGGATCGATCAGCTCACCTGTTGCCTGCTCCACCGCCGAGAGCAACTGATCGCCGGCAGCCGACGTGTCGTCAGGGTTGACGGTGCCCGCCACGGTTCGCGTCGCCAGAGCGTCGAAACCCGTTGACGCCCAAACGCTCAGGTGCGCATCGCCGCGTCGACGCATTCGGATGACCGCGGACTCGTCCAAACGCAAGGCGTGACCGATGAAGCCGGCCAAGTTCTTTCGCTCGGCCTCCTCGGGCACGGTCAGGACACGTTCATGCACGTTGCCAGCTCTCCAAGTACTCCCGCTCGGGCCCGCTGAGGCGGCGCAGACGTTGAGTGTCGATATCGAAGGCCGCGATCTGAGTCGATGCCACGATGGACGGCGGGACGCTGAGATCGGCGCCGCGGGGGCGAACCTCGTACGCGATGGTGAAGTCCACCGCGCGAACCTTTTCCACCCACATGAAGACATCGAGCGGTGAATCGTCGTGCCGCAGTTGCCCGCGGTACCGCACATGGAGATCGGCAATCACAGCCCCGTCACGCAGGGTGACCGTCGGGCGCGAGTCTTCGAACAACCAAGGAATCCTCGCCTCTTCGAGCAACGTCACCATCCGTGCGTGGTTGATGTGCTGGAAGGCATCCATGTCGGACCACCGAACCACAACTTCGGCGTGGAATCCTTCGCTCAACGTCCTACCTCCGATCGGGTGCCCATGCTGCGCACCATGCTACGAACCTGACGCGCCGCCACCGAGAGCGTCGCGAGGTCAAGCGTCCCAGACTCGAAGATCTCGACGAGAGCTGCCCTCGCTCGGCTCAGCCGCGAGGCGTTGGTCGATTCCCATTCGTCGATCTTCTCCTGCGGCGACTCCCCCGGCTCGCCGCCGGCCAGAACCTCCATCGTCAGCTGCCGCAGCGAACTGTAGAGGTCGTCTCGCAACGCGAGCCGAGCAAGCGAGTGCCAGCGATCGCCGCGCTCGAGTCCCGAGACCGCGCTCAGCAGCCAGTCGATTCCCAGATGCGCGTCCAAGGCGTAGTACAGCTCCGCGACTTCGGTGATGTCGTGATCTGCGATGTCGGCGATATCCGCGATGTCGAGCAGGCAGTAGACGTCGAGCAGTCGGAACACGTCCAGCGCCAACGCTTCCGGAGCCCCGCGATCGATCACGGATTGAGCGCGCACGAGCAGATCGTCGAGCTGGTGGCCGGCGAGCAGCCCCGGAACCAGCGGCGCCGTCGCCCGATACGCTGCCGAGTAGCGCGCAACTTCGGCGCCGACCGCGATCGGCTGGGGCCGATTGGCCAGGAACCACCGCGACGCGCGGTCGAGCAAGCGGCATGACTCCACGATCAGCTCGTTTTCGATCTCTGCACTGACGCCGGCCGAGCGGATTCGCGACCACACCTCGTCGAGCGCAAAGACCTCTCGCACAGCGGCGTAGGCACGGATCGAGTCGGTACTGCTCGCTCCGGTCTCCTCGGCCAAGCGGTAGGCGTACGTGATTCCGCCGTTGTCGATCACTTCGTTCACGAGCATCGTCGCGACGATCTGCCGCCGCAACGGGTGTGCCTTGATCTCTGTTTCGAACCGATCGCGAACAGCGGTCGGGAAGTACTGCGGGATCTGCTGGGCGAAGAAATCGTTGTCCGGCAACTCGGTTGCGAGCAGATCGTCCTTGAGTGAAAGCTTCACGTGCGCCGTCAGCGTCGCCAATTCCGGCGACGTCAGACCCACACCGGCCTCGAGTCGACGCTCGATCTCCTTGTCGGTCGGCAACGCCTCGAGCTTGCGGTCAAGGCCACGTGCCTTGGTCAGATCCGTCAACTGACGGCGGTGAACACCGAGCATCTGCGGCGCCGTCACGCGGGAGATTCCGAGCAGCGCATTCTGGGCGATGTTGTCCGCCAACACCAGCGCCGCCACGTCGTCGGTCATCGACGCCAGCAACGGATTCCGTTCTTGCGTCGGCAGTAACTGCGAACGCACGAGCGAATCGAGAAGGATCTTGATGTTCACTTCGTGATCGGAGCAGTCGACCCCGGCCGAGTTGTCGATGGCGTCGGTGTTGATGTGACCGCCGTTGGCGCTGAACTCGATTCGTCCCAGAGCAGTCACGCCGAGGTTGCCGCCCTCACCGATCACCTTGACCCGCAGGTCTTGACCGTCGACTCGCACCGCGTCGTTGCTCTTGTCTCCGACCTGCGCGTTCGTCTCGGTCGAAGCCTTGACGTATGTACCGATTCCGCCGTTCCACAGCAGATCCACCGGTGCCGACAGAATCGCCTGCATCAATTCCGGCGGCGAGAGCTTCGTGACCCCCTCGGCCAGACCCAGTGCGATCCTGACGCTTTCGGCGATCGGAACCGACTTGACCGTGCGGTCCCAGACGCCGCCACCTTCACTGATCAGGCTCTTGTCGTAGTCGGCCCATGACGACCGTGGCAACTCGAAAAGTCGTTGACGTTCGACGAACGAGCTCGCTGCATCCGGGTTCGGATCGAGGAAGATGTGTCGATGGTCGAAAGCGCCCACCAGACGAATGTGCCGACTGAGGAGCATTCCGTTGCCGAACACGTCTCCGCTCATGTCGCCGACGCCTACCGTCGTGAAATCCTGCGTCTGCGTGTCGACCCCGAGTTCGCGGAAGTGCCGCTTGACGCTTTCCCAGGCGCCGCGAGCGGTGATTCCCATGCCCTTGTGGTCGTATCCCACGGAGCCACCGGAGGCAAACGCGTCGCCGAGCCAGAAGTCGTACTTGGCGGCAACCGAATTCGCGAGATCCGAGAACGTCGCCGTGCCCTTGTCCGCGGCGACCACCAGGTAGCGATCCTGATCGTCCTTGCGCACCACTCGATCCGGCGTCACAACTTCGCCGGTGGCCGCGTGCACGTTGTCGGTGATGTCGAGCAATCCGGAGATGAACGTGGTGTAGCAGGCTTTGCCGGTTTCCAGCGTCGCCGTTCGATCAGCGGCCGGATCACCCGTCGGCAGAGGCGGATTCTTCACGACGAAGCCGCCCTTGGCGCCGACCGGCACGATCACCGCGTTCTTGACGGCCTGAGCCTTCACCAAGCCGAGCACCTCGGTGCGGAAATCCTCGCGCCGGTCGGACCAGCGGAGTCCGCCGCGCGCGACTGCGCCGAATCGCAGGTGGACGCCTTCGACCTCGGGTGAGTACACGTAGATCTCGAAAGCCGGCCGCGGCTTGGGCAACTCGCTGATCCGTGAGGGATCGAGCTTGACCGACAGGTAGTCGCGAGAGCGGCCATCGGCGTCGACGACGTAGAAATTGGTACGCAAGGTCGCCTTCACCAAGGAGAACATTCCACGCAGAATGCGATCGGCATCCAAGCTGAGTACCTCGTCGATGGACGCACGCAACTGCTCGTCCAATTCGGCGACGCGAATGTCGTCCTGTTTCTCGGGGTCGAACATCGCCTCGAACAACTGCACCAATGCAAACGCGGTCTGCGGGTGCGTTAGCGCGATTCCTTCGATGTGGAACTGACTGTACGGAAATGTGGCCTGGCGCAAATACTTTGCGTAAGCACGCAACACCACGGCTTGCCGCCAGGACATTCCGGCCCGCAGCACCAACTCGTTGAATCGGTCAGCTTCTGCCCGGCCGAACCAGACTGCACCGAATGCAGCCGTGAATCGCTTCTGGACCTCGGTCAGCGGGGCGGTACTGGTCTCGAGTGGCACCTGCGCATCGAGGTCGGTCTCGACCGACGCCCGAAGATCCGCCGGTACCGACAATCCGAAATCGTAGATCCAGCACTGAACGCCGTCGAGTCGCTGCACGACGTGCGGTCGCTCGTCGAGAACTTCGACGCCGAGTGACTGCAGCACGGGGAGCACCTGACTCAACGAGATACCGTCGCCGCCGACGAAGAGCGTGAAGCGCCAGGCACCGGGCGCGGAGTCCACAGCGCGATAGAGCAGTACGTCGATCGCGCCTGGCGCCAACGCCTCGAGCCTGGCGATGTCGGCCAGCGCGCGTGACGGTTCGAAGTCCTCCTTGTATCCATCGGGAAGCACCCGCGAATACCGTTGCACCAGTTCCGGATCCACACCCGGAATGTCGCGAACAAGGTCGTTGATGCGGTCGTCCCAGCTACGACTGACTTCGGTCAGCAGGGCCTGAACTCGCTCGCGGTTGGCCTCGGAGACATCCAGATGAACCGGCTCACTGTCCGGATCGCGCCGGATCGTCACGTGCAACAGCGCAAGATCGTTCTCGGTAACCCGGGCGGTGTAATCAACTGTGCCTGGGCCGAATTCGCGCCACAACAGGTTTTGCATCGCCAGTCGCACCCGCGTCGTATACCGGTCGCGAGGCAGATACACCAAGCAGGATACGAACCGTCCGAACGTGTCCTCGCGGACGAAGAGTCGCACCTGTCGACGCAGCCCGATGCTGTGCACGGCGTGGACGGTCTCGAACAAGGTCTCGGCATCGCTCGAGAACAACTCGGTGCGCGGGAAAGACTGGATGACCTCGAGCATCGCCTGCCCGGAGTACGAATGCAGGTCGACACCGGCACGCGCGATGACTTCGCGGACGCGTCGCTCGATCAGAGGAATCGCGAGGACGTTCTCGTGGAGTGCGACCACGGTGAACACACCCAGGAATCTGTGCTCCCCCACGATGTTTCCCTCGTCGTCGAGGATCGAGACACCCACGAAGTACGGGTAGACAGCGCGGTGCACCGTGGCGGGGAACGATCCCTGCGTCAGGACCAGAAGCGGTCGATCCGGGAGATCTGCAACTGGAGGCAAACTCATCGGGCCTTCGGTGACCGCGTCGGAGCGCAGCACGCCGAGCCCGCTGCCGGCGACCGTGCGTGAGCCGTCCTTCGTGCCCTCGAATCGCCGGTATCCGAGTACGGCGTAGTTTCCGTCCGCCATCCACCGGAGCAGCCGAGCGGTATCGGAGAATTCTTCGGGGGTGATCCTCCCGGAGGCAGTTTCTGCAGCACTCTCCAACTCGTCGGCAACGCGCAGTTGCAGTGCCTTCATGTCCGGGGTGTCACCAACCACCTGGCGGACGTCCGCGAGCACTTTGCCGAGGTGGGCTTCGATCGCGTCGAGATCGGAATCCTCGACTTCGGAGTCCAACTGGACGTGCATCCAGGATTCTTGGATACCGCTGTCGCCCAAGGAAATCAGATTGCCCGCGTTGTCGCGTTCAACCGTCAGGATCGGATGGGCGAATTGACTGATTCCCACGCCTTGTCGGTTGAGCATCGCGGTAACGGACTCGACGAGCAACGACATGTCGTCGGTGACGATCTGGACGGCAGCGCCGAGACCCTCGGATCCTGACGGGCGGTACACACGCCATACGGCCGTGCCTGGCGTCCGCTGCCTCCCGAGCGCGAGATGCGCGAGCAGGACTCGATCCGATCGACCGTTGATGACGTCGTCGCTGTCACCCTCGTCGATGTGCGTGAAAAAGGCCTCGCGAAGACGCGTCAACAACGTCGCTTCGTCGAGGCCTGTGCCCTGCTGCCGTACACGGTCTGTCATTCCTGGCTCACATCCTTGTGGGTTCTGATCGCCGCGACCAATCTCTGACTCGAGACTAGCCGCGGCAACCAGTACCTAGGGTGAACTGAGAAACGAAATCTACGATGTCGTCATCTGAACAAGCGATGCTTCGAGCACCGCACGTTCGCTGTCCGCCAGCGGTCTGGACTTTTCGGACACGGTGTCGAATCCGACCATCAACGCGTCGCCGAAGGCGCATTCGACACCCGCGTTGTCACGGATGACGTGCCGAACCGTGAACGAGGAAGTCCCGACGTGAGTCGTGAAGATCTCCACGTTCAACGGACCGGACCGATCGGTGACCGGCTTGAGGAACTCGATGGTCATCTTTCGAACCACGAGGTATCCCGGCCGGCCGCCGAGCGGCGCCAGTTTCGCTTCCAGGAACTGGATGCGAGCTTCCTGCATGTACTCGACGTAACGCGTGTTGTTGACGTGACCCAACCGGTCGGAATCGCCCCACCGGACCTGGATCTGCGCTGTGTATACGTCGGACACCGGATCAGTCCCTGGTGAGCTTGCGGTGAGTCACGCGGTGCGGGCGTGCGGCGTCGGGGCCGAGTCGCTCGACCTTGTTCGCCTCGTAGCCCTCGAAGTTGCCCTCGTACCAGTACCAAGCTGCCTCGTTGTCGCCGAAGCCACCTTCCCACGCGAGGATGTGGGTACAGGTGCGGTCCAGGAACCAGCGATCGTGCGAGATCACGACGGCGCAGCCGGGGAACTCTTCGAGAGCGTTCTCCAGCGAGCCGAGGGTTTCGACGTCGAGGTCGTTGGTGGGCTCATCGAGCAGGATCAGGTTGCCGCCCTGCTTGAGCGTCATCGCCAGGTTCAGGCGGTTGCGCTCACCACCGGAGAGGACGCCGGCCGGCTTCTGCTGATCGTGGCCCTTGAAACCGAACGAGCTGATGTACGCGCGCGAGGGGAACTCGGTCTGGCCGACGACGATGAAATCGAGCCCGTCGGACACGGTCTCCCAGACCGTCTTCTTGGGGTCGATTCCGGAACGGTTCTGGTCGACGTAGCTCAGCTTGACCGTCTGACCGATCTTGACCTCACCGGCGTCAGGCTCCTCGAGACCGACGATGGTCTTGAACAGCGTCGTCTTACCGACGCCGTTGGGGCCGATGACGCCGACAATTCCGTTGCGCGGCAACGTGAACGAAAGATCCTTGATCAGCACGCGGCCGTCGAACCCCTTGTCGAGGTTCGAGACCTCCACGACCACGTCACCCAGGCGCGGCGGTGCCGGGATCTGGATCTCGTCGAAGTCGAGTTTGCGGGTCTTCTCGGCTTCGTTCGCCATTTCCTCGTAGCGATCGAGACGAGCCTTGTTCTTGGCCTGACGGGCCTTGGCGCCGGAACGAACCCAGGCGAGTTCGTCCTTGAGGCGCTTCTGCAGCTTCTGATCCTTCTTGCCGGCAACTTCGAGGCGTGCAGCCTTCTGCTCCAGGTAGGTGGAGTAGTTGCCCTCGTACGGGTACAGGCGTCCGCGGTCGACTTCACAGATCCACTGCGCGACGTGATCGAGGAAATAACGATCGTGGGTCACGGCGAGGATTGCGCCGGGGTAAGCAGCGAGGTGCTGCTCAAGCCACAGAACAGATTCGGCGTCGAGGTGGTTGGTGGGCTCATCGAGGAGCAGGAGGTCGGGCTTGCTCAGCAGCAGCTTGCAGAGCGCAACGCGTCGCTTCTCACCACCGGAGAGGTGGGTGACCATCTCTTCCGGCGGGGGGCAGCGCAGGGCGTCCATAGCCTGCTCGAGCTGCGAGTCGATCTCCCACGCGTCTGCGTGATCGAGCTTCTCCTGCAGTTCGCCCATCTCTTCCATGAGCTCGTCGGAGTAATCCGTGGCCATCAGCTCGGCGATCTCGTTGTACCGCTTGAGCTGGACCATCGTCTCTCCGAGACCGTCCTCGACGTTCTCGCGAACCGTCTTGGTCTCGTCGAGCTCCGGCTCCTGCATGAGGATGCCGACGGTCGCGCCCGGAGCCAGGAATGCCTCGCCGTTGCCCGGCTGGTCCAGTCCGGCCATGATCTTGAGGATGCTGGATTTACCAGCGCCGTTCGGTCCGACGACACCGATCTTCGCGCCGGGGTAAAAGCTCATCGTGACGTCATCGAGGATGACCTTGTCACCGTGCGCCTTGCGCACCTTCTTCATCGTGTAAATGAACTCAGCCATGACCGCCAGCCTATCGGTGTTTGTCCTATAACCCACATTGCGCGTTGGCACTCACTCCGATCCGGGTTCTGCGGACAGTCCGAGGTCATCGACCAGATTCACCGACATGCTCATCGACCCCCACGAAAACCGCGATGGGGACACCTCCGGGTGTCCCCAGGACGGCTCAGATCATTGCCCGGTGGATGCCCTTCGGCTCGCCACCGAGCTGCGAGAGCGTCGACGAATGGAAAATGGAACCAGGCACATGGATCGCGTGCGCGAGACCGGCATGCGCGTCACGCCAGAACCGCTGCATCGGCGTGTTCAACTGCAACGCGCCACCACCGGAACGAGCAAAGATCTCGTCCACCGCCCGCACCGCACGCCACGCCGCAGCAGTCTGCGTGCGCCGACCGATCGCACGAAGCTCGAACGAAACTTCCTGCCCCTTCTCGGTCATGTCCCAGAATCGATCCACCGTCTCCAAGATCGCAGCCCGAGAAGCAGCGATCTCGGCCGCAGCCTCACCGATCGCGAACAGCACGTACGGATCTTCCTTGATCGGAACACCACTGACCGTCACACGCTCACGCTGCGCCGCCATGTTGCACGCCAACGCACCCTCCGCGATACCGATCAACGACGAAGTGATCCCCAACGGGAAAATGCAGGAGAACGGGAACTTGTACAACGTCTCCGTACGGCCCGCTTCCTTCCACGCCGTCCCGTCGAAAACCTTTCCCGCATCAAGAGTCCGATACGTCGGCAGGAACGCATCCTTGACGATCAGATCCTTCGACCCCGTACCGCGCAGGCCCACGACATTCCAGCTGTCCTGGTCGATGTCGTAATCGGAGCGCGGCAACAACACGTGCAGAATCTTCGGCGGCATCAACGGCTTACCGGACTCGTCACCGACCATCGCACCGATCATGATCCAGTCACAATGATCGGTACCGGACGAGAACGACCAACGACCGTTGAGGATGTACCCACCCTCGACCGGCCTCGCCACGCCCATCGGCGCATACGGCGACGCCATCCACGTATCAGGATCGGTCCCCCACACCTCTTCCTGAGCCTTGCGGTCGAAGAACGCAAGCTCCCACGGATGAACACCGACGATGCCGCTGACCCAGCCCGTGGCACCATCCATCGCACCGATAGCCATTGCCGTCTCGGCGAATTCACGCGGATGCGCCTCGAACCCTCCGAACTCCTTCGGCTGCAACATCCGGATCACGCCGGCGTCGCGCAAACGCTTCGCGCTGCCGTCCGTCAAGCGCATCAGCTTGTCGCCCTCGACTCCGTCGGCGCGGATCTCGTCGGCGAACTGTGAGATGTTGTCCAGAACCTGACCCATGATCTTTCCGCCTCCACTGATAGTCGATCAACGACCATTAAAGTAGAACACGTTCTAGAAACTTGCGGAAGTGAAATGGCCGACATTTCTTACACTCACACGGTCTGCAGTTCCGACGGGAGTTCGACGGCGTCGCTACCCGAGGCCGCAAGCAACTGCGCGTATCGCCCACCTTGTTGCACAAGTTCGTCGTGGGTGCCCTTTTCCACAACCACGCCCTGGTCGAGGACCGCGATGAGATCCGCATCTCGAACCGTGGAGAGTCGGTGCGCTACAACAAGAGTGGTGCGTCCGACCATCAGCTCGTCGAGCGCGTCCTGCAGCGCACGTTCAGTGCGATTGTCCAAGGCGCTCGTCGCCTCGTCGAGGACCAGGATCGGCGGATTCCGCAGAACTGTGCGCGCGATCGCGATGCGCTGTTTCTCACCACCGGAGAATCGGTAGCCACGCTCGCCGACCATGGTGTCGTACCCGTCGTCGAGACCGGAGATGAACTCGTGGATTTGCGCGATGCGCGCTGCTTGCTCGATCTCGGCGTCGGTGGCATCGGGTTTCGCGAACCGAAGGTTCTCACGAATCGTCGTATGGAAGAGGTACGTCTCCTGCGACACCACGCCCACCAGATCGGAGACCGTCGCGAGATCGAGGTCCCGCAGATCGATGTCGTCGATTCTCACCGATCCCGCAGTCGGGTCGTACAGACGTGCGGCCAAGTATCCGAGGGTGGTCTTGCCCGAACCTGTGGAGCCGACCAGCGCCAAGGTTCCGCCGGCCGGGACCGTGAGGTCGATGTTGTCGAGAGTCTTGCTGTCGGTTCCTGGATACGAGAAGTCGACGTGGTCGAACCGAAGTTCGCCGGACATCTTGGTGCGGTCGAAGCTCTTCGACTCTTCCGGATCCGCGATGTCGATCGGCAGATCCAGGTACTCGAACACGCGACTGAACAGTGCCATCGAACTCTGCACCTCGACGCCCGTGTTGAGCAGCATCATGGTGGGGCGGAACAATTGGGTCTGCAGTGTGGTGAATGCGACGAGGGTGCCGACGGTGATGGTGTTGCCGTGATCGAGAGTGAAACCGGCGAACCAGTAGACCAGTGCGGGCATGGCTGCGAAGGTGATCGACATGGTCGCCATGCGCCACTTGCCGGCCATCATGGCCCGGAGTTCCACGTCCGCGACTTCCGCTGAACGCTCGGTGAATCGATCCGTCAGAGCCGACTTCGCGCCGGTCGTCTTGCCGAGGAGAATGCCACTGACGGAGAGAGATTCCTCCACCTGCACCGACAGATCACTGAGTAGCTTCTGCCGCTTACCCGAGATCTTGCGGCGCTCGTCACCGATCTTGCGTGCGATACGGATGAACACCGGCAAGATCGCCAGCGAGAAGATGGCAAGCCGCCAATCCAGAAGGAACAGAGCAACAATGGTGGCTGCCACGGTCGTTGCATTCTGCGCGATGGACGTTGCCGTGTTGGTGACCACCGACTGCATACCGCCGATATCGTTGGCAATGCGCGACTGAACTTCTCCGGTTCGGGTTCGAGCGAAGAATCCGAGCGACTGACTCTGCAGATGCGAGTAGACCCGCACGCGCAGTTGGTGCATCAGTTTCTGGCCGATGCTGTTGGACATCCAAGTCTGCGCCACGCCGAGACAGCTCGTGATCACGGCAATGGCGATCATGCCGATGGCCAGAACGCTGACGAGTCCGAGGTTCTGGTCCGGGATCGCCTTGTCGAGCATTTCGCGTAGGAGCAGCGGACTGCCCAACGCCACGATCGCGCTGAGTGTGATGACCGCGGTGACGATGGCGATCTGAGTTCGATACGGCGCGAACAGTCCGAGTACGCGCTTTGCCGGTACGGAGTCCGCCGGAGTGATCTCGACAGCGGATCGTTCGATGTTTCGCATGTGATCTGGTTTCACGTTCTACCTCCTGGAGGCTTTCTCACCCTAGTTTCATATTGATGAGGTTACCTCACTATGAGGCTGACACCAACAACGCTAGACTGACGCCATGCATTCCCGAGAGCGCGAACTCACCGACGTAGTGATGTCCGTGGCACGGCTCATCCGCCGACGCCAAGTGGCAGCGCTGGAACCATTCGGTCTCTCGCCGTCGCAAAGCCGAGCGCTGCGAGTACTGACCCGAGTGGGCGAGCCGGTTCGACTCGGGTTTCTTGCCGAGCGATTGCGCATCGTTCCGCGGTCGGCGACCGACGTCGTGGATTCCCTCGAAGAGGCCGGATGGGTGCGCCGCACTCCCGATCCGAACGATCGGCGAGCCGTGTTACTCGAGCTCACCGACGCCGGCGCTACCCTCGCTGCCGACGTCGCGAAAGCTCAACGCCGCGAATCCTCGGATGTGTTCGACGACCTCGACGAATCGGAGCGAGCAACTCTCACCGAACTTCTCGAGCGAGTGGACGCGGGGCACGACTCTCGGCCCCGCGACTGCCCGAAACCCTCGGTGTGAGTCCTCACGCAGCGACGGTGTCGACTGCGTCCTCGGCATTCTCCGCCGACGTCGGCTTGCTCTGACGCTCGATCTTCGAGATGCAACGAGCAAGGTCCGCGCCTACCGCAGTCGCCCGTAGCTCGAGATCGGAACGAGGCACACCCTCTTTGGTCGTGTACTCGTTGGTGCGCAACTCCCCCGCCACCATGACCGGATCACCCTTCATGATGGATGCGCCGACGCCGGTGACCAACCGCCGCCAGCAGCTGACCGTGAGATAGAGGGTCGCTCCGTCCGTCCACTCTCCGGTCACCGCGTCTTTGCGTCGCGTGTTGCTCGCCATCCGAAAGCTCAGCACCTCTTCGCCATTGGTTGTCTGCCGCTTCACCGGATTGGTGATGACGGTTCCGACAACCGTTGCATGCGTTTCGTACATGTCCGATCCCCCTTCGAACTCCAGAACCCGCCAACTGCCGCGGGGCCGATCATTGCGTCGGCAGTTTCGATTGTGGAACGGCAAACGCCTGGCTCGGGATTTCGATTTCCACCTGTGCATCGGCGGGACAGCTGTGGAGAAACAGCACTGCCCGAGCCAAACGGCCCGGGCAGTGTCGGAACTAAGTGCTAGTGGAGGATTCGTCGGATTTCTTCTCGCTGGGTGTCTCGCCCGCAGAGTCCTCGCTTGCAGTCTCCGCGTCAGCAGCCTCACGCGGTTTCCACCCCTCGCGGTCCCGCCTGGCCAATTCTGCGAACATAGCGTTGTGAGCAGCGAGGTCGGCGTCGTGGTCACGCTCGGCCGCACGGTCCGTTCGGCGCGCGGTCCTTCCGTCACTGCGCGACCACTGAACCAGCAGCGCGAGCATGACCACCATGAGTGGGATCTCGCCGGTCGCCCACGCGATGCTGCCGCCCAGCTGCTGATCGCCGATCAGGTCGTTGTTCCAACCGAGTCCGAGCGAGCGGAAGTACGCGCCGCCCATGACGGCGGTGGTGCTCATCAATGCCACGCCGAAAAACGCGTGGAACGGAAGTGAGCCGAAGACCATCGCCAGCTTGGTCACCGGCTGCAATTGGCGTGGTGACGGGTCTATTCCGATCGCCACCCAGTAGAAGAGATAGCCGCTGAGGATGAAGTGCAGGTTCATCAGCAGGTGAGCGCTGTGCGAGTCGACGGTCGCGCCGTAGATTCCGCCGAGATACAGCGCGTAGAAACCGCCGACGAAGAGAACTGCCGCCACGATCGGGTGGGTGATGAATCGTGAGAACGGGCTGTGCAGCGCGGTCAGAATCCACTCGCGAATGCCTGGCACGCCGTCCTTGCCCGCCGGATCGAGCGCCCGCAGAGCCAAAGTGATCGGCGCACCCAGAACCAGCAGGACTGGGCCCAACATCGACAGCGCCATATGTGCGCCCATGTGAACGCTGAAGACTGCCGGCGCGTACTTGCCGACACCGGACGACGTGGCGATCAGGAGCACCGCGCAACCGCTCATCCAGGCGATGGTTCGGCCGACGGGCCAGGAGTCTCCACGCTTGGCCAGCTTGCGCAGGCCGATGCCGTACAGAATCGCCGCAGCAATTGCGGCGGTGCCGAACATGAGGTCGAATCGCCAGTCCGTCACGAACGCCATGAACGACGGCGGGTCCGGAAGGTTGTAACCGAGTTCGACCTCGGGAATCGAGGGAATCGACAGCGGCGGAGGCGGCGGGGTACGACCGAGGCCGATCGCGAGACCGATGGTCGCCGCCATCACGATCGTTTCGGCGCCGGCAAATCGAATCAGGGCAGAGCGACTCTTCGGGTTCTCCGCCAGCGCCGGTAGCGCCCGACTCCGCTGAGCCCAACCGAAGAACCCGAGGATGATCAGTGCAACTGTTTTGGCGACGATCAATCGTCCGTAGGTCGTGGTGAACACGTCGTCGAGAGGCAGACGGACAATCGCATTGATGACGCCGCTGAATCCCATGACGACGAAGCAGATGGATGCGACCGTCGAAAAGCGTCGAGCCGCTACGTCGGTGTAATCGCCGCCGCGCCGCGCGTGGGCCAGTAGCGCGAACAAGCCGCCGGCCCAGAGCGAAGCCGCCACAAGGTGCAGGATCAGGCTGTTGGTAGCGATGTCATGCGAGCCGCCCGAAGACGAGTGACCGGTGAGAGCGAGCGGCATCAGTCCGAGAAGACCGACCAGCAGCAGGAGCGGTGTCCACCACCAGCGCAGTGTCAGTCGGGCCAGGATCGCCAGAACAACCGCGATGATCGCCGTCCAGCGCCAGGCGCCGGCGATCTCGACCTGATCGAGTCCCGACCAGAGGTTTGCCGGTTTGATCGCTTCGGCGAACGGCTGACCCGACGTGTCGGAGAGCGTCAGGGGCACCATCATGAACGAACAGATTGCCCACACGATCGCGGCGTGCGATGCGGTTCGGACTGCTCGATAGCCGTCGACGTCGAGGACGCCCGACTTCTGCGGCGGCACGAAGAACGCGGCCAGCAGCAGTGACCCGATCGCGATGACCGCGGCGATCTCCCCCAGTGCGCGCATCGCGGGGAGGCCGTATGTGGTGATCGGACCTGGATCCGGGATACCCAGAAGAGTCAGTGCCTGCGACGCGGAGAATCCCACCACGATGGCTGCGGTGAGCCCTGCGATGAGTCCACTGACCACGAATATCGCGGTCGAAGAAGCGGGTGCACCGCTGTGCTGTGTGGACTCCGGTGGGGAATCTGTCGGCGCGAGGTCGGGTGTAGCCATACCTCAAGGGTAGGACCTTCGCGAACCGACTACGACAACGCGTCGGAGTTGGGCGGCGCGCGTCACATCCCGAACCCTCGAGTATGATGTTCCACGCGCCTCCGTAGCTCAGGGGATAGAGCAAGAGCCTTCTAATCTCTTGGTCGCAGGTTCGAATCCTGCCGGGGGCACCACAAGATTTGATTCACGGATAGTCACACTGCGTGGACGAGCGGCCACTGGGCAGAGCAGTCCGATACGGACCGAAACCTAGCCCACAAATTACGTGCCGTCCGCAGTAATCTGCCTCGCATGAAGAAGGCACTTCCGAAGACCCTGAAGTCACTCGCCCGGACGGTTGGAATCCTGGCACTCGCGATCGTCGTTGTATCCGTCGTCGAGCGGTTCACCGGCGCGCACCAACCGACTACCGGTCCCGCCTCGTTGACCGGACCCGACCAATCGTTGTAGCCCTTCCCCTGCGACAAGGTCGTCTCACGAAGTTCTACGACAACGAGCCGGTAGCCAAGAATCCACCACTGCCGGCTGAGTCGCATGCAACACGCTAAGCAGAGCCGCCGCACAGTGTCACAGAATCTCTGGGCTCCGGATCCCAGGGCGTAACAGCAGCCGGAGTAGTCGGACCTTGCTGGCGGCCGTGGGCGTAGCACCAATGACACAAGCTGCGTCAGAATGGTTGAGCGAGAACTCGATTCGAAGTTCTAATTTCGCGAAGTTTCCAGGGAGCCGCGAGAGGCGCCGGCTCTGGGACCTCGCGGCTACTCGGTGCGGTTGCTCGGATGTGGCGACTGCGCACCGACCGAACCGGCCGCATCCGCCGTCAGCGACTACGCAACGACCGTCACCATTTGACTCCGGGCATCGAAAGCGCTTGAAAAGTAAGCCATTTCATCGTGCCGAAATGCGCGAGAACGACCTGAACTTGCGAGGTCTCCAGATCTTCGAAGAAGCCTCCGACGTGGCATTTTCCGAGATCCGCACACATCCCAGGCAGTGCCTCATCCGTGCGCACAAGAGCGTCGCCAAAAGTCGCTGCGGCGCGTGATCAGCTGGACTGAGGTAACCGTACCGAAGGCTTTCTACGAAAAGCTGGGCGATTCTTTGTCTCGAAATGCCATGTCGGCCCCCGAAGCATTATCGACGGTTAACTCAGGCCGGAATCCAATCTGCTAAGAAAAACGAATCTAATGTGACCCCCATCTCTGGATCCTTTCAGGGATTCCAGGTTTCGATGACGCGCGACTGAATTCACCCCCTAATTCACCCTCGCACTACCAGAAGAAAAAAGATTTGCATTTATGCCGACTGTGTGCGCACAGATAATTCGCTGAACAACCCGTCGTTGCGACAGCAGATAAAGGCCAGTGAACTACATAAAGGCTCAATCGGTACGGCAGCGCCGAACCGACTCGGTCGCTCATCGGTCGTCGACGAGGGCCAGGACGGGCATGCAACTGATGGTTGATATCGAATTGTGACGAACCAGCCAGTTAACTTGGGAAGATTTCGAATTAACCATATATAGCCAGGTACATGGAGTTTTTCGTGCATGGACGGACGTCCAGGGCATGTCCAGCTACGCGATTTGATCATGTTAGGTTCCTGATTGCGCATCGTCCGGTTTGCGCCTTCTGCGTAGTTTGCTCGTCTTTTGCACATTCTCGCGAACCGCCCCGGGCAAGTTTCTTCAAATTTTGTCAGAGAAAGGAATTTCATGAAAACCGTCACGGCCGCGTTGTACGCAGTACGAAGACTCCCCTTCGGAGCCATCGCGCTGGTGCTATTGCTATCCGGGATGGCGCTCATACCCGGACTGCGATGAATTGCGCAGGAAAAAACCTCAGCCGCGGCCTTTAGAGCCCCGTAAGTCGTCGCGTTAGGGAATGCCGGCGGCCGAATTCAGTTGGAATTTCCCGGCCCCACCCGCAGTGGGTCGTCAGTCTGCCTTTGCGCCAGCCGAGGCCCGATTACCAACTGTTCGGCTCCGCAGTAGGTCGCCTGAGAATCACCAACGCTCGCATTCAGGCTCCAGAGCTGCTCCAAGGTCCCGTTTCGCTATTCGCCGGCCCCGGAAACGGGGCCTAAATCATGTGTTCTGAACGAAAGGTGTTCGTCATGCGTAACCGTGTCTTCCCGCGTCGTGCCGGGGAGGGGGTGGTGTCTCGGTGGGCGGCGTTGGGGATGATTGTTGCGGTCCTGGCGCTGGTCATATCGTCGTTCTCATTCGTCCAAGTTGCCTCGGCAGATGACATCGGGACCTCGACCACCACAGTTCCGACCACCACAGTTCCGACCACCACAGTTCCGACCACCACAGTTCCGACCACAACGAAGCCGCCCGCGACTACGACGGAGGCGCCACTGAAAACGACGGCGCCGCCTACTTCCACGTCGGAGTCACCCACTTCTGCGAAACCGCCGATCACATCCACGGCGCCCCCGTCTACGACTTCTGTGGCGGCGCAGCGACTGGCCGCACGCGGAGTCAATCCCGGCATCGATGTGAATATCACCGACGTCCAGGTCGAGGGAAAGAACGACCAGCAGATCACGGTCGGGGACTCCGTCACGGTGAAGGGCACTTGGGACGCGTCAAGCGCGAGTCCGCAGCCGGGCGACCAGTTCACCATTGAATTCCCTGGCGAGCTGAAGCTTCAGTCCAACCCGACGATCGCGCTGGAGGGCGACGATGGGACGGTTTGGGGCACATGCGATCTGGCTGCTTCCACCAATCTCATGACCTGCGTGCTCTCCGACGCTGTGGCGGATCGGCCGGACGAGGTGAAAGGCGATTTCTTCGTCTACACGAAGGCAGTCGAGTACACCACCGAAGAGAAAGTTGATTTCACGATCAACGGCAGTTTCGACGTGACGCACGAGCTACCCGGCGGTGGCGGCATCAGCGACGGCAGCGTGATCAGCGCTGCCAAGAAGTCCGGCCAACTCCAGGGCAACAAGCAGTCTGTGCGCTGGACCATCGACATTCCCGGTGCCGATCTGGCCGCACTGGACGCGGGCGGCACCGGTTCGGTGACCCTGAGCGACGCGCTCTCAGAGAACATGAAGCTGTGTACGGGCAACCTGCTCAACGCGAAGCTGTTGTCCGGTCGCCCGAACGATCTCAAGCCGGTCGCAGGCGGCGTCACCGTCACCCAGAGTGCCGCTGGAGATCCAGTCAGCATCGCGCTCGACAACGGCGGCCCCTTCGAAAGAAACAAGCTCTACCGCATCGAGTACACCTCGTGCACAACCAGCGGCGAAGTGGACAACACGGGCACCGTCTACGACAACTCCGTGACCATCGGCGGGAACACCGTAGGCGCGGCAGGCGTCGGCCAGGATTGGTCGCCACAGACCGGGCCGTCGAAGTCCGGCGGTTGGGCCGGGGGTACCCGGTACAGCGAGATCGACTGGAGCATAACGCTTCCGGGCACTTTCATCGCGAGCCTCCCCGACCAGAAAGTCATCATCAAGGAGACTCTCGGCGCCAATCACGAGGTCTGCGAGGGCGGCCTCGTCCCGACGGTCTGGCGCGCGAACCGTCTACCCGGGCTGAACGGTGAAACAACCAACCACGTCAACGTCACCTCCGAGTTCGACATCGACGCTTCCGGTGCCACGGCGAGTGCCCAATCCTTCAGCATGACCATCACGCCGAAGGAAAAGATCAAGCAAGACTCGACGCAGTACTACTACGTGAAGTTCCGGTCCTGTGTGATCGAGAAGGAGGTGCCGGACTCCTCTGATGTGTTCACCAATACGGCGGTCGTCAACGGCATCTCCAAAGACGCTTCGGTGACGGGGCCCAAGTTCGAGGGCGGCAAGACCGGCACGCTCAACTCCGAACCGAAGGACGTCGCGGGCGAGAAGCAGCCTGCCGGCACGACCATCGACTGGAAGGTGCAGGTCTCCGGGCACACCCTCGAGGGCCTCGACGCACCGGCGGTCATCACCGACACGTTCTCCGACAGCTTGGCGGTGTGTGATGTCAGCGGCGATCTGAAGAAGGACCTCAATTTCAAGGTCACCGCGCGCGACTTCCTTGCAAAAGAGGGCGGGACGGACATCACCGCGGGCACCACGGTCACACGCAGCGGCGACAACGGGATTGCCATCACCCTCCCGAAGGACGCGGGCGACTACAACCGTGAGACACGCTATTACGTCGAATACACCCTCTGCACCAGCAGCGGTGGGCTGGATCAGCGCGGCACGGTTTACGGGAACTCGGTCTTCTACAACGGCAAGACTCAGTCGACGCAGAGTGTCAAGCAGGAATGGGGCGGCGGCGGCACCGGCCAAGGTGTGTCACGGGGCTCGTTCTCGCTTCTGAAGGAGATCGCTCCCTTCTCCGAGAAATTCCCGCAAGACACCGAGTTCACCGTGAAAGTCGAGGAGTTCGCCCCCGGGCAAAACCCAGCGACCGACGCCCCGGTGAGCTCCTACGAGATCAAGGTGAAGGCTGACGGGATCTCGGTCAGTGGGATCAACCCCCGCGGAACCGGCTGGCAGATCCGACTGTCCGAGATCAACCTCCCCACCGTTGACGGTGTGTATTTCGAGAGAGGGACGTTCCGCCCGTCAGAGGGTGTGACGCTCAACGGGGACCGCACCGAGGCGCTGGTGACCATCACGCCGAAGAGCAATGTCGGTGTCACACTGCTCAACAAAGCGAGTCTGGGATCGGCGAGGATCACCAAGTCCGTCATCGGTGACGGAGCGCGCACGGGACTCGAGGCTTTCGTCGTCAACGCAGAGATCGCCTTTGGTGACGACGCCGCCGGCAACGAGTTGCGTCAATTCACTCTGAAGGACGGTCAGCACTACGACCTGGGCAAGTTGCCCATCGGAGCGAAAGTCACCTTCACCGAGGTCCAACCGATGAACACCGACCTCGTGACCTGGTCGGAGCCGGTGATCAACCCGAAAATGCTCACCATCGGCACCGATGCGTCGGCGAACACGGTCTCCATCACCAACGAGGCCAAGATCACGCAAGGCACCTTCGAAGTGAGCAAGAAACTCACGGGCCCGAAGGCGTTCGACAAGGCCGTACCGGCGAGCTTCGACGTGATTGCCACCTGGCTCGATACGGACGACAAACCGCAGAGCAAGACACTCTCTCTTCCGTCCGACGGCACCGCGGTTCCGTTCGGCGAGAACCTGCCCGGTGGCACCGAAGTCACACTTACAGAGCTGGTTCCGGCAAACGGTGACGGTCTCGCCTATGGCGTGCCCGCATACTCCGGGAATGTCAGGATCAATCCGGACAACGCAGCCGTGGTGACCATCGGCAAGGATCTGCGCAAGATCGAGGTGTCGAACTTCGTCGACGTCAACGACGGCACTCTGCGCATCGCAAAGCAGGTCGGCGGTGAGGCCGCCGAGGCCGTCGGCGACGACGTGGAGTTCACGGTCGAGGCGCGTTGGCGCGACGGTGTGGAGTACCGCACCCAGGTGCTGAGCGTCAAGCAGGGACAGACCACACCGCTCGGCGTCGACCTCCCCGTCGGCACCGAGGTGACCTTCACCGAGACCGGCCGTCCCGATGTCGACGGAGTCGAGTGGGGCACCATCTCCTGGGGAACCAGCCCGGAAGGCGAATCGTGGCTGCATTCGAACCTCGACGGCACCGCGACGGGCATAGTCTCCGACGACCCGACCGACGGTCGACTGATCACGCTGTCGAACGAGGCGCTGTGGAAATTCGGATCGGTCGAATTCACGAAGTTCATCCTCGACGCTGACGGCAACCCCGTCCGCGCCCCCGAGGCCGACCTGCCTGACAGCACGAAGTTCGAAGTCCGTATCGACGGAATCGATCCGGCGCTCCCCGCCGGAACCGATTTCCCGGCAGTGGGCCAGACCATCACCCTCGATGCCGGAAACGACTGGAGCTGGACGTCCGACGAGGTTGTGCCGCGGAACACCGTGATCACCTTCTCCGAGGTCGACCCCAAGCCCCTGGCCGGTATCGACTGGGCGCGGCCGTATTACTACGTGTCCGCGGATGCCGGTGACGCCGAATACCGCGACACCGTGAAGGCGGTAGCCGGTGAGAAGGCTGTGGTGGAGATCCACAACCGCCCGATCCCGACCACCGAGGTGGATATCGACAAGATCGTGACCGGCCCCAAGGGCGGCCAGGTGGCAAAGGACGGATCCACGATCTTCCAGGTCACGGCTACGTGGACGGACATCGACAATGAGGCGCGGTCTTGTGTTCTCGATGTCAGACCGGGCGCTTCGGTCACTCCGACCGCCCAGTGCGACGCAGCCGTCATCGACGGCCGGGTCCAGTTCCCGCTGAACACCGACATCACTTTCACAGAAACCGGTGCTCACACTGACGTCACCAACGTCAAGTGGGGTGAAGTGATCTGGGGCGTCAAGGAAGGCAAGGCGGACGTCTCGAATATCGACGGCGACCCGACCGCAACTTCCGTCAAGCTCACCGGCGAAGCAAACAAGTCGGTGGTCCTGGGACTCGAGAACAAAACCAGCAGCAATGGGCTGATCATCATCCCGATCCCGATCCCGCTGCCGCCGGGGGAAATCCCGACGTGGCCGGGCTCTGAGGTACCCGGAGGACCAGGCACCGACGTGTCGACTCCCGGCAACAACACTCCCGGCAATAACGGTGGTGGACACAACGGTGCTCCGGGCACGCCTGCTCCGGGAAATCCTGCTCAGGCCAAACCGGACCAGTCATCGTCCCTGCCGGTAACCGGCGCGAACGTCATCTGGCTCGCCGGTCTGGCGCTGGCGCTGATCGGCGGTGGCGCATGGCTCACCCTGCGTAACCGCAAGCGTGCACCCGGCCGGGAGTAACTCCCAACCAGGAATACCGAAACAGGGCGGGTGGCGACCTACGCCTGGTCGCCCCCGCCCTGTTTCACCGTCACGACGTATCTATCTCGCGGCCGCCCCCGTGGCCCACCCCTCGAAGGAGAAACACCATGTCATTCCTCCCGTTCCCGATCGTCATCGAAGGCATCGAGACCACTGGTTCTGCCGCGATCGACGGCCTCGGTCGCCTGTCCGTACTCCTTTACGATCTCCTCGGCGGTACCGGAAGCGCCACGATCAACGCGGGCAGCTAGTTCGATACGGCACCAATTCGACACATCAGCTAGCTCGGTAGATCTGTGAAGAGGAGACCCCGGTCCGTGAGCGATACCAAAGTTCGAGGGCATCGGCGGCCGGGCACAGGCCAGGTAATCGGCGAACTGCTCCTCACGGCCGGGGTCGTCGTCCTGCTGTTCGTCATCTATGAGGCGTTCTGGACCAATATCGTCTCAGGGCGGCTCCAGGACGAACTCAACAACAGTCTGGAGGAATCCTGGGCCGAAGACCCCGAAGCCCCAGGAGCGATCGACGGTCAGCCGGTGTCCCCGCTGATCCCTGTGCTCGGCGAGGGATTCGCGCGCGTGCATTTCCCCACACTCGGCGCCGCGTACGCAATCGTCGAGGGCACACGCAACGAGGACCTGCGGGCCGGCCCCGGCCACTACCCGGACTCGCAGATGCCCGGCGAAGCCGGAAACTTCGCGCTCGCCGGGCACCGCAATGGTTCCGGCGCAGTCTTCCAACACCTGGATCGACTCGATGCATGCGATGCCGTCGTCGTGGAGACCGAGTCCCAGTGGATGACGTACCGGTTACTCCCACTCGACCAGGCCTCGCCCGAACGTCGCGCTGCGGCGAAAGCCTGCTTGAATCCCGAGCAAGCCGATCGGGTTTCCGAAGGCGACTACGCCCATCTCCTCGGGCGGCACATCACCGTGCCCGGGGATGTTGCGGTCGTCAACCCGCTGCCCGGAAGCCCTTGGGCCGAGCCCGACGCCACGCTGGAAAGTATGTTGACACTGACCACGTGCCATCCGCTCTACTCGAACAGCGAACGCTTGATCGTCCACGCGGTTCTCGTCGAAACAATCTCGAAGACTTCGGGCACCATTCCCGCGGCATTCCAGGAGCAATGAATGTACGGCTACCTCTGGGGCGCGCTCCCCGGCCCCCGACCAGTGAAGGCCCTGCTGGCGATCGTTCTCTTGGTCGCGGTGGTGCTGCTACTCATGGAAGTCGTATTTCCTTGGGTGTCAGAGCATATGCCCTACTCCGACGTGACCGTATAGAGCGCCCGTGCAGGTCGGCCGACACCGGCACAAGGCCCGGCTGGAGCCCGAAGGCGCTGTCCTACATCGGACTCGACGGACCTACGATGATTCTGGCGTGTCGATGCAAACCAGTTTCCGCGTGTGTCGGAACGGCTCGCCTAGTTGACGCTCGAGGCTCTCCGGAATGTTCGTTCGACGCCTGAGCGAGCACTGAGACCGGACTCCGCCGCTACAGGACCTTCGTGAAGATCTGCGCCGGCGCTGCCGTCTCGAGCTTGTCCAGCGCCTCAACCAACCTGACGAAGTGCTCGGTATGAGTGTGGGCGTCGAGGTGCTCCTGCGATTCCCATTCCTCCGCCAACACGAGCTCGCAGGGATTGTCGGTGCGCTGCAGTAACTCGTAATTGATGCAGCCGACCTCTTTTCGGGTCTCGGTGACAAGTTCTTCGTACAACCGAAGCACTTCCGCGAGATCGCCCTGCTCCACCGTTGTTGGCACCAACACCCTGATCACAAAGACTCTCCGATTCGACTGTCCTGCAATAGCCCGTCGGCTCGAAGTCTGCCGTAGACCTCCGACAGATCGACATTTCCGTTGTGACTCGAAGTTTGCGGACAGGCGCAATATCTACGAAACACCCCCGATACCGGAGGTTCGTAGGGTTTGCCGAAGTCGGGCTCGCAATCAGCAGCGCAGCCCTGGGCCCGGGCGAGGGGTAAGCACATGAGTGGAAATGCAGTTCGCTTGCAAGCGATCAAGGACGTCGAGGCCTACACACCTCCGGTGGTCAGTTTCACCACCGACGAGACACCCGGCGAGGTGTTCGGTGCCAACGTCTTCAACAAGGTGGTCATGCAGAAGCGACTGCCCAAGCTCGTCTACAAGTCGGTGATGGCGACGATCGAGCAAGGCAAACCGCTTGATCCCATGGTCGCCGATGCGGTCGCGTCGGCGATGAAGGACTGGGCGTTGGAGAAAGGCGCAACCCACTACGCCCACGTCTTCTATCCACTGACCGGGTTGACGGCCGAGAAGCACGACAGCTTCCTCGAGCCGGTCGGCGACGGCAGTGCACTGGCGGAGTTCGCCGGCAAGACCTTGATCCAAGGTGAACCCGACGCCTCGAGTTTCCCGAACGGCGGGCTGCGCAACACATTCGAGGCTCGCGGATACACCGGCTGGGATGTCACGAGCCCGGCCTACGTTCTCGAAAACCCCAACGGCAACACACTGTGTATCCCGACCGTGTTCGTTTCGATGACCGGCGAAGCGCTCGACCACAAGACTCCCCTGCTGCGTTCACAACAGGCAATGGGTTTCCACGCCGAACGAATCCTGAAGTTGTTCGGCCACGACGACCCCGAGCACATCGTGTCGTTCTGCGGTCCCGAGCAGGAGTACTTCCTGATCGATCGACACTTCTTCCTCGCCCGCCCCGACCTCCTCAACGCCGGCCGAACACTCTTCGGCGCAAAGCCGCCCAAGGGCCAGGAGTTCGACGACCACTACTTCGGGGCGATCCCGGAACGTGTGCTCGGATTCATGATGGACACCGAGCGGGAACTGTTCAAACTCGGTATCCCCGCCAAGACACGGCACAACGAGGTTGCCCCCGGCCAGTTCGAAATCGCCCCGATGTTCGAGCGAGGCAACATCGCCGCCGACCACCAGCAGTTGCTGATGACCACCTTCAAGACCATCGCCAAGAAGCACGGCATGGAATGTCTGTTCCACGAGAAGCCGTTCGACGGTGTCAACGGCTCCGGCAAGCACGTCAACTTCTCGCTGGGCAACTCCGAACTCGGCAGTTTGCTTGTCCCCGGCGACAATCCGCATGACAACGCCCAGTTCCTCGTATTCTGCGCCGCAGTCATCCGGGCCGTCCACAAATACGCCGGCCTCCTGCGCGCGTCGGTCGCATCGGCAACCAACGATCACCGTCTCGGTGCCAACGAGGCGCCCCCGGCAATCATCTCGATCTTCCTCGGCGATCAACTGGCCGACGTCTTCGAGCAGATCGCCAAGGGCGCGGCAACATCGTCGAAGGACAAGGGCACCATGATGATCGGAGCCGACACCCTTCCCGTCCTGCCGACCGATCCGGGCGACCGCAACCGCACGAGCCCATTTGCCTTCACCGGCAACCGTTTCGAGTTCCGCGCACCAGGATCGCTGCAAACAGTCAACGGCCCGATGGTCACCATCAACACGATCATGGCCGAGGCCTTGGACTACATGGCCACCGAACTGGAGGCCGCGGTTGCCGACGGCGCGGATTTCGACACCGCCGTCCAGAATCTGCTCACCGAGATCATCACCAACCACGGTGCGGTTGTCTTCAACGGCGACGGTTACTCGGAGAACTGGCAGATCGAGGCCGAGTCTCGCGGCCTGCCGAACCTTCGCACGACGCTGGACGCCCTTCCTGAACTGATCACCGAGTCCTCGATGGAACTCTTCGAGAAGTACAAGGTCTTCAACCACCGAGAGATGCACAGTCGCTACGAGGTCGGACTCGAACAGTACGCACTGAGCATCGGCGTCGAGGCACGCCTGGCCGCCGAAATCGGTACGACGCTGATCCTTCCGGCTGCAGTGCGCCACCAGACGGAAGTTGCGCAGAACTTCGTCGCACTGAAGTCCGCCGGCCTCGAACCGGATTCAGCTCCGCTCGAAGAAGTGTCGGCGCCCGTTGCGGCTCTGCGCACAGCGCTCGCGGCCCTGCGCGCAGCAATCGACACCGACGCCGGCGAGTCGCCATTCGATCAGGCCAAGCACGCACAGGACGCACTCCTGCCCGCCATGGCAGAGGTACGTGCAGCGGCCGACTTCCTCGAAACCATCGTCGCCGACGATCACTGGCCACTCCCGACGTATCAGGAAATGCTCTTCATTCTCTGAGCATCACCGAAATCAACGCTCACAAAACTGTGGCCTGCAACTCGATCGAGTTGCAGGCCACAGTTGTCGAATCTTGCTCGGGCTAGCGGTCTTCCGGCATCGTGACTTCGAGGACGCGAGCCTCACCGGTGGTCGCGGGGTCAGGACGATCGCGCGAATCCGATGACGCCATCTGGAGTCCGTTCAAATCGGTCCGCATGTAGATGACGTTGTAACGGTCCCACGTGGTGGCGACGAATTCGAGGAACTGTCCGCTCGCCCACGGGTGCATGAATCCGCCGTACAACGCGGGCAACGTGATTCCACTCAACAGGGTCTGCGTACCACTCCACGGGCCTTGCGGTTGGTCGGCCTGACGGATCACCAGGTTGCCCTCGGCACTGGTGTACATGGCAACGTACTTGTTCAGGTAGTCGTTCCACTGCACTGCGAGTTCACTGACCGGTGCCTTGATGACCTGAACGGCATCGGTATCTCGCGGACTCCAACCGGAGCCGTCCCAGTATTCGTAGGCGCCGAGGTTTCTGATGTCGGCGCCGGCAACTCGCGCCAGGATCGCCTTACCGAAACGGCCTGAGGGAGTTCCGTATTCGTACAGGTAACCATCGCGTCCGTCGACGAAGGCACTCTGCTGGAAGTTGGAATTGATCGGTGATACCGCCGGAATCCCCGGGATACCGAGTCCTTCTGTGTTCGCGCGAACCGTCGCCGGATCGAGCTCCCAGTTCTCACCGTTGTCCGTGGAGAAAGCCAGAGCCGAATAGTTGGTGGTCCAGGCCCCTGGTTCGTCCCACGACCGAACGGACATGAATCTGATGTACTGCACGCCACCGTAAGAGATTCCAGCGGTCGGGATGGTGGTGAACTCGCCCGGAATGCCGAATCCCGGAATGATCTCCTTGGAATGATTGGGGCCGTCCAAAGGAGAACTGTCGATCTTCATGCCGTCGGCGATGGCGGTGTCGTTGCTGCGAAACAACACGTTGCTACGCCAGTCGTCACCCGGGGTGTCGCAGTCGCCAACCGTATCGCCGAATGCCATCAGAACGTCGTGATCCGGCCCCGAAAGACCGTTGTCCCACATGATTCCGAGGTCGGTTCCCGACACGTTGAACCGCTCGATCGTGTTGTTGGGACTGCCTGGGCCAGTGACCATTTCGATCGCTTTGGTGCGGCCGGTCAGCACCGGCAGAGCACCGTTGGGCGCGCCGGTGATCCACGGCAACGCGTTGGCGAGGGAGCCGGTACCGGCGGAACCACTGCCAAGTGATCCGGTCAGCGAACCGAGCGAACCCGTCATCGATCCGGCGGAACCACTTCCTCCCGACCCACACGGTCCGCCGATCGCCGACGCAGACGGTGCTGCGGCAATCGTCGCGGCAATCGTGACGACGCCTATCGACAACATCGCCGACATGGAGTGTTTTTTACGCACGTGCAGCCCCTCTGATCATTTCGACTCCCGTTCGGACCACAGGCACAGTGATCCCCGACCGCAGAAGCAAACCATTTGGACTGTGTTAAGAGAGTGAAAGCTGAGCAAATTGTTATAAATCGCCCGTTCAACTGACACAAGTGACAGCTGTGTCCGATTTCACCTTCACGGGACAGTTGTCCGATACAGCAATAAGGGCGCCTAGTATGTAACGGAAATGTAAAAGAGTTCTCACAACGAGGTAGGTGAGCGGTGTCCGTACGTGACCGCGTAGCGCAGATTTACGATCAGGTTTTGGTTCGCAATGCAGGAGAGCCCGAGTTCCATCAGGCCGCCGCTGAGGTCTTCGAGTCTCTTCACGTAGTGCTCGAACGCCACCCCCGCTACGCCGACGCCGGACTCATCGAGCGGCTTTGCGAGCCGGAACGCCAGATCATCTTCCGCGTGCCGTGGACCGACGACCAGGGCAACGTTCACGTCAACCGTGGCTTCCGCGTGCAGTACAACAGTGCACTCGGCCCCTACAAGGGCGGCCTGCGCTTCCACCCCAGCGTCAACCTGGGCATCGTGAAGTTCCTCGGCTTCGAGCAGATCTTCAAGAACTCACTCACCGGCCTGCCCATCGGCGGCGGCAAGGGTGGCTCGGACTTCGATCCCAAGGGCCGCTCCGACGCAGAGGTCATGCGCTTCTGTCAGTCCTTCATGACCGAACTGCAGCGTCACATCGGTGAATACACCGACGTTCCGGCCGGCGACATCGGCGTCGGCGGTCGCGAGATCGGCTACCTGTTCGGTCAGTACAAGCGGCTGACCAACACGTACGAGTCGGGCGTCCTCACCGGCAAGGGCATCACCTGGGGCGGATCGCAGGTTCGCACCGAGGCCACCGGCTACGGCGTCGCGTACTTCGTCGCCGAAATGCTCAAGGCAAAGGGTGAAGGCCTCGAAGGCAAGAACGTCGTGATCTCCGGATCCGGCAATGTCGCCATCTACGCAATCCAGAAGATCCACCAGCTCGGCGGCGTCGCGATCGCCTGCTCGGATTCCTCGGGATACATCGTGGACAAGAAGGGCATCGATCTCGACCTCCTCAAGGAGATCAAGGAAGTTCGCCGCGGCCGCATCAGCGAGTACGCCGACGCAGTTCCGCATGCCGAGTTCATCGCCGATGGTTCCATCTGGGACGTGCCGTGCGACGTCGCACTCCCCTGCGCGACTCAGAACGAGCTCGACGAAGATGCCGCAAAGACCTTGATCGCCAACGGCGTTCAGGCCGTTGCCGAAGGCGCGAACATGCCCACCACCCCCGGCGGCATCCAGCTCTTCCGTGACGCGAACGTAGCCTTCGCGCCCGGCAAGGCGGCCAACGCCGGTGGCGTCGCAACCTCCGCCCTCGAAATGCAGCAGAATGCTTCGCGTGATTCCTGGAGCTTCGAGTACACCGACGAGCGTCTCGCCGGAATCATGCGCGGCATTCACAAGCGCACCATCAACACCGCTGCCGAGTACGGAAAGCCGGGCGACTACGTGCACGGCGCGAACATTGCCGGCTTCGTGAAGGTGGCCGACGCCATGATTTCGCTGGGCGTCATCTAGAGATTTCCGCAATACAGACAGCAGTACAAAAAGGGGTGATTTCACCCTGAACCGGTTCCCGTACATCGGACCGGTCGAATCAATACCTAGGCCTCGAGGGCCCTGGGTCCTCGAGGACCCAGGGCCCTCGAGCTTGATCTGAGCAAATCGCCCGCGACGAGCACCGTCGGCGCCGGCAATGATCCCAGACGGAACTCGTGGTGTCCTCCGAATCCGTTTTCCGCTCTGACGTCGAAAAACACCGTAAGTGGACGATTGTTTAGGTCCGCAGCGCGTGGGGCATATGGACTTATCTTCACATTTGTCCATTTCACAGTTGGACGATCGTTCATGTGGTAGAAATCACAACGCCTGGCGCAATTCGATCCGCAAATTTCAGCGGCGAGTATGCCCCCGAACAAGGCCTCAGCGTGTACCCCGCTTCGTAACGCGCCGAGCCTCCGGGTGCCTGTGCCAGGCGACGCACCTGTCTAGAGGAGGCCACCCATGTCCCCAGCGCTGCTGAACAACCCGGGACCGCTCATGTTGGGAGGCAAGCCCGCCTCCACAGCGGTCTACGACGTCATCCCACTGGCAAGCGATCTCGTAGATCACCTGTCCCGTGCCAACCCGACGTTGACTTCCCTCCAAACGGAGGCAGTTCGTCGGGAACTGATTGCGGTGATCGTGCAGGGGCTCCAAGTGGGGATCCAGCTGCTGGATCACCGCAAACTTCCCACCGACCAAGAGTTGGACGGCATTCACACGATGACCGTCCAACAAGCATTGAAAGGCGTGCCACTCAGCGCGATCCTCAACTTGACCAACGAGGGCATCAGCACTTTTCGCACCCTCATCCTCAGCCGGGCCGACGCCGAGGACTCCGCCAATCTCGGGGATCTCAACGAGTTCTTGTTCGCACTCGCGCAGCGGCTTCACTCGTTCATCTCGATCAGCTATCTCTCGGCTCTCCCAGCTGGCTCCCAACTCGGGGAATACTCCGCCGGCGCTCTCGTGAAAGCCATGCTGGACGGCGACGATCCCACCCAGCTTGCGTTGCAGATGGGCGTTGAACTCGCACCCCGCTATCTCGTCCTGCGGCTCCTGGTGAACCTGCCGCCCATCCGCCCGGGAGCACGCAACGGCAACCACCAGCGCATACAGGCCTACCGTGACCTCTCCGTCGCTCAATCGAAAATCGCGGCCCACTTCGGGTCGGCGCTGCTCGAAGCTCCTGCACCGCAACGTGGTCTGGTCCTGATCGAGGGCACACCCGACTGGGGAACAGTGTGCGAGGTCATCCAACGTGCACGCGCAACGGTCGGGGTGGAGATCACAGCAATCGCCGAGAACGCCGCGGTACGAGATATCGCCGCCGCCCAAGCAACCACTCACGAATTGGCGCAACTCGTGCGGCGCCTGAGACTGCCGGCGCGGTCGTACCGAATGGAAGACCTCGCGCTCGAGTATCAACTCACTCGGGGTGGCGCAGGCCGCGACAGCTTGATCAATCTTCTAAGGCCACTCGACGGCAATCCGGAACTGCTGCAGACATTGTCCATACACCTCGCCAATGGCCAGCATCGTCAGCGCACCGCGTCGGCGCTCGGCCTGCACACCAACACCGTCGACAATCGAATCAAGCGCATCGCAACCCTGACCGGATTGGATCCGGCCCTGCCCTCTGAACTGCTCAAACTGCGCGCTGCCATGATCTCTCTGACTTTCGCAAGCACTGATGTGGACAATCGTCCAGCGAAAATGTGAACACTCACATCCTCGCTATTAGCTGTCCACGTGTGGCGCCTGGACCCCACTTTTCCGTTCCGAACCGGGCTATAAAAGTGTGGTGCGAATCACCGCGCAAACCAGTAACAATTAAGGGGAAACACATGATCAACGGCCAGGATAACGCTCTCCTCGGTGCCTTCTTCGACACCATCCTGCAGCTCTTCAACGCGGGCAGCACCGGCACGGGCTCGACGGATGGCGGCGGCGTCTCCTAGGACGAATCTCGGGCCCTGTGCGAGAGAATCTCTCGCGCAGGGCCCGCTCCAAGCCGCCTGACACTGTGATGGCGGTGACCACGGTGACCACCACGTCGCCACCGCTGAAACCAGGAGCAAGCACATGATCGCCGCACCAACCACAGGCGCTTTGGCCGTCGTCATGAACACCGTCCTACAGATGTTCAACGCCGGCAGCAGTTTCCTCTACACCAACAACTCTCCGATTGGCGGCGGCGGCGGCGAAACTCCCACGACGCCTGCTCCCTGATCGACTTACCCGCTCGCATCACAAAGTCGCGGCACAGACAGGAACCACTGTGATAAACCAGCACACCCTGGGCAGCCTGGTCATCGACTTCGGCTCACTCTCCCGAGCACTCGGCTTCGGCAACGGCTCTATCGTGTCGCTCGGCAGCACCGGAAGTGGCTGAAACAGCCCGCCTGACCACGTCGACGATCCCGTCGCCGCTCACCTTGCTCACCACATCTCGAAACAGAAAGCAGGTCCCCCTGTGCCTACAATTCCGCTCACCGGCGACCCCATCGTCATCAACATCATCGTCCAGCTACTGAGCGCGGGTAGCAGCAATGCGCTCGCATTGGGCGGGGTCGGTAGCAGCGGTCTCGGCAGCACCGGGCTCGGCAGCTTCGACTCGGCGAGCCTCGGAAGCGCTGCTTAGGACCTCACTTGTGATCGGTGTTCGATCCGCGTCTTCGGCCGCCGAAACAGTCCACGAAACCCACGTTGCCCTCCGTCATCTGTGACGGAGGGCAACGTGGTCGTTCAGGCGAAACGGCTCGCGGTTGGGCGATCCGGCCGTCGGCCTTACTGTCTCGGCGATCGAAGAGTTGGAATCAACGCCAATCTTCCGGTGGATCGGTCTCGTCGTGCTCGATGGTCACGGACTCCGAACGATCGTCAGCCGCAGCCTTTTTCGCTGCTTCACGCATCTCGATTCCGTCGGACACCCAGTCACCGATCTCGCGCGTCACGTCTCGAACAGCCCCGGCGATGATCATCGCGATGGAGCCCACGTGGTTGGCTGCACTTTCGGTCAGTTCCTGGACCGTGTCCTTGCGGCGTTCGAATTTCCCGACCATCAGTGTGTGCCTCTCAGGCTGCAGTTCGCTGGCGCTCGACGATAACACCGGGAGGGGTCTTCGACTTGACCAAACCGGGCGGAAGAGCGAGCTTGAAGATCTTGCCCCATACCGAACCGATCTGCTTGAAGAACCCACCGGTGTTGTACGGCAAACCGTACTTCCCACACAATTCTTTCACCTGGGGAGCGAGTTCCGGATAACGATGCGCAGGCAGGTCCGGGAACAGGTGGTGCTCGATCTGGTGCGAGAGGTTGCCGGACATGATGTGGAAGAGCGGGCTTCCCTCGATGTTGGCGCTGCCGAGCATCTGACGCACGTACCACTGACCACGAGTCTCGTCGGCCGTCTCGTCCTCGGTGAAGCTCTGTACGCCGGTGGGGAAATGGCCACAGAAGATGATCGAGTACGTCCACACGTTTCGGACCAGGTTGGCGGTGACGTTCCCCGCGAGAGTGGTCACGAACAGCGGCCCCGTCAGAACCGGGAAGATGACGTAGTCCTTGAGGACCTGCTTGCCCGCCTTGTTCCACCAGCCCTTCAGAAGCGGCTTGACGTCGTGCCACTTGCGTTTGCCCTGGATGACGTTCTCGATCTCGAGATCGTGCATCATCACACCCCACTCGAAGAGCATCATCAAGGCAAAGGCCCAGACCGGATTACCGAGGTAATAGGGGTTCCACTTCTGCGCGTCGTCGATACGCAGGATGCCGTATCCGATGTCACGGTCTTTGCCGAGAATATTGGTGTACGTGTGATGCATGTAGTTGTGCGAGTGTCGCCACTGGTCGGCCGGGCACACCGTATCCCATTCGAAGACTTCGGAATTGAGCCCGGGTTCCCGCATCCAGTCATATTGACCGTGCATGACGTTGTGGCCGATCTCCATGTTGTCGAGAATCTTCGACACACTCAGCGCACCGACTGCCGCGAGCCACACCGGCGGTAGGAATCCGAGGTACATCAAGCCGCGACCTGCGACCTCGAACCCGCGCTGAGCCTTGATGATCTTGTAGATGTACTCCCGGTCTTCGGCCCCAAGCGAAGCGACGGTGCGATCACGCAATGCGTCCAACTCGCGGCCGATCTCCTCGACCTGCTCGTACGTCAGGACGACGGGAGCGTCGTCCTTCGCATCGGAACCGTTGCCGAGGAACGGGAGGGTGGGAAGTGAAAGTCCAAACATGTCGGTCTCCAGACAGTCGTGTGGAAAATGGGACTTCAGATGTCGACGGTGACGTCGCCGACGGGAGCGCTGACGCACAGCTGGATCTTCTTGTCCGGCTCGTCGTCTGTCTCACCGGTGCGCACGTTTCGGGTACGACCCGCCTTCTTGACGGAGGTGCAGGAGAAGCAGATTCCCATCCGGCATCCGTATTCGGGATTGAGGCCCGCAGCTTCTGCTTGTTCGAGAAGTGTTTCGCCGGAGTTCTCGGCCGCCACCCCACTTTTGGTGAATGACACCTCGCCGCCGGCCTCACCCGGCTCGGCCACCGCCGGCGCGAACTCCTCGGTATTGAGCAAGTGCTCGACGTCGAGCTCACGGAACACCTCACGCACTCCCCGCATCAGACCGGGAGGCCCGCAGAGATAAGCCTGGGCGTCGATCGTGTCCGGATCGGCGATCCACGGAGCCACGGCGTCGAGGTGCCCGCGATCGAAGAAACCTTCGAGGTCACCTCCACCGCTTTCGGTGTACACGAGTACCAGTTTCACGTTCGGGTTCTGCTCGGCGATGGTCTTCAGCGCGCGCGTGTATGCCACGTCGGCATCGGTGTTCGCGTAGTGCACGAACACGATCTCGCCCGAGTGCTCCTCCTCCACCAGCGTCCGAAGCATCGACATGACCGGGGTGATTCCACTGCCGCCACTGATCAACAACACCCGACGCGGGCGGTCGACGGGAAGGGAGAACACACCGTCTGCCTGCGAGAGGCTGACAACGAGTCCGGGCGCCGCGTTGGCGTACAGATACTGCGACACCAGGCCACCGGGATGCGCTTTCACGGTGAGCTCGATCAGCCCGCTGCGCGTAGACGCGCCGCCGGCCGGCGAGTAGCAGCGAGTGTGACGAACACCGTCGATCACCACGCCCAACTGCACGAACTGGCCCGCCTGAAAACCGCGCCACTGGCGAGTCGGGCGCAGCGTCAGAGTGACGGAGTCAGCGGTCGGATGGTCGACGGCGACAACCTGCGCGCGGATGTCACGAACGGTCGCCATCGGGTTGACCAACTCGAGGTACCGATCGATCTGATGTGGAGCAGCCATGGCTTCGATCAGTCCCACCAAGGACAGTCCGCGCCGAGGTGTGGACTTCGGTGTCGTGTTCTCAGGAGCAGATGCGATTGTCATGACCCTCCTCGTACTTCGGTTGCCGGGTGTGTCGATTGCTGGGCTAGCTTCCCCCGACGGCGTGAATTCAGTGTACAAATGTTCACCGAAGATAGTGTGACAGGTGCACACAAGTACATGTCAACAAGAATGTGATCCGAGTTACACGAGTTGCCGAAAGGAGCCGGAATGCCTGTACCTACACTCGACGTCGTGACGAAGGCCGGACCGGTGAACCCAGAGCGCAGGGAACCCGACAACAGGGAACCGGAAAGTCGTGCCGCAAAGAAGGAACGCACACGCCAAGCGCTCCTGGACACTGCCATGGACCTCTCGGCCGATCGCGGCTTCGCCGGAATCAGCTTGCGAGAGGTAGCCAGGGAAGCCGGGATCGTTCCGACGGCGTTCTACCGCCACTTCGCTTCACTGGAGGACGTCGGTGTCGTCCTCGTCGAAGAGAGCATGCGCATGTTGCGCCAGATGCTGCGCGACGCAAGGCGTAATCCCAGCACCAAGGACGCCGCTACGTCACTGGGCATCCTTGTGCGACAAGTGCATACACACGAGCGACAGTTTCGGTTCCTCTGCCGCGAACGCTACAGCGGCGTCAGTGAGGTACGACGTGCGATAGCCACTGAAATGCGGTTGTTCGTCAGCGAACTGACCATCGACCTCTCCAGAATTGCCGGACTGGAAAGCTGGTCGTCGGACGATCTGGAAATGGCTGCCGACCTGATCGTCTCGACGATGTTCAGCGCTGTCGTCGAACTGCTGGACGCCGGGACGGCCGGGTATCGCGACGAAGCCGCCGTCATCACACGAGCCGAGAAGCAACTGCGAGTCATCATGCTCGGAATGGCCACCTGGAATCCACCTCGAAACTGACCTCGGGTTCACCTTTTCGACGTACGGTGAGAGTCATGTCTTCCACGAGTACATACGAAATCCCCGTTGGCGACCTCACCTTCGACGTACTGATCTCGGGCCCGGACGACGGCATTCCGCTGGTAGCGCTGCACGGCTTCCCGGAGAGCGCCGCATCCTGGGGCAAGGTCACACCACTGCTCACCGCGGCGGGATACCGTGTGATCGCACCGAATCAGCGCGGATACTCCGCCGGCGCGCGCCCCGAAGGGGTGGATGCCTACAAGATCGAGCATCTGGTAGCCGACGTCGTCGGATTGCTCGACGCACTCGGCCTGTCCGACGCGCATCTGGTCGGCCACGACTGGGGTTCGGCGGTCGCCTGGCAGGTCGCCGGTCGCCATCCGAACCGGATCCGCAGCCTGACGGCGATCTCGGTCCCCCACCCCACCGCCTTCGGTTGGGCACTCCGCGAGGACGAGGACCAGAAGCAACGCTCGTCGTACATCGGACTTCTCCGACAGGAGGGCAAAGCCGAGGAGGTGTTGTCGGAGGACAACTTCCGCCGGCTGCGCGCCATGTTCGACGGCCAGATCGATCCTGAATTCGCCGACGAGCACATTCGTGTCCTGAGCGGGGAGGGCGCGCTCACCGGCGCCTTGAACTGGTACCGCGCGATGACTCGCGACTTCGGCGACATCGATCGCACCACCGTGCCGACCACGTATGTCTGGAGCACCGGCGACACAGCGCTCGGCCGCGCAGGCGCAGAACGCTGTGGTGAATTCGTGGACGCTCCCTACGAGTTCGTCGTGCTCGACGGCGGAAGTCACTGGATTCCGGAAGAGCGAGCCGAAGAGTTGGCCGAGGCAATCCTCGCACGTGCAGGATCCTGATCGTCGCGACGAATTCGGCTCTATGTATGTTGTCATACATAGAGCCGAATTGATTCCACCACCAGGAGTTCTGCGATGACCGAGACCGTTGCACCACCCCATCCGTTCGACACCGCTGTCGGATTGACGCCACTCACCGCCGGCTTGTCGACCGGCGAAACCAATCCGGCATACAACAACATGGTCGGGCCGTTCGGCGGCGTCACCGCTGCCACGTTGCTCGAATCTGTACTGAAGCACCCCGAACGCCTCGGCGATCCGCTGTCGTTGACCGTCAACTTTGCCGGTCCGATCACCGAGGGCGCCTTCGAGATCTCCGCCCGGCCGGTGCGTACCAACCGCTCGACGCAGCACTGGTCCATCGAACTGTCTCAGGACGGAACCGTCGCCACTACCGCGACGGCTGTGTTCGGTACCAGGCGTGAAACCTGGTCGTCTACCGAGATCACGATGCCGGAAGTTCCGTCGGCCGAAAACGTTGCGCTGCTGCCGTTCCCCGAGTTCATCGCCTGGGCACAGAACTACGAGATGCGCTTTGTCGAAGGTGCGATCCCCGATCTGGAGTCGGGCGAGCATCCCGACTCGACCACGACACTCTGGGTGCGCGATCAACCGGCACGCGCTCTCGACTTCACGTCGCTGACCGCACTGTGCGATGTCTTCTTCCCACGAGTCTTCTTGCGCCGAGGCAAGATGGCTCCGGCCGGAACGGTCTCGATGACCATCTACTTCCACGCCGACGCTCAGACGCTGACCGAACAGGCGGACAATTCCGTGCTGGGAACCGCACGGACCCAACGGTTCGGAAACGGATACTTCGATCAGTCGGCCGAAATTTGGGGCAGTGACGGCGCATTGCTCGCTACGACACACCAGTTGGTCTACTTCAAGGATTGACGGGGATCGCACTGTCCCCTTCCGGCGCCTTCACCATCGACAATGCGGCAAGGCCGACGCCGAGAACCACCAGCAGTCCGATGATGCCGGCACGGTCTGCACCGAAGAGCCAAGCGAACAGGCCGAACAGTGTCGGCGCCAAGAACGACACTGCTCGGCCTGTGGTCGCATACAGGCCGAACATCTGACCTTCACGCCCAGGCGGGGTGATGCGTGCCAAGAAGGTTCGTGCCGAAGACTGAGCGGGCCCGACGAACAGGCAGAGCGCGAGACCGAAGATCCAGAACATCACCGGCCCGGACACCGCGATCAATATCGCGCCGACCACGATCATCGACGCCAGCGAGACGGTGATGACCTGTTTGGGTCCGATCCGATCGTCGAAGCGTCCGGCCACCAATGCACCGATTGCGGAAATCACGTTGGCGGCAACACCGAACAGCAGGACGTCGGCCGCACTGATTCCGTAGACGTTGACAGCCAACACGGCTCCGAAGGTGAACACACCCGCCAGACCGTCACGAAAGAGTGCGCTCGCGATCAGGTACCAGATCGTGCGCCTGTCGACGTTCCAGAGTTCGCGCAGATCGCGCCACAACACCCGATAGGAGTCGAGGAACCCGGCCTTGGACGCTCCCGGATCGACCGCGGGGCTGGGCAACTCGGGAACCTTGAAGAACACCGGAATCGCGAAGACCGCGAACCACACTGCAGCCAGCAGTGCCACCATCCGGATGTTCATGCCGCCGTCGGTGGTCAATCCCAGGAATCCCCGAGTGTCGCCGTCGCCGACGATGAACCCGAAGTAACACAGCAACAGCAGCACGATTCCGCCGAAATATCCCATGGCCCAGCCGAAGCCGGAGACTCGTCCCAGATTCTCCGGTGTCGACACCTGCCGCATCATGGCGTTGTACGGCACGCCGGCCAGTTCGAAAATCACCGAACCGATTGCGAGCAGAACCAATCCGAGCCACAGGTAGCGGTAGTTGTCCTCGACGAAATAGAGACCCGCCATCGAGAGCACGGTGATGCCGGTGAGTATCGCGAGTGAGAGTTTGCGTTTACCCGACGCATCGAAACGCTGTCCGGTGATCGGGGCGAGTATCGCGATGAAGAAGCCGGCGATTCCGAGAGCCCAACTGAGCCACGTAGTTGCCGAAATCGTGCCGGGCAGGTCGTCGCCGACCGCGTCGGTGAGATAGACCGAGAAGACGAACGTGAGGATCACGGCGTTGAATGCTGCCGATCCCCAATCCCACAGCCCCCACGCGAACACTTGACTCTTCGTGGCCGCACCACCGATGCCTGCTGGTGGCTCGGCCTGCATGCTCGTGGACTCGGCGCTCATACGGCGAAGCCTAACTGCGCGCGGGCGACTCGGCGCCTCTCTCCGAAGTCGACATACAAAACCTTCTATGCACCCAAGTTAGTACGCACTTAGTTGCATACGCACCTGAGTGCATAGATACTTTTTCCATGGCACTCGAACATGCGTTGCTCGTCTCCCTGTCCGAACAGGATGCGTCGGGATACGACCTCACACGCCGGTTCGACAAGTCGATCGGCTTCTTCCACAGCGCGACGCACCAGCAGATCTACCGAGTCCTCAAGCGAATGGACGAGGCAGGCTGGGTGGAGGTGGAGGCCATCGCGCAGGACGGCCGCCCGGACAAGAAGATGTACCGCGTCAGCGACGCGGGTCGCGCCGAACTGACCCGATGGATCGCCGAGCCGTCCGAACCGAACCACCTGCGCAACGAGTTGGCCATCAAGATCAGGGCCGCAGCGCACGCCGATCTCCCCGCTCTACGACGCGAAGTCGCTCGCCACCGCGACGGCCACGCCGCCCGCCTCGACGTCTACCGACTCATCGAAAAGCGTGACTTCCCCAATCCAGCAGCACTTTCCGGCTCTTCACTGCACCAGTACCTGGTACTTCGCGGCGGTATCCGCGTCGAAGAAGGATTCACCGACTGGTGCCAGGAAGTTCTGGACGCATTGCCCACTGGCGAGTACGCCATCGAAGACACTGGCGAGTACGCCATCGAAGACACCGGCGAGTACGCCACGGAAGGACATCTTCAGTCATGACGGATACACAGTTCCCCCGCCTGCTCGAACCGCTCGACCTCGGATTCACGACGCTGAAGAACCGCGTCGTCATGGGATCGATCCACACCGGCCTCGAAGATCGCGCGAAGGACACCGACCGCTTGGCCGAGTACTTCGCCGAACGTGCTCGTGGCGGTGTCGGCTTGATCATCACCGGCGGCTACGCGCCCAACCGCACCGGTTGGCTCTTGCCCTTCGGTGCCAAGCTGACCAACCGCATCGAAGCGCGCCGTCACCGCCGGATCACCAAGGCGGTTCACGACGCGGGCGGAAAGATCGCCATGCAGGTCCTGCACGCCGGCCGCTACAGCTACCAGCCTTTCAGTGTCTCCGCGTCGTCGATCAAGGCGCCCATCAACCCGTTCCGTCCGCGCAAGCTGACCGGCCGTGGGGTGCGTTGGCAGATCCGCAACTACGTTCGCTGCGCGCGCCTGGCCAAGTCCGCGGGTTACGACGGCGTCGAAATCATGGGCGGTGAGGGCTACTTCATCAACCAGTTCCTCTGCGAGCGCACGAACAAGCGCACCGACCAGTGGGGCGGCAGTTCCGAGAACCGTCGACGCATGGCAGTCGAAATCGTGCGACGCACACGCAAGGCTGTCGGCCCGAACTTCATCATCGTGTTCCGGCTGTCGATGGCAGACCTGGTCGAGGGCGGTCAGACCTGGGATGAAATCGTCTCACTGGCAAAGGAAGTCGAAGCCGCCGGCGCCACGATCATCAACACCGACATCGGGTGGCACGAGTCACGGGTGCCCACCATCGTCACCTCGGTTCCCCGAGCAGCCTTCGTCGACATAACAGGCAAGCTCGAGAAGCACGTCGACATTCCGGTAGCCGCCTCGAATCGGATCAACATGCCCGAGACCGCCGAAGAGATCCTCAACCGCGGTGACGCACAATTGATTTCGATGGCCAGGCCGATGCTCGCCGATCCTGACTGGGTAAACAAGGCCGAGAGAGGAGCGTCCGACGAGATCAACACGTGCATTGCCTGCAACCAGGCCTGCCTCGACCACGCCTTCGTTCACAAGCAGGTCTCCTGCCTGCTCAACCCGCGCGCGGGCCGCGAAACCACACTGATCCTCTCCCCCACTCGGCGGACCAAGAACCTCGCCGTCGTCGGTGCCGGTCCTGCCGGACTTTCCGCAGCACTCAATCTTGCTCAGCGTGGTCATTCGGTCACGTTGTTCGAGGCTTCGGACAAGATCGGCGGACAGTTCGGGATCGCACAGCTCATTCCGGGTAAGGAAGAGTTCGCCGAAACCATTCGCTACTACACCCGCATGCTGGACGTGGCCGGAGTGACGGTCAAGCTCGAAACCCGCGTCACACCGGCAGATCTCATCGGATCCTTCGACGAAGTGGTGGTTGCCACCGGCGTGACGCCGCGCGTTCCCAAGATCCCCGGCATCGAGAACTCGAAGGTGCTGACCTACGCCGAGGTCGTCCGAGAGGGCAAGCCCGTCGGCAAGTCCGTCGCCGTCATCGGCGCCGGCGGCATCGGCGTCGACGTGAGCGAATTCCTCACGCACCCCACTTCCCCCACTCTTCATCTCAAGGAGTGGAAGCAGGAATGGGGCGTCACCGAACCCGAAATGGCCCCGGGCGCTCTCACCACTCCGGTACCGGAGCTCTCCGAGCGGGAGGTCTACCTCCTCCAACGCAAGCCAGGACGCATCGGCGCCGGCCTCGCGAAGACCACCGGCTGGGTCCATCGGGCGGCCCTCAAGAACAAGGGCGTCCACGAGCTCTCGGGCGTCAACTACGAGCGCATCGACGACGCCGGCCTGCACATCACCTTCGGTGAGAAGCACGAGAAGCCCCGACTCCTCGAGGTCGACACCATCGTCATCTGCGCCGGGCAGGAGTCGGTTCGCGATCTCGTGGACGAACTGACCGTCGCGGGCGTGGTGACCCACATCATCGGCGGCGCCGACGTGGCAGGAGAACTCGACGCCAAGCGTGCCATCGAACAGGGCACACGACTGGCCGCGAAGATCTGACCGGCTACGCTGACTGATCGTGAGCCTGCCGACACCCACAACCACAGCCCGCGCCGTAGTGACCGGCGCCTCCTCCGGCATCGGAGAGGCACTGGCCGCTGATCTGGCATCACGCGGACATTCCCTGATCCTCGTTGCCCGTCGTGGCGAGGTCATGGAGGTCCTCGCCGAGAAGCTTCGCGCCGCGCACGGCGTCGAGGTGGAGGTCCGTGCATCGGACCTCTCCGACAGCGCGGCGCGTGCCGTTCTGGTCGAGGAACTCGGTGGCCGCGACATCAGCATCCTGTGCAACAACGCCGGTATCGCCACCTTCGGGCCGATCGCCGAGCTGGACCCGGCATACGAGCGCGACCAGGTCGAGCTCAACGCCGTTGCAGTGCACGATCTCACGCTGGCCGTGCTGCCCGGCATGCTCGCACGCAAGTCCGGAGCCATCCTGATGGTCGGGTCCGCGGCCGGAAACATGCCGATCCCCAACAACGCGACGTACGCCGCCACGAAGGCGTTCGTGAACACCTTCGCGGAATCGTTGCGAGGTGAACTCAAGGGCACCGGAGTGAACGTCACCCTGCTCGCCCCAGGCCCAGTACGCACCGAAACCCCGGACCCGGCCGAAGCGTCGATCGTCGACAAGCTCGTCCCGGACTTCTTCTGGATCTCGAGCGAGTACACCGCCAAGGTCTCGCTCGACGGCCTGGCCGAGAACAAGATGCGCGTCGTACCGGGCATCTTGAGCAAGGCGATGTCCGTCGCGGGCGGCTACAGCCCGCGTGCCGTCGTTGCGCCCATCGTGGGCACGTTCTACAAGAAGCTCGGCGGCTGATTCACGCAAACTTCTCAGAGCAGGCCATAGCAGACCATATAGTCGGTTAATGGCGATGCGAAGAACACTGGCAGTCGGGGCAATCCTTCTTTTGACCGGAGGGTTGCCCTTACTGCTGCCCACGGCAGCGAATGCATGTTCGTGCGCATCATCGGCTACCCCGGAAGAAGCCGTGAGCGTCTCCAGCACCGTTTTCCTCGGGACTCCGACGGAGAAAACTTCGGACGGGTTCGAGGACACCTACCTGTTCGACGTCAGCCGGGTCTACAAAGGCGATCTGGCATCGGTGACGTCGGTGGGGACACTCGCGAACGGGAACGGTTGTGGCACAAGATACGTGCTCGGCACCGAGCAGCTGATGTTCGTTTCTGCGCCGTACGACGTCGACGCCGAGCACGAGGGGCACAGCTGCGGGCCGGCTACCGAAACCGGGTTCGACATCCAAGCGGCGGTCGAGTCCGTGTACGGCGCCGGTTACGCCCCGAGTGCCGGCGGAACTCCGTCCGTTGGTGTGTCCGCCGACAGATCGACGGTCATCGGCGGAGGCGCCGCGGTGGCATTGCTCGCGGTGCTCGGTTGGTTCGGATGGAAGCGCCGGCGAGCACAGTGATTCGACAGGCACAGTGATTCGAGCCCCGTCAGGGCCGCGTCAACCTCGTTCGGCGGCGCGTCAAGTAAGCGTCAAGAACCGCCCCACCGGTGATCTTCGGGAGTAGATCTGAAGGTAGCCCGCAACACGGCGGGTCACCTTCAGGAGATCGACGTGACGCTACTCGAAATCTTCCCCTCCCTACGCGGCGCAATGACACCACGTATGGATCCTGCGTTGTGGCCCATCAGCACTCGCCACGACCACAGCGGGCGTGTCTGCATCGGCGACGTCTCCCTCGAAGAGATCGCGGACCAGTACGGCACACCGACGTACGTCGTCGACGAGGCGGACGTGCGGCACCGCTGCCGCACGTATCGAGAGATCTTCCCCGACTCGGAGATCGTGTACGCCGGCAAGGCACTGATGATTCGAGCGATGGCTACCTGGGTCTCCGACGAGGGACTCGGGGTGGATGTCTGTTCCGCCGGTGAACTCGCCGTCGCGCTTGCCGCGGGCGTGGACCCCCACCGAATCATCCTGCACGGCAATGCCAAATCGGTTTCCGAACTGAGGGCGGCGGTCAACGCGGGTGTCGGCCGGATCGTCCTCGACTCCCCCAGCGAAGCGGTACGGCTCGCGTCGGTGTGTACCCACCGACAGAAGGTGTTGATCAGAGTCACACCCGGCATCGACATACACGGACACAAGGCAGTGTCCACAGGCATCTTGGACCAAAAGTTCGGCCTACCAGCGTTTTCCGAAGAACTGGAACGTACGGTATCCGTCGTCGCCAACGCGACGCACCTGCAACTCATCGGCCTGCATTGCCATCTCGGCTCCCAGATCACCGATCCCGAACTCTTCCGCCCCGCGATCGAGACGATGATCGCACAGATGGACGACATACGACGCACGCATCGAATCATCCTCACCGAACTCGATCTCGGCGGTGGCCATGGGATCGCATACATGCCGGGAGACGCCCAACTGGATCTGACCCGCCTCGCTCACGTCATCGACGAAACTCTCGACGACGCGTGCACCCGAAACCGCTTCCCTCGCCCCGAAATCGTGCTCGAGCCTGGCCGAGCGATCGCCGCGCGCGCCGGAGTCACGCTCTATCGCGTACAGAACATCAAGTCGATCAGCGGCGGTCGAACCTTCGTTTCCGTCGACGGTGGGATGAGCGACAACCCTCGGGTGTCGTTGTACGACAGCCACTACGACGTCGAACTGGTGAACCGGCATTCGAGCGCACCGCTCCAGGAAGTCACCGTCGCCGGGCGGCACTGCGAATCGGGCGACGAAATCGCCGTCGGAGCAAGGCTTCCCGCCGACCTACATGAAGGTGACCTGTTGGCAGTGCCGTGTACGGGCGCATACCACCACAGCATGGCCTCCACTTACAACAGCGTCGGCCGGCCACCGGTCGTCGCTGTGCTGGGCGGGATTGCGCGGCCATTGATCAGGCGTGAATCGATCAACGACCTATTAGCCCGCGAGGTCGGCATCTGACCTCGCGGGCGCCTAAGCCTCAGCGCTTGCGACGGCTACCGGTACCGAAGATGTTTCGCGAAATCTCCCGCCCTGCAGCCGAAGCCGCCGAACGCAGGAAGCTCTTCACGGCCGAGTTACCCAAGATCTGCTCGGCGATGTTGGGGCCCTCAGGTTCGGCCGGCGGCGGTGGCGGCAGATCGGGCAGCGACGGAAGATCCAGGGACTGATCCGCCGTCGGAGCACCGGCCACCTTCGCCGTCAGCTTCTCGTACGCCGACTCGCGGTCGATGGTCTGGCCGTACTTCTGATTCAGCGGACTCGACGATGCGGCCGCCTTGATCGCGTCGTTGCCGATGGTGTCCATCAGCGACCTCGGAGGACGAATCTTGGTCCAGGCCACCGGCGTCGGCGCACCCTTTTCCGAGAGCACGGTCACGATGGCTTCACCGATGCCGAGTGAAGTCAGTGCCTTTTCCAGGTCGTAGTGCTCGGTCTTCGGGTAGGTACGAACGGTCTTGTTGAGCGCCTTCTGATCGTCGGGCGTGAATGCGCGTAGGGCGTGCTGGACGCGCGCGCCCAACTGTGACAGCACCGAATTGGGAATGTCGGTCGGAAGTTGCGTGCAGAAGAACACGCCGACGCCCTTGGAGCGAATCAGCTTTACCGTCTGTTCGACCTGCTGTAGGAAGGCCTTCGACGCGTCCGCGAACAGAAGGTGCGCCTCGTCGAAGATGAACACCAGCTTCGGCTTGTCCAGATCTCCCTCTTCGGGCAGCGTCTGGAACAGGTCCGCGAGCACCCACATCAGGAAGGTGGAGAACATTGCCGGACGCGCGGCCTGGGCACCGAGTTCGAACAGCGTGATCACACCGGCACCGCCGACGACACGCAGCAGGTCCTCGGTTTCGAGTTCCGGTTCGCCGAAGAAGGTGTCACCGCCGTCGGCTTCGAGGTTGACCAACGCGCGCAGAATCACTCCCGCCGTCGCGGAGGAAACTCCGCCGATACCCTTCAGATCCGCCTTGCCCTCAGCGCTCGTCAGGTGGGCGATGACCGAACGCAGATCCTTGAGGTCCAGCAGGGCCAGGCCCTGAGTGTCGGCCCAGTGGAAGATCAGTCCGAGAGTCGATTCCTGGGTCTCGTTGAGGCCCAACACTTTGCTGAGCAGGATCGGCCCGAAACTGGTGATGGTCGCGCGCACCGGGATACCGATTCCGTCCGTTCCCAACGACAAGAACTCGACTGGCATCCCAGCGGGAGTCCACGAATCGTCGCCCGTCTCGACTGCGCGAGCCTTCATCTTCTCGCTCGGATCCCCCGCCTTCGACAGACCCGAGAGGTCGCCCTTGACGTCGGCCATCACTACCGGCACACCCGCGGCGGACAGCTGCTCGGCGATGCCCTGCAACGTCTTGGTCTTGCCGGTACCCGTCGCACCGGCAATCAGACCGTGACGGTTGATCGTCGCCAACGGAATCCGCACCCGCGCGGTGGGATCTGCCACTCCGTCGATCACCACCGAGCCGAGCTCGAGTGCCCGCCCCTCGGATGAATAGCCCGCCGCGATTTCAGCTGCAGCACCCGACGGCGCCTGAGCAGCGGGGGTGGCTCCGGCCGATGCTTCGGCCTCAGCGGCAGCCGCTTCCTTCTCGGCTTCCTCAGCTGCCGCAGCGGCTTCAGCTGCAATCCGAGCGGCTTCGGCAGCGGCAGCCTTGGCAGCTTTCGCCTTCTCCGCCGGCGTCAGCGGCGCGGCTCCTTCCTTCGGATCCACGGTCATCGAAAAGCCCTCCTCGTTGCAATGCGGCGCAGTTCTTGTCATCACCCGAACGCCGTCTTACACACGTCGAGTTTCCACCGCAGACCTTATCCCGCGCCCGCGCGCACTACTGTGTTCCTGGTGCAGGACAAATTGGTATGGATCGATTGTGAAATGACCGGGCTGCGACTCGAGTCGGACAAACTCATCGAGATTGCGGCTCTGGTGACCGACAGCGACTTGAACATCTTGGGCGAAGGTGTGGACATCGTCATCCACGCCGACGACGACGCATTGGCTGCAATGCCCGACGTCGTGAAGAAGATGCATGCGAAGTCGGGACTGACCGAAGAGGTTCGTAAGTCGACGGTCACCCTCGCCGAGGCGGAGAAAGAGGTGCTCGCGTACATCCGCAAGCACGTTCCCGTCGCCGGTACGGCTCCCCTGGCAGGTAATTCCATCGCCACCGACCGCGGATTCATCTCGCGTGACATGACGGCGCTGGACACATACCTGCACTACCGGATGATCGATGTCAGCTCCATCAAGGAACTCTCCCGCCGCTGGTACCCGCGAATCTACTTCGGCCAGCCCGAAAAAGGTCTCGCCCACCGGGCACTCGCCGACATCAAGGAATCCATCCGCGAACTCAAGTACTACCGCGGCACTGCATTCGTCGCGGCGCCCGGACCGTCGAGCGCGGAGATCGCAGCCGTCGTAGAGGGCTTGGGTCCCGCCTGACCTGCCGATTGGCTTCCTGACCGACTTTCGCGCTAGTATCTCTTTCGTCAAAGCAGCCGGGTCAAACCGGTGGCCGAGGCAATGGTGGGCGTAGTTCAGTTGGTAGAGCACCAGGTTGTGATCCTGGCTGTCGCGGGTTCGAGTCCCGTCGCTCACCCAAGCGGAACCCCCGAAGATGTCGAAAGACATTTTCGGGGGTTCTTTTGGTTTGTGCGCCAGCCCCAATCTCTCCTTCCACAGCCGGGTGGGGTGGCGACCGCGACAAATCGCCCGCTCCCGAGCAACCCGTGCCCGGGCCGAGCGAACGTACCTCTCGTCGCCTCAGATAGACCGAAAGCCACTTTCGCTCACATCGGGGTAGCTGAAAATCGCCGCAAATGGCCCAGCCGTCGATCACTCGGGCGACGGTTGCGGCTCCCAGACACCTGCGACGGTCCCCTCGCGAACGTGTCGCTCGTATGCCGAAACCTTGTCGTGGATGACGGTCAGGTTGTCCTGCAGCGCAGAGATCCTGGATCGAATCAACACCTCATGCTTTTGTAGAAGTGAAAGCCGTTCCTTCTCGTTTCCCGGCCCTGACCTGACGAGTGCGGCGAATTCGCGGATCGTTGCGATCGGCATACCCGAGTCTCGGAATCGATTGCACAGCTTCAACCAAGCGACATCGTTTTCGGCGTAGACCCGACGCCCACCTGCCGAGCGCGCAACCTCGTGAACGAGCAATTCCTCACGTTCGAAGTATCGAAGGGAATCGATACTGATTCCGGTCTCGACAGCTACGTCACCGATTGATAGTTCACGCATTGCCCGTCTACCTTTCCTTGACCTGGAGTGCACTCCAGATTTTACGGTCGCGGCCATGAATTCCATTCAGCGCAAAATCAACACCGAATTCTCCCGAATCTCCACTGCCGACGACGTACTTGCCGGACAAGATTTAACCGACACAACTGCTTTGGTCACTGGTGGGTACTCCGGACTCGGATACGAAATTTCGCGGTCACTTTCTTCGGTCGGCGCGCGAGTTGTAGTTCTTGCCCGCCGACCAGAACAGGCACGGAGCGAGGTGGCCGACCTTCCGGGTATCGAAGTGCGAGCGTGCGACCTGTCGGACCCGAGCAGTGTCAGATCGTGTGCGCGAGAAATTCTCGAATCCCGGATCACTCCGGACATCATCATCTGCAATGCGGGGGTCATGGCCTGCCCGGAACTCCGTGTCGGCTCCGGCTGGGAATCACAATTCGCGATCAATCACCTCGGGCACTTTGTACTGGTGAACCTGCTGGTGCCAGCAATGCCCGCAAACGGTTCTCGCGTAGTCGCTGTCTCGTCGGCGGGACATTTTCTGTCGGGAGTGCGTTGGGATGACATACATTTCCGCAACGGTTACGACCGCTGGCTTGCGTACGGTCAAGCCAAGACTGCAATTGCTCTATTCGCTGTCCAGCTGGCGAGCTCCGGTGCTTCACGCGGCATCACTGCGTTCTCCGTCCATCCCGGGAGCATCCTCACTCCCCTTCAACGTCACTTTTCTGCATCGGAGAAACACGATCTCGGATGGACGACGTCGAATGGCGACGCCGTGCCGGGATTCAAGACTCCCTCCCAGGGCGCCGCTACAACGGTGTGGGCAGCGACGGCACCGATACTCGCCGATCACTCCGGCGCGTACCTCCAGGACTGCAACATCGCGGACGTCGCGCAGACTGATGACATGAGCGTCGGCGGCGTGAAGCCTTGGGCTACCGATCGCGACGACGCACGCAGATTGTGGGCACTGTCCGCTGAAATGACCGGAGTGGACGCCTTCGGTCGACGCTGACGCCGAGCGAACGTACCTCCCGTCGCCTCAGATAGACCGAGAGGCACTTTCGCTCACAAAAGGAATACAGATGCAGAAATGCCCCCAACCGGACGGTCGGGGGCATTCTGACGTTCAGTGCTTCAGGGACGCACTCAGACGTCCGCGTTGCCGGTCTTCCAGACGCTCCAGGGGATGTTCCAGTCACCGAGGCCGTCGGTGCCGGAGAGAGTTCCGCCGACGGTGTTCTTGACGACGACGATGTCCCCACGCTTGGTGTTGTCGTAGACCCACTTGGCGTTGGACGGGCTCAGGTTGAGGCAGCCGTGACTGGTGTTGGAGTACCCCTGCTGCCCGACCGACCACGGCGCCGAGTGGAAGAAGATACCGCTGTAGGACATTCGGGTCGCCCAGTCGACGGGGGTCTTGTAACCCTGCGCCGAGGTGACCGGGACGCCGTACGTGGACGAGTCCATGATCATGTTCGCGAAGCGGTCACCGATGATGTAGACCCCGTTGTCGGTGGGAGTACTGTCCTTGCCCATGGAGGTGGGCATGGTCATGACGGTCTCACCGTTGACCTGGAAAGTGACCTGCTTGGTGTTGTCGTCCGCCGTGGCGATGACGGCATCACCGATGGTGAAGGAACTCTTCGCGTCTTCCTGCCCGAAGACTCCCTTGCCGAGATTGCGCCCGTACACGTTGACGCTCACGTCGACCTTGGTGCCCGGTGCCCAGTAGTTCTCCGGACGCCAACGGACCTCACGATTGTTGACCCAGTAGAACGCACCTTCGACGGCCGGAGTCGTGGTGACGGTGATCGCAGCTTCGGCAGCCTTGCGATCGGGGATGTTCTCGTCGAACTGCACCGCGATGGGCTGACCGATGCCGACCACGTCGCCCTCGTTCGGCAAGACATACGGCTTGGTGACGTTGCCGGGCGCGCTGGTGGTGAAGGACGTGACCGTCGTACTGGCGCCGCCCAATCCGAATGCGCGGGCCTCGATTTTGTACTTGCGGTTGTAGCCGAGCGGTTCGGTGGTCGTCCACGACGCACCGTCGGCAGCAATCGCGCCGGCAACTGCCTTGCCGTCCTGATTGACCATCGTCACGTCGGACAGGGCGCCGTCAGCGACGTTGATCTTGACCGGGTCGCCCGGCGAGAAGCCGACAGCGCCGTCGGCGGCGGTCGAGGTGAGCTTCGGCTTGATGAGTTCGGTGAGCGGATTGGAATCGATCGGCGCCGATCCCTCGGTGCTGACGTCCTTGCCACCCGACGTGCACGCGGTGACCAGAACGAGCGCACCGAGAGACACCGCGATCATCGCCGCACTCTTCGACACTCGACCGTTCCCCCCGCGCACGGACAGACCCCACCTTTGACGACTCATCGTTCGACTCCGCTTCACAATTTCTCCGACTAACTTCCGCATCACATGCGAATCCCACTTACCGGAAGGCAAGTGGGACTTGCGGTATGACTGCGCTGCACCAATGATGCCAGGCGCGCTCGTTACCAACGGTCATGAAGGGCCACGCCGTCAGTAACGTTCAAGTATCAATCGCTCCGAACCGTCCGTTTTGTTACCGCTTTCAGCGGATTTCCTCCGATTGGACTACGGCAGCGAGGCCGCCACCTGGCGATTTGCTCCCGAACCGGCGATTCGGCTAATGTTCTGTCTCGCAAGAGCGAGCGCCTATAGCTCAGTTGGTAGAGCAAGTGACTCTTAATCACTGGGTCCGGGGTTCGAGTCCCTGTGGGCGCACTTGCAAGGTCCCCACCTTCTTCGGAAGGTGGGGATTTTTCTTTGTGGCTTGGTGGACAGGTCGTGGTGAATAGACTTCACAGTTACCGGAACCACGGCCTGGAGGTCTGATGACTGAGCGCGAATTCACGCCCGGCGGCGAACTGGCATTTGCCGGGGTGGCAGGTCAGGCAGCTCTGATCCGGTCCGGAGCTTTGTCCGCCCGCGAACTCACCGAGACCACACTTCGCCGTATCGAGCGCCTCGATTCGACGCTCAACGCATTTGTACGAGTTCTCGCGGACGAAGCACTCGACGAGGCGACACGGCTCGATCAACGTCAGGCCGACGGCAAAACCCTGGGCCCACTGCACGGAGTCCCGATTGCAATCAAGGACGAGAACGACGTCGCCGGAACGCCGACGACGTACGGCGGTGCGGCAGCAACGCGCATCGCATCGGCCGATTCAGAGGTTGTCCGTCGGTTGCGCGAAGCGGGTGCGGTGATCGTCGGCAAGACGACGATGCCCGAGTTCGGCATCTGGCCCTTCACCGAGACTGCCGCAAACGGATACACGAGAAACCCTTGGGACACCGGCATATCCACCGGCGGATCGAGCGGAGGATCTGCGTCGGCCGTCGCGTCGGGAATGGTCGCGGCGGCAATAGGCGGCGACGGCGGCGGTTCCATACGATTGCCTTCGGCGTTCTGCGGGTTGTTCGGACTCAAGCCGCAACGCGGTCGGGTGAGCACAGCGCCGAACCGAAACCTCTGGCGCGGACTCGGCACACTCGGGCCTCTCACTCGTTCGGTCGAGGACAGCGCGCTCGTATACGACGCAATCACCGGTACCACCGAGATCGACGACTACACAGCCGAAACGCTCCGAACCAGCTTTGCCGACGCGGCCGTGTCGGCACCCGGGCCGCTTCGCATCGCGGTGTCCACCCGGAGTCCGGTCCGGGGCGTCCGTCCGTCAGCGGAGATCGTTGCCGCGGTGCTCTCGATCGCAGAGATGTTGAGCGCGTTGGGACATCACGTCGAAGAACACGATCCCGAGTACCCGGATGCCACTGCCGCTTTTCTCCCGCAGGTGCTCGGCGGTGTCCGCGACGAAGCGCTTCGTGTCGATCATCCAGCGCTTCTCGAGAAGCGCACGCGAGCGCTCGCCTCGATCGGCCGGATAGCTGCACCCGCGCGCGTCGGTAAATTCGCCTACCGCAAAGGTGAGCGAATTGCAGCGACGGTCAACCAGGTCTTCGACACCTTCGACCTGGTCCTGATGCCGACAACGCCCGCGCTGCCACGCCCGATCGGACAACTCGAAGGAACCGGCCTTCTGTCCGCAGTCCGCAAGGCGTTGCCGATCGCCGCCTACTGTTCTATCTGGAATGTCTGCGGCAACCCGGCGGCCGCGGTACCCGCCGGCTTCTCCGAACACGGACTCCCCCTGAGCGTCCAACTGGTTGCGCGCAGCGGTGGCGAATCGGCGATTCTCGCCGTCGCACAGCAGTTGGAAAGCACCGTCCGCTGGCCGGATTCACGCCCGCCACACTCGTGAATTCCGGAAGCGATGTAACCATCGTCACCACGATGAACACGCGTTTTGCAAACTCCTGAGCCTGTCGGCTAATGTTCTGTCTCGCAAGAGCGAGCGCCTATAGCTCAGTTGGTAGAGCAAGTGACTCTTAATCACTGGGTCCGGGGTTCGAGTCCCTGTGGGCGCACTTGCAAGAAGGCCCCCACCTCACCAGGTGGGGGCCTTCTTCATGTTCTGCCTTCGAAAACTCGGGTCAGCGAATGATCTTCCGGACCACGAGTAGTCCCACCACTGAACCAACTGCGATAAGCGCGTACTTCACTGCCGGCTCGTTGAGCTTGGCGAGCACCGTCTTCTTGGTGTTCTCGACCAGCCGCTTCGGGTTGGTGCGGACCGTCAGTTCGTCGAGTGTGCTCGCGAGCTGGTTACGCGCCTTCTCGATCTCGCGTTCGATGCTCTCGGTGTCCCTGGGCACGTGTCCTCCAACTTGTCTGTGTTCTGCTGCTCTGTGTGCGGGTCTGCTGTGCGGACGCAGCGCGCCGACACTTCGCTCTACCGTAGAGGAGCAGAATGCCCTCGCGCCCACCTGCCGCGCAATTTCTCGACTAACCTCGATTCCCGTGACCGAGAACAGTAGATTGTCCGCCGGCGACGTCGCGCCGGATTTCACGCTCCCAGACGCCGACGGCAACGAGGTTTCGCTTCACGATTACCGCGGCCGCAAGGTCATCGTGTACTTCTACCCCGCGGCCAGCACCCCGGGGTGCACCAAGCAGGCCTGCGACTTCCGCGACAGCCTCGCCGAATTGAACGGCGCCGGGCTCGAGGTCGTCGGAATCTCGCCGGACAAGCCAGCAAAACTCGCGAAGTTCCGCGATACCGAAGAGCTGACCTTCCCGCTGCTCTCCGACCCCGAGAAGGCGACGCTCGAAGCCTGGGGCGCATTCGGAGAGAAGAAGATGTACGGCAAGACGGTCCAGGGCGTCATCCGCTCGACGTTCCTCGTTGACGAGGAAGGCAAGATCGAGGTGGCCCAGTACAACGTCCGGGCCACCGGCCACGTCGCCAAGCTACGACGCGATCTATCCGTCTAACTCCCGTACCTGCTCAAGAACAGCGCCTCCGCGAAAGCGAGATTCTCGATCTCCGACGGGTCGACGCTTTCGTCAGGTGCATGAATGCGGCACTGCGGTTCCTCGACTCCGATCAACGCGATCTCCGCGTCGGGGAACTGCTCGGCCAACGCACTGCACAGCGGAATCGATCCCCCTTGGCCGGCAAACCCCACTTCGCGGCCGTAGGCATCGGTCAGCGCAGACTTCAGCTGCGCGAACCCCGTCCCTTCCGTCGAGGACGAGAACGGTGATCCCGTCGATTCCGGTACGACCTCGATGTGGACGCCCCACGGCGCCGCTGCGCGGAGGTGGTCAGTCAACAACTTCTGCGCCCGCGCCGGATCCGTGCCAGGCGGGACACGAAGATTCAGGCGTGCGGATGCACGGGGCGTGATTGCCGCCGCAGAACCCACGACCGGCGGGCAGTCGATACCCAGGATGGTCAGCGCCGGACGAGCCCACACCTGCTCGGCGACCGAACCGGAACCAGTCAGCTGTACCCCTTCGAGTACCCCGGCGTCGGAGCGGAACTGATCGCCGTCGTAACTGACTCCCTCCCACTCCTGGTCGTTGGTCAAGCCTTCGACAGTGGTGTTTCCGGCGCCGTCGTGCAGCGTCGAGAGAATGTGCACCAGCGCGGTGATCGCATCGGGTGCCGGTCCACCGAAGACACCGGAGTGAATCTCACCCTCGAGCGTCGACACGTGGACCACCACGTTGGCGATCCCGCGCAGTGATGTCGTGATCGTCGGCTCCCCGACCTCGGTGTTGCCGGTATCGGCGATCAGGATCATGTCGGCCGCAAAAAGTTCGGGCCGCTCTCGCACCAGATCCTCGAGACCGCCAGTGCCCGTCTCCTCTGATCCTTCGGCGACGATCGTCAGATGTGCGCTCGGATCCACACCTGCTGCGGCGAGCGCTCGCAGAGCTGTCAGATGCATGACGACGTTGCCCTTGCAGTCCGAAGCGCCGCGTCCGTACCACCGTCCACCCCGCTCGGTGAGCGTGAAAGGCGGCGAGCCCCAGAGCTCTTCGTTTCCGGGCGGCTGAACGTCGTAGTGGCAGTACAGCAGAACCGTCGGAGCACCGTCTGGACCTGGTCGACGACCGACGACGGCGGCCGAGCCGTCGGAGGTCTCGATCGCCTCGATATCGGCGAAACCCTGATCGCGGAATGCCTCCAGGACCCAATGTGCCGCGGCCGCGCATTCTTCCGGCGGGTATTGCCGTGCATCTGCGACGGACTTCATCGCCACAAGTGCACTCAGATCCTCATGGGCACGCGGCATGAGTTCACGTACCGCGGTTCGCAGTTCTTCCGTCATCGTCTCCCTCTCCTCGGCATCGAACCTCGGTGTGCCCGAAGAATCTCAGTGTGCCCGAATCGGGCGTAGGGAGTCGGCAGGATCGCCGTTGCGCCACACCGCGCAGCAACCTCTTCAGCTACTGGACAGGTGGTCACCTAGTATCGAGGTGTGGCAACAGCATCGGGACTCGTGTGCGCGCACCTGCGCGGTGCGTTTCGACCGATCACGACCGCCGAAGTAGGTGGCCGATGACACCGGATAATGCACAAGTCCCAAATTCGACAGAAAACACCGATAGCCTGGAAGACGTGCAGCCCACGACTCGTAACCGCGCGCGGCGACGAGTCGACCCAGCACTGGAGAATCCCCAGAGCCTCGAAGAACCGCAGGAACTGCTGCCGCGCAAGCGTCCGACGCAAGAGCGCAGCCAGCGTAAATTCGACGCACTCCTGGCGGCGTCACGGGAACTCCTCACCGATGTCGGTTTCGAATCGTTCACCTGCGAAGAGGTCGCGGCACGTGCCGACGTCCCGATCGGGACGCTCTACCAATTCTTCGCGAACAAGTACGTCATAGTGTGCGAATTGAACCGCCAGGACCTCGTCGGGGTCCAGCACGAGCTTGCGCAGTTCGGCGGCGAAGTACCCTCGCTCGACTGGTTGCGGTTCCTGAACAGTTTCGTCGATCACATGGCCGGACTGTGGACGTCCGATCCGTCGCGCCGCGAGGTCTGGCTGGCGATGCAGTCGACGCCGTCCACGCGGGCCACCGGAGTCATTCACGAAAAGCAATTCGCCGAGACCGTAGCGAAAATGCTCGGTCCGTTGACGCCTCGTACGCGGCGAGATCGTCGCCTGATGATGGCGGAAGTTCTTGTCCACGTGGTGTATTCGATGCTCAATTTCTCGGTTCAGGACGGTCAGTCGCATGCCGACGCCGTCGCCGAACTGAAAAGATTGATGATCGCATATCTCCTCGTCGCCGAGAAGGAATCCCGCACGAAGGACTAGTCGAACGACAAAGAGCCGGTCTCCCCTTGGGAGACCGGCTCTTTCGTGTCCGGCAGTGCTACTCCGGGTCGGATTCGATGACCGCGAAAGCGCCCGCCATGTCCCCGTCGTGGGTGAGCGAGATATGAATCTTCACTCCGGTGAGGTGTTTGGCCACGTCACCGCGAAGCCGTATGCCCGGGCGACCCCAGGCGTCCGAGACGACTTCGATCTGATCGTGGATCATCTCCCCCAGCACCGGTGGGCTGGCGAAGAGAGCAGTTGACCATGCCTTGATCACTGCTTCCTTCGCTGCCCACCGGGCGGCGAAATGTCGTGCCGGTTCGGAGCTCCGGGTAGCGGCGTCTCGACGCTCGCCCGGTGTGAAGTTGTCGAGCATTGCCGTTCCCGGCCTGTTCAATTGCTCGGCGAACTCCGACACCGTCACGAGGTCGAAGCCGATACCCAGAACTCCCATACCGTGATTATTACTTGCAGCCGGGCAGATTCGAGCGGTACACCAGATCTGCGCCGAGTCGTGCGTCCTCGCTCAGCAGCATGTCCGCTTCGAGCTGACGCGACGCCTTGGCCGGCGTTCCGTCGGCACCGAGGCGACGATCCGCCGGGCGCTCGTAAAGGCTGTCGCCACCGCACATCGCCTTGGCGAGGCGGCGCTGACCGTCGATCGCCCGCTGCTGCGCCGCAGCAACATAGTCGGCGCGCTTGTCGGCCGGAACCGACTCGACGAATGCCTGCGGGTGCACGACTGCGATCAGGCCGGAGACGTGACCGAAGCCGAGGCTGGTCAGCAGGCCGGCACGCAGCGGAAGCTGATCACCGAACTTGAGCGGCTGACGTGCCCACACGAGGTGCTCGAACTCGGCCATCTTGTCGTCGACGCAGTCGAGGCTGCGGTTCGGCGGGACGATGCCCTGGCTCAGTACCTGGCAGAGCCCGATCAGCTGGAAGGCTGCGGCACCACCCTTGGCGTGACCGGTCAGGCTCTTCTGCGAGACCACGAACATCGGCGCACCTTCACTGCGTCCCAATGCCCCGGCGAGGCGCTCGTGCAGCTCCGCCTCGTTGGGATCGTTGGCGGCAGTGGAGGTGTCGTGCTTGGAGATCACGGCGATGTCGTCGGCGCTCACGCCGAGAGCGTTGAGCGAGAGTGCGAGCTGCGAATCCGCTCCCCCACGTCCGGCGCCCAGTGCTCCGAGTCCCGGTGCCGGGATCGAGGTGTGGACACCGTCGGCGAACGATCCGGCCCAGGCGACCACACCGAGGACGGGCAGGCCCATCTCGAGTGCCAGGTCTCCGCGAGCGAGGAGAATCGTTCCGCCACCGGCCGACTCGACGAATCCGCCGCGGCGACGATCGTTGGCCCGCGAGAAGCGGCGATCCTCGATGCCCTTGGCGTGCATGTCCTCGGTCTTGGCAGTTGCCGACATGTCACCGAAGCCGATGATGCCTTCCGTGCTCAGATCGTCGAACCCGCCGGCAACAACCAACTGCGCCTTGCCGAGTCGGATCTTGTCGACGCCTTCTTCGACGGATACCGCTGCCGTGGCGCAGGCGGCGACGGGGTGAACCATCGCGCCGTAACCGCCGACGTACGACTGAACGACGTGCGCTGCAATGACGTTCGGCAGCGCTTCCTGCAGGATGTCGTTCGGACGGTTCTCGCCGAGCAGCGTGTCGATGTACAGGCTCCGCATGGAGGTCATGCCGCCCATGCCGGTGCCCTGTGTGTTGGCGACCAGGCTCGGGTGTACCCAGCGGAGCAGTTCGCTCGGAGTGAAGCCGCCGGTGAGGAAGGCGTCCACCGTTGCGACGATGTTCCAGAGTCCGACGCGGTCGACCGAATCTGCCATGTCGGCGGGGATGCCCCACTTGGTGACGTCGAAGTTGGTCGGGATCTGGCCGCCGACACTGCGAGTCAGCTTCATCTTGCGCGGGACGCGGATCTCGGTGCCTGCCCGGCGGGTGACCGTCCAGTCTCCGGACTCGGCGGAAACCGTCGCCGTCGTGTTCTCCGGATCGGATTCGACGAAGGCCTGAGCCTCTGCCTCACTGCCGACCACGAAGCTCAGATCCTTGTCCAGGAACACGGAGGTGAGCAGCGGAGCGGTGTTGTCGATCATCGCGCCCTCGTCGACGTAGCGACGGATGCCGCAACGCTCGACGACTGCGTCGTGGTACTTGTCGGCGATTTCCGCCTCGGGTACCAGGTCACCGGATTCGACGTCGTACCAGCCCGGCTTGGGGTCGTTCTCCCAGACGATAAGTCCGGTGTTCCACGCCAATTCGAGAACGCCTGCGGCAGAGAGCTGCTCGTCGACCTCCATCTCGAAGCGGGTACGCGAGGAACCGTAGGGTCCGAGCTCTCCGGCACCCACGATGACCACGAGGTCCGCGGGGGTGACGTCCAGTTCGGGCCAGCTCGGAGCCTTGACCGAGTCGTCGATGCGAGCCGGCGTGGGCAGCGCCAGGATGCTGGACTCGTCCACTGCTTCGTCGACAGCCTCGGCGATCTCGGCAACCTCGGCAGCTTCCTTGGCCAAAGCACCCAGATCCAGGTTGGCCTCGGACAGTCCGCCGGTCAGGTCGACCTCGAGCGGAGCCTCTGCTGCAGCGCGCCGCGACTCGCGGGTTGCCGTCTTCAGCAGTTGGGTCGCCATCTCCTGGGTGGACCAGGTGCGGACGCCCGCAGCTTCGACCGCGTCGACGATCGGATCGTTGTGACCCATGAGTCCGGTTCCGCGAACCCAACCGATGACCGCGTGTGCCAACGTGACCCGCTCGGCCCAGTTCCGCTCGGCCTTCCAGCGGTTGACCACGGCGATCAGCGAAGCCTTGGCCTCACCGTAAGCACCGTCGCCGCCGAACGTTCCGCGGTTCGGCGAACCGGGCAGCACTACGTGCAGGTGCGTGTCGACATCGCTGTCGTAACCGATCTTCGACAGACCGCCGATGAGGCGCTCCACCGACCAGAGCAGCACGCGCATTTCCATTTCGGCGCGAGCGCCGGCGTCGGAGAGTTCGCCGCCGACACGCGGAGCTGCGAACGGGAAGAGCATCGTCGGCGTCATGGCCGGCTTGATGAGCTTCTTTGCGCCGCCTGCGTTCTCGGTGGCCTCGTTGCCGATCCAGTCGATCAGTGCGTCGACGTCGGTGTACGACGCCATGTTCGCGGGAACCACCCAGAGGGCGGCACCGGCGCGAGCGTTCTCGCGGTACAGGTCGCGGTAGAAGCCCAAACGCTGACCGTCGAGTCGTGAGGTGGTCACGAATACCGTTGCGCCACCGGCAAGGAGCTTGCCCGTGACCGCTGCCGCGATGGAACCCTTGCTGGCGCCGGTCACTACTGCGACCTCGCCTGCCCACTCGGGTGCGTCGGATTCTGTCGTCACGGCTGCATCAACGATGCGGGTGTAGACCTCGGCGAGCGCCGTGCGGCCCTCGTCGGTTGCACGGGTGGCCCACCACTTGGCCTGTGCGGCGACGGTGGAACCGGCACCGATGAAGTTCTCGACCGACAACGCGGTGTCACCGAGCCAAATACGAGCGAGATCCTCACGCGCACTTGCCCAACGGTCGTCGAGCAGCACGGCCTTCTGTGCGTCGAATGCCGGAGCAACCAGACGCGGCCAGTCGGAGCCGAGTTCAGCCGAGACCAGGTCGACCAGTTCGGTGTCCTCGACCGTCGCGACTGCCGCTTCTTCGTTCAGTCCGAGCTGCTCGAGCACCAGGCGTGCAGCCGAGGCCAGAACGCCGTTGCGCCCGGTGATGTTCTCGGTGAACTCACCCAGGGCGGCTGCGTCGACGGTTCCGCCGCTTCCGCCGCCGGTGGCCGGCAACGAGACGCTGACTCCGCGTGCAGAGCCGACCGAGGCAACTGCGCTGTCGATGACTGCGTCGACCGCTGCGGCGTCGGCCAGTGCGCCGGAGCTCAGGCCACCGAGGTCGCCGCCGCGGATGCTGGCGCCGTCACGGGTGCCGAGAGCCACTGCTGCGGTGACGTGGTGCGCCCAGCCGTCGCCCAGTTCCCAGACCTTCTTGACGCGGTCGGCGATGTAGCCGGGACGCTTGCCCGAGGGGCCGAAGACCTTGCGCAGGTGATCGTTGATCGAATCGGAGAGCACCGGTCCGAACGGCTTGTACGTACGGGCGAGCTTGTCGACGGTTGCTCCCAAGGAGCCCATGTCGGCATCCGCGGCACCGTCGATGGCGCCGAGGGACAGCTCGGAGCCGAGGTCGACCAGAAGCTGGTTACGACGCGAGGAGACGCCGTCGCACAGTGCCTCGATCGTGTCGGCGGGGCCGACCTGATCGGGACGGAGCTTGGTCCACAGGCTGATCAGGACCTTCGTGGCGTCGGGCGCCTTGAAGGTGAGGTCGTCCGGACGCGGTCCACCCGAAGGTGCGGCCGGCGCAGCAGCTGCAACCGGAGCAGCGGCCGCGGCAACCGGTGCAGCCTGCGCGGCAGGCGCTTCGATCTCGTCGTCGTCATCGACGGCGGGGTCGACGTCGGTGCCGTAGACGATCGCAGCTTCGCGCTCGACGTTGAGAACCTCGACCGGGTAGCCGAAGCGGCCCGGCAGCTTGAGGGTCTGCGACGCGAGGTTCGCAACGGTCGGGGCAGCGCCGAGACCGATCTCGACGAAGCGTTCGACCCCGAGTCCACCTTCGGACTCGTCGCCGAAGAGCAGGTCCTGCGTCTCGATCCAGCGGACCGGGCTGGCGAACTGCCAAGCCAGCAGCTCGATCAGGATGATGCGGGACAACTCGTGAGTGCGCGTTGCGTAGCTGTCGAAGTCTGCGAGGACTTCCTGCAGCGGCTCGGACGGCACCAGGTCCGCGATTTCCTGAACGAAGTCACGACGCAGCGAGAACGGCTTCGGAACCAGGTTCGGGATGTAGCGGCCGATCAGGATGTCCGGATCGATGTCGTGCGGGAGCAAGTCCTGCAGGCACACGCGGAAGTCCGCCACGCCGCCACGAAGGACGGTGGAGTGGAACGGCACGTCGATGCCGGGAACCTGGATGTATGCCCGCTTGCCACCGAATTCTGCTCGGCGACGGTCGATTTCGACCTCGAGTGCGTCGAGACCGGCTACCGAACCGGCGATGGCGTACTGGCTGCCGCGCAGGTTCAGGTTGACGATTTCGAGGAACTCACCGGAGGTCTCGGCGACACCGGCGACGAAGCCCTGCACGTCGTCGTCGGAAACACCGATCTGCGACGGGCGAATAGCAGCCATGCGGTAGTCGGAGCGTCCGGCTTCGTCACGGGGAACGAGCTGGTGCATGGCGGAGCCACGCTGGAAGACGACCTCGAGAAGTGCTTCGAGCGGGAAAACCTCGGCGACAGCAGCGAGTGCGTTGTACTCACCGACCGAGTGACCGGCCAGAAGGGAATCCTCGATGAAGGTTCCGGATTCGCGCAGCTCGGCAACCTGGGCAACACCGAGAACGGCCATGGCCACCTGGGTGAACTGAGTCAGGTGCAGGACACCGTCAGGATGCTTGTGCTCGACACCGCGCGCCTTGACGGTCACCGGGTTGTCGCGCACGACAGCGAGAATCGAGAATCCGAGCGCCTTGCGGGTGTGCTTGTCCGCACGCTCCCAGACGTCGCGGGCGGCCTTGGAGCGTGCACGAGCGTCGAGGCCCATGCCCGGGCGCTGGATGCCCTGGCCGGGGAAGGCGTAGACGGTCTTCGGTGCGGCAGTGCGGCCGGTGGCGACCATCACCAGTTCGCCGTCGATGCGGCAGCCGACCTCGACGATTTCTGCGCCCTGGTCGATGCCGACACGGTCGACGCGGACGTCGATCTCGGCGCCGGGGCGAACCATCCCGAGGAAGCGGGCGGTCCAGGCGGTCAGGCGGCGCGGCGGGACGCGGGTCTCGGCCGGGTCGACTGCGGTGACTACCTGCTGCGCTGCGGCGGAGAGCCACATGCCGTGCACGATCGGGGTTCCGAGGCCGGCCAGCAGAGCGGCGTTGTCGGAGGTGTGAATCGGGTTGTGGTCACCGGAAACCTGAGCGAACGCGCCCATGCTGACCGGCGCGAGGATCTTCGCGTCACGGCGACGACGACGTGAGGTGTCGACAGCCGCATCGCTGATCGATCCACCGGCGCGAGCCGGGTCGGCGAGTTCGCCAGCGCCGGTGCGTCCGCGGATCGCGAAACGCTCGGTCATGGTGACGACTGCGGGGGCGTCGAGGCCCTCGCCGAGCATGGCACCGACCTCGACCTTGACCTCGACGACGCGACCGAGGTCGGTGTCGAGAACCGAGGCGACCTCGGCATTGACCACGAGAATGCTTGTCTCGGAGGGAAGTTCACCGACGAAGTCGACGGTGTGGTCGAGGTGGACCAGGTCGAGCATGCCTTCGATAACGGAAAGACTGTCGAGCTTGGCTGCGCCGAGGACTGCGAACACTGCAGGCCAGCATGCTCCGACGACGACGTCCGGAACAGCCTTGCCGCTGACACTGAGCGTGGTGGGCAGGCCGGAACCGGTGACACCGGCGTGATCGGCGATGCGATCGGGAACCCACGCGACGTTGAGGCGGGCCTTTCCGTTCTTGACTGTCGGAAGTTCCTGTCCGGCAGCAACTGCCAGCAGCGCGGACATCGCACCCTCGGCGTCTGCCTCGGTGACAACCGGAGCGCCGCCGTCTACGACGGACTCGGGGATGGTGATCGTGATGTCGACCGACTTGTCTGCCACCAACGGAACCGAGAGCAGCACGTGCGAGGAATCGACGACGGTCAAGCTGGACCCCGTGGTGCCGTGAACTGCCTTGTCGGCAGACTCTGCGTTCCACTCGTCGAGGTCGCCGAGGCGACGGACAGGGTTCTGGGTCAGGCGGCCGGCCCACTGGAGGTCGGGAGCGGAGAGGACGGCGTCGAGAAGTCCGGGTGCGGAATCCTGGTGGCGACGGCTCGCGAGTGCAACCGGAGCGGCTCCGGCAGCAACCAATTCGTCGTAGGTCGCCTTCTCGAAGCGATCGAGCAGGTCACCGACTGGCTCGTCGACACGGGTGATGCCCGCGACGGCGACGGTGCCGGGGATGACACAAACCTGATCGGCGGTGTAGCGGGGATCGTGTGCCTGCCACAGGGAGTCGCTGCGCCACCAACGGCGAACGTCACCGTCGACGACGGGAACGAAGTTGACCGGCTTGCCCGGCGTCTTGCACAACGAGGTGAAGAACGAGACGTCTGCGGGATGCAGAACGGTCGTCGAGTAGTCCGGGTACGACGCCTGCAGTGCGCAGATCGCAGCCTCGGGGCGCTCGAGAGTCTCGGCGTCGCCGAACAGTGTGGGGATCGGGCCACGGTCGACCGGATGCAGACGCGCCTCGGTGCGCTGGAGCATCTCGCCGAAGCGAGCACGCCAGGTGATGTCGAGCCACGGGCTCGAGGTCGCCTCGACGATGGCGTCCTGAAGATCTGCGCCGCAATCGAATTCCTTCGCCGCGTCGATGCCGACGGTGAGCTCGAGGTAGCGGCGCAGCCACTGTGCGTACGTCATGGTCTCGACGTCGCCGAAGTACGGCTTGGCGGTGACGTCGAGGGCGGCGATGATCTCGTCGCGGCGCTCGGCCACTGCCTCGGAATCGCCGGCAACCTCGTCGAGGAGGCGTCCGGTGCGCGAAGCCGCGTTGTCGATCTCGTGAATGTCGGCACCGAGCTGGCTACGGCCAGAGGCCATTCCGCCTTCAGCGGTACCGGCACCGACCCAATCCGGTGTTCCGGGCGTGTCGACGAGGAGCTGCTTGACCTCAGGAGAGGTGGTGGCCTCGAGGGTCGCCATGGCTGCAGTGCCGACGAGGATGCCGTCGACGGGCATGGCCGGGAAACCGGCTGCGGCAGACCAGCGACCGGTGAGGTAATCGGCTGCTCGCTCGGGGGTTCCGATGCCGCCGCCGACGCAGATGACCAGGTTCGGACGTGTACGCAGCTCGGCGTACGTGTCGAGGAGCAGGTCGTCGAGGTCTTCCCACGAGTGGTGTCCGCCGGCGCGGCCGCCTTCGATGTGCACGATGACCGGGAAGTTCGGAACCTCGTTGGCGATGCGGATCACGGAGCGGATCTGCGCCACGGTGCCGGGCTTGAACGCGATGTTGGTGATGCCGATCTCGGACAGCTCGTCGATGAGGGCAACGGCCTCTTCGAGTTCCGGGATACCGGCGGTGACGATGACGCCGTCGATGGGAGCGCCGGCAGTACGGGCACGCTGCACCAGGCGCTTGCCACCGAGCTGCAGCTTCCACAGGTACGGGTCGAGGAACAGGGAGTTGAACTGGACCGCGCGGCCCGGCTCGAGCAGCATCTTCAGCTCTGCGACACGGTCTTCGAAGATTTCCTCGGTGACCTGTCCGCCACCGGCGAGCTCAGCCCAGTGACCGGCATTGGCTGCCGCGGCAACGATCTTGGCGTCGACCGTCGTCGGCGTCATGCCTGCGAGCAGGATGGGTGAACGACCGGTCAGCTTCGTGAACGCCGTCTCGACGCCGATGCGGCCACCGGGAAGCGAAACAGGCTTCGGCGCGAATTCGCTCCACGAACGTGAGACCTCAGGCGCAGCACCGGGGGTGAGCAGATTGCGGTGTCCGCCGCGGGTGGCGGCGGCGATGATGCCGATGCCCTGCCCACGCAGCGAAGAGGACGTCATACGGGTCAGCTGATCGCTGGGCCCGAGATCGAGAATCCACTTGGCGCCGGCGGAGATTGCGCCGTCGACAGCCTCGACCCAGTCGACCGGATCGACGAGGACACCCTGTGCAAGTTCACGCGCACGGTCGGCATCGAGACCGCAACGGGTTGCCCAGCTGCCGACAAGTTCGACGGCCTCGGCCAATGCTGGGTGATGGAAGCCGATTTCGGTGTCGAGCGGATCGAAGGACGGAGCGAAGACGGAACCGCCACGCTTCTTGCCCTCTCGCTCGCGAGCTTCTTCGGCTTCGATCTGCTCGCAACGCTCTTGCACGCGTGCCAGCTGAGCGGGCGGTCCGGCGAGAACGACGCGGCGACGGCCGTTGCGAATGGCGAGGACAGCCGCGCGTTCGGGGGCAACACCCTCGGCAAGCTCGGCGACGATGGCGGCGAGACGCTCGGGATCGACGCCCGAGACCGCAACCATCGGCTTCGCGGAGGCGCCGGCGATGACGCCGCGGCGACGGCCGACCAGGCTGGCAGCAGCACCGACGAGCTGTGCGACGGCGAGGAGTTCACCGTCGTCGTTGCCCTGCGCGGCTACGGCAGCGGTGGCCAGCAGGCCCTGCGAGTGGCCGATGACGGCAGCAGGCGGGTTACCGGCTACATCCAGACCCTGAGCGGAGAGTGCACGCAACGCCGCAAGCTGCGTGAGGAAGACGCCGGGGAGTGACACCGGAGCTGCGGTGAGCGCGGCAGCGGAAGGCCCGGCCGACTTCTCACCTTCTTCTTCGTCGACGATCTCGGCTTCGAGCATCCACGCGATCGGATCGAATCCGACCGGGCGAACCACGAGGAGATCCTGTGCGACGGGCGCGAGGCGTGCGGCTGCGTCATTGACCAGATCGGTCAGAACGGGCTCCAGGCCGTTGTCACGGCTGAGCTCCTCGAGCGAGGTGAGCCAGGGAGCGCCCTGTCCACCGAAAGCGATTGCGTAGGAAACGCCGTTGTTCAGCGAATCGACGAGGGCACCTTTGCTGGTCGTGCGGGACTGTCCCCCATCGACGCCGAAACGGCGTCCACCCTTCGAGTCGCGTCCGTTTCCTGTAGGTGTCGTGTCATCGATCGTCACGCGTACGTCCTCTCCTGGTCACCTCTGCGGCGAGGTGGGATTTGCGGTGTGCTGCCCGGCTGAAGTGCTCGCGAATTCGTCGAGAGAATCGACGGAGTCAGGGCGTTCGTGCAAGACAAGGTTTACACAGAATCATGAGGATTTCCTCACGTTTGTCGGCACCCTGGAAATCTGGACTTTCGAGGCCGTGATCTTCCTCACGAGACTTCGAGAAAGTGACTCGCGAGTAGGTCGCGAACGCCCTGCCTGGGACTGTTACCGGGATTTTCAGAAACCTGAGGAACCCCTCATATTTATTGTTACCAATTCGTGACCTCCTTGACGGACGGTCGATCCCGTGCGTTCCGGGCCACCATCTGTCGGACCCCCTCGCTACGTTCAGCGCGTCCACACCGGACGACTTCTCGGGGGGAGAAATCATGAAAGACACAGACGTAGTCAGAGCGGCCGAATTCATCGGCGCCGAGCTTCCGCGCGAGGCGTGGCCGCATTGGAATCAGGGATGGCCGCGCGAGTCCGAAGCCGCCCTTCTCGATGCGATCTTCTCGTCGCGCGCCGCCTACGGAACACCGAAGACCGGAGTCCGCGCCGTCCTCGACCGTTGGCGCACACACCGCTCGGTAGCCGCAGGCGAACACCTCGACAGCTTGTCCGCTCTCGCCGCCTTCACCGACCGTGGCGACGAGCTCGCAACGATTCTCGGCAATCGCCAGCGCGTGCCGGGCAACTACTTCACCAAAGCCGAGGGTGCGGCTCGTGCGGCCAAAGCGCTCGCCGACGCCGGTTGCCGGTGCGGTGCCGACGTCGAGGACACCGAAGGCCTCCGTTCGGCAGTCGTCTCCGTTCCAGGCCTGGGCCCCAGGACCTTCGAGACGCTGGTGTTCCTGTCCGGGAAGTTGACGGCAACTTCGATAGATCTACTTGCACGGTTCGCCACCGAAGCAAGCAGTAGCGAGGAATTGTTGTCGAGCACCGACGCAGCCGAGTTGCTAGTTGCGGTTGCCGAACATCTCGATGTCGATGTTCCAACACTCACCCACGCTGCGTGGCGGTATCAACGCACGGCCGAGCAACCGCGCCGGTCGAAGAAATCCACCACGCCGCCCGCAGCGGATCCACTCGCCGAAACGGCCTGAGAGCGGGCGGGCGCATCCCGACCAGGGTGGTGTGCCCGCGAGCGATTCCACTCGCGTATCCTTTGAATTCCGCGCGCGAGTGGCGGAATTGGCAGACGCGCTGGATTTAGGTTCCAGTGTCTCAGGACGTGGGGGTTCAAGTCCCCCCTCGCGCACAACGAAAAAGCCCCGCCGGATCAGATCCGGCGGGGCTTTTTCGGTTCTAGATCAGGCTCAGCGCTTTCGAGCCTTGACCGGCGGGGTCATGTACGTCGTCCGGCTCGGCGTCAGCCCCAGACGGACCGAGCTCTCCAACCACGTGATCGCCGACGCCGTCGGATCCACAACCGGAACGTGAATCCCTTTGCCATGCAGCCTGTCTCGGACTGCACTGGTCACACCGAGCATCCCGGTGCAACCGAGAACGACGGAATCGGCCTCGCCGTTCTGCACTGCCGCAGACGCCTGAGCGGCCAGTCGATCAATCAGTTCCTCCCGATCGGTGAGGCCCAGCACCGGCATGTCCACGACTCGAATACTGCCCAGCCGACTATCGAGCCCATACCGCCGAGTGAGCGATCGGAGCATCGGCACGACGTTCGGCAGGATGGTCACGACACCGACGCGATCGCCCAGACTCATCGCTGTCAGAAATGACGGCTCGAAGCCGCCGACCACCGGTGCGTCGATGATCTCTCGGGCGGCATGCACTCCGGGATCGGCGAAACACGTGATGAATACACCGTCGACGCCTTCGACTGCCGCCTCTTCGACCCGCTGCACGATCCCGGGGCCGGCCAGTGCCTCGTCGTACTCGGACTCGATGCTCGCCGTGCCAGAGAGCAGTGACACGACATCGACCGTCGTGCCGGGCGCCGCCCAGTGCTCCACCTCGTCTGTCACCGCCGGAGTCAGTGTGGTGTCGATGACCGGGCGAATCACTCTGATGTGCATGAAACACTCCCCTGCTTTCGGATACGCCCGAGGTTATCGATGCAGCACAGCTGGGAAAATGTGTTCAGTGCCTGGCGTTGCGGGTGAGGATGGGCATAGCGCACAGGTGCTGTGGAACGGCTTCTACGACACCGTGTCGGAGATCGCAGGGCGAGGCACTATAGCTCTCAGGTACCGTCTTAGTGTGTCCAAGAACGCTACTAAACGCCGACCTGCGCTGATTCTGCTGGTCATCGTGTCAGCTGCCGGCTGCCTCGCGCTCGGCTGGTGGCAGTGGGAGCGCTTCGAAGCCGTCGGAGGCTCGGGACAGAATCTCGGGTACGCGTTCCAGTGGCCGCTGTTCGCGGCGTTTGTCGTGTACGCGTATCGCAAGTTCGTTCAGCTCGAAGACGTGGACCCCGAAGAGGCCGAAGCCGAGGAAGCCGCCGCGGAGCCGCGTGAGATTCCCGCCGACCTCTTGCCGCAACGCCCGCAGGCCGAGTTCGACGATGTGAACCTCGACGTCGACGACCCTGAAGCCCGTCAAATGCTGGAATACAACGACTACCTTGCGCAGCTCGCCGCTCGCGAGTCCGATAGGAGCACGACGTGAGTACCGGTTCGGAAGCGAGCATCGCTACCCCCGCAGTCAACGCAGAAAAGCAGAAGAAGGTTGCGTCGGCGCTCGTCCGATACCGCGTTCTCGCCTGGATCACCGGCCTCTGGCTGCTGTTCCTGACCGGCGAGATGGTCTACAAGTACCTGATTCTCGACAATTCGGCGGACGCACCGTCGTGGTTGTTCTACATCGGCCAGATCCACGGCCTGTTCTACATGCTCTATCTCGTGTTCACGATCGACTTGGCGATCAAGGCCCGGTGGAAGCCCGGTACGACGGTTGCCACCGCGCTCGCCGGCACGATCCCGTTCCTGTCGTTCGTGTTCGAGCACAAGCGAACTGCCCAGGTGAAGCAGGCTTATCAGCTCTGAGAGTTTCGAAAAGTAGAGCCCTGAACGCAGACGCGTTCAGGGCTCTACTTTTCGAAATTCGGTTCAGCCGGCCAGTGCCGCCAGCGCCGGAACGAGCTGCACGAGCGCGCGCCCTCGATGTGACGCCGCATCCTTCTCGGCCGGGGTGAGTTCTGCGGCAGAGCGGGTGTCGCCGTCCGGACGGAAGATGGGGTCGTATCCGAAGCCCCCGTCGCCGGCTGGTTCTCGGCCGATCACCCCGCGCCATTCGCCGCGCACGACAGTCTCGTCGCCGCCGGGGATCACCAGTGCACAGGCGGAGACGAATGCCGCGCCGCGCCGCTCGTCTGGCACGTCTCCCAGCTGAGCCAGGACAAGCGCAGTGTTGGCGCCGTCGTTTCCGTGAGTGCCCGACCATCGCGCGGACAGCACGCCGGGCATACCGTTGAGTGCATCGATCTCGACACCGGAATCATCTGCGATGCAAGGCATTCCGGTTGCCGCCGCGCCGTCACGTGCCTTGGCGAGTGCATTCTCCTCGAACGTCGCCCCGGTCTCGGGGGCTTCGGGGAACGGCGGCACCTCGTCGAGCCCGACCAGTTCGATTCCGTTCACTCCAGCGGCGTCGAGCACCCGGTGAAGTTCCTTCAGTTTCTTGGCATTTCGGCTGGCAACCAATACTCGTACGCTCACAGCTCAGGCACCGAACTTCTTCTTGGGTTCCGGATTCTTCGGTTCGGGTAGCACCCCGGGATACGGCTCGGCCAACGCTTGACGCTGGATCTCGAAAAGTTGCTCACAACCAGCCAGAGCGGAGTCGAGCAGCTTGTCCAGCGTCGAGCGTGGGAACGTGGCGCCCTCACCGGTTCCCTGGATTTCCACCAGCGTGCCGGTGTCGGTGGCCACGACATTCATGTCGACCTCGGCGCGCGAATCCTCTTCGTACGGAAGATCGAGGCGCACTCGTCCGTCCACGACGCCGACGCTGACGGCCGCTATGCCACACGAGATGGGCTGAGGGTCGGAGAGCAGGTCGGCTGCGCGCAGGTACGTCACGGCGTCGACCAGGGCCACGTACGCCCCCGTCACTGCCGCGGTGCGGGTACCGCCGTCGGCCTGGAGGACATCACAGTCCAGGGCGATGGTGTTCTCGCCGATCGCAGCGAGATCGATGCAGGCCCGAAGTGATCGGCCGATGAGTCGACTGATCTCCTGCGTACGGCCGCCGACCTTGCCCTTGACCGATTCGCGGCCACTGCGCGTGTGCGTGGCGGCGGGAAGCATCGCGTATTCGGCTGTCAGCCAACCCAAGCCGGAGCCCTTGCGCCAGCGGGGTACACCCTCTTCGACGCTGGCCGTGCACATCACGCGAGTGTTCCCGAACTCGACCAGAACGGATCCGGCCGGATGACTGGTGAACCCGCGGGTGATCTTGACCGTGCGGAGCTCGTCGTCCGCCCTACCGTCTTCTCGTGTAGTCACCTTCGTGAGCCTAGCGGTCGCCCGGTCGGCACTGCATCGAATGTGCGGGGAATCAGATGTCGTAGACGCTTCCGGCGGAGACGGCATGGACCGGTCCGGAGAATTCGGATTTCGCTTCGGCGATCACGTCTTCGCGGGAGGTCCACGGCGGGATGTGCGTGAGGAGAAGTTCCTTGACGCCGGCGAGGGCAGCCACACGGCCGGCTTCCTTACCGGATAGGTGAACTCCCTCGGGGCGATCCGGACTGTCGGTCCACGAAGCTTCGGAGAGCAACACGTCCGCTCCACGGGCGAGTTCGACGACGTTGTCACACATACCCGTGTCACCGGTGTAGACGAGCACGCGGCCGTCGGCGCCGGTGATCCGGAAACCGTAAGCCTCGGGTGGATGATTCATCCGACGGGCGACGACGCTCAGTTCTCCGAACGTCACCGGCTCGTTCTCGGCCCAGAGCCGGACGTCGATGGTGTCGGAGATGTCATCCATCTCGCCGGCGCACTCGGCGGAGGACACTCCGATGCGGCAGGCCGTGTCGGTGGGGCCGTAAACCAGAGCCCGCCCGACCGGTGGGTTGGGGTGATAGCGACGCCAGACGAGCAGGCCGGGCATGTCGAGACAGTGGTCCGCGTGAAGGTGCGAAAGCAGGATCGTCACCTCGCCCGGATCGGCGTATCGCTGCAACGCCCCAAGAACTCCCGGGCCGAAGTCGATCACGAGCGGCGGAGTTCCCGGTGCCGTGAGCAGGTATCCCGAAGCCGGTGAATCCGGACCCGTGACGCTGCCGGAACACCCCAGGACGGTCATGCGCATACCGGTCATGCTGCCACGTCTACCCGTCTGGAAAAAAGCTCTTGGTGGTTTTGGCGCGTCGAAGTCACACCGCAGCGAGGGTGTGACCCACGTCCGTTCAGAAACTCGGTGGTCGGACGGCCGGCGCCGACCCTGCGCGCTTGGCCCTCTCCCCCGACGTCAGCGCCCAGGCGGCCACCCCGCCGCCGATCGCTCCGAACAGATGTCCTTGCCAGGAAACCCGTGGATCGCTCGGGAGAACGCCCCACAGCACTCCGCCGTACACGACGAAGACGGCAACGCCGATCAGGATCTGTGTGAAGCTCCGCGTGAAGAACCCGCGCACCAGCAAGTAGGTGACCCAGCCGAAGATCAGCACGGACGCACCGACGTGGTTCGAGTTCGAGCCGGCGAACAACCAGGTCCCGACACCGCCGATCACCCAGATGATGCCGGTCGCCGCGAGTCCGCGCGCAATTCCCGACACCAGCACGAGGAACCCGAGGATCAGGACCGGAATGGTGTTGGCAATCAGGTGAGCCCAGTCGTCGTGCAGGACCGGGGCGAACAGGATTCCCCACAGGCCGTCGAGCGTGCGCGGGGTGACGCCGGCGTTCTGGACGTTCTGACCGGAGATGACATCCACGATCTCGATCACGTAGAGCAGGATCGCGAAGCCGCCCACCAACACGGCCGACTGCTTCCACACCGAGGGCGGACCGGATTTCGGTGCCGGCGTCCGGGTGCCGAAGTCCGGATTGTTGAAATCCATCGTCATCGTGTGCGTCCTCCACCGTCGATCCGGTTTTCTGATTCGGTCACTCGCGACCAGGCTCAATTCGAGATTACCGCCGATTCCCGGAGTGCTGCCTAGAGAAATGCCGACGGAAAGAGTTCGCGGTAGCTCGGGATTCCGGCTACCGACGTGGCGTCGAGAATCGCTGTGACGATCGCACGTTCGACAACCTGCGCCGAGGCGGCACACACCGCATCGAGTATCGGCAGATCGTTCGGAAAAGCGGCCGGAACCGCGATCTCCGAATTCGGAGTGTGATCGCCGGTGGCGAGCGCAAAGATCGTGTCGCCGTCGAGCGGCGAATGCGCGGGCCGAATCGCACGAGCCAGACCGTCATGCCCTGCGACGGCGACGCGTCGGCACCCGGATTTTGTCAAGGCGGCGTCAGTGGCGACCACACCGATCGTGGTGTTGAGGACTGTTCCCTTGGCTGCAACGGCGTTGGCCGCCGCGAGTTCGGACGCGTCGGGAAGCCTGAGCCCGAACGACTCCGCCCCGTCCGAGCCGACGCCCCACGGCAAGCCTGTTCTGGGATCGAAGACCGAACCCACCGGGTTCGCCACGATCAACGCGGAGACCGTCGTACCCTCGGCCGGGCCGTCGGCGATCACGACGCTGGCCGTTCCCACCCCACCCTTGAGCGCTCCGGCTCTGGCACCTACCCCGGCGCCGACCGTGCCCGTGGCGAATTCGCGCGAAGCGGTGTCGGCAGCGAGGAATCCGAAGTCTCCGGTCGGACGAACGGTCCAGTCCCCCACCGGCAGATCGAAGATCACGGCGCCGGGCACGATCGGTACCACCTGACCAGGAGCACCCATCGCGATCCCGCGATCGTGTTCCTCGAGCCAGCGCATCACTCCATCGGCCGCGGCAAGTCCGTAGGCACTCCCGCCGGTCAACAGCACGGCATTGACCTGCTGGACCGAATGGCTCGGGTCGAGTAGGTCGGTCTCGCGGGTACCCGGACCGCCGCCGCGGACGTCGACTCCGGCAACCACACCGGCCGACGCGAGCACGACCGTGCACCCGGTGGCTGCGCCGCTTCCGAGAGTGGCTCCCTCGTCGAGCTTGTGGTGATGACCGACAGCGAGGCCGGCGACATCTGTCAGTGAATCAGTGGGCCCGGTCCGCGTCGTGGTCATGGCATGAGCGCCTGGACGAGGGAGTCCTGCATCCACGTCAACCAGTGATAGACGTCGAGATGCGGGGCGCGCGGGTCGTCGGGTTCGAGGCTCTCCGGGGTGTCGGCGTCGATGCCGAGATTGGTTCCGAGCGCGAGACGGACGTCGTTGAGCGAGGACAGCCACGCATCGGCCTGTTCCTGCGTGAGAACGACCTTGCCGCCGGCCTCCGGAAGCGAAGCCAACAACATGCGAGCGGACTCGCGCTTGGCGTCGATGATCTCGGGTTCGTGCAAACTGCGCAGCGCGCCGTTGACATTGGCGCCGGCGTCGTCGAGATCGTCACTGTCCGGAGCGACCTTGTCCGGATCGGTGCGCTGGAAGTCGGGAAGCAAACGCGCCAACACCGGATTGTCGGGCGTCTCCGAATTTCCGGTACGAAGACCCGTCAGCGCGGCGAGCTCGTCTTGCGGCGCCGAAGACGCGCGCTCGTCGAGAAGCCCGGATACCGACTCCACGAGCGAGCGCAGAACCGCCGCCTCGTGGCCGTCCATCTCGGACTTGAACTTCACTCCGCCGAGTGAACTCTTCCTACTCCACGTCCGCACGCGTCGGACTCCCGTCTACGAGTTAGGCGAACAAATCGGTCGAAAAAGTGCTTTTCTCAGGGCTTTTCTCAGGTGTCGTCGCGTTGCATCGTGGCCCAGAGACCGGCAGCGTGGAGGCGACGAACATCGGCCTCCATCTTGTCGCGCGAACCGCTCGAGACCACGGCCTTGCCCTCCGAATGGACCTGCATCATCAGGTCGGTGGCCTTGGCTTTGCTGTAACCGAACAACTTCTGGAACACGTAAGTCACGTAATGCATGAGATTGACCGGGTCGTCCCAGACGATGGTCACCCAGGGCCGATCTGCGGCTTCGATGGTCGCAACAGCCTCCGACTGCTCGGGCGTGGCTTGAGGAGAGGAAGCCGTAGCGCCTCTCATCGTTACGTTCGCCGAGTAAGTGCCGGACACGGTCGCGCCGCCGAAAACCATGTATCCAGGGTACGGCGCGACGAGAGGCGACAACACCCACCCACGTCGTCTCGCGCATAGAGTTGTGTGCGTGCCTACGCAAATTTCCGACATCCGCGACGCCGGTGCCAGCACCGCACTGCTCACCGATCAGTACGAACTGACCATGCTCTCGGCGGCTCTCGCCGACGGATCTGCCTTCCGCAACTGCAGTTTCGAGGTATTCGCACGGCGGCTGCCAGACGGTCGTCGCTACGGCGTCGTCGCCGGTACCGAACGCCTTCTCGACGCACTCGAGCAGTTCCGGTTCGGTGAACCGGAACTGGCGATCGTTGCGAAATTCCTCGACGACACGACCGTCGAGTGGCTGCGCAACTATCGATTCTCCGGTGACATCGACGGCTACCGCGAGGGCGACTTCTACTTCCCCGGCTCACCGATCCTCTCGGTCCGCGGAACGTTCGCCGAGTGCGTCATCCTCGAAACCTTGATTCTCTCGATCCTCAACCACGACAGCGCGATCGCTTCGGCCGCAGCCCGCATGGTGAGCGCAGCGGGCGGTCGACGGATGATCGAGATGGGCTCGCGTCGTACACACGAACAGGCCGCCGTCGCCGCTTCACGTGCCGCGTATCTCGCCGGCTTCGACGCCACCTCCAACCTCGAAGCCGCGCGGCGTCACGACGTACCCAGCGCAGGTACCAGTGCGCACGCCTTCACACTCCTGCACACCACCGAAGACGGTCCGGACGAGGCAGCGGCATTCCGCGGTCAGGTCGCGGCACTCGGCGTATCCACCACGTTGCTCGTCGATACCTACGACATCACCGAGGGTGTGAAAACGGCTGTCGCCGTTGCCGGTCCCGAGCTGGGTGGGGTTCGCATCGACTCCGGCGATCTCGGCGTTCTTGCTCGTCAGGTACGCCAACAACTCGACGATCTCGGTGCTACCAAGACACGCATCGTCGTCTCAGGCGACCTGGACGAGTACGCGATCGCGGCTCTGCGCGCCGAACCCGTCGACTCGTACGGTGTCGGTACTTCACTGGTCACCGGATCGGGCGCGCCCACCGCAGGCATGGTTTACAAGCTGGTCGAGGTCGACGGAATCGCGGTCGAGAAGAGAAGCACCAACAAGGCATCTCGCGGCGGCGCCAAGAAGGCACTGCGCGTGGTTCGCCCGACCGGAACGATCGTCGAAGAAGTCATCTACCCTGCCGGCTCGCCCGCTCCGGTTTCCGAGGCGGACGGCGCGACCGAACTGCTGATCCCGTTGGTTCGCGAAGGCAAGGTCGTCGAGAGCGCACCGACGCTCGAAGAGAGCCGCGCAGTTCTGAAGGCCGGGCTCGTGAGCCTGCCGTGGGAAGGGCTCAAGCTCTCGCGCGGAGACTCGGCTGTGCCCGTTCGATTCTCCGGAGGTGAGCACCAGTGAGTGCTAAAGCACTGATCGTCGTCGACGTTCAGAACGATTTCTGTGAAGGTGGCGCGCTCGCGGTCGACGGCGGCGCTGCGGTTGCGGCGGCCGTCAACGATTTCGTCAACTCCCACGAGTACGACGCCGTAGTCGCGACTCGCGATTTCCACATCGATCCTGGGGCGCATTTCTCCGAGACCCCAGACTTCGTCGACAGTTGGCCGATTCACTGCGTCGTCGGGACGGCCGGCGCCGAGTTCCATCCGGCGTTCGACGCTTCCGTCGCCGGTTCGGCGATCTTCTCCAAGGGCGCATACAGCGCGGCCTATTCCGGTTTCGAAGGAGCAGCCGAGGACGGCACGACGCTCGAGGACTGGCTCCGCGCCCACAAGATCACCGACGTCGACGTGATCGGCATTGCCACAGATCACTGTGTCAAGGCCACGGCCATCGACGCGGCGCGCGCGGGATTCGCCACGACGGTCCTTCTCCCCTTCACCGCAGGTGTGTCGACTGCCACGATCGAGTCGGCATTGGTACAGATGCAGGAGGCGGGAGTGCAGCTGATCGGGCGAGACGAGGCGTCGTCGGAAGAAGACTCGAATGCCGGGGAACTACCCCGGGAATCATCCGTGGACGTTTCTGACGTAGGGATCCATTAACCTTCGTGGGTGGCCGATCAACTCCCGAACGTTCCCGAACTGCTCCAGACAGCGGTGCGGTCGCTCGGCGGTGCCGAACGAACCAGTCAGCTGACGATGGCGTCGGCCGTGGCGCACTCGATCGACACGGGCGAGCATCTGGCCGTCCAGGCCGGCACCGGTACCGGTAAGTCACTCGCCTACCTCGTTCCGAGCCTGCGCCATGCGGTCGAGTCTGGGCGCACTGTGGTCGTGTCCACCGCCACCATCGCGCTTCAGCGCCAGCTCGTCGATCGAGATCTGCCACGGCTCGCCGATGCACTGAAGAAGCCACTCGGCCGACGCGCCGAGTTCGCAATCCTCAAGGGCCGCAACAACTACCTGTGCATGAACAAGATCCACACCGGCGCGTCCGAGCAGCCACCCGAGGACGAGTTGTTCGATCCGTTCACGGTCTCGCGTCTCGGCCGGGAGGTCGTCCGCCTCACCGAATGGTCATCCGACACCGAAACCGGTGATCGTGACGAATTGGTACCGGGCGTATCCGATCAGGCGTGGCGGCAGGTCAGCGTCACCTCCCGCGAGTGCATCGGAAAGAACCAGTGCCCGGTCGGTGAGGACTGCTTCGCCGAGCGCGCCCGCGTCGAGGCGTCGAAGGCCGACGTCGTCGTCACCAACCACGCGCTGCTCGCTATCGACGCCATCACCGGCATCCAGATCCTCCCTGACCACGACGTCGTGGTGATCGACGAAGCCCACGAATTGGTCGACCGCGTCACCGGTGTTGCCACGGCCGATCTCACAGCTTCGTCGATCAGTGCCGCGGCCAGGCGTTGCGGCAAGATCGCCGAAGAGCAGGACGCCGACCGACTCGAAGCCGCCGGCGAGGGTTGGGCGGGGCTCCTCGAGGAATTGCGTCCAGGTCGATGGGAAGGCCTCCCGGACGGTGCGGCGCCCGCACTGGCCGCGATACGCGACGCGGCCTGGTCGCTGCGCACCGCAATCGGTCCGGCCAAACCGGGCATGGCAGCCGCAGACCCCGAAGCCGCTGCAGCCCGCAACGCTGCGCTCTCGTCCGTCGACGACGTCCACGACAGTGCCGTGCGTATTCTCACCGCCTTCGACGAACCAGACCCGGCCAAGCGCAAGGACGTCGTCTGGCTGTCCTCGGACGAGTTCCGCGGATCGGTGCGGCGCTCCGTCCGGATGGCTCCGCTTTCCGTCGGCGGATTGCTGCGCTCGCGACTGTTCGCCGAATCCACCGTCGTTCTCACTTCCGCGACGCTGACCGTCGGCGGATCGTTCGACGGTCTCGCCGTCAACTGGGGCCTTCCCGCGGAATCGTCGGTGCGACCCGACTCGGGTACCGCCATCGGCACCGAAGCACCTTCTGACGCTTCGGCTTTCCGCTGGAACTCGCTCGACGTCGGGTCGCCCTTCGACCATGCCAAGGCCGGCATCATCTACATTGCCCGCCACCTGCCCACGCCCGGCCGCGACGGCCTCTCCCCGGTCTATCTCGACGAGATCGCCGAACTTGTCGAGGCTGCCGGCGGACGCACCCTCGGCTTGTTCTCCTCGATGCGCGCCGCCAAAGCCGCGTCGGAGGCGATGCGCGAACGCCTCGACACCCCGATCCTGTGCCAGGGCGACGACGCCACCGGCACCCTCGTCAAGGCCTTCGCCAAGGACGAACCCACGTCACTGTTCGGCACGTTGTCCCTGTGGCAGGGCGTCGATGTCCCTGGCCCATCGCTGAGCCTCGTCATCTTGGACCGGATTCCGTTCCCGCGCCCGGACGATCCACTGTTGATGGCTCGCCAACAAGCCATCGAATCCCATGGCGGTAACGGCTTTCTCAGCGTCTCGGCCAATCACGCGGCGCTGCTCCTGGCACAGGGCGTGGGTCGCCTGCTTCGCAGCACCGACGACAAGGGCGTGGTGGCCGTGCTCGATCCGCGTCTGGCCACGGCGAGATACGCGGGTTACCTTCGCGCATCGCTGCCGCCCTTCTGGGAGACGACCAACCCCGAAGTCGTCCGCAAGGCGCTCACCCGCATCCGCGACTCACGTCCCTGAGCCAGTTCTCACGCGGACACAATTCTGCCCCGGTACCGACCGAACGGACCGGGGCAGAATGCAATACGTCAGACGCTCGGAGTGGTCACCAACCCGAGTTCGGACGCATCGACCAACAACCGGTGATGCGGCAGCACCCGCACGGTGTATCCCACGGAACCGGAGACCGGAAGCGCAACCTCGGCTTCGAAGATCTCGGTTCCGTCCTCGGCGCCGAAGTGTGTCATCGGGAACGTCACAACGTCGGTGAGTTCCTCGCCCGGGCTGACGCGTCCCAGGACTGCCTGGACCTGGACATCCGAGACCGACAAGCCGCCGAGGCGGACCTTGGCCTTCAACGAGATGGTCGCACCGATCTCCGGAGTGTCCGGCAGTCCGGAACCGTCAACCTGCTCGACGGCGACGGACGGCCACTGCGATTCGATGCGACGACGGAACTCGGCCACCTCACGCGCGCCGGCAAAATCGTCCGCCACTACCGCTCGAGCTGATTCCGCCGAAGGGGCGTAGTAGTCGACGGCGTAGTCACGAACCATGCGTGATGCCAACACCTTCGGGCCCAGATTCTCGAGGGTGTGGCGAACCCTCTCGACCCAGCGTGTCGGCAGATCGGCTGCATCACGGTCGTAGAACGTCGGCAGTACCGCGTGCTCGAGAAGTTCGTAGAGGGCGCCGGCTTCCAGATCGTCACGCCGCACGTCGTCGAGAACACCGTCGGCCGTCGGAATGGCCCACCCGTTCTCGCCGTCGTACATCTCGTCCCACCATCCGTCGCGAATGGAGAGGTTGAGTCCACCGTTGAGCGCGGACTTCATGCCGGAAGTGCCGCACGCCTCGAGTGGGCGAAGTGGGTTGTTGAGCCACACGTCGCAGCCCCAGTAGAGGTACCGGGCCATCGACATGTCGTAGTCGGGCAGGAAGACGATGCGGTGACGCACATCCGCTTCGTCGGCGAACCGTACGACCTGCTGGATGAGTGCCTTACCGCCGTCGTCGGCGGGGTGCGACTTACCGGCCACCACCAACTGCACCGGACGCTTCTCGTCGAGCAACATCGCACGCAGACGCTCGGGATCACGGAGCATCAGCGTCAACCGCTTGTACGTAGGCACGCGCCTGGCGAATCCGACTGTCAAGACGTTGGGATCGAAAACTCCAGTGGTCCAGCCGAGTTCAGCTTCGGTCGCGCCGCGTTCGAGCCACGACGCTCGGACGCGACGACGGACTTCGTCGACCAACTTGCCGCGCAACGCATTACGTGTTTCCCACAGTTCGGTGGCCGACAACTCGTGTAGGCGCTCCCAACCGCGCGCTTCTTCGAGCTGCTCCTGCCCCACGATCCGCCTGGCCACGTCCATCCACTCCGGCGCCGCCCACGTCGGAGCGTGGACACCGTTGGTGACCGATCCGATCGGCACCTCGTCGGCGTCGAATCCAGGCCAGAGACCGTTGAACATGTCGCGACTGACGATGCCGTGCAACTTCGAGACGCCATTGGCTCGCTGGCCCAGGCGAAGACCCATGTGCGCCATGTTGAAGATCGACGGATCGGATTCGCGCCCCATCCCGACTATGCGGTCGACGGTCAGACCGGGAAGCAAACTCGATTCGTTCTCGCCGTTCGCTCCGCCGAAGTAGTGACGGACCAGATCCGCCGGGAAGCGGTCGATTCCGGCGGGAACCGGAGTATGCGTCGTGAAGACCGTTCCGGCGCGGACCGCGGCCAGAGCCGAATCGAAGTCCAGACCGCTGGTGGTCACAAGTTCCCGAATCCGTTCGATGCCGAGGAATCCGGCATGCCCCTCGTTCATGTGGAAAACCTCGGGATCGGGCAATCCGTACGCCGCGGTGTAGGCACGCACCGCGCGGACGCCGCCGATACCTGCGAGGATCTCCTGCTTGATGCGGTGATCCTGGTCCCCACCGTAAAGACGGTCAGTGACGCCGCGCAGATCCGCGTCGTTCTCGGAGATGTCGGAATCGAGCAGCAGCAACGGCACTCGTCCGACCTGAGCGATCCACACTCGCGCACGCAGCACTCGTCCACCGGGCATCGCGACGTGAATGACGACCGGTGATCCGTCGTCGGAAGTCGGGCCTGCGTCCGTCAGCAAACGAAGAGGCAACCCTTGAGGGTCGTGCGGCGGGTAGTGCTCGGCCTGCCAACCGTCGGCGGTCAGCGACTGGCGGAAGTAGCCGGATCGGTAGAGCAGTCCGACGCCGATGAGCGGCAGGCCGAGGTCGGACGCGGCCTTGAGGTGATCGCCCGCGAGGATGCCCAATCCGCCGGAGTAGTTGGGCAGAACTTCGCTGACTCCGAACTCCATGGAGAAGTACGCAATTCCGCCGGCCAACGATGTGCCCTTGGCCTGCTGGGACTGATACCAGCGCGGCGTGCTCAGATAGGCATCGAGATCGGCTGCTGCAGTGTCGAGGTCACCGAGAAATGCCTCGTCACTGCTGAGTTCGTCGAGACGGGTGGGGTTGACTTCCCCGAGCATGCGGACCGGATCGAACTGGACTGCTTGCCAGAGTTCGGGGTCGAGTCGCGAGAACAGATCCTGTGTCTCGGGATGCCACGACCACCGAAGGTTGGTGGACAGGGGGCCGAGCGCGGCGAGGCGCTCCGGAATGTGGGCTCGGACAGTGAACCGACGCAAGGCTTTCACCCCGCGAACCCTAGTCGAGTTCCTTGCACTCTGTCCGGTGGAACCGAACGCCCGAGCCGACCTGACCACCGACAGACCCGAATTCGTCGTTATCAGCCTGGCGGCTTCGCCGTTATCAGCCTGGCGGCTTCGCCGTTATCAGCACCGCAGCGCCGCACCCACTACGGTTGAACCCGGCGAAAGAAAGTTTTACCGCGATCCATCATCAGAAATGGAGCCTCCCGTGTCAGGACGCCTCGGTATCGACGACGTGGTACCCGAGATCTCGGGTAACTATCCGGCAAAGGCCGTGGTCGGTGAAGTCTTCCCGGTGCACGCCACCGTGTGGCGAGAAGGCCACGACGCCATTTCCGCCACTCTTGTCGTGCGTGGTCCGCGCGGTACCAAGCCGCTGCGCATTCCGATGGATCCCGGGACCGAACCGGACACCGTCGACGCGGTGTTCACGCCGTCCGCCGAAGGTATGTGGTCGTTCCGGATCGAGGCGTGGAGCGATCCCATCGCCACCTGGAAGCACGCCGTGGAAGCAAAGCTCGCCGTCGGGCAGGGGGCGGCCGAGTTGGCCAACGACCTGGAAATCGGTGCGCGCCTGTTCGAAAAGGCCGCGCACGAAGTGCCGCGGGGCAACAGGTCCAGGCTCGAGGCCGTCACGGCGTCGCTGCGCAGCGATCAGGCGCTGACTGCTCGCGTCGCTCCGGCCTTCGCCTCCGACGTCGCCGAACTGCTCCGCGCTACTCCACTTCGCGAACTGGTCACCAAGGGCCAGTCCCACCCTGTCGTCGTCGATCGCAGCCGTGCGCTGTTCGGCTCCTGGTACGAGTTCTTCCCCCGTTCGACCGGTGGATGGGACGAGAACGGAGTACCGCAGCACGGCACGTTCCGTACCTCGGCCGAAGATCTGCCCCGCATCGCCGCAATGGGTTTCGACGTCGTCTACCTTCCGCCGATCCATCCCATCGGCGAGATCAACCGCAAGGGACGCAACAACACCCTCACCCCCGAACCCGGCGACGTCGGTTCGCCGTGGGCGATCGGCTCTGCCGACGGCGGGCACGACGCAGTCCACCCGCAACTCGGCACGCTCAAGGACTTCAAGGCCTTCGTCGCTGCGGCCCGCAAGCTGGATCTCGAAGTGGCACTGGATCTCGCGCTGCAGTGCGCCCCGGATCATCCATGGGCCCAGAAGCATCCGGAGTGGTTCAACGTCCTTCCCGACGGCACCATCGCCTACGCCGAGAACCCGCCCAAGAAGTATCAGGACATCTACCCGATCAACTTCGACACCGATCCTCGCGGTCTGGACAAGGAAATCCTGCGCGTGGTCCGCCACTGGATCAACGCCGGAGTCAAGATCTTTCGTGTCGACAACCCGCACACCAAGCCGCCCAACTTCTGGGAGACACTCATCTCGGAGGTCAAGAAAACCGACCCCGACGTCCTGTTCCTCGCCGAGGCGTTCACTCGTCCGGCGCGCATGTACGGCCTTGCCAGGCGCGGGTTCACGCAGTCGTACACGTACTTCACCTGGCGAGTTGCGAAGTGGGAGCTCACCGAATTCGGTAACGAGCTGGCGGCAAAGGCCGACGAAGCCCGACCGAACCTTTTCGTGAACACACCGGACATCCTGCACGAGTCCCTCCAGCACGGTGGGCCCGGAATGTTTGCACTGCGAGCAGCTCTCGCCGCCACCCTGGCGCCGACATGGGGCGTCTACTCCGGTTACGAACTCTACGAACATCAAGCCGTTCGCCCGGGCAGCGAGGAATACCTCGACTCCGAGAAGTACGAACTTCGTCCGCGCCGTTTCGCCGAAGCAGCAGCGCGAGGCGAATCGCTCGAGCCGTGGATCACCGCACTCAATCGCATCCGGCGTGCACACCCGGCCCTGCAGCAGTTGCGGAACCTGCACTTTCACCACATCGACAACGACGCGTTGATCGCCTACTCGAAGTTCGACGCCTCGACCGGTGACGCCGTCCTGACGGTGATCAACCTCAACCCGTTCGCGGCAGAAGAGGGCACCGTCTGGTTGGACATGCCGGCGCTCGGACGCGAATGGCACGACCACATGACCGTGCTCGACGAGGTTACCGGTGAGCAGTTCAATTGGGGCCAGGCCAATTTCGTCCGGCTCGAGCCCTGGCGTTCGGTGGCGCACATCCTCGCGCTCCCACCCGTTCCGTATCCGGCCCGGATCTCTCTGGCCTACCAAGCTCGCAATGCGCACCGCGCAGGTGGAGGCAAGTGATGCCAACCGAAAAGTCCCCTTCGGGAATCGCGCCGGACAATCACGATCTGGAACTGTTGGCGCGCGGTGAACATCACGATCCGCACAGTGTCCTCGGCGCCCATCCCCACGCCGACGGCACCGTTCTCCGAGCGTTGCGTCCCAACGCCGAGTCCGTCAGTGCCGTCATCGGCGGCAAAACCTTTCCTCTCGAACATGTTTCGAACGGAATATTCGCGGCCCTGGTCCCCTACCCAGACCTGATCGACTATCGCTATTCCGTGACGTACCCGGGTGGCCACACAGTTCTCGCAGCCGACCCTTACCGATTCCTGCCGACTCTCGGTGAACTCGACCTTCACCTGTTCGGCGAAGGTCGGCACGAACGACTGTGGGACATCCTCGGCGCACATCCGCGTTCGTACGAGACACCGGACGGACCCGTCGACGGCACCTCGTTCGCCGTCTGGGCTCCGGCCGCCCGCGGCGTGACCGTCGTCGGCGACTTCGACGGGTGGAGTGGGCAATTCGCCCCCATGCGAGTCCTCGGCTCCACCGGGGTCTGGGAACTCTTCCTGCCCGACATCGCAGTCGGTTCGCTGTACAAGTTCCGGGTCCACGGCCACGACGGCTCGGTTCGCGACAAGGCCGATCCCATGGCATTCGGTACCGAGGTACCGCCGGCGACGGCGTCGCGAGTGACCACCAGTTCGCACGAATGGAACGACGCGGCCTGGCTGGAAACCCGCGCTGGTGTCGACCCTTCGCAGTCCCCGATGAGCGTGTACGAGGTGCACCTCGGATCGTGGCGTCCGGGACTCGACTACCGGCAGATGGCCGAGCAACTCGCCGTATACGTCACCGAAACCGGATTCACCCACGTCGAACTGCTGCCCGTCTCCGAGCATCCGTTCGGTGGATCGTGGGGGTACCAGGTCACCTCGTACTACGCACCGACCTCCCGCTTCGGCACCCCGGATGACTTCCGGTGGTTCGTCGACCACCTGCATGCCGCAGGGATAGGCGTCATCGTCGACTGGGTGCCTGCACACTTCCCCAAAGACGAATGGGCGCTTGCCCGTTTCGACGGAACGCCGTTGTACGAGCACGCCGATCCGCGTCGCGGCGAGCAGTTGGACTGGGGCACATACGTATTCGACTTCGGTCGCCGCGAGGTCCGGAACTTCCTCGTCGCCAACGCGCTCTTCTGGCTCGAGGAGTTCCACATCGACGGACTGCGCGTCGACGCCGTCGCATCGATGCTGTACCTGGACTACTCACGTCCGGAAGGTGGATGGACTCCCAACATTCACGGTGGCCGCGAGAATCTCGAAGCTGTTGCGTTCCTGCAGGAGATGAACGCCACCGTCCACAAGAACCACCGAGGAGTCGTCACCGTCGCCGAGGAGTCGACGGCGTGGCCCGGAGTCACTCGGGCGACCAATGTCGGTGGCCTCGGGTTCAACATGAAGTGGAACATGGGGTGGATGCACGACACCCTCGGGTTCCTCGGTCACGACCCGGTGCACCGGACTTACCACCATCACGAGATCACTTTCTCGCTGATGTACGCGTGGAGTGAGAACTACCTGCTACCGATCAGCCATGACGAAGTGGTGCACGGCAAGGGAACTCTGTGGACCCGGATGCCCGGCAACGACTTCGCCAAGGCTTCCGGCCTGCGCTCACTGCTTGCGTACATGTGGGCGCATCCGGGCAAGCAACTGCTGTTCATGGGACAGGAGTTCGGTCAGAGCGCGGAATGGTCCGAAGAACGCGGCCTCGACTGGTGGCAACTCGACGATCAGTACACCGGCACTCTCCACCGCGGCGTCCAGCGACTGGTCGGAGATCTCAACTCCGCGTACCGACGCCATCCGGCGATGTGGACCCTCGACACCTCCCCCGGCGGATACTCCTGGATCGACGCCAACGACACCGAGAACAACGTCCTCAGTTTTCTGCGTTACGGTACTGACGGTTCGATTGTCGCCTGCCTGTTCAACTTTTCGGGCAGTGAGCACTCGAGCTACCGCGTCGGGCTACCAGAGCCCGGCCGATGGGTGGAAATTCTCAACACCGATGCCGAGGTGTATGGCGGCTCCGGAGTCGGGAACCTCGGAGCGGTCACGGCAACGTCGCGTTCGTGGCACGGTCGGCCAGCCTCCGCACAGGTGGCGCTGCCAGCTGCTGGAGCGATTTGGATAAGTCTGGAGCGTTGATGGTCGGCCGGCGAGTAGTCATTGTCACGTCGTCACTGTTCGCAGTGGCCGCACTGCTCGCCGGTTGTGCCAGCGGAACGAACGGGCACGCCGTCTCGATCTATCACGATCCGTTCCGCGTCGCCGGACTCGACGCAACAGCAGGCCCCAGCGGATTGCGCCCGGGAGCCCCCAATGCGGACCGAGCAATCACCGGTACCGACGGCGGGGACATCGACGCCCTGGCGGCCAACGCCATCACCGACATCGAAACTTACTGGGCCGCCGAGTACCCGGCTCTGTTCGACAAGCCCTTCGAGCCGGTTGACGAGCTGATCTCGTGGGACCCCACCGAATCGAACGGACCGGACTTCTGCGAAGAGACCACCGAAGAACTCATCAACGCCGGGTACTGCAGCATCGATCACACCATCGGTTGGGATCGCGAACTGCTACTGCCCGAGGTACGCGAGAAGTTCGGCGAAGTGGCCGTCGCCTTCATTTTCGCGCACGAGTACGGCCACGCCGTTCAACGCAAAGCCGGGATCGTCGGCGGCAAACGAGATGCGGCCCTGGTGCGAGAACAGCAAGCCGACTGTTTCGGTGGCGCCTTCTTGCGGCACGTCGCCGAGGACAAGGCCGCACACTTCACGATGAACACCTCCGATGGCCTCAACAAGGTGTTGGCCTCGGCGGTCGCCATCCGCGACGAAGACCCTAATGATCCTGAGAGCCACCATGGTTCGGCGTTCGAGCGCGTCACCGCCACTCAGATCGGCTTCACCGACGGCGCCGGCGCCTGCGCGAAGATGGACGCCGACGAAATCGAGTCACGACGCGCAGACCTCCCGCAGCAGTTCGCCGAAGGCAACGACTCCGGAGAACTGCCTGTCACCGAGGCAACGCTCGACGAGTTCGTGAAGACATTCCAAGCGATCTTCGATCTACCCGAGCCGCCGAAGGTCGTGTTCACCGGCGCAGACACCGGGTGCAGCGACGCCGTTGCGACCGAGCCCGTCTCGTACTGCCCGTCGACGAACACCATCGGAATCAGCGTCGACGACCTGGCCGAGCGCGGCACGCCGGGTCGCGTCGGTCGACGTGAGTTGATCCAGACCAACATCACCGGTGACTACAACGCCTACGTCCTGCTCGCGTCGAGGTACACCCTCGCGATGCAGAAGGAGAACGGCCAATCGCTCGACACTCCGCAAACTGCCTTGCGCGCCGCCTGCCTGTCCGGCGTCATCACCGCAGCGCTCAGTCCCACCAACGCTGCGGCGTCCGGAGCTCAAGTCACACTCTCCCCCGGCGACCTCGACGAAGCCGTATCGGGGCTGCTGACCGATGGCCTCGCCGCCAGTGACGTCAACGGTGAGACGGTGCCGAGCGGGTTTGCACGCGTAGACGCGTTCCGGACCGGTGTACTGGGTGGCCGGGAAGTGTGCGACAGCCGCTACACGGAGTAGCGGCTGCCGGTCCACACGTCAGTAGAGAGCGGAAGCCAACTTACGCCGGGCCGCGATGACGATCGGTTCTGCCGGGTCGAACAGTTCGAACAGCTCGAGCAGGCGCGTCCGCGCTGCGGCCTTGTCGTCGCCGGCAGTTCGAGATACCACCGAGATCAAGCGAGCGAACGCAGCCTCGGGTTGCTGGGCGAACATTTCCAGGTCGGCTGCAGCGAACTGCAGTTCGAGATTGGACGGATCAGCATCCGCGGCCGCAATCGACTCGGGATCGACGCCCTGAACCCGAGCCATGAACTTCACCTGGCGGACAGCGCTCTTGGCCTCCGCGTTGTTGGGTTCGGCGTCGAGAATCATCTGGTACGCAGCGATGGCGGCGTCGAGATCGCCCCCGTCCAGCGCGGTTTCAGCGGCCACGAAGCGAGGATCCTCGACCTCCTCCACCGGTTCGTCCCCGTCGGACACCGGCCCACTCAACTTGCCCTCGACAGCTTGGAGCACTGCGTCGAACCACTGGCTGAGCTGCGCCTCTGGCTGAGCACCCTGAAAATCGGCCAACGGCTGACCAGCCGCGACGGCAACAACCGTCGGCACCGACTGGACACCGAATGCCTGCGCGATGCGAGGACTCACGTCGACGTCGACGTTGGCAAGAATCCACTTGCCGCCGGCGCGGGCCGCCAATGATTCGAGAACTTCGGTGAACACGACCGAGGGCTCGTATGCGCGGCCACCGATGTTGACGATGACCGGCACCTGGCTCGACTTCAGCAGGACTTCGCTTTCGAAGTTCTCCTCGGTCACCTCGATCACTGCCCCGGAGACAGCAGAAACGGCCCCGTCGCCGCTGGTGTTACGCGGCGGTGGTGGGGCCGTGGCCCGCTCTTTGAAGGCGGACAAGTCGACTGCGCCGCTCATGGCGGCAGCAACTGCGGACGAACGCGCGGGGGGCCTGGAACCTGGTCGAGTCACGACTCCCAGTTTGTCACGAGTTGCGCGAAGCTACGTAGAGGGATGCAGCACTCAGACGAGCGCCGCGTTGCCCTTGGACGCCTCGAACTCCGTGGACAGCTCACCGAGCTTGCCGTTTCGCACTGCCCAGCGTTCGAAAATGACGGTGCCGAACGGAGGAACGCTCGAGATCAGCGCAAGGATCGTGGTCTTGATGTCCCACTTGAGCGACCACGCAGTCAGCAGAGCAACAACGATGAACACCAGGAAGCCCGCGGTACCGTGGACCATTCCGGGGATGCGAATCGCTTCTTCGTGTCCGAGGACCCACTTGAAGAACATGGCAACCAGCAAGGCCGCCCAGGTCACAGCTTCCCACCACGCCACCAGACGGAAGCGTTTCGCGGGAGTGGATACGTCAAAGATGTTCGCCATGAGGCCATTGTGCCCGAACAACTACGACGCCCCGTAGTTGTGTGAGCAAAACCACGGGGCGTCGGAGAGCGAGAGCGCTCGTTCAGGTGTATTTAGACACTCATGCCTTGGGGACGCGGATGATGAGTGCGTCGCCTTGTCCGCCGCCGCCGCAGAGTGCGGCTGCGCCGATGCCGCCGCC